>CAYMAC010000012.1:0-88435 GCA_964388325.1 uncultured Simplicispira sp. | reverse complement strand
GTTTGAAGCTCGACCCCGGCAGTAAAACCACCGGCTTGGCTTTGGTGCGCGATGCCCAAGTCATCGACGCACAAACTGGAGAAGTGCAAACCGCTGCCGTGGTGCGGAACTTGATGGAGTTAATCCATCGCGGTAAGCAGATTTCTGAAGTACTGACAGCCCGACGACAAATGCGTCGTCGGCGCAGAGGCATTGAGTACCAACAAGGCGCCTTGTTCGGCTATGAATTGCGCGAGTACCTGCTGGAAAAATGGAATCTCTCTAATCTCTCTAATCTCTCTAATCTCACGCTCGCCTGCCAGCGCTGTAACCAGAAAAAAGCGGCGCGCGATATTGAAGATATTTTAGCGAAAGACAAAAACCGCCTAGCCAAGATACTGACTGATGCCAAAAAACTTTTACGCGATGCAGCAGCAGTCAATGCTACACGCTGGGCACTGGCCAATGCCCTCAAATCCACCGGCCTCCCCGTAGAGCTGGCCTCTGGCGGCCAAACCAAATTCAACCGCTGCACGCTGGGTATTCCGAAAACGCACGCGCTCGATGCCGCCTGTGTCAGCTCCTTGCGAGCCATTCAAAACTGGCAATGCCCTACGCTAACCCTCAAAGCCACAGGCCGGGGCAGCTACCAGCGCACCCGCTTGGACAAATTTGGCTTTCCACGCGGCTATTTGATGCGTACCAAACGGGTGCATGGCTTTGGCACCGGCGACATGGTGCGCGCTGAGGTGCCAGCGGGCATCAAAGCGGGCTCTCACATCGGACGGGTGACAGTACGGGCCAGCGGTTCTTTCAACATCCAAAGCTACCAAGACGGACAATCTGTCGTGGTGCAAGGCATCAGCCACAAACATTGCCGCGTCATTCAACGCGCTGATAGTTATGGCTATTTCTTCAACCGGGCCAACAACGCAAAACGTGAACAGGCAAGGCCCAAAGCAAGGAACGCTGCGCGTTCCTTGCTCTACCTCCCCGGCATGAATGCCGAGGTTTCACGCGCAAACTGATGAAATCTGTACAACACGAGATTGATGAGCGAACCAACCTCACTAGCTCTAATAAGTTTGAGCTGCTACTGTTTCGTCTAGGAACAGACACTGCGCTGGGGCAATCGGAGCTGTTTGGCATCAATGTGTTCAAAATCCGCGAGATTGTGGCCATGCCCAGCATCACACCCATTGCCGGTGGCTCGGCCCATTCTTTAGGGGTGGTCAATCTGCGCGGTCAGGTCATTCCGGTGCTCGATTTGCCCGCCATTGTGGGCTGCAAGCCCGCTACCGGCCTGAACATTATGTTGGTGACCGAATTTGCCCGCACCACGCAAGCCTTTGCGGTCGAATCAGTAGAAGACATCGTGCGCTTGGATTGGAACCAAGTCTTGTCTGCCGAAAGCAGTGGTGCCGCCGGTAAGCTGGTTACCAGCATTGCCCGGCTCGATGGCAACACCGATGGCACGCGCTTGGCCCAAGTGCTCGATGTCGAGGCCATTTTGCAAATGGTCACCCCCACAGAGCAAACCGCCAACGAAGCACAAAAGCCGCGTTCACAGCTCAATATCAAAAAGGGCACCATCATTTTGGCCGCCGATGACTCTTTTGTTGCCCGCACCCTGATTGAGCAAGAGCTGCAACACCTGCACGCGCCTTACGAAATGGTCAAAACCGGCAAAGAAGCCTGGGATAGGCTGCAAACGCTGGCCGACCAAGCCCATGCCGAGGGCAAAACCATCATGGACAAGGTGTGTTTGGTGCTGACCGATTTGGAAATGCCCGAGATGGACGGCTTTACCTTAACGCGCAACATCAAAGGCGATGCCCGTTTCAGAGGGCTGCCGGTGGTGATTCACTCCTCGCTGTCGGGTTCGGCCAACGAAGACCATGTGCGCGGCGTAGGTGCTGATGGCTACGTCGCTAAGTTCTCGGCGGAAGACTTGGCAGCGACACTGCACGGGGTATTGCCCGCCAAGGGTAGCAAATAAGCCCGATTTAGGTTTTATGGGACAATTGCACTTCTATTCTAAAATCGACTCTGGTCTGCCCCTTTCAGGGGGATAGAACCACTTTGGGAGAGGGGTAACCTCTTCAAAAGTCGCCTCTTAAGAGGCGTGGATTGAAACAGTGCAAGAAAGGTGCCCCGGTTATGACACCGCGAACGACCACCACGGAGTTGGTTTCTGCCCATTGATGGGCGGCAGTTCGCGCCTGCACCGGTTTTCTTTCTTGTTTTTAGCGCGGCCCCAGAGCCGCGTTTTTATTTTTCCATTGCCCCATGTTGAACATCACGCTCCCTGACGGCTCGCAACGTCAATTTTCCGGCCCGGTCACGGTGGCCGAAGTCGCCGCATCCATTGGCGCTGGTTTGGCCAAAGCGGCGCTGGCGGGCAAAATTGGCGACAAAGTGGTTGATACCAGCTACCAAATCACCCAAGACAGCCCGCTGGCCATCATTACTGCCAAAGATGCCGACGGCTTGGAGGTGATTCGCCACTCTAGCGCCCACTTGTTGGCCTATGCCGTCAAGACGCTGTTCCCAGAGGCCCAAGTGACGATTGGCCCGGTGATTGACAACGGCTTTTATTACGATTTTTCGTACAAACGCCCCTTCACGCCCGAAGACTTGGCCGCCATTGAAAAGAAAATGAGCGAGCTGGCCAACAAAGATGAGCCTATCGTGCGCCGCGTGCTGCCGCGTGACGAGGCAGTGGCCTACTTCAAAAGCTTGGGCGAGAACTACAAGGCCGAGCTCATTGCCAGCATCCCCAGCAATGAAGATGTCAGCCTGTACCGCGAAGGCGCATTTGAAGACCTGTGCCGTGGCCCGCACGTACCCAGCACTGGCAAGCTCAAACACTTTAAGCTGATGAAGGTGGCCGGCGCTTACTGGCGCGGTGACCACCGCAACGAGATGCTGCAACGCATCTACGGCACCGCTTGGGCCAGCAAAGATGAGCTGCAACAGTACCTCACGCGCCTAGAAGAAGCCGAAAAGCGCGACCACCGCAAGCTAGGACGCGAGCTGGACTTGTTCCACATGGACGAGCACGCCCCCGGCTTAGTGTTTTGGCACCCCAAAGGCTGGACGCTGTGGCAACAGGTAGAGCAGTACATGCGCGGTGTCTATCGCCAAAATGGCTACCAAGAAGTCAAAGGCCCGCAAATTCTGGAAAAAACCCTGTGGGAAAAAACCGGCCACTGGGACAAGTACCGCGACAACATGTTCATCACCGAGTCGGAAAAGCGCGACTACGCGCTCAAACCGATGAACTGCCCCGGCCACATCCTGATTTTTAAGCAAGGCATCAAGAGCTACCGCGACTTGCCACTGCGCTACGGCGAGTTCGGCCAATGCCACCGCAATGAGCCTTCGGGCGGCTTGCATGGCATCATGCGCGTGCGTGGCTTTACGCAAGACGACGGCCACGTTTTTTGCACCGAAGACCAAATTTTGCCCGAGTGCGACACCTTCACCAAGGTGCTCAAGCAGGTGTATGCCGATTTTGGCTTTACCAACATCTTGTACAAAGTTTCGACGCGGCCAGCGGCGCGCATTGGCTCTGACGAGTTGTGGGACAAGGCCGAGCAGGCACTGATGGACAGCCTGCGCCATTCGGGCTGCGAGTTTGTGATTTCTGAGGGCGATGGCGCTTTTTACGGCCCCAAAATTGAATACACGCTCAAAGACGCCATTGGCCGCGAATGGCAATGCGGCACCATTCAGGTGGACTTCAACCTGAGCGAGCGCCTCGATGCCGAGTATGTGGCCGAAGATGGCAGCCGCAAACGCCCGGTGATTTTGCACCGCGCGATTGTCGGCAGCTTAGAGCGTTTTATCGGCATTTTGATTGAAGAACACGCCGGTGCCCTGCCCACTTGGCTGGCTCCGGTGCAAGTAGCGGTGCTCAACATCACCGACGATCAGGCCGATTATTGCCGCGAAGTGGTGGCCCGTTTGCAACAAGCCTTGCCCCAACAGCCCTTGCGCGTCATCACAGACCTTCGTAACGAAAAGATTACGTATAAAATACGCGAGCATTCCATGCAGAAGCTGCCGTTTATCCTTGTCGCTGGCGACAAAGAACGTGCAGCCGGTACAGTCGCAGTGCGCGCCCGGGGTAATAAAGATTTAGGTGTCATGTCGGTTGATGCCTTCATCGAACTCATCACCCAAACTGTAGCCTCCAAACAATAAGTTGGGGGCAAGTTAAGGCGTAGCTGTTGTCGGCTGTTTGCAAACAGCTACGCTTTTCGTAGCATTTAGATTGAAGGTGATAGCCATAGCTACTGAATTTCGTGATCGTCGCCACCGTGAGGAGCGCAAGCACCGCCTCAACCGTGAAATCATGGCCCCAGAGGTGCGCCTGTCTGGCCCTGAAAATGAGCCGCTGGGTGTGGTCAGCCTGATGGAAGCCCTGCGTATGGCAGGCGAGTTGGATGTGGATTTGGTAGAAATTGCCGCCACCGCTAACCCGCCAGTGTGCCGTCTGATGGACTACGGCAAGTTCAAATACCAAGAGCAAAAACGTGCTGCAGAGGCCAAAGCCAAGCAGACGGTCATCGAAATCAAGGAAGTCAAGTTCCGCCCCGGTACCGATGATGGCGACTACAACATCAAGCTGCGTAACATCCGCCGCTTTTTGGCCGATGGCGACAAGTGCAAAATCACGCTGCGTTTCCGTGGTCGTGAAATTACCCACCAAGAGCTAGGCTTGGCCTTGCTCAACCGCCTGCGCGACGACTTGGCCGATACCATCTTGGTAGAGCAGTTCCCGCGCCTAGAAGGCCGCCAGATGATTATGATGATTGCTCCGGCGCGCAAAAAGGCCGGTGGTGGCGGCGCTAAACCCGCCGATGGCGGCGCAGACGCTACCCACTAAACCCTATTGCCCGCACTGGCTACCCTAAGCGGGTGGCTGGTGCAGGAAACCAAAGGGCGCGCCTAGCGCACCCTTTGCGGCAGGCTTTGGGCCTGCCATTTAGAAGTGTCTCGGGGCCAACAAGTTTGCAAAGGTTTGCAAACGCCTCACGAGCACAATCAAAGGAGCATTCACATGCCCAAAATGAAGACCAAGAGCAGCGCTAAAAAGCGCTTTCGCGTTCGTCCAGGTGGTACCGTCAAGCGCGGCCATGCCTTCAAGCGTCACATTTTGACCAAGAAGACCACCAAGAACAAGCGCCAGTTGCGTGGTGTGGCTGCCGTTCATGAGACCAATATGGGTCACATGGCGCAGATGCTGCCCAAGTGCGGCTTGTAATTCACTGACGAACAAGGAGTAAACACATGCCTCGCGTCAAACGTGGTGTAACGGCCCATGCCCGTCACAAAAAAGTTCTGAAACTGGCCAAGGGTTTCCGTGGTCGTCGTGGTAACGTCTATCGCATCGCCAAACAGGCGGTGATGAAGGCAGGCCAATACGCCTACCGTGACCGTCGTAACCGCAAGCGCGTTTTCCGCCAATTGTGGATTGCCCGTATCAACGCCGGTGCCCGTGAATTGGGCCTGACCTACAGCCAATTTGCCAACGGCCTGAAAAAAGCCGCCATCGAAATTGACCGTAAGATGCTGGCCGATTTGGCCGTGCATGACAAGGCCGCCTTTGGCGCCATCGTGGAACAAGTCAAGGCCAAACTGGCTGCTTGAGTTTCACAGCCGTAGCTACTGCCCGCAGTAGCTGTGAGCGCACTAACCACAAGGGCTAGGCTTGCAAAAGCACTAGCCCTTGTGCCTTTTCAAGAGCAAAAAAACATGAACGAGTTGGACTCTCTGGTCGAAAGCGCACAGCAGTTGTTCGCGCAAAGTGCCACCCCCGCCGAGCTAGAAAACGCCAAGGCGCAGTTTTTAGGCAAAGCCGGACGCATCACCGAGCTGATGAAGGGCATGGCGCAGCTGTCGGTAGAAGAAAAGAAATCGCGCGGCGCGGCCATCAATGTGGCCAAGCAGGCGATTGAAGCGGCCCTGACCGCGCGTCGCCAAGCGCTGGCTGATGCCGAGTTGCAAGTCCAACTCAAGGCCGAAGCGTTGGACGTGAGCTTGCCCGGTCGCCAGCGCGGCCAAGGCGGTTTGCACCCCGTCTCCCTGACGCAAGAGCGCATCGAAAGCATTTTTGGCTCGATGGGCTTTGATGTGGCCGAAGGCCCCGAAATTGAGGCCGACTGGTTCAACTTCACGGCGCTCAACACCCCCGAAGACCACCCTGCCCGCTCCATGCACGACACCTTCTATGTCGAAGGCGGTTCGGCCACAGCGCCCAATTTGTTGCGTACGCACACCAGCCCGGTGCAGGTGCGCCATGCCGTGCAGCATGTCAAGCAGCACCGCGCCCTGCTCGATGCGGGCCAAGCCATGCCCGAAATTCGCGTGATTGTGCCGGGCCGCACCTACCGTGTCGATAGCGATGCCACGCACTCGCCCATGTTCCACCAATGCGAAGGGCTGTGGATTGGCGAGAACGTCAGCTTCAAAGACCTGAAAGTGGTTTTTACTGATTTTTGCCGCACTTTCTTCGAGAGCGATGATTTGGTGCTGCGTTTCCGCCCCAGCTTTTTCCCGTTCACTGAGCCTAGCGCCGAAATTGACATTCAATTCCAAACCGGCCCGCTGGCAGGCCGCTGGCTCGAAGTGGCCGGTTCGGGCCAAGTACACCCGAATGTGGTGCGTAACATGGGCCTAGACCCCGAAAAATACATCGGCTTTGCCTTTGGCATGGGCATGGACCGCCTGACCATGCTGCGCTACGGTGTCAATGACCTGCGCCTGTTCTTTGACGGCGATATCCGTTTCTTGTCGCAGTTCCAATAAAGCACAGCAAGCCCCCCGGCGCTCGCTGCCCGGCCCCTGAAGTATCCGAGTCTGACTATGCAATTCCCCGAATCTTGGTTGCGCGAATTTTGCAATCCCCCGCTCACCACGGCCCAACTGGCCGAAACGCTGACTATGGCCGGCCTCGAAGTCGAAGAGCTTGAGCCGGTGGCACCGCCGTTCACGCGCATCGTGGTCGGAGAGATAAAAGAAGCCGTGCAGCACCCGAATGCCGACCGCCTGCGCGTCTGCCAAGTCGATGCCGGACAGGGCGCGCTACTCAATATCGTCTGTGGTGCCCCCAATGCCCGCGTCGGTATCAAAATACCCTGCGCTTTGGTGGGGGCCGAACTGCCGCCGGGCGCAGATGGCAAGCCCTTCAGCATCAAGCTGGGCAAACTGCGTGGCGTAGAAAGCCAAGGCATGTTGTGCTCGGCACGCGAGTTGCAAATTTCTGAAGACAGCGCCGGGCTGCTAGAGCTGCCGCTGGATGCCCCGGTGGGCCAAGACATCCGCCAGTACCTCAAGCTCGACGACACCCTGCTCACGCTCAAGCTCACGCCCAATCTGGCCCACTGCCTGAGCGTGTATGGCATTGCGCGTGAACTGTCCGCCCTCACTGGCGCGCCGCTGTTGCAACCTGAGTTTCCCGCCGTGGCTGTGGGCATCCCAGACCAACTGCCGGTGTCGGTGCAAGCGCCCGATTTGTGTGGTCGCTTCAGTGGCCGCGTGGTGCGTAACGTCAACACCCGCGCCCAAACGCCACAGTGGATGGTGGATAAGCTGGCCCGTTGCGGTCAGCGCAGCGTCTCGCCACTGGTAGATATTTCCAACTATGTGATGTTCGAGTTGGGCCGCCCCTCGCACATTTTTGATTTGGACAAAATCCACGGTGGCCTGCAAGTACGTTGGGGCCAGCCGGGCGAACAGCTCAAGCTGCTCAACGGCAACACCGTGACATTAGATGCACAAGTGGGCGTGATTGCCGATGCCCACCAAGTCGAGTCTTTGGCGGGCATCATGGGTGGCGATGCCACTGCCGTTTCGGACGATACGCGCCACATCTACATCGAAGCCGCCTTCTGGTGGCCCAAAGCCATTGCAGGCCGTTCGCGCCGTTATAACTTCTCTACCGATGCCGGACACCGTTTTGAGCGCGGTGTGGACCCACAATACACCGTGGAACACATCGAACGCATCACCCAATTGGTGCTAGAAATTTGCGGCACCCCTGACACCGTGGTTGGCCCCATCGATGACCAGCAAACCACCCTGCCCGAGCGCAGCCCTGTCACCCTGCGCGTCGCCCGTTGTGCCAAGGTGTTGGGCATGGCCGTCACGCAGCAGCAATGCGCTGAGGCTCTGCGCGGCTTGGGTCTGCCAGTGCAAGAGGGCGATGGCCTGCTCACCGTCACGCCGCCTTCCTACCGCTTTGACCTGAGCATCGAAGAAGATTTGATTGAAGAAGTAGCGCGCATGGTGGGTTACAACCAGTTGCCGACCACGCCACCACTGGCCCCCATCACCGCCAAACTGCGCGCTGAAAACCGCCGCAGCGCCTTTGCGGTGCGCCGCCAATTGGCCGCACTGGGCTACCAAGAAACCATCAATTTCAGCTTTGTCGATGAGCGCTGGGAGCGCGAGTTGGCAGGCAACGCCCAGCCGATTAAGCTGCTCAACCCGATTGCCAGCCAAATGGGTGTGATGCGCTCCTCCTTGCTAGGCTCACTGCTGCAAGTGCTGAAATTTAATGTGGACCGCCGCGCCGAGCGTGTGCGCGTGTTTGAATTGGGCCGGGTGTTCTTGCGCGATGCCACCGTGCCCAACAGCGACAACACCGTGCAAGGCTTTGACCAGCCCATGCGCGTAGCCGGTCTGGCCTTTGGCCCCGCCGATAGCCTTCAATGGGGCTGCAAAGAGCAAACGGTAGATTTCTTCGATACCAAGGGCGATGTCGAGGCCCTACTGGCCCCGCTCAAGGCCCAGTTTGAACCGGCCAGCCACCCCGCCATGCACCCAGGCCGTTGCGCCCGTGTGTTGCTAGGGGGTAAGGCGATTGGCTTTGTCGGTGAATTGCATCCACAATGGCGCCAATCGTGGGAGCTGCCCCAAGCGCCGATGTTGTTCGAGTTGGAATTGGATGCCGTGTTGCAACGCAGCGTGCCGCAGTTGAAAACCGTGCCCAAACACCAGCCGGTGCAGCGCGATTTGGCCGTGGTGGTGGCCGAGCAAGTCAGCCATGCCCAAATCATGGCCGCCATTGAGTCAGCGCTGAACCCTGAGATGCTGCGCCAAGCCGTGCTGTTTGATGTCTATCGTCCCAAGCCCGTCAAGGGCGCAGAAGCAGCACCAGCCACCAGTTTGGCCAGCGGAGAAAAGAGCTTGGCCGTGCGCCTGACCTTGGGCAGTGGCGAGGCCACCCTGACCGATGCCGAGATTGAAGTCGCCGTGGCCGCTGTGGTGGCACAACTGGTCGAACAAACCGGAGCCCGTTTGCGGGTGTGATGTGATGTCTTCCCAGCCCTCCCAGCAATGCGCCAACCCGGCGCTGACCAAGGCGCAACTGATTGAGCTGTTGCAGCAAGAGGTAGCGCTCAACAAGCGCGAAGCCCAAGAAATGGTGGACACCTTTTTTGGTTTGATTGCCGAGCAGCTCATCGCAGGCCAAGAGGTCAAGCTGCTGGGGTTTGGCAATTTTCAGGTGCGTAGCAAGCCCCCCCGTCCGGGGCGCAACCCGCGCACTGGCGCACCCGCGCCCATTCGGGCGCGCCGTGTGGTCACTTTTCATGCCAGCGACAAACTCAAAGAGCA
Organism: uncultured Simplicispira sp.; assembly: GCA_964388325.1. GTDB lineage: Bacteria > Pseudomonadota > Gammaproteobacteria > Burkholderiales > Burkholderiaceae_C > Simplicispira. The sequence continues at coordinate 78,829 of CAYMAC010000012.1, read as the reverse complement.
GGTGCAAGCGCACGCCCTGAAGTCTCAGGGTGTCGTGTAACCATGCTATTACTGGTTATTTTGCTGGCCACCTTGGTCACCGGCATTGGCAGTGTTTGGATTGCAGCCCTGTTGTTGCGTACCGGCTTTGGGGGCCGCAGTGACAGCCTTGGACCACAGTATTTGCTCAGTCTGGCCGCTGGCGCACTGTTGGCCACCTCGTTCATGCACCTGCTGCCCGAAGCCTTTGAAAGCCAAGCGGGCGCACACGATTTGTTTGCCGTACTGCTGGTGGGCTTGGTGTTTTTCTTTTTGCTCGATAAGGCCGAACTGTGGCACCACGGCCATGAGCATGGCGCAGCCCCCCACGACCACGACCACCACCACGAGCACCATGCCCATGCGCCTGGGCCGCGCACCGGCGGCTGGACGCTCATCACCGGCGACAGCGTGCATTGCTTTGGCGATGGTGTGTTGATTGCTTCGGCTTTTATGGCCGATATGCGCTTGGGGCTGATTGCTGCCGTGGCGGTGTTGGCGCACGAAGTGCCGCACCACATTGGCGATTTGGTGGTGCTACGCCAAACCAGCGCCAACCGCCGCATCGCCTTGCTCAAGGTATCGCTGGCCGGTGCCGTAACGGCCATTGGTGGGCTAGTGGGTTATTTTTTAGTAGCGCAGTTGCAAGACTGGCTGCCGTATTTTCTGGCACTGGCCTCTAGCAGCTTTATTTATGTGGCGCTGGCCGATTTAATCCCGCAACTGCAAAAACGCCTCACCGCGCGCGAAACCGCCGCACAAATTGCTTGGTTGCTGCTGGGCATGGGCGTGGTGGTGCTGCTCAGCAGCATGGCGCACAGCCACTAAGCGCAAGAGTTGCTTTTAACTGCCAATGGCAAACACCACTGGGGTATGTTTATCTGGCGCTTGGGGTTGTTGCCGCCATTGGCGCACCGCCATGCTTTGGATGCGCGCCTGCGCCAACGTCAGGCCACTGGCCAACGCCAACCGGGTGTTGGCTTGTAGGGCTTGCAACAAGGCTTGCAACAGGGCTGCATTGCGGTAGGGGGTTTCAATGAACAATTGGGTTTGCCCGGTTTGCAGTGCCAGATTTTCTAAAGCCCGAATGCGTTGGGTACGTTCGGCAGCATCTTGGGGCAAATAGCCGACAAAGGCAAAATTTTGCCCATTCAGCCCACTGGCCGCCAGCGCCAGCAGCAAGGACACCGGCCCCACCAGTGGTACCACCTTCAAGCCCATATCGTGTGCGGCGCGCACCACAGAACTGCCGGGGTCGGCCACAGCGGGCATTCCGGCTTCACTGACCAAACCCATATCGTGCCCGGCCAAGGCAGGGGCCAACAGGGGCCGGGCATCGAACACTGCGCCGCCCTTGTTGCCGTGGTCGCCTTTTTTGTGCGCTTCACGGGGCAATTCGATGATGTGTTGCGCTTGCAGGGGTTGCGCTAAGGGATACAGGGCTTCTACCCGCTTGAGGTAGGCACGGGTGCTTTTGGCGTTCTCACACACCCAATGCGTCAGCCGGGCTGCAGTGGCCAGCGTGGCCGTGGGCAGGCTATCGCTTAATGGCGCTTGGCTGGTGCAGCCAAAATCCAAGGGGGCTGGCACCAAATACAGGGTGCCGCGCTCATGCTGGTTTGGTGTAGGCGCATTCATGGCAACACCATTCCGGCAGCGCGCAACAGGCGGCAGGTGCGAATCAAAGGCAGGCCAATCAGCGCCGTGGGGTCATCACTAACAATGGCATCGAGCAGGCTGATGCCCAAGCCCTCGCTTTTGGCACTGCCCGCGCAATCGTAGGGCTGTTCAGCACGCAGGTAGCGCTCAATTTCATCCTCTGACAGGCTACGAAAGCGCACTTCTACCGCTGCCAACTCTAGCTGCTCAAAGCCGGTAGCATGGCACACCACTGCCACTGCTGTCTGAAAAATCACCGTATGGCCGCTCATCATGCCCAATTGGGTTACGGCGCGTTCGTGGGTGCCGGGTTTGCCCAGCGCATGGCCCGCCAAATCGGCCACTTGGTCTGAGCCAATCACCACCGCTTCGGGGTAGCAGCTGGCCACTGCATGGGCCTTGGCCAAGGCCAAGCGCTGCGCCAGCACGGCGGGGGCTTCGCCGGGCTGTGGGGTCTCATCCACCTCGGGGGCGGCCACATCAAAGGGCAATTGCAGACGTTGCAACAGCTCGCGCCGGTAACGCGAAGTAGAGCCCAGCACCAGTGGGCGTTGTAGGGGGAAAAAAGCTTGCATGGTGGCAATTCTCTTACACTGCACACCATGAGCAAGACCTTCCACCCCGAGAAACTGGACATCAAAGCCTTTGCACAGGCGGGCGGGCATTTGGCCAACCACGAAACCCTGCTCAAATACACCCGTTTGGCTGAAGAAGCCCACGGGCTGCTGCACCCCGACTTGCGTGTCGATTGGCAGGCCGATGCCGAGATGCTCTCCGATGGTGGCAACGGCCACCAGCCTTGGCTGCATTTGCGTGTTGAGGCCACTTTTCCCATGCTGTGCCAGCGTTGCTTGGGGCCAGTCGATGTACCGCTGCTGGTAGAGCGCTCGTTTCGCTTTGTGCCCGACGAGGCCACCGCCGAAGCCCTGGACGAAGATTTTGAAGAAGACCTGTTGGCCTTAGAGCCAGATTTTGACCTGCACACCCTGATAGAAGACGAGCTACTGATGGCCCTGCCCGTGGTGCCGCGCCACGATGAATGCCCCGAATCGGTGCCGCTGGCCTCCAGCGACGAAGACTTTGAGGCAGCCAATGCCGAAAAGCCCAATCCCTTTGCCGCTTTGGCCAGTTTGCGCGTTGCCAAAGGCCAAAATTAAGGCTTTGCTATAATCTTAGGCTTCGCGCGAATCCCACCTCGTGTCTTTTGAATGGGCCCATCGCGTTTTTACCAACCCCCTTTTTAAGACCAGGAGCCCATCATGGCTGTCCAACAGAACAAAAAATCCCCTTCCAAGCGCGGTATGCACCGTTCGCACAATGCCCTGAACGTACCCGGCATTGCTGTCGAAGCCACCACCGGCGAAATCCACCTGCGCCACCACATCAGCCCCAACGGCTTTTACCGTGGCCGCCAAGTGCTGAAGAATAAATCTGCTGCCTGACCGCATCCAGAAAACTCGCACCTCCAAAGGCCCGTGGCTACTTTTTTTGTAGCACGGGCTTTTGCTTTTCCCGCTGCATTCTTTCTTGAACCGGCTGCACATACAGTTCCCTACCTCTCCCGATGATTACTCTGGCTGTCGATTGCATGGGTGGCGACCACGGCCCCCGCGTCACCTTGGCGGCGTGCCGCCGGTTTCTGGACGAGCATCCCGATGCCCGCCTGTTGCTGGTGGGCCTGCCCGAGGCTTTGCAAAGCTTTACCCACGAGCGCGCCCAAGCCATCCACGTCACGCAAGTAGTAACGATGGATGACCCAGTAGAAACCGCCCTGCGGCGCAAAAAAGATTCTTCGATGCGCGTGGCCATTCAGCAGGTCAAAGAGGGCACGGCAGCGGCAGCGGTGTCGGCAGGCAATACCGGCGCACTGATGGCGATTGCGCGCTATATCCTCAAAACGCTGGACGGCATTGACCGCCCCGCCATTGCAGGCCAAATTCCCAATGCCTTGGGCGGCTCTACCACCGTGCTGGATTTGGGGGCGAATGTTGATTGCACCGAGCTGCACCTGCTGCAATTTGCCATCATGGGTTCGGCGCTCGATTCGGTACTCAAGGGCAATGAGCAGCCCACCGTCGGGCTACTCAACATTGGTGCCGAAGCCATCAAGGGCAGCGAAGTGATTAAAAAAGCCGGCGAGTTGCTGCGCCATGCCGGGGATTCGGGCAGCATTAACTTTGTTGGCAATGTCGAAGGCAATGACATCTTCAAAGGCACCACCGATATCGTGGTTTGCGATGGCTTTGTCGGCAATGTGGCCCTCAAAACCGGTGAAGGGCTGGCCAGCATGGTCAGCAGCTTTCTCAAACAAGAATTTGCCCGCAACCCTTGGACAAAGTTTGCCGCGCTGATGGCCTACCCGGTGCTGTCGGCGTTCAAAAAGCGTTTAGACCACCGCCGCTACAACGGCGCTGCTTTGCTGGGCCTGCGTGGTTTGGTGTTCAAAAGCCACGGCTCGGCAGACGAAGTGGCCTTTGGCCAAGCCCTGAACCGGGCGTATGATGCAGCCCGCAACAACTTGCTGGACCGGGTGCGCCACCGCATTGCCAGCGCAGCACCCTTTTTGCTGCCGGTAGCCCCTTCTGTTGAACGTACACCCGCGCCAGCGTCTCAGCCATGAAACCCTATTCCCGCATTATCGGCACGGGCAGCTATCTGCCCCCGCGCCGCGTAACCAACGCCGATTTGGTGGCCGATTTGGCTACACGCGGCGTAGAAAGCTCTGATGAATGGATTGTGGAGCGCACCGGCATCCGGGCGCGCCACTTTGCCGATGCCGATGTGGTGAGCAGCGACTTGGCCCTAGAGGCAGCGCGCCAAGCATTACAGGCCGCTGGGGTACAAGCCCAAGAGATTGACCTGATTATCGTGGCCACCTCCACGCCGGATATGGTCTTCCCCTCCACGGCCACCATCTTGCAACACAAACTCGGTGCCCACGGTTGCCCAGCGTTTGATGTGCAAGCGGTGTGCAGCGGCTTTATCTATGCCCTCACGGTGGCCGATGCCATGATTCGCGCTGGCACTGCCACGCGGGCGTTGGTGGTGGGTTCTGAAATTTTTAGCCGCCTATTGGATTTCCAAGACCGCACCACCTGCGTGCTGTTTGGCGATGGTGCTGGGGCCGTGGTCTTAGAAGCCTCCGACGAGCCGGGCATCTTGGCCACCGACATCCACGCCGATGGCAAACATGTGGGTATTTTGTGCGTGCCCGGCCATGTCTCAGGCGGACAGGTTACTGGCTTGCCCCTGCTGACCATGGACGGCCAAGCCGTGTTCAAGCTGGCCGTGGGTTTATTGGAAGGCGCTGCCCGCACCGTGCTGCACAAAGCCAACCTGACCGAAGCTGACATCGATTGGCTGATTCCGCACCAAGCCAACATCCGCATCATGCAAAGCACGGCGCGCAAACTCAAGATGGGCATGGACAAGGTGGTGGTTACCGTGCAAGAGCATGGCAATACCTCTGCCGCCTCGATACCGCTGGCCTTAGACCAGGCGGTGCGTGCTGGGCAAGTACAAACAGGCCAAACCCTGCTGCTCGAAGGCGTGGGCGGTGGCTTTACTTGGGGCGCGGTGCTGCTCAAACTCTGATTTTTTCCATAAAAAAACTATGAAGACTTTTGCATTTGTCTTTCCGGGACAAGGCTCCCAATCTGTGGGTATGTTGGATGCTTGGAGCGACCACCCCGTCGTGGCGCAAACGCTGCAAGAAGCCTCCGATGCCTTGGGTGAAGATGTCGCCAAGCTCATCCACGAAGGCTCGAAAGAAGCTTTGGCCCTGACCACCAACACCCAACCGGTGATGCTGGTGGCCGGTGTAGCCGCATGGCGGGTTTGGCAAGCCGAAGGCGGCGCTTTGCCTGCGGCGGTGGCTGGGCACTCGCTGGGTGAATACTCGGCTTTGGTGGCCTCTGGCGTGCTCACGTTGGCCCAAGCAGCCCCGCTGGTGCGCCTGCGCGCTGCCGCCATGCAAGAAGCCGTGCCGGTGGGCACGGGCGCGATGGCCGCTATTTTGGGCTTAGAAGCCGCCAAAGTCATTGCTGGCTGTGCCGAAGCCACCGCCGCACTGGGCAGCAGCACCGAAGTGGTGGAGGCCGTCAACTTTAACGACCCCGCCCAAACCGTGATTGCCGGTAGCAAGGCCGCCGTAGAAAAAGCCTGCGAACTGCTCAAGGCCGCCGGAGCCAAACGCGCCCTGCCGCTGCCAGTTTCGGCCCCGTTTCACTCTAGCCTGATGAAGCCCGCCGCTGAAAAACTGCGCGTGGCCTTGGCAGAAACCGTGCTGGCAGCGCCACAAATCCACGTGCTGAACAATATTGACGTTACCGTGCAGCAAGACGCTGATGCCATCCGCGATGCCCTGTACCGCCAAGCCTTTGGCCCGGTGCGCTGGGTGGAATGCGTGCAAGCGCTCAAAGCCCGTGGCATCAGCCACATCATTGAATGCGGCCCCGGCAAGGTGCTGGCCGGTTTGGTCAAGCGCATTGATGCCGAACTGGTAGGCGCAGCCCTCTACGACCCCGCTACCCTCACCCAAACTAAGGAACTGCTGGCATGAGCGAAACCACCACAAAAGCCCCCGTCGCACTGGTCACTGGCGCATCGCGCGGCATTGGTGCAGCCATTGCCCAAGAACTGGCTGCCCGTGGCTACCAAGTCGTTGGCACGGCCACCACCGCTGAAGGGGCCGAGCGCATCAGCGCTGCCTTGGCCGCCTACCCCGGCTGCCGGGGCGCGGCCTTGGATGTGAACGATGCCCCGGCGGTAGAAGCCCTCATTGATGGCCTCGTCAAACAACAAGGCGGCCTGCAAGTGCTGGTGAACAACGCCGGCATTACCCGTGACCAACTGGCCATGCGTATGAAAGATGACGACTGGGACGCCGTGCTGGATACCAACCTGAAGGCGGTATTCCGCGTCAGTCGCGCCGCCATCAAGCCGATGATGAAGCAACGTTTTGGCCGCATCATCAGCATCACCAGCGTAGTGGGTGCCTCGGGCAACCCCGGCCAAGCCAACTACGCTGCCGCCAAGGCCGGTGTGGCGGGCATGACCCGCGCCCTAGCGCGTGAACTGGGCAGCCGCAACATCACCGTCAACTGCGTAGCCCCCGGCTTTATTGACACCGATATGACCGCCAGCCTGCCCGAAGCGCAGCAAAAAGCCCTGACAGCGCAGATTCCCTTGGGCTGTTTGGGCAAGCCGTCTGACATCGCCCATGCCGTCGCTTACCTTGCCTCCAATGAAGCAGGCTATGTGACGGGGCAGGAGTTGCACGTCAATGGCGGCATGTACATGTAATTGCCCGAAGATGATGCCGATTGCATCGTGGCAGTAAGCTATTTCGGCTTACTTCCTGATACGGCTAGAATCGAGAATTCATTCACAACCTCCCAGAGGGAAACCATGAGCGATATTGAAGCACGCGTCAAAAAAATCATTGCCGAGCAACTGGGCGTTGAAGAGTCCCAAGTCACCAACGAAAAAGCCTTCGTGGCTGATTTGGGTGCCGACTCGCTGGACACCGTAGAACTGGTAATGGCCCTCGAAGACGAATTTGGCATCGAAATCCCCGACGAAGATGCCGAAAAAATCACGACGGTGCAAAACGCCATCGACTACGCCTCCAGCCACCAAAAGGCCTAATCGGCGCACCGCGCCTTTCGATCAGCACAAGGTTTTAACGCATGAGCCGTCGTCGCGTTGTCGTGACCGGCCTAGGTTGCATCAGCCCCGTGGGTAACACGGTGCAAGATGCCTGGGCCAACATCCTCGCCGGAAAATCCGGTATTGACCTCATCACCAAGTTCGATACGTCGAACTTCGCCTGCAAAATTGCCGGTGAGGTCAAGGGGTTTGACCTAGAGTCCTATATCAGCGCCAAAGATGCGCGTGCTATGGACAGCTTCATTCACTTTGGCATTGCTGCTGCCGCTCAAGCGGTACAAGATGCCGGCTTGCCCACCGGCGATGCCTTGGATGAAGAACTGGCCACGCGCATTGCTTGCGTGATTGGCTCGGGCATAGGCGGCTTGCCGCTGATCGAAAACACCCACGCCGAGTTGGCCAACCGTGGCCCCCGGCGCGTGACCCCTTTCTTTGTGCCCGCCTCCATCATCAACATGGTGGCTGGGCATGTTTCCATGCGCTTTGGCTTCAAAGGCCCCAATTTGGCCGTCGTCACTGCCTGCACCACCGGCCTGCACTGCATTGGCGAGGGCGGTCGCCTGATTGAGTATGGCGATGCCGACATCGTGGTGGCTGGCGGCACCGAAGCCACCATCTCGCCGCTGGGCGTGGGCGGTTTCGCCGCCATGCGTGCGCTTTCTACGCGCAACGATGACCCGCAAACCGCCTCGCGTCCTTGGGACAAAGACCGCGATGGCTTTGTGCTAGGCGAAGGCGCTGGCGTGATGGTGCTAGAAGAGTACGAACACGCCAAAGCGCGTGGGGCCAAAATTTACGCCGAGTTGTGCGGTTTTGGCATGAGCGCCGATGCTGGCCACATGACCGCCCCCAATATGGACGGCCCACGCCGCGCCATGCTCGGTGCCTTGCGTAACGCAGGTATCAACGCCAATCAGGTGGATTATCTCAATGCCCACGGCACTTCTACGCCATTGGGTGACATCAACGAAACCAATGCCATCAAGGCCGCTTTTGGTGCCCATGCCCACAACATGGTCGTCAGCTCCACCAAGTCCATGACGGGCCACCTGTTGGGCGGTGCGGGTGGTATCGAGAGCATTTTTACCGTGCTGGCCCTGCACCAGCAAAAAATTCCGCCCACCATCAACCTCAGCACCCCCGACCCAGAATGTGATTTGGACTATTGCGCCAACACCGCACGGGATGCCAAGCTCGACATTGCCGTCAAAAACAATTTCGGCTTTGGCGGCACCAACGGTTCGCTGGTGTTCCGGCGTATCTAAGCCCCGATTGCCAGCCTGCTGTTTCATGGCTTGCCGCGCTGCATTGCACGCTGGTGCTTCAGGTTTGCCATGAGCCAGTCGGCCCCCATAGTCACCTACCCGGTGCGCCGTAGCCCTCGGTTATTGGGCTATTTGTTGTTGCTGGTGGTGGCCGGGCTGGGGGTGTTGTTGGCTTGGGGCATTGCGGACGCAGCGCCGGGCATAGCGGCATGGGCATCGGCCTGGTTGCTATGGCTGCTGTGTACCACGCTGGCACTGTGGTTCTGGTGGCAATCGCCCCACGGTAATTTAGCTTGGGATGGCTACCATTGGCTTTGGCTGCCCTTTGCTGGCCCCAAAATATCGGGGAGTGCCCAGATTCATCTCCACTGGCAACACAGCCTGTGGGTACGCTGGCAAGCCGATAACGGCAGCCAAGCGGTTTGGTTGTGGCTAGAACAACACCAAGACCCCACCCAGTGGCTTGACCTGCGCCGCGCATTGCTGGCCCCTCCCGCCCCTTCACCACCCCCTACCTCGACACCATGACCGCCTCTTCTTCTGCCGATGTACCCCCGGGTGACAGTGATTGGGCGCTGGTGCAGCGCACCGTGGCTGGCGACCAGCGTGCTTACGAACTACTGGTGATTAAATACCAGCGCCGCATTGAGCGCCTGATTGGCCGCATGGTGCGCGACACCAACCTGATTGAAGACATCGCCCAAGAAACTTTCATTCGTGCCTACCGCGCCCTGCCCCAGTTTCGTGGCGAGGCGCAGTTTTACACCTGGTTGTACCGCATTGCTGTCAATACGGCCAAAAAAGCACTGCTCGACCTCAAGCGCGACCCGCTAATTTACGAAAGCTCCATGTCGGTTCACGATGAAAACGATGAAACTTCACGGCCCGGACATGAACCAAGTACAGACGAAACCCCAGAGACGGTGCTGGCAGCGCAAGAAATTGCTGCTGCCGTCAATGCCGCGATGGAAGCCCTGCCCGAAGACTTGCGCCAAGCCGTAACCCTGCGGGAAATTGAAGGATTGAGCTATGACGAAATTGCCTTGGCCATGAACTGCCCCATCGGCACGGTGCGTTCACGCATTTTTCGGGCGCGCGAAGCTATCTCGGCGCGTGTGCGGCCTTTGCTGCAAAACCAAAGCGGCAAACGCTGGTAAGCAGCCGTCGCTGAAGGCGGTTGAAGTTGCAATAGCTCATGGTGGCCCGCACAGGCCCCAAACAGGTGAAAAAATCATGGAACAGCAAACACAGCGCGAACAACTCTCGGCACTGGCCGATGGGCAATTGCCAGACGAAGAATGGACTTCAGCCCTGCACTTTTCCGCGACAGACGAAGGGCGTGAAACTTGGCAGTTGTACCAATTGGTAGGTGATGTGTTGCGCTCGCCTGAATTGGCGCGCCAAACCCACGACGATGGCGCTTTTTTAGCCCGACTGCGCCAAGGCTTGGCCCAAGAGCCACTGCATGGCCAGCCCCCCGTAGCCGCCGCCCCCGTTGTGCCGCTACAGGCGCAAACAATGCCAGCGCAGCCCACTACCTTCGTACCCAAAGCAGCAGCCAATGATTCAGTGTTCCGCTGGAAGATGCTGGCCGGGGTAGCCTCCTTAGCCACCGTGGCCAGTTTGGCTTGGAGCACTTGGGGTAGCAGTGGCCACGGGCCAGCCACAGAGCAATGGGCGGCCAGCAGCGCTCCTGCTGCTGCATCCGTCATAGCGCAACCCAAATTAGCCGCAGCTCCGGTGGCTGTGGCCAAAACCGATAACCTGGGCCAATCCACACCCCAAGTTATGTTGCGCGACCCGCGTCTGGATGAATTACTGGCCGCACACCAGCAATTTCACGGGGCTTCGGCCTTGCAATTGCCTGCTGGTTTTTTACGCAACGCCAATTTTGAATCACCCAAGCGCTAAGACTGCGGAACCAATCGCCCACAAGGCCTTCTGAAACACAGACAGCCCCGCCAGCGTGCCGGGCGTTTTTACTTTGCAGAAAGGCTCCTGATGAAAAACACACACTGGACAGTTTCGCGCTCTGTGCTGGCCGCCTGCGTGATGGCAGCAGCCAGCATCACCGTGGTGCCCAGCAGCGCCATCGCCCAAACCACCGCCGTAGCCCGTGGGTTGCCCGACTTCACCGATTTGGTCGAGCAAGTTGGCCCGGCGGTAGTTAATATCCGCACCACCGAAAAAATCGCCTCGCGCGTGCCCACCGGCGGCATGGACGAAGAAATGCTAGAGTTTTTCAAGCGCTTTGGCCTGCCCATGCCGCAAATGCCACGCCAGCAACGCCCACAGCGTCCACACGATGAAGACGGCCAATCTTCGCGTGGTGTGGGTTCCGGCTTTATCGTTAGCAGCGATGGCTATGTCATGACCAACGCCCACGTCATTGAGGGCGCAGACCAAGTGCTGGTTACCCTGACCGACAAGCGCGAGTTCAAAGCCAAAGTGATTGGTACGGATAAGCGCACCGATGTGGCCGTCCTCAAAATCGAGGCCACCGGCCTGCCTGCGGTCAAAGTAGGTGACAGCAGCCGCCTGCGTGTGGGTGAATGGGTGATGGCGATTGGCTCGCCCTTTGGGCTGGAAAGCTCGGTCACGGCGGGCATTGTCAGTGCCAAGCAGCGCGACACCGGCGATTATTTGCCCTTTATCCAAACCGATGTAGCGATTAACCCCGGCAACTCCGGCGGCCCGCTCATCAATATGCGCGGCGAGGTGGTGGGTATCAACAGCCAAATTTATTCGCGCTCGGGCGGCTATATGGGCATTGCCTTTGCCATTCCCATCGATGAGGCCATGCGTGTCAGCGAACAACTGCGTGCCAACGGCAAAGTTACACGCGGGCGCATTGGCGTGCAAATTGGCCCGGTGGCCAAAGATGTGGCCGAATCCATCGGGCTGGGCAAACAGCAGGGCGCGCTGGTTACCGGGGTAGAGTCTGGTTCACCCGCCGAGAAAGCGGGCATCGAAGCGGGCGACATCATCACCAAGTTCAACGGCAAAGCCATCGACAAGGTATCTGATTTGCCGCGCTTGGTGGGCAGCACCAAACCGGGCAGCAAAAGCACCATTACCGTGTTCCGCCGGGGTGGCAGCCGTGATTTGAACATCACCATTGCCGAAGTAGAGCCAGACAAAGTAGCCAGCACCCGCAAAGCCACCGACAGCGACAGCAAAACCAAGCTGGCCAGCGCGCAGCAGTTGGGCTTACAGGTGTCTGATTTAAGCGAAGCACAAAAACGCGAACTCAAGCACAAAGGCGGGGTGTTGGTCGATGCCGCCAGCGATGCCGCTGCACGGGCCGGCCTGCGCGAGGGCGATATTATTTTGGCCATTGCCAACACCGAAGTCGCCAGCGCCAAAGAATTAGAAGCCGTGTTGGCCAAGGCCGATAAGGCCAAGCCGATTAACGTACTGTTCCGCCGGGGCGAATGGGCGCAATATGCACTGATTCGGCCTAGCCGCTAAAGCGCGCGCGGTGCAACCCCGTTGGGTAGAATAGCCGTCTGCCCCAGATGCTGGCCCTGCCGCCGGGACTTGCGCTGTACTTGCCTCCAATACCACACCAACCACCGCCGTGGCACGGGAGCGTTGGTTCAGGGCGCATCACCACCGGATGCGTCCTTTTTTGCGTGCGCCTTTTTCTCTAATCGTCTCAAATGAACCATATCCGAAACTTTTCCATCATTGCCCACATTGACCACGGCAAATCCACGCTGGCAGACCGGCTGATTCAGCGCTGCGGCGGGCTGGAGGAGCGGCAAATGGAGGCCCAAGTGCTCGACTCGATGGACATCGAGAAAGAGCGCGGCATCACCATCAAGGCGCAAACTGCCTCTTTGCAATACAAGGCCAAAGATGGTCAGGTCTATAACCTGAACCTCATCGACACCCCCGGCCACGTCGATTTTTCTTATGAAGTCAGCCGCTCGCTATCGGCCTGCGAAGGCGCGCTGCTGGTAGTCGATGCCAGCCAAGGCGTAGAAGCGCAAACCGTGGCCAACTGCTACACGGCACTCGATTTAGGTGTTGAAGTAGTGCCCGTACTGAACAAAATGGACTTGCCCCAGTCCGACCCCGACAACGCCAAGGCCGAAATTGAAGACGTGATTGGCATTGATGCCACCGATGCCATTCCCTGCTCGGCCAAAACCGGCATGGGGATTGAAGAAATTTTGGAAGCCATTGTGGCCAAGGTGCCCGCCCCCAAGGGCAACCCCGACGCGCCCCTGCGCGCCATGATTATTGACAGCTGGTTTGACCCCTATGTGGGCGTGGTGATGCTGGTGCGCGTGGTCGATGGCCGCCTGCTCAAGGGGGAGCGCATCAAAATGATGGCCTCGGAGGCCGTTTATAACGCCGACAACCTAGGTGTGTTTACCCCCGCCAACGAGCCGCGCAATGCCCTGCGCGCCGGTGAGGTGGGCTACATCATTGCCGGTATCAAAGAGCTGCAAGCCGCCAAGGTGGGCGACACCATCACCCTAGAAAAAAAGCTGCCCAACAACGCCGGCCCAGCCACCGAAGCCCTGCCCGGCTTCAAAGAAATCCAACCCCAGGTGTTTGCTGGTTTGTACCCCACCGAAGCCAGCGAGTACGACCAACTGCGTGATGCGCTAGAAAAGCTCAAGCTCAACGACGCCTCGTTGCACTACGAGCCTGAAGTAAGCCAAGCGCTGGGTTTTGGCTTCCGCTGCGGCTTTTTGGGCCTGCTGCACATGGAAATTGTGCAAGAGCGCCTAGAGCGCGAGTTTGACCAAGACCTCATCACCACCGCGCCCAGCGTGGTTTATCAGGTGGTCAAGCCCGATGGCGAGGTCATCATGGTGGAAAACCCCGCCAAAATGCCCGACCAAGGCAAGCTGCAAGAAATCCGCGAGCCTATCGTCACCGTGCATTTGTACATGCCGCAAGATTACGTTGGCCCCGTGATGACGCTGGCCAACCAAAAACGGGGCGTGCAAATCAATATGGCCTACCACGGCCGCCAAGTGATGCTGACCTACGAGATGCCTTTGGGCGAGATTGTGTTGGACTTTTTTGACAAGCTCAAATCGGTCTCGCGCGGTTATGCCTCGATGGACTACGAGTTCAAAGAATACCGTGCCTCGGATGTGGTCAAGGTGGACATTTTGCTCAATGGCGAGAAGGTCGATGCCCTGTCCATCATCGTTCACCGCAGCCAGTCGCAGTACCGAGGGCGCGCCGTGGTGTCCAAAATGCGTGAAATTATCAGCCGCCAGATGTTCGATGTCGCGATTCAAGCGGCCATTGGGGCCAACATCATCGCCCGCGAAAGCATCAAGGCACTGCGTAAAAACGTGTTGGCTAAATGTTACGGCGGTGACGTCAGCCGCAAACGCAAGCTGCTGGAAAAACAAAAGGCCGGTAAAAAGCGCATGAAGCAAATTGGCTCGGTGGAAGTGCCACAAGAAGCCTTCTTGGCCATTTTGCAGGTGGAAGACTGATATGCAAATGGTGCAAATTTTTACCTCGCTGCTGCTGGCGGCCTTTGTGGGCTACATTGGCGCTTGGTACACCGGTTTTATCGAAGGCAACTTCGCTCTATTGCTGTTTTTGGCTACCGTGGTCACTGGTTGCTACTGGCTGGCTGAGCGCTTCCTCTTTTTGCCCCAGCGCCAACGTGCGGCCCAAGCCATTGCCGATGCTGCCGCCGCGCGCCGCGCCGAACTCGACCGCATGGGCATTGCCAAAGTCGATTTGGATGTCAACGCGGCCCAGCAGCAAGCACTGGCGCAGCCTTGGTGGCTGGATTGGACTGCCGGCTTGTTTCCGGTGATTTGTGCGGTATTTTTGCTGCGCTCATTTTTGTTCGAGCCGTTCAAAATTCCCTCTGGCTCCATGATTCCGACGCTGATGGTGGGCGACCTGATTTTGGTGAACAAATTTACCTATGGCGTGCGCCTGCCCGTCATTAACAAAAAAATCACCGAAGGCAATGCCCCCCAGCGCGGCGATGTGATGGTGTTTCGCTACCCACCCCAGCCCAATATGGACTACATCAAGCGCGTGGTGGGCGTGCCCGGCGACGAGGTGGCCTACCTGAACAAGCGCCTGACGGTGAATGGCCAAGCCGTGCCCACCACGGCGGTGCCTGATTTTTTTGATGCCAGCGCCATGCGCTACTTCAAACAGTTAGAAGAAAAGCTCGGCAACCAGCCCCATCGCTTGCTCAACAACGCCGAGGTGCCCGCCTTCATCCAAGGGGCCACTGATTTTCCTTACCGTGACCAATGTCGCTACAGTATCGAAGGCGTGGTTTGCAAAGTGCCCGAGGGCCACTATTTCATGATGGGCGACAACCGCGATAATTCGCTCGATTCGCGCTATTGGGGCTTTGTGCCCGATGCCAACATCGTGGGCCGGGCCTTTTTTGTTTGGATGAACTTTGGCGACCTCAAGCGCATTGGGCCGTTCCATTAACGGCTGCGCCCTCACACAAGGAAGTAGAGCTATGCACCTGCACCATCGTAGCCGCCGCTCACGCCAGCGCGGCCTGTCTTTTATCGGTGTCATCATCGTCGGCTTGCTGGCCGTGGCTGCTTTTGCCATTGGTGGGCAGTCGATTCCCATTTTTGTTGAATCACAATCCATCCAAAAAGCCTTGGACAAAGCCAAAACCGGCAGCAGTGTGCCCGAGGTGCGCGGTTTGTTTGACAAAGCCGCGCAAGTGGACGACATCAGCTCGGTCAAAGGGGCTGACTTGGACGTGACCAAAAATGGCGACAAAGTAGTCGTGCGGGCCAAATATGCCCGTGAAATCGCTTTGGCTGGCCCAGCCTATCTGGTGTACCGATTTGACCTCCAAAGTAAACCCTAAAACTACGCCTCCTTTGCAAGCCCTGCAAGCACGGCTGCAACACCAGTTTGCCAACCCAGCGCTGCTGCAACGCGCCATTACGCACCGCAGTTTTAGCGCCGACCACTATGAGCGCTTAGAGTTTTTGGGCGATTCGGTGCTTAACTTGGCCGTCTCTAGCCTGCTCTACCAGCGCCTGAGCCACCAACCCGAGGGCGATTTATCGCGCGTGCGTGCCAATTTAGTGCGCGAAGGCACTTTGCACCAACTGGCGCTGCAATTGCAACTGCCCAGCGTGTTGCGCTTGGGCGATGGCGAAACGCGCTCGGGCGGGCAGCAACGGGCCTCCATTTTGGCCGACACCTTAGAAGCGCTGATTGGCGCGGTTTATCTGGATGCTGGCTACAGCGTGGCCGAGGCACTGGTGCATCGGCTGTTTGCCGCTGTGGAAATCAACCCGCAAATGCAGGCCGCCGCCAAAGATGCCAAAACAGCGCTGCAAGAATGGCTGCAAGGGCGCAAAATGAAACTGCCCCAATACAGCGTGGTGGCCACCGAAGGGGCAGCGCATCGACAAACCTTTGAGGTGGAATGCCAGATTGCCGAACTTGAACTCACTGCACGCGGCAGCGGTGCCTCGCGCCGCATGGCCGAACAAGCCGCCGCTGCGGCCATGCAGACCCTCTTGAAAGCCCAAAAAATATGAACCCAGATTCTGCCAACGATTCCCCCCCCGCTACCCCACCAGCCCAGCCCGATTTAGAGGCCATGCTGGCTGCAGCCCAAGCACCGGGCGCTACCCCTGCCGTAGAGGGCCAACGTTGTGGCGTGATTGCCATTGTCGGCAAGCCCAACGTGGGCAAATCCACGCTGCTCAATGCGCTGGTGGGGCAAAAAATCAGCATCACCTCGCGCAAGGCACAAACCACGCGCCACCGCATCACGGGTATCCGCACACAGGGGGCGACGCAGTTTATTTTTGTCGATACCCCCGGCTTTCAAACACGCCACGCCACGGCGTTGAACAAATCGCTGAATAAAACGGTGATGGGTGCGATTGGTGATGTGGACTTAATTTTGTTTGTCGTAGAGGCCGGTAGCTTTACCTTGGCCGATGCCAAGGTGTTAAGCCTGTTCAAACCCGGCATCCCGACGCTGCTGATTGCCAATAAACTAGACAACGTACACCGCCGCGCCGAGATTGCCCCTTGGCTGCGCGATATGCAAGAGCGCCACCCGTTTGCCGAGTTTGTGCCCATGTCGGCTAAGAACAAGGGCGACATGGGCCGCCTGTACGGCATCTGCGAAAAATACCTGCCCGAAGCGCCTTGGTGGTACGCCGCCGACGAGCTAACCGACCGCAGTGAAAAATTCTTGGCGTCCGAGACGGTGCGCGAAAAGCTGTTCCGCTTTACCGGCGATGAGCTGCCCTACACCTCCACCGTCGTCATCGACAAGTTTGAGGAAGAAAAAAGCAAAAACCACAAGCGCATGATTCGCATTGCCGCCACCATCGTGGTAGAGCGCGACAGCCACAAAGCGATGGTGATTGGTGACAAGGGCGAGCGCCTCAAGCGCATTGGCACCGAAACGCGCCAAGAGCTAGAAAAGCTCATGGATGCCAAGGTGTTTGTCGAGTTGTGGGTCAAAGTACGCTCCGGTTGGGCCGACGATGAAGCCCGTGTGCGTTCGTTCGGCTACGAATAAGCCCTGCCGTGGCCACTGCGCGCCGCTTTAGCCATGAACCAGCCTTTGTGCTGCACCGCTACGACTGGAGCGAGTCCAGCCTGATTCTGGAAGTATTCACCCGCCACCAAGGCCGCACGGCACTGGTGGCCAGAGGGGCAAAAAAGCCCAGCTCCAACTTTCGCCCGGTGCTGCTGCCCTTGCAGCCTTTAAGCCTCAACTGGACAGAAAGCGCTACTGCGGCCAGCCCCACCAGCGATGGCAGTGGCATCCACCCGCTCAAAGGGGCAGAATGGGTGGGCGGGCATATCCTACCGATGGGCGATGCCTTGCTCTCGGGCACCTACCTCAATGAACTGCTGCTGCGCCTGCTGGCGCGCCACGACCCCCACCCGGCCTTGTTTGATGCCTATGCTGCCGTAGTGCGCGTATTAGCCAGCGAGCATGGCGATGCCTTAGAGCCGGTGCTACGCGCCTTTGAATTGCTGCTACTGCGCGAACTGGGGCTGCTACCGGCCCTCAACACCGACACCCTGACCTTGGCTTGCCTGCAAGCAGAAGCGCGCTATGCCCTGCTGCCCGAGCGTGGCCTGTGCCCCAGCCAAGAACGCGCCAGCCTCAGCGGCGCACAATGGCTGCAACTCAATCGGGCACTAGAGGGCACCGGTATGCGCCTATCGGCCTTGCTGCAAGCCTGCGCCCCGGTGGCCGCAGAACTGAAACCCCAGTTGCGCGTTGTGCTGCAACACCACTGCGGCCCGCCGGTGTTACGCACCCGCCAACTGATGATGGAACTTCAAACTTTATGACTGCTTCTGCCCCTACCCAGCGCACCGCTTTATCGGTGAACGTGAATAAAGTTGCCTTGGTGCGTAATACGCGCCATTTGGGCATCCCCAGCGTGACGCGCGCGGCGCTACTGTGCCTGCAAGCTGGGGCGCAAGGTATTACCGTACACCCGCGCCCCGACGAGCGCCATATCCGCACCGACGATGTGACCGAACTGGCCGCCCTGTTACAAAACTGGCCAGAGCGCGAATACAACATCGAGGGCAACCCCTTCCACAACCTGATGGACTTTATCCGCAGCGTGCGCCCGCACCAAGCTACCTTTGTGCCCGACGGCGAAGGCCAATTCACCAGCGACCACGGTTGGAACCTAGCGCAAGATGCCGAGCGCCTGCGCCCCCTGATTGCCGAATGCCGCGCCTTGGGTGTGCGCGTCAGTCTGTTTATGGATGCCATACCTGAGCAAATGGCCGCAGCCAAAGCCGTAGGGGCCGACCGGGTAGAACTCTATACCGAACCCTATGCTGCCGCTTGGGGCACTGCCGAGCAGGCAGAGCAGCTAGAGCGCTACCGGGCCGCCGCCCAAGCAGCACTCGATGCAGGCTTGGGCGTGAACGCAGGCCACGACCTGAACCGTGACAACCTGGCCGCCTTTGTACGCACCGTGCCCGGCTTGCAGGAAGTATCCATTGGCCACGCCCTCATCGCTGATGCCTTAGAGCTAGGCTATGCCGCCACGGTGCGCGCTTATTTGGACTGCATCCAACAAGGGACAGCAGCAAGCGCAGCATGATTTACGGCATCGGCACCGATATTTGCGACATCCGGCGCATTCAGGCCAGCCTGGCGCAACATGGCGCGCGCTTTGCCGCCAAAATTTTGGCCCCCACTGAACTGGCAACATGGCAAGAGCGCCACAGCCGTTGCCCTGAACGCGGCGTGCGCTTTGTCGCTAGCCGCTTTTGCGCTAAAGAAGCCTTCAGCAAAGCCATTGGGCTGGGTATGGTGCTGCCTATGTCGTGGCAAGCGTGCGAAATCACCACGCTAGAGGGCGGCCAACCGGCCATTTTGGCCCACGGCGCTTTGCACCATTGGCTGCAACAACACCAGCTTAGTATCCACCTGAGCATCAGCGACGAGCAAGACTATGCCGTGGGCTTTTGCGTGGTAGAAAAAATCTTCCCCCCTCTTTCTAAGACCCCTTTTTGTTCATGACCGACAACACCCATTCCCCCCTCATTTTGGATGTAGCTGGCACTGCGCTAACCGACACCGACCGCCGCCGTCTGGCGCACCCGCTCACTGGCGGTGTGATTTTGTTTGCCCGCAATTGGAATAACCGCCAACAACTGCTAGAACTAACCGCTGCCATCAAAGCAGTGCGTGGTGATTTGCTCATCTGCGTGGACCACGAAGGTGGGCGCGTGCAACGCTTTCGCAGTGATGGTTTTACCCATCTGCCGCCCATGCAAGCACTGGGCAAGTTATGGCAACGCGACAGCACCAAGAAGAAAGGAAAAAAAGGCCGCAAGGCCAGCAAAAAAAGCCAAAAGCGCAATGGCTTTTTAACCGGCAGTGCCTTGCAGGCCAGCAATGCCGCCACAGCAGCGGGCTATGTGCTGGCCAGCGAACTACGCGCCTGTGGCGTAGATTTCAGCTTTACACCGGTGCTGGATTTGGACTGGGGCAGCAGTGGCGTGATTGGCGACCGCGCCTTTGGCCGCGACCCGCGCATGGTTACGCTGCTGGCCAAAAGCCTGATGCACGGCCTGCTGCAAGGCGGCATGGCCAACTGCGGCAAGCATTTTC
Organism: uncultured Simplicispira sp.; assembly: GCA_964388325.1. Classification (GTDB taxonomy): domain Bacteria; phylum Pseudomonadota; class Gammaproteobacteria; order Burkholderiales; family Burkholderiaceae_C; genus Simplicispira. Next base: position 59,110 of record CAYMAC010000012.1, on the reverse strand, counting down.
CGGGGCACGGCTATGTCAAGGCCGACTCACACACCGAAGTACCGGTAGATAAACGCAGTTTGAAGAAAATTTTGGCCGACGATGCCGCCCCCTACCCTTGGTTACGTAGCAGCCTGAGCAGCGTCATGCCAGCCCATGTTATCTACCCCAAAGTGGACAGCCGCCCCGCCGGGTTTTCCAGCCATTGGCTGCAAGACATTTTGCGCCAGCAAATGGGCTTTGATGGGGCCATCTTCAGTGACGATTTGAGCATGGAAGGCGCACGCCGCTTGGACGGAAAAACCGTCAGTTACACCGATGCCGCCGTAGCCGCCTTGCAAGCCGGTTGTGACTTGGTATTGCTGTGCAACCAAAGTTTGGGCGACGGCACCGCGATTGATGAACTGCTCGACGGCTTGGGCCGTGCCCACACCCTAGGCCAATGGCAACCCAGTGCCGACAGCGAAGCGCGCCGCATGGCCCTGCTGCCGCTCACGCCGCCCTTGCCGTGGGATGAGCTGATGTTCCAACCGGCCTACCAGCAAGCGCTAGAACTGCTGCCCTGAAACCACCCTGCCCGTGAGAGAGTGAACCATGCCTTTGTCTGTTGATTCCTCCACCATCACCCACAGCATCCAGCTTTCGGTGGCACCGGTGTTTCTGCTGACGGCGGTAGCTGGCATGATTGGTGCAGTGGCCGGGCGCTTAGCGCGCATCATCGACCGCGCCCGCGTGATAGAAGAACGCGCACGCCAAACCACCGACCCAGAATTTGTGCAACGTGCTTTGCTAGAGCTAGGCTATTTACGCACCCGGGGGCGCATGGCCAACGGTTGCATTGGCCTGCTTACCTTGTGCGGTTTTTTAATTGGCCTGACCATCGTGTTGCTATTTTTGGGCGAGACCACCAATTTGCGTGGCCACAGTTGGACGCTGGGCAGCTTTTTAACCGGGGTGGTGTCGTTTCTGCTGGCACTGGTGTTATTTTTTGTTGAAACGGTAATGGCCACCCGGCTGCTCAACTTTCATATGCTGGGGCACAATGGCCCACACTAAAACGCTTACGATGGCGTATATTTTTTACCCACATCAACAAACCGAGAGTTTTTATGAAGGGCAACTTTGCTGCCATCGTATTGGTGTTATTGGGCAGCTTTTTTCTGCTCAACAACCTAGAGCTGATTGACATCAGCCTGTTCCAACTGTTTCGCATTTGGTGGCCCTTGATTTTGATTGCCGTGGGCATCATGCTGTTTTTTGCACCTGATGGCCGCAACCGCAAATGAAGGGACTGGCCAGTTTAGGGGGCTTGGTTTACTCTACCGAGCACGGGCGCATGTGCCCCGATTGTCGTCAGCCGCAGGCACAATGCGTCTGTAAGGTAGCCGCTGTAGCGCAGGGCGATGGTACCGTGCGCGTCTCGCGCGAGACCAAGGGACGCGGCGGCAAAGCCGTCACGCTGGTTAAGGGAGTATTGCTGGATGCGCCTGCGCTGGCACAACTGGGCAAGCAACTCAAGGCGGCTTGCGGCAGCGGTGGCACCGTCAAAGACGGGGTGATTGAAGTGCAAGGCGACCATGTAGAGCGCGTGATGGAGGCCCTGAAAAAGCTAGGCCACCGCGTTAAGCGCGCAGGCGGATAAGCGCCATCGCACTGGCCGTGTGGCTTATTTGGCCGGCGGCGCTGTGGCAGCGGCGGCAGCGCGCGCTTCTTCGGCTTTCTTCTTGGCCTCGTCGGCCTTCTTTTGCAGCTCTTGGGCTTCCTTTTCGGCGGCTTCGGCTTCCTTGGCTTTGGCCGCAGCAGCTTCGGCCTCTTTGGCCTTTTCATCGGGGCCGCTCATGGCACCAGCCAGCGCATTACCGGCCAAAGAACCGGCTACGGCACCCACGGCGGCAGCACCCAAGGTGCCCATCATGCCACCACCGGCTGCTGCTGGGGCAGGGGCCATACCTGCTGCGGGGGCCATAGGTGCAGCACTGGCTGGCATAGGCGTTGTCGGGGGGGTAGGAGCGGCAGGCCGTGTAGTGGCAAAAGGCGATGCCGCAGGTGCTGTGGGTGGCGTATTGCCACCGATACGGGTAGCGGGCACGGGCTTGCTACTGCCAAAACGCTTGTTAGCATGGGCCAACGAAGGCATGGCCAAAGCAGCCGCTGTGAGGGTGATAACGGTGGCCGTGGTACGCAGGGAAGGGCTAGACATAGAGCAAGTCTCCAATCGGTTGTAAAGTGCAAAATGGATGACAGCCAGCACCAAAAAGTGCCGTGCATCCCAACTTTCAAATAGAGTCAGTGGCCTGTGCCAAAGTTCCCGGAAAAATGGGCAGGGCGTGCGGGTCTGGGGATGGGTCAGTGCTAAACACCGGGCGCGTGCCAAAGTAGCCCAGGTATAAATTGCGTGCAATGCCGTGGGCCACGGTTTGCAGTTCATGGGCTAGCTCGGGGGTAAACAGACGCTCGGTGTGCAGACCCCACAAGCGCACCCAAGCGGCAAAATGCTCGGGCGTGATGCCTTGCAAGGCCATGTGTTTGGCAAATACATTGCCACTGTAACTTTTGTTGCCCAGTGCAATGGTGCTCCAAAAATCTACCATGCGTTGCAAGTGCGGCTGCCAGCGTTCGTGCAGGGCTTGCTCAAACACCGGCCCCAACACCGGGTCAGCGCGCACATCGGCATAAAAATCATGCACCAACGCAGTAATTTGCGCTAAGTTGGGTGCAGGGCTGGGCGCGGGGGGAGAGGCAGCAGTGGACATGGGCAAAAAAGCGCTGTTAATTAGCCATTGTGCCAAGAGGCCCAAAGCAGGCGCAGGCGCATACCTATTTCGCTGGTGTAGCCTACCGATGCAGCGCGCAATTGTCCATTGGCATCCAGTACCAACAATGCAGGCACCGCATGAACACCCAAGCTGCGTGCCAAAGCACCATCGCCATCCACCGCCGTAGCCCAAGGCAAGCCCCGCTGGCGCAATACCCGGGCCACTTGGTCAGCCTGCCCCGACTGCATGGCAATCGTTAGCACTGGCCAATCGGTTTGTAGTCGCGTGATGCTGTGTTCTTCGGTGCGGCAGATGGGGCACCACTCTGCCCATACATGCAAGGCCACTGGCTGGCCGGGGTGGCGCGCCCGCCATTCGCTCAGGTGCAGGCGCTCACCATTGAGCAGTTGCAAGCTAACATCGGGCAGTGTGCCGTTGGGCAGATGGCGGGTTTGCCAAAAGTGGGCGGCCAGTACCACCGCCAGCAAAGCCAATACGGTGGGTATTTGCTTGCGTGCAAAGCGGCGTAAGCGCGTGGGCCAGCTGATGGCCGGTGTTGTTTCGCTCAACGCAACACTTCCAGCAGGCGGTCTAGCCCACCGCTGTTAATGGCTACCTTGGCTTGGGCGCGCACGGCTGGTTTGGCATGGTAGGCCACCGACAGCCCCGCTGCGCCCATCATGGGTAAATCGTTGGCCCCATCGCCCACGGCAATCGTTTGCTGTGGCTCAATGCCCAGCAGGCTGGCCACTTCGAGCAGAGTGCGGCGTTTTTCAGCACCATCGCAAATATCGCCCCAGCATTGCTCTATCAGGCGGCCTGTCAGGTGACTATCGGCTATTTCTAGCCGATTGGCACGGGCAAAGTCCATGCCCAATCCAGCTTTTACCCGGTCGGCAAAAAAGGTAAACCCGCCCGACACCAACAGGGTTTTCAGCCCGGCAGCACGAGCGACAGCGATTAACTCTTGCGCGCCGGGGTTAAAGCGCAGGCGCTCGGTAAATACGGCTTCTAAGTGGGCCAGCGGCACGCCCTTGAGCAGCGCCAAACGGCGGCGTAGGCTGTCTTTAAAGTCGGTAATGTGGCCTTGCATCGCCGCTTCGGTAATGGCCGCCACTTCGGCTTTGCGGCCAGCAGCATCGGCAATTTCGTCAATGCACTCGATGTTGATGAGCGTCGAATCCATATCAAACGCCATGAGCTTGAAGTCTTGCAGGCGCAAGGGGGTGGTAATGCCTTGGATGACAAGGCCGGGGGAGATTTCGGTGGCAGGGTTCATACAATGGGGCTGCGCTTTAAGAGGCCAAAATGTCGGTCAGTGCCTGCACCAGCGTGGCGCATTGGGCATCGGTGCCAATGGTGATACGCAAAAACTGCTCAATGCGCGCCTGCTTAAAGTGGCGCACGATGATGGCGCGCTGGCGCAGTGCTGCGGCCAGCGTGGCCGCATCATGCTGCGGGTGGCGGGCAAAAATAAAGTTGGCTGCCGAGGGCAACACCTCAAAACCCAAGCTCTGCATTTGCGCCACCAGCGTGGCACGGGTGGCCATCACTTTGCGGCAACTGTCTTGGAAGTAGTCTTCATCTTCTACCGAGGCCACGGCACCGGCCAAGGCCAGCCGGTCTAGCGGATAGGAATTAAAGCTGTTTTTGACCCGCTCTAGCCCTTCAATCAGCGCCGGGTGGCCCACGGCAAAGCCCACGCGCAAACCGGCCAAAGAGCGGCTTTTAGAGAAGGTATGCACCACCAGCAGATTGGGGTATTGGTTGACTAAGGCGATAGCGCTGTCACCACCAAAATCGACATAAGCCTCATCGACCAACACCACGGCATCGGGGTTGCCCGCCACGATGCGCTCAATCTCGGCCAAGGGCAGCAAGCAGCCGGTGGGTGCATTGGGATTAGGGAAGATGATGGCCCCGGCTTGGCTTTCGCCTTGGGGTAAATAATCATCGGCGCAGATGGCGTAATCTGCCGTGAGTGGGATGGTTTTGTGCGCCACCCCATACAAACCGCAATACACCGGGTAAAAACTGTAAGTAATATCTGGAAACCACAGCGGGCGCTCGTGGTCAAGCAGGGCCATAAAGGCGTGCGCCAACACCTCGTCCGAGCCATTGCCAACAAAAATTTGCGCCGGTTGCACTCCGTGGCGCTGCGCCAAGGCGGCTTTGAGGGCATCGGCATTCGGGTCGGGGTACAGGCGCAGGCTATCGTTGGTGGCGCTGCGAATGGCCTCTAAGGCGCGTGGCGAGGGGCCATAGGGATGCTCGTTGGTATTGAGTTTGACCAGATTGTCAATTTTGGGCTGTTCGCCCGGAACATAAGGGGTCAGGCCGTGAACTACGGCGCTCCAAAAACGGCTCATACAGTAGCTTCCCAAGAAGGGGCGGCAGCGTTGCAACAGACAAAACACGGGCTGCCGCTCAGGCGCTGGATGCTATCATGCCCAGCTTCCCACCACCCTAGAACGAGCGCCCCACGACATGCGTCAAGCCGACGTTACCCGCCATACGCTGGAAACCAAAATTACGGTACGCCTTAATTTGGACGGCACCGGCCAAGCCCAACTCCACAGCGGCATTGGTTTTTTAGACCACATGCTAGAGCAGATTGCCCGCCACGGCCTGATAGATTTAGATATCCAATGCCAAGGCGATTTGCATATAGACGGTCATCACACCGTCGAAGACATTGGTATCACGCTAGGCCAAGCGTTTGCCCAAGCTGTGGGCGATAAAAAAGGTATTCGCCGCTACGGCCATGCCTATGTACCGCTAGACGAGGCTTTAAGCCGCGTGGTAGTAGATTTTTCTGGTCGCCCCGGTTTGCACATGGATGTCAAGTTCACCAGCGCCATGCTGGGCCAGCTGGACACGCAATTGGTGTTTGAGTTTTTCCAAGGTTTTGTCAACCATGCGGGCGTTTCGCTGCACATTGACAACCTCAAGGGCGTGAACGCGCACCACCAATGTGAAACTATTTTCAAGGCCTTTGCCCGCGCTTTGCGCGCCGCGCTAGAGCTAGACCCGCGCGCCGCTGGCACCATTCCATCCACCAAGGGTTCTTTGTGATGAGTGCCAGCCAAATCGTGGCCGTGGTGGATTACGGCATGGGCAATTTGCGCTCGGTATCGCAAGCGGTGCAAGCCGCTGCCCAAGGCAGTGGCTGGACGGTGCAAGTTACCTCCAACCCCGAAGACGTGCGCGCCGCGCAGCGCGTGGTGCTGCCCGGCCAAGGGGCCATGCCCGACTGTATGCGCGAGCTGGCCCAATCGGGCCTGCGCGCATCGGTGCTAGAAGCTGCTGCCCATAAACCGCTATTTGGCGTGTGTGTGGGTATGCAAATGCTGCTAGACCACAGCGCCGAGGGCGATACCCCCGGTTTGGGTCTTATCCCCGGCGAGGTAATTAAGTTTGACCTGCAAGGCCGCAGCCAAACGGATGGCAGCCGCTACAAGGTGCCACAAATGGGCTGGAACCAAGTGCGCCAAGTGCGCCATGCGGGTGCGGTGCATCCGGTGTGGGCTGGCGTGCCCGACAACAGCTACTTCTATTTTGTGCACAGCTTTTATGCCCGGCCATTGCACGCCGCCCATTGCGCTGGCGAGGCCGACTACGGCGGCTGGTTTGCCGCCGCTATTGCACGCGATAATATTTTTGCCACGCAATTTCACCCCGAAAAAAGTGCCGACCAAGGCTTGCAGCTCTATCGCAACTTTTTGCACTGGATGCCCTAAGCCCCGGTTGGTGCCTCCTTTTTGAGGTGCAATCGCATTTTTTGTTTTTTGTTACGTTTTTGCCAAACCCACCATGTTGCTCATCCCCGCCATCGACCTCAAAGACGGCCACTGTGTACGCCTGAAACAAGGCGATATGGACCAATCCACCACCTTTGGTGAAGACCCCGCCGCGATGGCGCGCCGTTGGGTAAATGCCGGTGCGCGGCGCCTGCATTTGGTAGATTTGAATGGTGCCTTTGCGGGCAAGCCGCAAAATTTGGCCGCTATCAAGGCCATCCTGCGCGAAGTGGGCGACGACATTCCGGTGCAACTGGGTGGCGGCATTCGCGATTTGGACACCATCGAGCGCTGCATTGATGGCGGCTTGCGCTATGTGATTATTGGCACGGCTGCTGTCAAGAACCCCGGCTTTCTCAAAGATGCTTGCACCGCTTTTGGCGGCCATATCATCGTCGGCCTAGATGCCAAAGATGGCAAAGTGGCTACCGATGGTTGGAGCAAACTCACCGGCCACAACGTCACTGATTTGGCCAAAAAGTTTGAAGACTGGGGCGTAGAGTCCATCATCTACACCGACATTGGCCGCGACGGAATGCTCTCGGGCATCAACATTGAGGCCACCGTCAAGCTGGCGCAGGCCGTTAGCATCCCGGTGATTGCCTCGGGTGGCTTGGGCAGCATGGCCGATATTGATGCGCTGTGCGCCGTAGAAGAAGAAGGCGTGCAAGGCGTGATTTGTGGCCGCGCCATTTATTGCGGCGATTTAGATTTCGAGGCCGCTCAAGCGCGCGCCGATGAGTTGGGTGCCACGGCTTAAAACTAGCACGCTGGCAATGCTTGCCCTTGGTTGAGGGCTTGCAGGCTCTGAAGCAGGGCTGTCCAGTAAGTGGGCAGACTGGCCCAAGGGTTGCCGGTGTTGGTAGCGTAGTCGTATTGCCGGTGCGTGATATACACCAAGCCGCTGTTGGCCTGCGCCGATGCAGCGCGCTTGAGGGCGGTTTGCATGGCGGTGCAGGTGCTGGCATTGTGTACCAGCGCCCCTTGGCGGGTGTTGCTCAGGTGATAAAGCCAAGGGCCGGTACGCCGGGGGTCGTAATTGGCAAAATTAAGCGCTTGGCCTTCAAAAGTAATCAGTGCATCGGCCACTGTGGCCATGCGCGTAGCTGGTATGGTGCCCGGATTGCCCACCACGCGCAAGCTGGGGTCTTTGTCTTTGATGTAGCGGTACAGCGCTTGGTAAAAAGCCAATTCGCTGGTTTTGTTGCTCATTTCATCCACAAAAATGCCGCTAATCAGTTCGCGTCCGTACAGCTCTAAATAGCGGTCAACGTTGGTTTGCACATCGGCCAAGGTGCGCGGGCCGCGCCCATAATTGGTATAAACATAGCCCAGCAATTGGCCGCCAGCATCCACAAATTTTTGCGCTGCTTGCACATAACGGGCTTGGGCCGTCGTAAAAATACCATTGCTGGGGTTCAAAATAGCGGTAACTTTTAACTCGGGGTAGGCGCTGGCTGCAGCGGCCAAAGCATCCCAGCCCGAGCCATTGGATGGATAAAAGTAAGCCGGCACCAACAACTCTAGCGGGCTGGGCAGCTGGCGCAAATAAAAACTATAGGTAGCGGCGTAGCGTTGTCCGGCCACTTCGGCTTCGGCGCGCAAGCTGTGCGCTCCGGGCACCATGCCGCGCAGCACCGTGCTGGCCCGGCCACTGACAGTGGGGCTGCTGCTGGCCGCAAAGCTACCGGCCAAGCTACTGCTGCTCCAATGCACCGGCGTACCATTGCTAACGGGCAGGCCATCTATTTTGACCATTGCCGTCACTGGCACCGGCGTTTGGAGCTCTAGCACCTGGGTTTGGCCGCTGGGGGCGGATATTTGCACACTGACATTAGCGCTGGCACTGCCAGCATCCAGTGCCAGCAAGGCGGCAACCCACCACGGGGCAACAGATGGCAAAACACGGAGGCATAGCAAGGGCATGGTATTGAGTGGTGCAGCGAAGGCTGAGGTTGAACAGGCAGCCGCTATGCTACTGGAGCATAAAAGTTTGGTATTCCAAACGGTTAAGTTGGCGCGTGAGCAAAATCAGCCCAGTCAGCAGGGTAATCAGCATAGCCAGCGTAAAGCCGTAGCCATACAGGGCTGCCCCGTAGTATTGGCTCAGGGCGGTTAGCACGATATTGAGCAGCACCATTTGGCCACACAGCAGCAGCACAATACGGCGCTGGTCTAGGTAAAAAAACACGTTCAGCACGGCCATTAAACCCACTTGCAAACCGGCACCGACCACCTGCACATACAGCAGCGGCAGATAGAGCAAAGAAATGCCCAAGGCTTCTAAGATGGCTGGCCCAGCCACAAAGGTGATAAGTACGGCCAAGGTTTGGGTTTTGGCAATTTCTACCAGCCCTTGCTGGATGGAATAGACCATCTCATCGCGCATGGATTCGATGTACTCTAAAGAGCCACCACTGCGTACAGCATCGTAGAACTTGTCGTAAAACTCGACAAAATCGGTTTCAATGCGTACCAAAAACACCGCCATACCCGGAATGATGGACAGGTAGGACAAAAACACCGGCAAATCGTAAATCAGCGAGGCGCGCAGGTGGCCAATCACCTGTTGCGAAGTGGGCTCAAAGTACCAAAACATCAGCTTATCTACCCAGATGCCAAAGTTGTACAAAAAGCCCACCGCCACCAAAGAAAAGTAACACAGCTCACGCCGGGCAAAATCAAAAGCCATCAACTGCCCAGTGGGGTTGAAGTCATGCACCACAAACAGCCACATTCCGGCCAGCAGTACCAAATTGCCCAACACAAAGCCGCCCAGCAGGCCCTCTAAGCCCCAAGGGCGCATCAGCAGTGCGGCAATCACAATCAGGGTGTAAGCCCCAGCAAACAGCAGCGTAATGGCCTTGTAGTGCTTCATGCCCGACAGCAGCACCGTCAGCACCCACACCGCGCACATCACCACAAAACCAGACAACATCAACAGCCGATACAACAGCCGCTCGCCCGGTAGCAAGACGAACAAGGCCACCGTACCCAACACACTGGCACTGCCCACCACCAGCAACAGCAGGCCATGTAGATTGGGCAAAATGACTTCGGGCTTTTTTTCAAACAGGCGGTCTGACACAAAACGGGTAAAAGCCAGTTGCACCAGCCCGGTCAGTACCAAACTACTGGCCACCAGATACGTCACGGAAGTTTGAAATTGCGTGACCAGAAAATTGGGCACCACCACGCTGGCACTGAAAATACCCACCAGCAAAATACCCACAATCGAGAACACCCACGGCCCCGAGCCAATCACCCCGGCATAGGCGTAGGCTTGCGCTAAACCCAACAGGGTGTTTTTGCGTAGCAGGCGGCGCAGTTCAAAGCCAATGCCAGCCATCAGCGCTGTCCTTTCGGGCTGTGTAGTGCCTGCTCATACACTTGGCGGTAGCGGTCAAACATCATGGTATCGGTGTAGTAGCGCTCTACCCGGGCAATGGCGGCAGCGCTGGCTTGCGCCCATGCTTGGGTATCGGTGAGCAGGGCAATGCTGGCATCGGCCAGCGCTTGCGGGTCGGCAATGTTGACCACGCGGCCACTGGGGCCTAAAGCGCGGTCTTCGGCATCTAGGCCCTCAATCAACTGGCGACAAGAGCCTACATCGGTAGAGATGGTAGGCACGCCAGCGGCGTAGCCTTCCAAAATTACCAGCGGCAGTGCCTCGCTGATGGACGATAGCACCACCAGCCCAATTTGCGGCATCAGGGCCTCTACCTTCTGAAAGCCCAAAAATTTGACCTGGGTTTGCAGCCCCAAACTTTGTACCAAGTTGGTGCATTCTTGGGCATAGCTGGGGTCTTCTTCTGCCGGGCCAGCAATCCAGCCTTCGGCCTGTGGTAGTTGGTTCACCACCCGGCGCATGGCGCGGATGAAGGTTTTGATATCTTTGATGGGCACCACACGACCTATCAGGCACAACACCGGCGGCGGCGTAGCAGGGCGTTGTGCACGCAGGGGGGCAAAGCGCCCCAAATTGATACCGTTGGGAATGTTGAAGGTGCGCTCGGCCTTGGCCCCGTCATGCACTTGGCGCAAACGGTTGGTTTCGTACAAAGCAATGATAGGGTTGGCGGCTTCGTAGCAGTAGCGCCCCATCCACTCAAAAAAGCGAATCCACATTTGCCGAAAGTACGACACCTCGGTCGGGTCACGCTGAAAGACGTTGCGGTTGTCGCGAATCCACTCGCTTTTGAGCAGGTCAATTTGGCGCTCTTTGGTGTAAATGCCATGCTCAGACAAAATCAGCGGTAGCCGTCGGCTTTGATGCACCATCGCCCCCAAGCAGCCAGCGTAGCCGGTAGAGGCGCTGTGCAGCACGCGCACCGGCAGCAGCTGGTGGGCAATACGCGCCAACAGCCACAGCGGCTGGAACATGATGCGTACCGTCCAAAAGTAATCCACAAACGAGGGATCGGTACAGTGCTTGCGGTAGGTATCGCGCAGCAGTTGCCAAGATAGCTCGCTGTATAAAAAATCATCCAGCTGCAACTGGCCTCCGGGCATGATTTCGCGCACCAAATGGCGCAGCAGGCCCAAGGTGAGTGCATGTCCGGCTTCGCCTTGGCGCAACGATTGCACCAGTGCGTTCATCATGCGATGTGCCAACGGACTGCCCTTGCGTGGCGTGGGCAAGCCCGAAGCAGTTAAATCGTCGTACAGGTAGTGCTCTTCAAAATGCACCACATTGGCAGGCAGTTCGTACTTGAAGCCTTTGTAATCGCTACGGCGGCTGCCCAAAAAAACGATGGCATAACGGTATTGGGGGTAGGCGCGGATGATTTGGTTAATCCAGCTCGATACCCCGCCACTGACATACGGAAAGGTGCCCTCTAGCAACAGCGCAATATCGGCATTGGCTGCTTTAGGATGCTTGTTTCGGTTGTCCATTAACCTTGTTTCCAGTATTCAACCACGGGGCGCAACCGGGGCAGGGCATTGGCCGTATCGAGCTGCTGCATGAGCAGATAGGTACGCACAATGTCGCGGCGCTCAAAACTGAGTTCGGCTTGGTAGGGCAAAACCCGTGTCGCTGGTAGGCCCAGGTGCAGCGCTTTTTGGTAAGCCTGTGCAGCTTCGTCAAGGCGGCGCAGTCCGTGCAGTAGCCGCCCTTGGCGCAGCCACATCGGGGCATTTTTGGGTTGCATCTTGAGCACTTGATTACAATAGTGCAAAGATTGGGCGATGGCGTAATCGCGCAAATCGCCTTGGGCCAAATCTTGATAAACAAATTCCCAGTACAAATCGGATAAGCGTTGCACCGCCTTGAGGGTACGCGGGCCGGGGCGGGCGGTGCCTTCTCGGGCCTGTGCTAGGCGCAGGGCTTGCAGTTCATCGTCCACCGATTGGCTGATGCGTTGCTCTAGGCCATCGAGCATCCCATAGGCCAGCAGGCGCAGGTCTTCACTGGGGTCGTTCAGTACATTGCGTAGCAGGGGCGAGGAGACCCGCCCCGACACATGTTGCAGCGACACCATCGCCCGCATACGCGAGCTAAGGGGCACGTCGCGGTTGCCCAAAAAAGAACCCAGCCCCGTTTGTCGAAAAGCGCCGCTAAGACGCTGGTGTTGGTCAAACTCGGGCAGTTGCAGCGATTCAAACGGTGCCTTGTCTTGCGCCGGACGGTGGTAACGCAACACCAGCACCGCCACCAGTACGCCAATAAAGCCCAAAATAGGCACGGCATAGCCGCACAGCGCCAACAACACCAAAACCGCTGGACGATAAGCTGGTTTTGCCGGTGGTGCTGCTGCTGTGTGTGATGGCTCTTTGGCTTCTGGTTCTGCGGATTGGGATGCTGCTTGGGGCAGCAAGGGCACAATAAACAGCGCCAGCAACACGCTGGCACCGATATGCAGCAGCAGGTAACTGGCCAATGCCACATCGGAATGGCCGTGCAGCAAGAGGGGGCCACTCCAAGCTGATAGCTCCATGAGCAGCGCAGACAAGCCCAGTTTGCTACTGAGCATTGGCAATCTCGTGCAGGCGTTGCAGCAGCGCCAGCGGCTTGGTTTGGCTTAGTGGTAGTTGGTGCGGAAAGATGCCCGCATCGGTCAGCGAAATGCTTTGTTTTTGGTGTATCCAGTTTTCTAAGCGCGCCAAAAAGCCTTCGGCGGTGGCCGCATCGCCCAAAGGCATCAGCACGGCCAGCAGTTGCCGGTTCTGGCCTTGTAATAACCACGTTTCATCCATCAGACGGCGCAAACGTAGCAATTGTTGGGGCAAATCGTGGGCGATAGCAGCGGGCGTGAACTCTAGCGCCACTACGATGCTTTGCACCCCGGTGCTTTGGTGCATGTGCCACAGGCGTTGCAGTTCAAAGGCAAACTCGGTGGGGCAATCGGGCCAGTGCTGCAACAGCGGTTGCGCCAGCGTTTGCGCCGATAGGCCATCGGTGTAGTAACCCAGCAGCAGGTTGATGGTTTGCAAATTTTCTTCTTGCAAGGCAAAAAAAGGCATGTCGTCCACCAACAGCAGGCCGTAGATGTCACCGCCCAAATCCAGCAGTGGGGCCGCCATCAAATACTGGCTTTGTTGCTTTAAGGCCAGCGTTTGCACCACATGGCACAGTTTGCGTGTTTCTAGGGCTTGGCGCAGCAGGGGGTCCTGAGGGTGCAACGTCAGGGTGGCCCCTATGCTGGCCAAAGGCTGCTCAGCCAATGTGTCGTTTTGCACTGCATAAACGGCAGCAGCACCAATTTGGCAGTATTGCGCCAACAAATCTAACAAGCTGGCCGCACCTGACTCCATACTGTCCAGCCCGCGCAGCGTTTTGAGGGCATCGCGCATCGACATCGGTCGGCCTATCAGTTCGTGTTCTAGGCGGTCGTGCGATAGGCGCAGCAGGTAATACTGGCGAATGAGGTGTTCTGTGCGCTGGTGCAGGTAATGCTGCATTCCCTCGGCACGCCGGGTGCGTGCTACCCACAGGCTAGAGAACTCTCCCACCAGCAGCACCAAAATCAGTCCACCCAAAAAAAACACCTGCGGAAAATGCACATACTGCTGCTGAAACCACCACCACCCGGCCAGCACTACGCCTGCCGATAGCAGGCCGGTTAAAGGGCCATAGCGCAGGGCCACAATCATGGGGGCCAGCCATACCCAATGAAAATCAGCATGTACCCACAGCGGGTCTTGGGGGTTGAGCCATAGCCCCAACAGCACCGCACAGGTGGGTAGCAACAGCGCCTCTAGCAGCACCACCCAGCGCGACAGCCCTGTGGGGGCCAATTTACCCAACGGTGAGCCGGTAAAGCTGGCTCCGGTGATGGCTCTGGGCTTGGGCGTTGGCTCTGATGGACGTGTAGGACTACTGGCGCTGGTCATGGAGCAAGCAAAAAATTAACGTGTGCTGGCCAGCCCAGCGCGCAGCAATTGACGAATCAATTTTTGCGCCACTGAAGACAGGGCCTCGCGGCTCCAACCGCTTTTTCCGCCAGCGCCACTCCAGAGTGTCTGGCCGCTGCTAACATCAATAATCTGCAAGGTAACGCCCGCAGCTGGCTCGCCATCTACACCCACTTTGTAGCGCCACTCATCTACCGCGCCGGTCAGGGCATAGCGCACGTTTTGTTCGCGTGCCCATGCCAGTGCTTCTTCTTGGCGTTTGTTGTCTGAGCCGTCAAACAGCGATTCTTGTTGCACATGGCCGGGGTAACGTTGGATGGTGCCGATATTTTGTGCCTGCAACAGTGCCAAGGCTACGGCCTCGGCGCGGTTACCTGCCAATGGGGTTTCGGTATGGTTGGCAAACGGCAGCACTACCCAACTGGCACCACGCTCTAGGGTTGGGGCCTTGCCGTGGTCCACGGTAGAACAGGCCATCAGGCTGGCCAGCAACAGGCAGCTCAAGAGCCATTTCAGGGGGTGCAACAGAGATGAGGGGTGCATAGGGGGGTGCTTTCTTGCGCTGCAAATGATTAAAAGTGATAGCGGTAGTTCAATTGAACTTCTTGCGTCAAGCCTGGGGTTTGGTCGCCAGATTTGCCCAAGCCCCACATCAGGCTCAGGTGGTCTGCGCCTAGCACGCTACCGGCCAAGCCTAGCCGCAGACTGTAGCCCGCACCTTGGCGGCTGTGCCAAGTGTGGGCCAAACTGGCCAAAGGCAATAAGGCCCGGATGTAGTCGTTTTCAAAGCGCAGGTTGGTGGTCAGTTGCACGCCGTAAAACTGAAAATTATCGGGCAGCAAATAACCGCGCTCTAGCTGGGGACGGCCCGGTGGTAGATAGCGCATAAAAGCCCGGTCTGCCCCAGAAAATCCGTTAGGGTTGCGCTGGTCGTAGCTGTGGCTAGACCAAAATGCACCCACATCTACGGTGGGCACATCTAAGCGATAGGTGTGGGTGTAGCTCAAAGACGAATGCTGTCCGCTGCCCACATCTGCGCCGGTTTGCAGTGCGTATTTTTCACGCCAATGGCTGAGCATCACATGGTCTAGGCGGGTGGCTTGGTAGCGCAGGCCCATGCCCAAGCGGTCTTTCATGCCGCCCATGCGTAGCACTAAGCTTTCTTGGGTGGGCAATTGGCTGCCCAAATCCAGATGTAGCGATAGGCGGTTGTCTAGGCGCTGCACATGCTCTAACTGCAAAGGCACCGAGCTGGCTAGGCTATCGCGCCAGCCCAGTTGCAGCACAGTGCTGCTGCCACTGCGGTATTGCCAACGCAAAGAGCCATAGGCGGCCTGTTCTTGCGAGGGGTCGCGCAGGGCGCGGCGCTCATTGCTTTGGCGCTGGGTGTTGAGCAACTTCAGCCCCAAAGAGCGCGAGGGTGCCAGCGGGTAGTGCAATTGGGCAACCGTTTCGGTTTCGTCTAAATTGTCTAATTGGCGCAACGTAACCTGTGCGGCTGCATGGGGCGTAAAGGCCAGCAGGTTGTCTGCCAATTGTTGGTGCAGTGGGTTGTCGTCGGGCTGGTCTTGTTGCGTCTCAAAAGCGGCTGTTTGCGCCAAGCGCACATCACCCACTGCGGCAGCGGCATTGACCCGGTCATAGCGCGGCAGGCGTTGGTCAAAGGTGTCTAGCAGTTCGCCGGTGGCCATTTTGTCTTTTTCGGCCAAGGCTACGGTAATCTCTGCCCACAAGGGCCGGTTAGCTTGCAAACTGTGGCTACGGGCATATTGTTGCCACAAAAAGCCGCGTTCGGCGTTGTATTCTCCGGCATCTTGCAACCAGCCAATGGCTGTTTCGGCGGCTGCATTGGACAGGCCGTTGCGCGCGTCGCGGTCTAGGCGCAGCAGCTCACGCAGCACAGCAAAACCAACATCACCGGGGCGCTGGGTCAGTTGTAGCCGGGTGCGCGCTATGCGCCGGGTGGTGTCTAGCCCTTCTTCGGTGAGCCAATGGGCGCGGCTGGTGGTGCTAGTGGCATCACGTTGCGCTTTTTGCCATTCTTGTGCCAGCAGGTGACGGCGCAAACGCCATGCGCGGTCAGATTGCTGGTTTTGGTCTAGGGCATCGGCATAGTTCATCAGCCAAAGCAAATCATGGCGGTGCGCTTGCACACGCGGTTGCAGGTAGCGCTCTAGGGCAATGGCGGGCAAAGACAAGGATTGGTAGGTGGAGGCCAATGCGTCGTGCAGTTCGGGGTCTTGGCTCCATTGGGCTTCATAGCGGCTTAGCAGCTCGCGCAGGGCGCTGGCATCGTTGCTCTCAATAAACAGCCACAGCAGCGCTTGGCGCATAGCTGCCGATTGGGGTGCTAGGCGCAGCCCGGCCTCGTAATACTGGCGCGCTTGCGCCCGGCGGCCCGTATTTTGGTACACCAAACCTGCCAAGCGCAAAAATTCTGGCTCTTGGCGTAGGCGGTGCAAGGCGCGCCGCTGTGCTTGCGGGGCTGGGTCAATTTGCTGCAATAGGCGCTCAGCCTCGCGCCATTGGTTGCGGCTGATGTGCAAATTTAAGGCCAGCAGCAGGTGCCGGGGTTGGTCGTGTTCTTGCCATGCGCGCAAGGCTACCTCGGCAGCTTGCAGTGGCAAATCAGTTTGCAGCAAACGAATCAGGGCATCAAAATCACCCAGTTCGGGGGTTTCGCTTTGCAACAATTGGCGATAGGCTTGCACTGCCAAAGCGTCGCGTTGCTGGCCTTGGGCAATTTGGGCGGTTAAGCGCCAAAAATCGGGGCCGTCTGGAGAACCAGGCGGCAGCTTGGCTTGGGCGGCTTCTAGCCAAGCCAAACCTTGGGCGGCTTGGCCTTTCAACAGGGCCAGCACGGCAGCGCGCATCGCCAGCTCTGGGGTAAGCTGTGCCGGGTCTTGAAATAAGCGCTGCCAACTGGCCAAGGCCAAATCCAAATCACCGGCGCGTTTGGCCAAACCGGCCAACATTTGCAACACCGGGGCCGAGGGTGCTTGCTGGCGCAGGTAGTCTAAGGCGGGTTGGGGTGTACCTAAACGTTCGTAGGCAGCCACCAATTCGTCTAGCAGGGTAAGTTGGCCGGGGCGGCGGCGCAATTCGTAGCGCAAGCCCTCTACTAAGGCAGCATCATCAAACAGCCCCGGTGCCAAACGCAATACTGCTTGCCACGCTACTTGGTTTTGTGTTTGCTTGGCCACCTGCAACCAGTGTTGCAGCGCCAGTTCTAGCCGCCCAGTCCATTCGGATACTTGGGCCAACCGTTCGTGCCATACGATGTGTTGTGGGGCCTGCTGTACCGCTGCCTTGGCCACGCGCCAAGCGTCTTCTAAGTTTTTATTTTCTAAAAAAACTTGGTAGCCCAAGCTGTAGATACGGTCATCAAACGGCAAACCGGGCGGGATACCTGCGGTTGGGGGTGCAGTTGGCGTTTTCTGGCTGCTGGCCAGCCATTGCCATTTTTCGGCCTCGGGCGAAGAAAAGGCGGCATCCTCCTCGCTGGGGTGGCGCAGCAAAGCCGGGTCTAGCAGATAGGCGCGGTCTTCGTAGCGGGCAGCGGTTTGCTGTGCTGCACTATGGCCACTGGGTTGGGCGATGGTATGCAGCGCAGGCAAGGCTTGGGCTGATGGGTGCATTTGCCATTGTTGCCACTGCTGCCACAGGGCCAAACGCAGTAATTGCTTGACATAGTGTTCAGCAATATCGGGGCGGCCAGCGGCGCGTGCCAGTTGTACCAGCCGCTCTATCACCTCGCTATCGCTGTGCAGACTGCCTAGTTCGCGCTCTGCCAAAGCCAGCGCAGCACCGGGCTGCCCACTGGCTTGCACCGTGGCAATGGCCGATAAAAAATACTGCTTGGCCTGCGCGGCATCTTGGGTGTGTTGGCGTGCCAGCAAATACAGCTCGGCACATTGGGTGTATTGGGCGTGGGCCAAGGCTTCGCGCGCGGCACGCTCGTACAACTGGGCGGCCTGCTCTGGTTGCCCATGCAACTGCTGTGCCTGTTGGCGTAGCAAAGTAATGCCTATGTTGTACTGCCCCAAATCTAGGGCTTGCCGGGTCAATTGCTGGCGCTGCTCTGGGGGCCAGTCTTTTTGTACCAAAGTGCCAAGTTGCTGCACCAAATCGCGCTGCAAACGGCTTTGTGCTGGCAAGGCTTGCTGGGCAGCGGCTTTTTGGTAACTGCGATAGGTGGTTTCCCACAACAGCCACAGGGCTTGGCGGGCTAAGTCGGGGTCTTTGGAGGACAGCACTGGCTGCAAAGTATCGCGCATGGTGTCTAGCGCTTCTGTTTGGCCTTGCTCTTTGGCCAGCAACAAGCGCAGGCGCGGGTTGTGCGGGTCACTACGCAACAAATTGTGCAAATAATTGGCAGACAGGGCCGAGTCATTACCCGCCTCACTGAGTCGCCGTTCTAAATCTTGGCGCGGATAAAGCAGCCACAGCGCGCCCGCCACTCCAGTAGCCAGTAAAACCAGCAGCCAGTAAGGGGCAAGTACGGGGCGCTCAGTGGGTTGGACAGACAATTTGGAGGGCTGCATGGGTCTGGTTCAGCTCAAACTGCTGCACATCACTGCGTATGGGATTGGTGGATTTAAGGGGGGCTAGCACCCGCTGTCCGGCGCGCACTTGGCAATGCTGGGCTTGGGCCAGACTGAACTGCAACGGTGCCACATGGCCTTGCAAGTTCAATTCTGTGCGGCTGGCATCGGCATTTACCTGCCATTGTTGCAGACGCGCATTGGCATCGTACAAAAAAGGGCGCTTGGCCGTGGTGCTGGTAGGGCTGGCGGCGGTTTCAAAATAGGCGTTGGCAGCGGCTAAGTGCAGGTAGTTGCCCTCGGGGCCGGGGCGGTAACCGGCCACCTGCTGGCTTTGGGCCAATAGGGGCGGCCCAAAGCTGGCAGGCAAACGCAGGGTACGCAGGGCATCACCACCGCGCACGCGCCAGCCTTGGCCATCACGGGCGACAGAAAAATGGTAAAAATCAAGCACCTTGCGGATGTATTCCGAGCCAAACACCGGATGCAAAGGCTGTGCCAGCGCCCAGCGGTACACCTTGTGCAGGGCTTGCAGTCCGGCGCGCTTGCTGGCCGAATAGGTGTGGTAGTAGATATTCACGGCCTTAATGCGCCGTGGGTGGTCGGTCATTTCAAACGTTTCGATGGCGCGCTCAAAGCCATAAAAAGGCCCTTGCCATAGATTGGTGTAAATGTTTTCGTTGGTGATGGGGGCAAATACCTGTATGTGGCCGCCCTTTTGCAAGCCATGACTGCGAACCGCCGTTAAAGACGGTTGGTTACGCGAAATAAAGGTATCACCGCCGTTCATGTTGAGCAAGCCAGCCCCATAAGCGATGGCCAGCGCTTGGGCGCTGGGGGCGGTGTCGCCAGTCCACAGCATCACTTTTACTTTTTTGCCGGGTGGGGCCAACCGCTGCTCAATGTAGCGGGTCGAGCCAACAATTTCTCGTTCCAAATTAAAGGTATAGCCGGGCAGGTCTAAGTGGTAGTCTTTTTGGGTTTCGTCCAAAAACATGCCATGCTTGGCCTCTTGGTTCCACAAAAAAGGGTGGCTATAGCTGTGGCTGGCCAGTTCTATATGCGGCAGCTTAAACATGCGCCGGGCCACATCTTCTAGTTGGGTGCTGTATTGGGGGTACAGGCCGTGCGGTGCAATTTCAGCCTCAATCACCGACATGGTGTGCGGAATACGGTACTTTTCTAGCACATCTTTCAGCAGCACTTCGGGGGCAAAAGGGCTGCCCGCCATCTCGGCGCGTGACGGAAAACCATCGCCATCGATATGCACCAGCAGCAAACGGCGGCCATTTTCGGTAGTTACATCGGGCACTGGCATCGGAGGCAAGCGCAGTGCTTGGGTTAAAAAAGCAAACGGGTCTATCACCCAACGATGCTGCTCTGTTCCGGGTAGTTCTACCAATACAAAGGGGCCTAAAATAAAGCCACCCCAGGGCATGATGGCACCAGCTACCACGCGCTGCCCACGCTGGTCTTGTAGCTCTAGCAAGGGGGTAGCTTGGGCGGCCCATTTGGGCGATAGGCGCACCGGCTCATATTCTCGGCTGGGTAGTGGTGGGGCAATTTCAAAACCCATCATGGCATGTTGGCGCACGGTTTGCAGGGTGCCTTGCAGGTTCAATTCCCCCACCTGTAGCCCCAGTTGTTCGGCCCAGCTTTTATCGGGCGAAAAGCCAAAATCATCCACCAAGGCCAAGGGCATTCCTTCGGCTGCACGCGCTAATAACCAACGGCTCAACTCTTTGCCTTTGGCAGCAGGCAAATAGCCCGAAAACCAAGTGGCCACCCCTGCATAGCGGTCTTGGTAAATGCCTTCGGGCAAAGGCTGGCGCGTATCAAAGTACTCTAGGATGTAGCCCATGTGGTGGAGCGGCATGTGCAAAAAGCGGTGGGCATTGCTGTAATTGATGGCCACGGCCTCATCACCGTTGTGCAGCATCAATATGCGCCGGGGTTGCAGCTCGATGTTGCCCACCCCTACCGTGTGCAGCCCACTATCACTCACCCACGGAATGATGCCCAAGGCCTGAATACGCGCTGCTGTGGCACGCGCCAGTGCGCGGTCATGTGGTGGTACATAGTCAATCGCCAGCACCGGCAATTTATACTGTTGCTGAATGGTTTGTAACTGCCCTAAAAGCCAATCGCGGCTGGCAGCAGGCACTTCCTCGTAGCGTTTTTGACCTGCATTCCAACCCCGAAACAAAGACTCGGCCGCGACCATCTCAATTTTCTGGTGTACGCGCGGCACAATCTCAAAGCCACGGTTCAAAATCAGGCGGATGCCCGGAAAACGTTGGTGCAGCGTCTCAATCACGCGCACCAACCCGGCTTGCTGGGCGGCCTCGTCAAACTGGGCTGCTAAGCGATAAGAATCGAGCGTATCTAAAAAGAAGCCTCGGTAGCCGCGCGCCCATAGGGGTGCTACCACCCGGCTGGCAAAGAATTCTGGCCAGTCTGCAGGCGTTTGGTCTAACACCTCGGATTGCCAATCACCATTGCGCGCCAGCTTCCAAGCCGCAGGAATATCACGGTAGTAGCTGCGCGAGGCTTGTACCTCGGCCACTGACACATAGGCATACAACTGGCTGCCACTGCGCTGGTGCGCCAGCGGGTCGTGGCCGTGGTCTGGCTCTACCACTACGATGTCAAACACTTTCAAATCGCTTAGGGGCGCGGCTACACCATAGTGCAGCGCTACCGCTGGCAAAGCATGGGCAGGCAGCGCCCACAGCAGGCCCAGCGCCCACAGCAGCACGGCAAAAAATTTGAACATTGGCAATACCCCAGCAGAGACCACACAATACATAAAATGGTACGAATGTAACGAGTCGTTTTGATTTCTATAATAGCAAAAAACTATTTCAAAAAACCAAGCGATTGATAAATTCTGTCGCCCCTATGGACCGCGTGACAATGCCTACTTTGGAAAGAAAAAATATGATTTTGGTCACGGGCGGTGCCGGTTTTATTGGTTCACATACTTGCGTGGCACTGGCCCAAGCGGGCTTGCCTTTTGTCATGCTAGACAACTTTAGCAACAGCCGCCGCTCGGTGCTAGAGCGCATGGGGCGCATTATCGGTGCAGCGCCGCACTGCATCGAAGGCGATGTGCGCGATGCCGCTTTGCTGGCGCAGGTGCTGGCGCAATACCCGATTCAGGCAGTGATTCATTTTGCCGCGCTCAAGGCAGTGGGTGAGTCAGTGGCCGCCCCTTTGCGCTATTACGACAACAACGTCGCTGGCACCATCACCCTATTGCAAGCCATGCGCCAAGCCGGGGTGCGTAGTTTGGTTTTTTCCTCCTCGGCCACCGTCTATGGTGAACCGGCCAGCTTGCCCATTTGCGAAAATTTTCCGCTCTCGGCCACCAACCCCTATGGCTGGAGCAAGCTGATGATGGAGCAGGTGCTGGCCGATGTGGAGGCCGCAGAGCCAGGGCAGTGGCGCATTGCACGGCTGCGCTATTTCAACCCGGTGGGCGCGCACGAAAGCGGCTTGATTGGCGAAGACCCACAAGACGTACCCAACAACCTGCTGCCCTATGTGGCCCAAGTGGCGGCTGGTCAGCGCAGTAGCCTGAGCATTTATGGCAACGATTACCCCACCCCCGATGGCACCGGTGTGCGCGATTACATCCATGTGATGGATTTGGCCCAAGGCCACGTAGCAGCTTTGCGTTATTTGCAGCAACACCCCGGCCTGCTTACCGTCAATTTGGGCACAGGCCGCCCGGTATCGGTGTTAGAAATGGTACATAGCTTTGAGCAGGCCAGCGGTCGCCCCATTCCCTACCAAGTCGTGGGCCGCCGCCCCGGCGATGTGGCCCAATGTTGGGCTGACCCCAGCTTGGCACAGCAGCTCTTGGGCTGGCAGGCCCAGCATGGCATTGAGCGCATGTGCCAAGACGCTTGGCGCTGGCAGAATGGGGTGGCGCGCAGTCTGTGCTAATAGCTTCTGGCTGCGTGGTATCTTCCCCCGCTTGTTCTCCATTGCTCTATTTATCGCGCTATGCTTGCCAAACGCATCATCCCCTGCCTTGACGTCACCGGAGGCCGTGTCGTCAAAGGTGTTAATTTTGTTGAACTGCGCGATGCAGGCGACCCGGTAGAAATTGCCGCACGCTACAACGCCCAAGGGGCCGACGAACTTACCTTTTTAGACATCACCGCCACCAGCGATGGGCGCGATTTGATTTTGCACATCATCGAAGCCGTGGCCAGCCAAGTGTTTATCCCCCTCACGGTGGGCGGTGGCGTGCGTACCGTAGAAGACGTGCGCCGCCTGCTCAATGCCGGAGCGGATAAGGTCAGTTTTAATTCCGCTGCCATCGCCAACCCAGAGGTAATTAACGCCGCTTCGCAAAAATACGGCGCTCAGTGCATTGTGGTGGCCATTGATGCCAAACGCCGCAGCGCAGAAGATGCCGCTCGTTTGGGGGCCAATGGCCAGCCGGTGGGCGCAGGCTGGGATGTTTATAGCCACGGTGGGCGCAAAAACACGGGCCTGGATGCCGTGCAATGGGCCGCCGATATGGCCCAGCGTGGTGCGGGTGAAATTTTGCTCACCAGCATGGACCGCGATGGCACCAAGGCCGGGTTTGATTTAGAGCTGACGCGCACCGTTAGCGACACCGTGGCCGTGCCCGTGATTGCCTCGGGTGGCGTGGGCAACCTAGAGCACTTGGCCGATGGCGTACAACAAGGCGGAGCCGATGCCGTGCTGGCGGCCAGCATCTTCCACTATGGCGAATACACCGTGCAGCAGGCTAAACAGCACATGGCGGCGCGCGGTATTCCGGTACGCCTCTAACCACAGAAAATAACCGTATGAACTGGATAGAACAAGTCAAATGGGATGCACAGGGCTTGGTGCCCGTGATTGCCCAAGAGCGTGGCACTGGCGATGTGTTGATGTTTGCTTGGATGAACCGCGAGGCATTAGAAAAAACCGCTGAATTGGGCCGGGCCGTGTATTTCAGCCGTTCACGCAGCAAACTGTGGTTCAAGGGCGAAGAATCGGGCCATGTGCAAACCGTACACGACATCCGCATCGATTGCGACAACGATGTTATTTTGTTACAGGTCACACAACAAGGCCACGAGCCGGGCATTGCCTGCCACACTGGGCGGCACAGTTGTTTTTACAGCGTGCTACGCGATGGCCAATGGCAGCCGGTTGACCCGGTACTCAAAGACCCACAATCCATCTACCAATAAACCCGAAAGGCTGCTTTTATGTCTGCTGCTGATTCTTCTGTCGAGGGCGCGTTGGCCCGTCTGGCTGCCGTCATTGAAAGCCGCAAGCCCGCCCAAGGCGGCAACCCAGAAAAAAGTTACGTCGCCCGTCTGCTGCACAAAGGGCCAGATGCCTTTCTAAAAAAAATCGGTGAAGAAGCCACCGAAGTAGTCATGGCGGCCAAAGATGTGGACCACGGTGCCGACAAGGCCAAGCTACTTTACGAAGTGGCCGACCTGTGGTTTCACTCTATGATTGCCTTGGCCCACTATGGCCTACAACCTGCCGACGTGGTGGCCGAATTAGAGCGCCGCGAAGGCACCAGTGGCCTGCAAGAAAAAGCCCAGCGGCCAGCGGAGGTAGCACCATGAGCGACATGTTTGACGTGCAAAGCAACGAAGAAAAAGCCCGTGGCCTGATGGCATGGGGCTGGCTGAGTTACATCTTGCATCTGGTGGTGGCGGTGGGTGCCGTCATTCCGGGCGCGCAGCCCGGTGCGGCCCTGCTCATCCTGGCCCTGATTATTGATTTGGTGAAAAAAAGCGATGCCGACGGCACTTGGCAAGCTAGCCATTTTTCTTGGCGCATTCGCACCGTCCTTTGGGCTGGGGTACTCTACATCGTCACGGCACCACTGTGGCTGCTGTTTTTCTTCCCCGGCTGGATAGCTTGGGCACTCATTTCGCTGTGGTTCCTCTACCGCATCGTGCGTGGCATGGTAGCCATGAACAAGGGACAAGAACTTTATGCCTAACAGCGCCGCCCCTCTCCAACGGCTCAATTTAGCCCTGCAAGGCGGCGGCCCGCACGGTGCCCTGACTTGGGGGGTTTTAGATGCCCTGCTTGAAGACGGTCAGATAGAAATTGACAGCATCAGCGGCACCAGCGCCGGGGCCATGAACGCCGTGGCAGTGGCCTACGGCTTTGCCCAAGCCGCACAACAATACCCAGACCCCCAAGATGCACGCCAAGCCGGTGCCGATTTGGCACGCGCCACCCTCACGCGCCTGTGGGAAGGCACCGGCGCTTTGGGCAATTTGGCTTGGGGGGCACCGCTATCGCAGGTGTTTCCGGGCTTGGCCATGATGACCCCTTGGCTGGCCCCGGCACAGGCCAATCCCTTAGACATCAACCCACTGCGCCAACTGCTAGAGCGCGAGGTAGATTTTGAACTGTTGGCCGCCTCCACCATAGCGCCAAAAGTGTTTGTCTGTGCCACCAATGTACGCACCGGGCAGGGCGAGATATTTTCTGGCCCACGCCTCACTGCCGATGCGGTGATGGCCTCGGCCTGCCTACCGCTGATTTTCAAGGCAGTAGAAATTGACGGCCAAGCCTATTGGGACGGCTGCTACTCGGGCAATCCGCCCCTGTATCCACTGATTTACAGCGCCCAAAGCAGCGATATTTTGCTGGTACAAATCAACCCGGTAGAGCATCTGCGCGTGCCAGCCACGGTGCCCGAAATCACCGACCGCGTCAATGAAATCACCTTCAATGCCGGTTTGCTGGCCGAGTTGCGCTCTTTAGAGTTCGCCCACCGGCTGCACGCCGAAGGCAAAATTGACACCGGCCATTTCAAAGAAGTCCATATGCACCGCATGGATGGCGGCGCGGTGTTGGCCGAGTTTGGCTTGGCCGGTAAAACGCGCGCCGACTTGGGCTTCATGCGCCAACTGTTTGTGCTGGGACGCACGGTAGCCCAGCAATGGTTACAAAACCACCGCACCGACATTGGAGTGCGTTCTAGCTTCCAACTAGCGCAGTCCATTTAGAAAAACTCAGAAAAATCCACTGCTGCACCAGAGCGTTTTATGCACGACCCGAACTGCCTTTTCTGCAAAATCATCGCTGGCCATATCCCATCGCGCAAAGTCTATGAAGACGAAGAAATTTTTGCCTTCCACGACATCCATCCTTGGGCGCCAGTGCATTTTTTAATGGTGCCCAAGCTGCATATCCCGTCTATGGCCCACGTACAGCCAGAACATGCGGGCTTGCTGGGGCGCATGATGCTGCTGGCACCACGTTTAGCGCTAGAGCAAGGTTGCAACCCCTATCCCGAAGGCGGCTTTCGCATGGTGGTCAATACAGGGCTTGAAGGCGGGCAAGAAGTCCACCATCTGCATCTGCACGTGATGGGTGGCCCGCGTCCTTGGTTCAAAAAGGGCTAATTTGCCCCCTCTACAATCGGGCGCATTGCTTAGGAGATTCTCATGGGTTCGTTTTCCGTCTGGCACTGGCTGGTGGTGCTGCTGATTGTGGTGCTGGTATTTGGCACCAAAAAGCTTAAAAACATTGGTTCCGATTTGGGTGGAGCGGTCAAAGGCTTCAAAGATGGCATGAAAGACGGCACAAGCCCCGACAGTGCCACCGCATCCGCAGCGCCTGGCCAAGTGACCAACCACGCAAGCACCGATAAAGCTACCATTGATGTCGAAGCCAAACACAAGAGCTAACATTTTGCGTAGCCACCCGCATGATTGACATTGGCTTTTCCAAACTAGCGCTGATTGGTGTCGTGGCGCTTATCGTCATTGGCCCCGAAAAGCTGCCGCGTGTTGCACGCACTGTGGGCACTTTATTGGGCAAAGCACAGCGCTATGTGTCGGATGTCAAAGCCGAGGTCAATCGCTCAATGGAGCTAGACGAGCTGCGTAAAATGAAAGAATCCGTCGAAGGGGCCGCGCGCGAGGTAGAACACTCCATTCACAGCCAAGTGCAAACCTTTGAACAAGATTGGGCCGAAAGCACCCGCTTCGATGCCTTGGGCCAAGACAACACGGCCAACAGCAATGTAGTTCCCAGCTATCGCCACCCGGGCAAAAATTGGCGCCTCAAGCGCGGTGCTATGCCGCAGTGGTACAAATCGCGCCACGGTGTTCGCACCAAGGTGCAGTCTGGTGCAGCGCGGGTAGCGCGCCACCGCCCTCGCAAATTTCGTTAATGCCGTCACCCCATTCCCCCCAAGATGAACTCGCGGGCACCGAACAGCCCTTTGTGCAGCACTTGGTAGAGCTACGCGACCGCATGGTCAAGGCCCTGCTGGCGGTGCTGGTAGCAGCAGCCTTTTTGTTCTTTTTTCCCGGCCCTGGTGCTTTGTACGACTGGCTGGCTGCACCACTGGTAGCACATCTGCCCAAGGGGGCCACCTTGATTGCCACCTCGGTGATTTCACCGTTTATGGTGCCCCTGAAAATTTTGCTCATGGCCGCCTTTTTGCTGGCCTTGCCACTGGTACTGTGGCAGGTATGGGCCTTTGTGGCGCCGGGCCTGTATGCACACGAGAAAAAGCTGGTCTTGCCCTTGGTAGTGTCAAGCACCGTTTTATTTTTTATCGGTGTGGCGTTTTGCTACTTTTTCGTTTTTGGGCAGGTGTTTGCGTTCATCCAAAGCTTTGCGCCCAAAAGCATCACCGCCGCGCCAGACATTGAGGCTTACCTCAGCTTTGTTCTGACCATGTTTTTGGCTTTTGGCTTGTCGTTTGAGGTGCCAATTGCCGTGGTGGTGTTGGCGCGCATGGGCGTAGTCAGTGTGGCCAAGCTCAAAGAGTTTCGCGGCTACTTTATTGTGCTGGCCTTCGTGATTGCTGCCATTGTTACGCCGCCGGATGTGGTCTCGCAGTTGGCGCTGGCCATTCCGATGTGCCTACTCTACGAGCTGGGCATTTGGGCAGCACAAATTTTTATCCGCCATACCCAAGCCCCGGCAGACGACGAAACCGCCCCACCACCGCCTGCCGCCCTGTGATTAACGCCGGCTGCGTTGCAGTCGGGGGCGTACCCCCGGCGTGACGGCCAGCTCCAACATTTGGTCGCCACGTTGCACCTGAAAATTGGCAGGCTCGCCCGGCTTGAGCGAGGCCACCGTGGCCAGCAGCGTCGGTACGTTGTCAATGGCTTTAGCGCCAATTTGCACAATCACATCACCGGGGCGCACACCGGCCAAGGCAGCAGGCCCATTTTGTAACACGCCGGTCAAAATCACCCCTTCGCTGGCCTTGACGCCAAAGGTTTCGGCCAATTCTGGCGATAGTTCATTGGGCTCTACACCAATCCAGCCGCGCGTGACTTGGCCATCTTTGACAATGCCATCGAGCACCATTTTGGCCGTGGATACCGGAATGGCAAAGCCAATGCCCATGCTACCGCCCGAGCGCGAATAAATCGCCGTATTGATGCCCAACAGGTTGCCATTCACATCTACCAGCGCACCGCCCGAGTTGCCGGGGTTGATGGCAGCATCGGTTTGGATGAAATTTTCAAAGGTATTGATACCCAATTGGCTACGCCCCAAGGCACTGACAATGCCACTGGTTACGGTTTGGCCCACGCCAAACGGATTGCCAATCGCCAGCACTTGGTCACCCACCGCCAGTTGGTCCGAATCACCCAACACAATCACTGGCAGTTTGTCCAATTCAATCTTCAGGATGGCCAAATCGGTGTCGGGGTCGGTGCCAATAATGCGCGCACGGGTGCGGCGGCTGTCCGTCAAGGTCACATCAATTTCGTCTGCACCTTCCACGACATGGTTGTTGGTCAGGATATAGCCATCGGGGCTGATGATGACCCCGCTGCCCAAGCCGGTTTGTGCCGGAATTTGCTGTTGGTCGCCAAAAAAGAACTGAAACCACGGGTCATTGCTGCGCGGATGGCGCATGGCCGCCTTGCTGGTGTTGATACTGACCACTGCCGGAGCCGCCTTGCGTGCTGCCGGGCTAAAGCTGCCCGGTGCCGGGCGCGCGGGGTCAGTCGGCGGTGCCTCAAACAGGGTCACACCGGCACCAGAGCGGCGCCCACCGCCCATAATCCAATCGGGTTGTAGGGTAGCCACGACAAAATAAGCGGCGACAAACACCGTCACGGCCTGAGAAAAAATCAGCCAAAAGCGTTTCATGAAAATATAAGCAAAAAAGGCCGAAGAAGGCAATGCGCCATTGTGAACCACCGTGCGCTGCTGCCAGCGTAGCTGATTGGCGCGACAATGCAGATATGAGCATTTTTCGCGACACCCTGCGGCAATCTCTGGATGTGCTGCTACAACCCGAACGGTTTAAAGACTACGGCCCCAACGGCCTGCAAGTGGAGGGCAAGGCGCAAATTAAACGCCTGGTCAGTGGCGTAACGGCCAGCCGCGCCCTGATTGATGCCGCCATCGAAGCGCGCGCCGATGCCATTTTTGTCCACCACGGCTTGTTTTGGCGTGGTCAGGATGGGCGCATCACTGGCTGGATGAAGCAGCGCCTACAACGCTTGTTGGCGTACGACATCAACCTGTTTGCCTACCATCTACCGCTAGATGCCCATCCTACGCTGGGCAACAATGCCCAATTGGCCTGCGTGCTGGGATTGCAGGGCCAAGCCTGCTTTGGCGAGCAATCTTTGGGCTGGCTGGGCCAGCGTGACGATGGCAGCTGTTTTACCAGTGCCCACGCCTTGGCCGCGCATGTGCAAGAGGCTTTGGGCCGAGAAGTCACGGTACTGGGCGAGCTGCACACGCCCATCCATAAAATTGCTTGGTGCAGCGGTGGTGCCCAAAGCTATTTTGAAGCCGCGATTGCTGCGGGTGCCGATGCCTTTATCACCGGCGAAATCTCTGAGCCACAAATGCACTTGGCGCGTGAATGTGGCGTGGCCTTTATTGCAGCAGGCCACCACGCCACCGAGCGCTATGGTGCCCCCGCCGTGGCCGAGTACCTGGCCCAAGAGCATGGCTTAGAGCACCATTTCATCAACATCGACAACCCGGCCTGAGAAGATAAATATGTCTGTAACTGCGCGTGTGTGGGCCATCACCCAAGGCGACCCCGCTGGTATTGGCCCCGAAATCATCGCCAAAGCTTTTCGGGATGCCCCCGAGGCGTTGCAAGGCTGCTTTGCGGTGGGCGATATGGCCACGCTACGCCGGGCGGCGGCCTGTGTGCAGCGCCCCGGCCAGCCTGCGCTGCCGGTGGCCTTGATAACGCAGCCAGCCCAAGCCCTACAAGCGCCGCCACGCTGCCTGCCCGTATTACAGCTGCCCGACCTACCCGGCCCCCAGCCTTTTGGCCAAATAAGCGCCGCTGCTGGGCGCGCCGCCGCCGATTGCGTACTCTGGGCCGCACAAGCCGCCTTGCGTGGGCAGATTGCTGGCTTAATCACCGCACCGCTGCACAAAGAAGCCCTGCACGCCGCTGGTGTCGATGTTCCCGGCCATACCGAACTACTCCAAGCCCAAGCAGCAGCCCATGCCGGGGTGGCCTTGGCCGATATGCCAGTACGCATGATGTTGGCCAACGATGAATTGCGTACCGTGCTGGTCAGTATCCATGTCTCTTTGCGTGATGCGATTGCTGCCGTAACCTTCGATAACGTGTTGCAAACCTTGCACATCACCCATGCCGCCTTGGCGCGCAGTTTGGGGCGTGCGCCACGCATTGCCGTGGCTGGCCTCAACCCCCACGCTGGCGAAGGTGGTCTATTTGGCCGCGAAGAGCTTGACACCATCGCCCCGGCTATTGCAGCAGCCTGCACCCAAGGAGTGGATGCCCACGGCCCGTTTGCACCTGACACCATTTTTATGCGCGCGCGCCACACCGCCCAACACTCCGGTGAATTTGACGTAGTTATCGCGATGTACCACGACCAAGGCTTGATTCCAGTCAAATATCTGGGTGTGGACAAAGGGGTCAACGTAACTTTAGGCTTACCACTGGTACGCACCAGCCCCGACCACGGCACCGCCTTTGACATTGCTGGCCAAGGTTTGGCCGATGCGGCCAGCCTGATGGAGGCGGTGCAAATGGCCAAACGGCTCAGTGAACGAGCTTAGTGCTTGAGGCTATCGCGAATTTCGCGCAGCAGCACGATATCTTCGGGGGTGGGGGGCGGCACTGCTGGGGTCGCAGGTGCAGCCTCGGCATTGCGCTTGAGGCGGTTAATCTGCTTGACCATCATAAAAATGATGAAGGCCAAAATAAAGAAGTTGACTGCCACAGTGATGAAGTTGCCATAAGCGAACACTGGCACACCGGCCTTTTTGATGGCATCGAGCGTCATCGCCGTACCCTCGGGCACCTGACCCAAGGCGATGAACATGTTAGAAAAATCCAACTTGCCAAACACCAAACCCACTATTGGCATGATTAAATCACTGACCACTGAGTCAACAATTTTGCCAAATGCCCCGCCAATAATGACACCTACAGCCAAGTCAATTACATTGCCCTTGATGGCAAATTCTCTAAATTCTTGCACCATTCCCATGTTGATTTCCTCTCTATAGCTCAAGGCTTGCAGCGTAGCTGTTGTGGGATACCCCTACGCAGTCCGCTACAATTTGAGGCTAAACCCCCAATATAGCGATGTTCATCGAGGATTCCTATGAGTGACACTCCAATCGACTCCAGCAAGCGGACGTGGCTGATTGCGTCCGGCTGCGCGGGTGCGGTGGGCGGCCTGGCAACCGCCGTCCCCTTCGTGAGTACTTTCCAGCCCTCCGAAAAAGCCAAGGCTGCTGGTGCTGCGGTTGAGGTGGACATCTCCGCCCTCAAGCCCGGCGAAAAAATGACCGCAGAATGGCGCGGCAAGCCCGTCTGGATCGTCAAGCGCACCCCCGAGCAGCTATCCGACCTGCCCACCATTGACGAGCAGTTGGCCGACCCCAAATCTGAGCGCAATCCAGCCCAGTTTACTCCTGAATACGCACGCAACGGCCACCGTTCTATCAAGCCCGAAGTGTTTGTAGCGGTGGGCATTTGTACCCATTTAGGCTGCTCGCCTTCCGATAAATTCGCCACTGGGGCCCAGCCCTCACTGCCTGCCGACTGGAAAGGCGGGTTCTTCTGCCCGTGCCACGGTTCCACGTTCGATATGGCCGGTCGTGTATTCAAAAACAAGCCTGCACCCGATAACCTCGAAGTGCCGCCCCACATGTACCTGTCAGAGACCAAACTCCTGATTGGTGAAGACAAGAAGGCCTGAGGAACAACGACATGGCTCACGAATTCAAGGAAATTTCCCCCAACGCCTCGGGTGCTGCCAAGCTAACGAACTGGTTTGAAAACCGGTTTCCTACCGCTTTTGATGCCTACCGGGTTCACATGTCGGAGTATTACGCTCCGAAAAACTTTAACTTCTGGTACATCTTTGGCTCATTGGCCTTGTTGGTGCTGGTCATTCAAATCGTCACCGGCATCTTTTTGGTGATGCACTACAAGCCCGATGCCGACAAAGCGTTCGAGTCGGTTGAGTACATCATGCGCGATGTACCTTGGGGCTGGTTGATTCGCTACATGCACTCCACTGGGGCCTCGGCCTTCTTTGTGGTGGTTTACTTGCACATGTTCCGGGGCCTGATGTATGGCTCTTATCGCAAGCCGCGCGAGCTGGTCTGGGTGTTTGGCTGCGCCATCTTCTTGGTGCTGATGGCCGAAGCCTTCATGGGCTATTTGCTGCCTTGGGGTCAAATGTCTTACTGGGGCGCTCAGGTGATTGTGAACCTGTTTGCTGCAGTGCCTTTTGTCGGCCCTGACTTGGCTTTGCTAATCCGTGGCGACTATGTGGTCTCTGACGCTACGCTCAACCGCTTCTTCAGCTTCCACGTCATTGCGGTGCCGCTGGTGCTGCTGGGCTTGGTGGTGGCCCACTTGTTGGCCCTGCACGATGTTGGTTCTAACAACCCCGACGGTATCGAAATCAAAGGTCCCAAAGCCCCCAAGGATGCCAATGGCCACCCACTCGACGGCGTGCCTTTCCATCCCTACTACACAGTGCATGACATCATGGGTGTCTGCCTGTTCTTGATGGCTTTCACGGCCGTGGTTTTCTTTGCCCCAGAGATGGGTGGTTACTTCTTAGAGTACAACAACTTTATTCCTGCCGACCCGCTCAAAACCCCACTGCACATTGCTCCAGTGTGGTACTTCACCCCGTTTTACTCGATGCTGCGCGCCATCACCACTGAGATGATGTATGTGCTGATTGCCTGCGTTTTACTGGGTGCTTTGCTGGCAGCAGTCAAAATTAAAATGCCCGCCTTCATCAAGGCAGGTATTTTGGGTGCTGCAGTGGTGGTGTCGGTGCTGATGCTGTCCATCGATGCCAAATTCTGGGGTGTAGTAGTGATGGGTGGTGCTGTAGTGATTTTGTTTGGTTTGCCTTGGCTCGATCACAGCCCAGTCAACTCCATTCGTTATCGTCCTAGCTGGCACAAGTACATGTATGCGGTGTTTGTGGTCAACTTTGTTGTGCTGGCCTATCTGGGCGTGAAGCCGCCATCGGCGATGGGCGAGCGTGTCTCGCAAATTGGTACCCTGTTCTACTTTGGCTTCTTCCTGCTCATGCCTTGGTGGAGCCGTTTGGGCACTCCCAAGCCCGTGCCCGACCGTGTCACCTTTAAGCCACACTGAGCTGGAGACCAATACCATGAAGAAAATTATTCTTTCGTTCATTGCTGCTCTGGGTTTGATGGCTGGTGCGGCCCAAGCCGCAGGTGGCGGCATGGCCTGGGACAAGGCTCCCAACCGCCTCAACGACCAAGGAGCGCTGCAAAACGGTGCCAAGTTGTTCGTCAACTACTGTATCGGCTGCCACTCGGCTGCTTTCATGCGTTACAACCGCCTGCAAGACATCGGCTTGACCAACGAACAAATCAAAGAAAATTTATTGTTCACCACCGACAGAATCGGTGACACCATGAAGGCCACCATCCATCCCAAGCAGGCTAAAGATTGGTTCGGTGCCAATCCCCCTGATTTGACGGTCATTGCGCGTTCGCGTGCTGGTGCTGGTGGCACAGGTTCTGACTACCTCTACACCTTCTTACGCACCTTCTACCGTGATGACACCAAAGTCACAGGCTGGAACAATTTGGCCTTCCCAAGCGTAGGTATGCCCCACGCTTTGTGGGAGTTGCAAGGCCAACGCTACGGCGTGTTTGAAGAGCAACAAGTAGATGGTCAAGTGGTGCAGATACACAAGGCTTGGGAAACAATTAGCCCCGGCACCATGACCCCTGAGCAATACGATGCTGCTATTGGTGATTTGGTTGGCTATCTGCAATGGATGGGTGAGCCAGCACAGCAACAGCGTGTTACCTTGGGTATTTGGGTGCTTGCCTTCTTGGCTTTGACCAGTGTGGCAGCTTGGAAGCTCAACGCTGCTTTCTGGAAAGACGTGAAATAAACGTAAGCGTTCTTTGCCATGCCACGCCCTTTGCGGCGTGGTGCTGTTTTTTCAGAGTGGGCGCGCCATGCGTTCCACTCTTTTGATTTTTAGGAGTTGCTTGCCATGATGGTGCTTTATTCGGGTACAACTTGCCCCTTTTCCCACCGCTGCCGTTTTGTTTTGTTTGAAAAGGGCATGGATTTTGAAATCCGCGATGTGGACTTGTACAACAAGCCCGAAGACATCAGTGTGATGAATCCCTATGGCCAAGTGCCCATCTTGGTAGAGCGCGACCTGATTCTGTACGAATCGAACATCATCAACGAATACATCGACGAGCGCTTTCCACACCCGCAACTGATGCCCGGCGACCCCGTAGACCGCGCCCGCGTGCGTCTGTTCTTGCTCAATTTTGAGAAAGAGCTGTTCGTGCATGTGAACATACTGGAATCGCGCACCACCAAGGGCAACGAAAAGGCGATGGAAAAGGCCCGCGCCCATATCCGCGACCGCTTAACGCAACTGGCCCCAGTTTTCTTGAAAAATAAGTACATGCTGGGCGAGACTTTTTCGATGCTGGATGTAGCCATTGCGCCGCTGCTGTGGCGACTGGATTACTATGGCATTGAAATGAGCAAAAATGCGGCCCCGCTGCTCAAGTATGCCGAGCGTATCTTCTCGCGCCCGGCCTATATCGAAGCGTTGACACCCTCAGAAAAGGTCATGCGTAAGTAATAACGCTACATTTCAATTCACTGTAATAGGTATAAAGCCCGGCACCATGAACGCACAAGAACCTACGACAACACGCCCTTATCTGATTCGGGCTTTGCACGAATGGTGCATTGACAATGGCTTTACCCCCTACGTTGCCGTGCGTGTGGACTCATCAGTGCAAGTGCCACGCGAATTTGTCAAAGATGGGGAAATTGTGCTCAATGTAGGGCTGGATGCTACCAGTGGCTTGCTGCTGGGTAATGATTACATCGAGTTCAAAGCGCGTTTTGCGGGCAAAGTGCGCGACATCATGGTGCCGGTGGGTCGTATAGTGGCCATTTATGCGCGCGAAAACGGTCAAGGTATGGCTTTTCCACCACCAGACGATGAGTTGGATGTGTCTGACACCGCAGCGGGACTGTTCTCTCTGTCTGAACAGTTGTCAGAAACAGAATTGGCCAGCCACTCTAGCCCCGATGCTGACCGTGTTATTCATCTGGTGTCAAGCGACGATACCAACCCTGTTTCGGACGACCTAGAACCACCGCGACCTCCAGCAGGCACCGGGGGACGGCCAGCCCTCAAGCGAGTGAAATAACTGTTGAATTTTTGAAATTTTTCTTGCTATAATCTGCCTCTTAGCCGGTTTAGCTCAGTTGGTAGAGCACCCGCCTTGTAAGCGGTAGGTCGTCAGTTCGAATCCGACAATCGGCACCAAAAGACAATTTCAGGCCCATTCAGGCCGTATCAAAAGCCCCTTGCCTCATAGGTACAGGGGCTTTTTTGTTGCCTTGCATCGTGTCATAGGGCATCATGGCATCTCGCTTTTTTGTTGGTCTTTTTGTTGGTTCCTAAACCAATGGCACCAACAGGCACCGACAGGGGATGCACCGTGGCACTGACCGACACCTTTATCAAGAACGTAAAGCACAGCGGCAAACCCGCGCCGCCCGTGATACTGCCAAGGCCCTATATTGGCCCAAGGCATAGACCCCAGTGCTCGGCTTGCTGCACTACTGGATTGACCGACAGCACCAACCTGGCCATGCCTACCCTCATCGCTTAACACCTAATATTCATAGCCATCGCCAGCTCCAAGAGCCAAGCTCTCAAAGCGGGTTTGGTTTTTATGAAAATACAGCTTCACCGTCCCAGTAGGGCCGTTACGCTGCTTGCCAATGATGATTTCAGCAATGTTTTGGTCTTTGCTGTCTTTGTTGTAATAATCATCGCGGTAAATGAACATGATGATGTCTGCATCCTGTTCAATCGCTCCAGAATTGTGGGTAACGATACCCTCATTGGCAATCCAGCAGGATGGGCCAGGCACGGTAAGGTCGTAAACTGGCTCGGTGCCAGCAGCTTCCACACCCACCACGGTATCCCAGAAAAGATCAGACTGCGCCCAAGCCAACAGTTCAGGGCTGCCCAAATGCAGCGCGTAATCACTCAATACCGCCCTAGAAGGAGCAAAATTGAAATGTGAGCTTCCACCATAGGCCGTCTGGCGCAAATTGGCCATAGCACGGTGGCTAATTTTCTGTTCCGCCATCTGTTGGCATACCTGTGCAAAGACTTCTATCGGCAGGGTATCGACATTGGTATTACTCTGCACCGACTCCAGCCGCTGGCGCAATGCCTGTGCAGGAGCGCAGCGTGGGCCAAAAGCCCCTACCACCGTCAGAAACTGCAGCTGTGCGCTGGCACCGCTCACATCCACACTCCACAGCCAATGGTGTCCGCTGGGCTGGACTGTCTTACGCAGACGGGCCACGATGCCCAAGCGCAGTAGCAGTGCCGCCACGTCGTGGGCCAAACCTTGGCTACAAGTAGCAAAATAGATACGGTGGGCTCCGCGTTGCTCCGCAGGGCGAACATGGATACAGCCATCGGTTGCCCACAGGTGGCGCAAAAACAGGCCAATCGAGGCATTGTCCAGTTGCAGCAATTCTGTAGGCAGGCGTTTTTCGTGTGAACGCTGGTTAAACAGGCCCAAGCCCTTGAGCCATGCACCCACGCCAGCCGCCTGCCAACGATGGCCATTACCGCTAATCAGCAGCTGGTGCCATTGTCCGCGCCCCGCAATGCGCTGCACCGTTGAACCCATCGCCAGCGCGGCAGTGGTAACTGCCAAGCTGTTGTCTTCACTGGCAGTGGTGTAGCGCATGGGTTGGCCGCGCAGGTAGCTGCCATCACCCACCAGATGGGCCAGCAAAATCAACGCATGCTCAGGCCAAGCGACACAGCGCGCAGGTTGCGGAATCTGGCGCGCCAATGCCAGCCGATCACCGACTTGGATATCTTGCAACATCTGCCAGCCCGAGCCGGTCAGAAAGCGGTGTTGGGCGGTCGCACGAATGCTGCGCCCGCTGGCCAGATGCAGACACCATACCGGTTTTTCGCCCACGGGCCAAACCAAATCTGATTGCGCCTGTACCAGCTTTTGGTTTGAGCTGACAGCATGTACCCAAGGCTGCTGCCCTACCAATTCTGCAATCGGTACACGACGGCCATCGGCCAGCCAAACCAGCGTGTCGCCCGTCACACACTCGCGTAGGTCAGACATCATTGGGCGCTTGTCGGTGCGCGTTTCGACGCTGCGGTTGAGCTGTGATAGGGCAATCACGGGGCAACCCAGCTCTTTGGCCAGCATCTTTAAGCCACGCGAGATTTCACCCAGCTCAGTAGCACGGTTCTCACCATGTCCGCCGCTAGAGCCGCTCATCAATTGCAGGTAGTCCACCACCACCAGCCCCATTTTCCCACCCAGTTGCCGCGCCAAGCGCCGCGCATTGGCACGCAATTCTGAAGGGGTCAGGCCGGGGGTTTCATCAATGTATAGCCCCATGGTACGTAGCCTGTCGATGGCTTCGGTCAGGCGGGCCCATTCTTCGGGTGTAACCCTGCCATTACGCAAGTGCGATTGGTCGATACGCGCCATCGAGCCGACAATCCGCACCGCTAACTGGGCAGCGCTCATTTCCATAGAAAAAATGGCCACGGGTAGCTTTTCGTGTAGGGCGGCGTTTTCGGCAATGTTGATAGCGAAGGCAGTGTTGTGCGTAACCACATCGTCATTGGTGATGTACAGGCGTTCTAGGTGGCTGACGGCAATGCACTGGCATGGCGCTTCGCGGCTTGGAGTAATGCTGCTAATGGTGAGCCGCTTGGCCCGTTGGCGCTCTAACGGTAGGCGCGCCTGTTTCTCAGGCAACAGAAACAATGAATGTGGCTGCGGATGGGCAATGTGGCAAATGTAGGCGGGCAGTCCGGGTACGCGCTGGTTGTGGCCGTTACGATAATATGGTGTTTTGCTGCTGATAGAACACCAACCGCCGAGCGAGCGCACCAGCTCTGCCAAATCCAGTGCCAATTGGTGGCTGGCGGTAGAAAAACGCACGCTGCCCCAGCGCTCTACCCAACCATCGGTATCGAGCAAACCACGCAGCAAATCTAAGCGGGCAGCCCGCTGGGCCTCCAAATACAGGCGCGGAATAAACTTGGCATCACTGGCCAAACCGGATAGCCGCAGGCTCTCTAGTGCCACGCGCAAAGGATTAGATTGTGCGCCTTGCAAGCCCAGTACATGCCCCCGATCTTGGCGTACGATGCGGTAATCATAATTTTGTGCATGGGTTACGGCCATGTCAGCACCGACGCGGGCCTCTAGGGTGGCCAACATCTGCGGCGAGGCGGTAGAAAAGCGCACCGTGCCAGTGCCTGTCAAGCTACCGTCCCCCAGCAAAGCGCCTAGCACCCACGGATCGATGGGCAAGGGGTCATGGTGGCCAAAATCACCATTGGCTGTATCTATCCATAAGCGCCTTTGGTAGCGTTTTTTTTCTAGCAACGCCATGATTTCGGCGGTGCTGAGCACTTTCGCTGCTGGCCAGTGCCGACAATGCACACGCCATAAATGTTCAGCACAAGCTTCGGCGCTACGCCCATCCGAGAAGCTGAGGCGATAGACCTGTCGCACTCCTTGCGGAAAAATTCCCGTGACAATAGAGGCTTGGCCATCCACCGAGGCCAGTTCGTCGCCCACCTCTAGCTGGCCCATTGCTTTCCAGCCGGTACGGGTGCGTACCTGTGCATCCAGTGGCTGTGCCTTGCCCATCGAGGGCCGTGCCGCCAGCACCACCATATCCCCCGCTTGCAAGCCCGAGGTCATTTTGTCCAAATCGATAAAGCCAGTAGGCACGCCCGTCACATCATTGGGGTTGTCGTGCATCTCTTGCACACGGTCCATCAGCGTGACCGACAGCTGCTCTATCGATTGAAAGCCCTGCTTCATGCGCGAGCCTTCTTCACCAATGTTGAAGATTTTTTGCTGCGCCTCGTCGAGGATTTTTTCTACTGCGCGCCCTTGGGCATTGGAGGCATTGGTGGCAATCTCGTTGCTAGCATGTAGCAGCTTACGCAAGATAGAGCGCTCGCGCACAATCTCGGCATAGCGACGGATATTGCTGGCGCTGGGCACATACTGGGCCAAGGAGTTGATATACACCAACCCCCCCACTTCTTCGCCCTTGTTGTTGCTTTGTAAACGCTCATACACCGTAATCACATCGGCGGGCTTGTTGTCGTTAATCAGCTTGCCAATGCAGGCATAAATTAACTGGTGGTCGTGGCGATAGAAGTCCGTTTCTACCAACAAGTCGCCCACCCTATCCCAAGCGTTGTTGTCCAAGAGTAAACCACCCAGCACGCTAGACTCCGCCTCGATGGAGTGGGGCGGTACGCGCAGTTGCGATAGCTCGCGGTCTTCGTAGGGGGCAAAGCCACCATCCATAGGCATGAAGGGGTCAGAAGGCATCGGATTCCTTGGAACAAGCCGGGGATGCTAACGGGAAAACAAAAAACCGCCCGAAGGCGGTTCGTGCAGAGCGCTAAGCGCTATTAGACGGTTTCGCCGTACACCGACACGGTGACTTCTGCCACTACATCGGTGTGCAGGGAGATGTTTACGGTGTTGTCGCCAATGGTCTTGATAGGGCCGTTGGGCAGACGAATTTGCGACTTGAGCACCTTAAAGCCTTGCTTGTTCAGCTCGTCGGCGATGTCGTGGTTGGTTACGGAACCAAACAGACGGCCATCAACGCCAGCCTTTTGCGTCAGCTTGAACACCTTGCCAGCCAGCTTTTCGCCTTCGGCTTGGGCAGCGGCCAGCTTCTCAGCAGCAGCCTTTTCCAGTTCGGCACGGCGGGCTTCAAACTCGGCCTTGGCGGCAGCAGTAGCGCGGCGAGCACGGCCTGTGGGGATGAGGAAGTTGCGGGCGTAGCCGTCTTTGACCTTGACCAAATCGCCGAGGTTACCGAGGTTCACAACCTTGTCGAGCAGGATGATTTGCATGGGTTGTGCTCCTTAGATTTTGTGCTGGTCGCTGTAGGGCACCAGGGCCAAGAAGCGGGCGCGCTTGATGGCGGTATTGAGCTGGCGCTGGTAAATGGCGCGGGTGCCGGTCAGGCGTGCGGGAATGATTTTGCCGTTTTCAGCAATAAAGTCACGCAGGGTGTCCACGTCT
This sequence comes from uncultured Simplicispira sp., assembly GCA_964388325.1. Classification (GTDB taxonomy): domain Bacteria; phylum Pseudomonadota; class Gammaproteobacteria; order Burkholderiales; family Burkholderiaceae_C; genus Simplicispira. The sequence continues at coordinate 19,048 of CAYMAC010000012.1, read as the reverse complement.
TTGTAGTCGATTTCTTCGACGCCAGTGACGGTGAAGCGGCAAAAGCGCTTGCGCTTGAACAGCAGCGATTGGGTATTGCGCTTGGGGCGCTTGTCTTTGTTGAATTTCTTGAACGTGGCCATTGCGGACCTCTTGAAAATTAATTTTGTTGAATATCCTGAACGTGTAGCACGACAGACTTGCCATTGCGCGGCGTGGCCAGAAACCCATTAAAGTGCCAAAAGCTACCTAGGGGCTGGCGGGCCAATTGCTCGGCCATTGCACCAAAGGCCACAGCCTTGATGCTGGCTTTGACTTCGCGCGGTTGTCCGGCTTCTTGCTGGCGCGAGCTGTGCTCTAAACGCAGGGCAATGGCGGGCAGTCCGGCGGGCGTGAATCGCAAAGGCTCAGCCTCAGTGATACAGGCAGTCAGGGCAACGTGGTTTTGCACTCCGGTGGCAAGTGTGGGCTTAGCGTTCTGCGCGCTCGGTGCGCTCAGCGCGTTCGCCACGTTCACCGGCAGCAGCGTATTCGGCTTGGCTGGCTTTGCGGGCTTCTTCACGCTCAACGGTCTTCATCATCGAAGAGGGGCCGGTTTCAGCCTTCTTCTTTTGCACGGTGAGGTGGCGCAGCACGGCATCGTTGAACTTGAAGGCGTGCTCCAGTTCGGCCATCACGGCTTGGTCGGCCTCGATGTTGACGCACAGATAGTGTGCCTTGGCCAGCTTGTTGATAAGGTAAGCCAGTTGACGGCGGCCCCAGTCTTCAACACGGTGAACTTGACCGCCGCCAGCGACAATCATGCCCTTGTAGCGTTCGAGCATGGCAGGAACCTGCTCGCTTTGATCCGGGTGGATCAACAAAATGATTTCGTAATGACGCATGCATACTCCTTCTGGATTAGGGAGCCACCCACTGCGTCTGTAGCGGTGTGGCAAGGCAAAGCCTAAGATTATAGCAACAGCCTAGCAGTAACGGCACCAGCTTGTACACTTGGGGTTTGCGCTGCAGCGTACAACCACGCCGGGTGTGCTAGTGCTTGAAATTGGCTGGGGGTGCCCCCAACTGCTGTGCAGCGCCACTGTTTTACCAGTTTCTTTTCAGTTTCTTCTACCAAAGTTTCCGACATGCCTGAAAACAACACTTCTGCCCCTGCCACGCCTCCCGCGCCTGAAGAAATTGAGGCCGCGCTGGCTGCCAACGCCTCCGATGAGATGGCACGCTTGCAATCCGAACTGTCTGAGCTCAAAGCCAAAAGTGCAGATTTGGCTGACCAATTTTTGCGTGCCAAGGCCGAAGCCGAAAACGCGCGCCGCCGCGCCGAAGAAGATATTGCCAAAGCGCGCAAATTTGGCATTGAAGGCTTTGCCGAAAGTTTGCTGCCCGTCTGCGACAGCCTAGATGCCGCACTGGCCCTGCCCAACGCCACGGCACAGCAATTGCGCGAAGGCTCGGATGCCACCTTGCGCCAGCTCACTGCCGCGCTAGAGCGCAACAAGGTAGTGGCCATTAACCCACCAGCGGGCGAAAAATTTAATCCCAACTTCCACCAAGCTATCAGTGTGGTGCCCGCCGAGCAAGAGCCCAACACGGTGGTCACGGTACTGCAAAAAGGCTATGTAATTGCCGAGCGCATTTTGCGTCCGGCATTGGTTACTGTCACGGCACCCAAGTAAAAAATAGTGTGCTGGTATGGCTTGAACCTTCGCCAATAGACCGCACGTTAGACGCATTCCATCGCATTCAATAATTTCACCAACATCGCAGAGAGAAAATCATGGCAAAAATCATCGGTATCGACTTGGGCACCACCAACAGCTGCGTGGCCATCATGGACGGCAACACCACCAAGGTAATTGAAAACAGCGAAGGCGCACGCACTACGCCTTCCATCATCGCCTACCAAGAAGATGGCGAAATTTTGGTCGGTGCTTCGGCCAAACGCCAAGCCGTCACCAACCCCAAAAACACCATCTACGCTGCCAAGCGCCTGATTGGCCGCAAGTTTGACGAAAAAGAAGTTCAAAAAGACATCGATTTGATGCCCTTTAGCATCACCAAGGCCGACAACGGTGACGCTTGGATTGAAGTGCGCGGCCAAAAACTGGCCCCGCCACAAATCAGCGCCGAAGTGCTGCGTAAGATGAAAAAAACCGCCGAAGACTACTTGGGCGAGACTGTGACCGAGGCCGTGATTACCGTGCCGGCCTACTTCAACGACGCGCAACGCCAAGCCACCAAAGACGCTGGCCGTATTGCTGGCTTGGATGTCAAGCGCATCATCAACGAACCCACCGCTGCTGCCTTGGCCTTTGGTCTGGACAAGGCCGGTAAAGGCGACCGCAAAATTGCCGTCTATGACTTGGGCGGCGGCACCTTTGACGTGTCTATCATTGAAATTGCCGATGTCGATGGCGAAAAACAATTTGAAGTGCTGTCCACCAACGGCGACACTTTCTTGGGCGGCGAAGACTTTGACCAGCGCATCATCGACTTCATCATTGCCGAGTTCAAGAAGGAATCTGGCGTTGACCTGACCAAAGACGTATTGGCACTGCAACGCCTAAAAGAAGCGGCAGAAAAGGCCAAAATTGAGCTGTCCAACTCGGCAGCTACCGACATCAACCTGCCCTACATCACTGCCGATGCCTCTGGCCCCAAGCATCTGAACATCAAGCTGACCCGCTCCAAGCTGGAACAGTTGGTAGAAGAGCTGATTGAGCGCACTATGGCCCCTTGCCGCATGGCCATCAAGGATGCGGGCATCAACGTTGCCGACATCCAAGACGTGATTTTGGTCGGCGGCATGAGCCGTATGCCCAAGGTGCAAGAAAAGGTTAAAGAGTTCTTTGGCCGTGAACCCCGCAAAGACGTCAACCCCGACGAAGCCGTGGCTGTAGGTGCGGCCATTCAGGGCCAAGTGTTGTCGGGCGACCGCAAAGACGTGCTGCTGCTCGACGTAACCCCGCTGTCTTTGGGCATTGAAACCTTGGGTGGTGTCATGACCAAAATGATTACCAAGAACACCACCATCCCGACCAAGTTTGCTCAAACCTTCTCTACCGCTGATGACAACCAGCCCGCCGTGACCATCAAGGTGTTCCAAGGCGAGCGCGAAATTGCTTCGGGCAACAAGTTGCTGGGCGAGTTCAATTTAGAAGGTATTCCACCCGCAGCGCGTGGCGTGCCCCAAATTGAAGTCTCGTTCGACATCGATGCCAACGGTATCTTGCATGTGGGTGCCAAAGACAAGGCTACCGGCAAAGAGAACAAAATCACCATCAAGGCCAATTCGGGCATTTCTGAAGAAGAAATCCAACAAATGGTCAAAGATGCAGAACTCAACGCCGCTGAAGACCACCGCAAGCTCGAATTGGTGCAGGCACGCAACCAAGGCGAAGCCGCCGTCCACAGCGTCAACAAGAGCCTGACCGAGTTTGGCGACAAGCTCGATGCCTCGGAAAAGGGTGCAATTGAATCGGCGCTCAAAGCCTTGGAAGATGCCCTAAAAGGCGACGATAAAGCCGCCATTGACGAAAAAACCACGGCCCTGATGGCCGCCAGCCAAAAGCTGGGCGAAAAAATGTACGCCAACGAGCAAGCGGCCCAAGCAGCCGCCGGTGCAGCAGAAGCTGGTGCAAGCAACCATACCCACAGCGGTCAAAATGCCCATGCCTCTAACGCCAAACCTGCCGATGACGACAACGTGGTGGATGCCGAAGTGAAGGAAGTCAAGAAGGGCTAAGCGGGTAGCGCTTGCGCTGACCATACCGCCGCGCCAGGCCCCCCCTGTATTACCGGGGAGTCCGGCGCGGCGTTCCTGTTCTAACTGGGTACCTATCCATGTCGAAAAGAGACTTTTACGAAATCCTCGGGGTAGCAAAAACTGCTTCCGATGAAGAAATCAAAAAGGCGTATCGCAAGCTGGCGATGAAACACCACCCAGACCGCAATCAGGGTGAAGCCAGCAAGGGTGCAGAAGAGAAGTTTAAGGAGGTCAAAGAGGCCTACGAGATGCTCTCTGACCCACAAAAGCGCGCCGCTTATGACCAATACGGTCATGCTGGGGTGGACCCCAATCGCGGCCACGGTGGCCCCGGCACCGAAGGTTTTGGTGGTTTTGCCGAAGCGTTTGGCGATATTTTTGGTGATATGTTCAACCAAGGCGGCCGGGGTGGCCGGGGTGCGGGCGGACGCCAAGTCTATCGGGGCAGCGATTTAAGCTATGCGATGGAAATTTCGCTAGAAGAGGCCGCTAAGGGCAAAAATGCCGAAATTCGCATTCCGGCTTGGGAAAACTGCGACACTTGCCACGGTAGCGGTGCCAAGCCCGGCACCAGCCCCAAAAATTGCCCTACCTGCCACGGTAGCGGGACGGTGCAACTGCGCCAAGGCTTTTTTAGCGTGCAACAAACCTGCCCGCACTGCCGGGGCACGGGCAAAATCATTCCTGAGCCTTGCACGTCTTGCCACGGTCAGGGCAAGCTGAAAAAGCAAAAAACATTGGAAGTCAAAATTCCGGCAGGCATTGACGACGGTATGCGTATTCGCAGCACCGGCAATGGTGAACCGGGCACCAACGGCGGCCCACCGGGCGATTTGTACATCGAAATTCGCCTCAAAAAGCACGACATCTTTGAGCGCGATGGCGACGACCTGCATTGCCAAGTGCCCGTCAGCTTTATTACCGCAGCCTTGGGCGGCGAGATTGAAGTGCCCACCTTGGCAGGCAAAGCGGCCATCGACATCCCAGAAGGCACCCAAGCGGGCAAGCAGTTCCGCCTGCGCGGCAAGGGTATTAAGGGGGTGCGCTCTAGCTATCCCGGCGATTTGTATTGCCATATCGCTGTCGAAACCCCCGTCAAGCTCACTGAGCAACAGCGCAAGCTACTGCGCGAGTTGGAAGAATCGCTGCAAAAAGGCGGCTCACGCCATTCGCCCAGCGGCGAAAGCTGGACGGACAAGCTCAAGCGTTTTTTTAGCTAGTAGGCTGGTCTTAGTGGCGCAGTGAGCCGGGGGTTTGCATATGGTGCATGGCGCTGTGCAACTCTGGCGAGTTCAGCACGGCGCGCAATGAGGCCAGCGCCGGAAGGCCAAGGTAAGAGCGCAGATGGAAGGTATCTGAGCCTAAATCGGCATCCAAATCGTAGGCTTTGAGCGAGGCCAATTGGCCCAAGGCCAGTTTCTCGCCCAAGCCCACACACAAATAGCCCAGCGCCAGCAGTGGCGCTTGCTGGGCATCTGCGGCACTAGCGGGCGTGACCAGCACCCGGCTGATGGCTGATACATCTTGCACCAAGGTAGTGGGCAGCTCCCACTGGCGCAATACTAAGCTGGCCACTTCGCCAGCGGCCAAGCCAATCACTTCTTGCTCTAATTGGGCGCGGCGCAAGCGGTCTAGCATCAGCCACTCTTCTACGCCATTGCTGGGCAGCAGAGAGGCTGCAGCCAAATGCCCCACAAACACCAACACTACTTTGGTGGCCAGGGCACCCGGCTCTGGCAAGCCCAAGCCCTTGCCCAAATGCAGGCACAACTCACTGGCGATGGCGCTGGCTCGCCAAATGGCATCAAAAGAACGCTGTGCCGAAGCCAGCTCAGGCCGAAACGCCTGCGCCAACATGTATTGCAGGCAGACGTTACGCACCGTGTCCATACCCAACAGCGTGACAGCAGGCTCGATACTGGTCACCGGCTGGGGCAGGCCATAAAACGGTGAGTTGACCATGGCCAGCACCTTGGCGGCAATCAGCGGCTCACCCATGAGCAGCTCGCTCAATTCTGCTGGGTCAGCGCGGTTGAAAAAATCAGGCTCTAGCAGTTTTTGCATCGACAAGGGCGGACGTGGAATACCGCCCACCACCGTCATGAGGGCCTTGTGCCGCGCGCCTGACAAATCGCGCTCACGCATCCAGTGCAAAGCGGCCAATTCTGGCGGTGTATCAGGGGGCAGCAATGCAGCACCGGAGTTGGGCGCTTGACTGGCAGGGGGCAAGGCATTCTCTAAGCCGGGCACATTCACTGTCGGGCGCTTGGCCGGCAAAATAGTGGGGGGCTGGTGGTGTGCCTGTGCATCATTGGGCAAACGCTCTGGTGTGGGGGGACGCTGGCGGGTGGCAGGGCGCAATTTCCACCAAACCAAAGCAGCGATGGCAATCAAAACAGGTATTAAGAACAGCAGGGCAGGCACGGATTCAACTCCTAATAAGTAGGAATAGGTAGGGCGATAAGTGGCCTATGCTAACCAGTCTGCACCCAGTGCATTGAAAATTGTTCTAACCCAAGGCAAGCCGCTGAAAGCAAAGATGGCCGAGGCTCAATACAATGCCCCCTCTTTTACATCTACTTTGTTTGTGTCTGCATGGTGCGTCGCCTGACCCGTCCCCGTTTATTGATTTTGCTGGCTGTGCTGCTTTCATTGGGGATTGGTGCCTTATTTATGCACGCCATCTGGACGATGCGGCAAGACCAATGGGGTTTTGCTACCCGTACCAATGCCAACTTGGCCCAAACTTTGGCCCAAGCCATTCACCACACCTTAGATAGTTTTGACCAATCGATTAAGGGGGTGGTCAGTGGCATGGAAGATGCCCAAGCAATGGCGCTAGCACCCCCCTTGAGCGAGCGTGCATTGTTTGACCATTCCTTGGCCATGCCCGGTATGGAGGGGGTATTGGTGTTGAACTTAGACGGAGAGGTCTTAATGGCCTCCGGCCCCAGCAAACTGGCACTGGGCACCAACGTTGCCCTAGAAGCGTTGGGGCTGTTGCGAGCGGGGCAGGCCAGCGGATTGCATGTGGGTACACCGATGCACAGCCCCTTTTCTGGGATGTATGTGCTGCCCTTGAGCCGCCCGTATCACGGAGTCAATGGCAGTCCGGCTGGCGTAGTGGTGGGTTTTATTCGCTTGCAACATTTCAATGAATTGTTTGCCTCGTCCCATTTAGGTGCCCACAGTGGCATTAATTTATTCTTGCTCAATGGAACGGTGGTGGTGCGCTTTCCGTATGATGACCGCGATACGGGTAAATCTTTGGCGGGCACTGAGAACATGCGCCGCTTGCAATCGGCCACACAGGGTTCTTTCTCTAGCCGTGCGGTACTCGATGGCGTGTTGCGTACCTATGCGTTTCACCATGTAGCCCACTATCCCTTGGTGATTAACGTCGCCCAATCGGTAGATGAGGTGCTGGCCGACTGGCGACGCAGTGCGGTTTGGCTAGGTATTTTTGCCTTGGTGCTGATGGCCGCTTGTATTGGGCTGGCGGTGTTATCGGCACGCGAGCTAGAGCAACGCCAAGCCATGGGTGCTGAATTACAACAAGCCCGGCACGATTTGCAAACCATTTTGGACAACCTGCCCTCCTTGGTCAGTTATTGGGACACCGATTTGCACAACCGCTTTGCCAACCGGGCCACCGAGCTGTGGTTTGGCATTACCCCCGAGCAATTGCGCGGTATGCCTGCGGCCACCTTGCTGGGGCCGCGCGATTACGCCAAAGTGCAACCTTATCTGGAACGTGCTTTACAGGGTGAAACCCAAACCTTTGAGCGGCGCATGACCGATGCCCACGGGCAGCAACGCCACACCTACATTACCTATACCCCCGATATACAGCAAGGCAAGGTGCGCGGCTTGTTGGTGCAATCGATAGACATCAGCGAGCGCAAGCGCATGGAAGATGAACTGTTTGAAGAAAAAGAACGCATCCGCCTGACGCTCAAGTCTATTGGCGATGCTGTCATTTGCACCAATGCCGAAGGAAAAATCACCTACCTCAATCCGGTAGCGGCACGCATGACGGGCTGGAGCAAAGAAGCCGCCATTGGGCAAGACATTGACCGGGTGGTACCGCTGCATCTAAACAATGGTCAACTGCTACAACCCAGTCCACTGCACCAAGCGTTAGCAAGTGGCCTGTCTTGTGGCCCCACGCGCGGCGTGGTGCTACAGGGCGCGCAAGGGCAGCGCTACGATGTAGAAGAATCGGCCAGCCCCATCATTGACCGCCACGGCCAGCGCAGCGGTGCCGTGATGGTGCTGCACGACATGACCGAAACCTTGGCCATGACCGCGCGCATGGCCCGTTTAGCGCAATACGATGCCCTGACCGACCTGCCTAACCGCCTACTGTTGCAAGACCGCGCCAGCCATGCACTGGCCCAAGCGCGGCGCGATGGGCGGCTGCTGGCGGTGATTTATTTAGATTTGGATGGCTTTAAGCAGGTCAATGATTGCATGGGCCACGAAGCGGGCGACCAATTGCTGGTGGAGTTTGCCCAACGCCTCAAAACCACGGTACGCGAATCTGATACCGTCTGCCGCCAAGGGGGCGATGAGTTCGTCCTGCTGCTGCCGGGGCTGGACGATGTGGCCCACATTGACCGGCTGGCCCACAAAATATTGGCCACCTGCCATGCCCCGTTTTTAGTGCAAGGTGGTTGCGCTGGTAAAGGGGGCTGCATTGGAATCAGTGGGGGCGTGGCGCTGTTTCCGCAACATGGCAACACCTTTGAGTTGCTGGCACGCCACGCCGATGAGGCCATGTATGCCGCTAAACGCGCCGGACGCGGACGCTTTTACCTCTACCAAGGCGAAGGACTGCCCCCCAGCATCGTTACGCCGCGTGCCGCCTGATGTCGGCGCTGCTATCGTCTTCGCCCGATTGGCTGTGGGTGCCGGTGGTGCTGGTGGCCGCTTTGGCACAAACGGTACGCAATACCGCGCAGCGCTCTTTAACGTCTGAACTGGGCACCCTACCTGCCACCTTGGTGCGCTTTTTGTACGGGCTGCCATTTGCGCTGGTGTATTTGGCGGCCTTGTATCTGTGGCTGCCCGCAGCGCGCGTGTTGCCCGATTTCAGCGCCAGCTATGTCGGCTGGATTGCCTTGGGGGCACTGTTCCAAATTTTGGCCACAGCGGCTTTACTTCGGGCAATGGAAGAGCGCAATTTTGCCGTGGCCGTGACACTGGCCAAAACCGAAGTGCTACAAGTGGCCTTGTTTGCTGCCGTCTTTTTGCACGAATTGCCTACCCCTTTAGCATTGCTAGCGATGGCTTTAGCCACGCTGGGGGTAGTGGCGCTGTCGTTGCCGGGGCGTGGCCAGTGGCTGATGTTGTCGGCTTGGTTAAGCCCTTCAGCGTTGTACGGATTGGCGGGCGGAGCCTGCTTTGCCATTGCAACGGTGTGTTTTCGGGGTGGGGCACTGGCGCTGGATGCCGCCTCGCCTTGGGTATCGGGGGCTTGGGGGGTGCTGTTGGCGCAAAGCCTGCAATCGGTGGGTTTGGGGGCTTGGGTAGCGCAGCGCAGCCCACAGGGCTTGGCCCCGTTGTGGCGCGCTTGGCGGGTTTCTTTACTTACAGGGGCGATGGGGGCTATGGCTTCGATTGCTTGGTTTACCGCCTATGCTTTACAAAACGTAGGGCCGGTACGCACACTGGGCATGATTGAAGTGGTGTTTAGCTATTTTGTCTCGCGCCGTATTCTGAGTGAACATTTGCAATGGCAAGAGAAAGCCGGAATGCTGATGGTGGTAGCCGGACTGGTGCTGATTTGCTGGCCCTGAATAAACCACCCTAACAGCCCACAACTCAATGAGAGACAACATCCGTCATCATGACTGGATGATGAATTTAATTGTATCTATTTGTAAAATATACGACCTCAAAGTAGGTTGTCTTGAGGAGGAGACCTCGCCATGCGTGTAAATTTGCCCGTGACCAATCAGGAGTACGACTACCCTGCCCACAACATGCTGGTCTCTACTACCAACACCACAGGCGTTATCACCCATTGCAACCAAGCCTTTATGGATGCCAGTGGCTACACCTACGAAGAACTCATCGGCCAACCGCACAACCTCATTCGCCACCCCGATATGCCGCCCCAAGCGTACAAAGATTTGTGGGCCACGGTGGGCCGGGGGCTGCCGTGGTCGGGGATTGTGAAAAATCGGCGCAAAAATGGTGATTTTTACTGGGTACGCGCCAACGTGACGCCCATCATGGACGGTGGCAAACCCTGTGGGTATATGTCGGTGCGTACCAAACCTAGCCGGGCCGAGATTGCCTTGGCTACAGGCTTGTACGCCCAATTGCACGCAGACTTAGCGGCGCAGCGCCAAACCTTCCGGCTGTACCGTGGAGCAGTGGTTTATCCGGGCTTGCGTGGTGTTTTGCAGCGTATGCGACAAATGGGGGCTGTGCCTACCTTAACCTTGATGCTGGCAGGTACGGCAGCGCTAGCAACCCTGCCGCGCTGGCTTGACTGGCAAGGGCCGCTAGCATGGGCCGCAGAGTTGGGCCTGTTGCTGGCCGGGGGCGCAGTGGTACTGACATGGTTTCAGCGGCGTATTGTGGGCGGTATGCGCGATGCCGGTAACTTTGCGCGCGACATTGCCGCTTGCAACCTCAGTACCCAGCTCGATGTAGCGCAGTTTGCCAACTCTTTGCAACCGATGGCGCGCAGCTTGCAACAAATTCAGGTCAACTTACGCGCTGTGGTGGGCGATGTGCGTACCGAAATTTTGGGCTTTATGAAGGCTGCCGACCACATCGCCCAAGGTGGGCACGATTTGTACCAGCGCACCGAAGCCCAAGCGCGCAGCTTAGAACAAACCACTGCGGCGATGGAAACGCTATCGAGCGCCGTCCACCAAACCGCGCAAACTGCAGAACAAGTTTCAGGCGATAGCGTGCAAAGCGCAGGCGTAGCGCGCCACGGTGGCGAGGCAGTGCAACGGGTAGGCCAAGCCATGCAAGCGATTGAGCACTCCTCGCGCCAAGTAGGCGACATCATTGGCGTAATTGAGGGCATCGCCTTCCAAACCAATTTGCTGGCCCTGAATGCAGCGGTAGAGGCAGCACGGGCAGGCGAACAAGGGCGCGGCTTTGCGGTGGTGGCTGGCGAAGTGCGTGCGCTGGCGCAGCGCAGCGCACAAGCAGCCAAAGAAATTCGTACCTTGATTAGCACCTCGGCCCAACAGGTGCGCGAGGGCAACCAAGAAATGGCCCAAGCCGGACAAACCATCGACGAAGTGGTGGCCTCGGTGTCGCGTGTCAGTGAGCTGGTGCGGCAAATCAGCCATGCCACCACCGAGCAATCGGTGGGCATTGACCAAGCCAATGCGGCAATGGTGCAATTAGAGCTGGTAACACAGCAAAATGCCGCTTTGGTAGAACACACTGCCGATGCCGCCGATGCGCTTAAAAACAGCTCTACGGCGCTGTCGCGTTCGGTAGAAGTGTTTCGCCTCGATTAAGCGCGCCCCACATCCATACTCTAAGGACTTTCCCCCTCTATGCGTACCAATTTACCCGTTACGTCCCAAGAGTTTGATTATCCAGGCGAAGAGCTTTTGATGTCCACCACGGACGAAAAAGGGCGCATCACCCATTGCAATGCGGCTTTTTCGCGCGTCAGTGGTTACTCTATCGAGGAGTTGATGGGCCAGCCGCACAATATGGTGCGCCACCCCGATATGCCACCCGAAGCCTTCAAAGACATGTGGCAAACCATTGGCAAAGGCCGCACTTGGGTGGGTATCGTGAAAAACAGATGCCGAGATGGCAACCATTATTGGGTACGCGCCCACGTCACACCATTGATGGAAAACGGCAAACCCAAGGGTTATATGTCGGTGCGTGTTAAGCCATCGCGCGAAGAAATACGCGAAGCTGAGGCCCTGTATGCGCGCGTGGTGCAAGAGCGCAGCAGCGGACGGCATACGTTTTATTTACACGCCGGACGGGTGCGCCCTACGGGCTGGCGCGACCGTATGGGGCGTTTGCAGCGTGCCACTTTTACCGAGCGCCTATTGGCCGTGATGGTGCCGTTGTGGCTGGCCGCTTTGCTACCACAGCAAATGGGCTGGACGGATAGCCTAGCAGGGCAGCTAGGGCAAATAGCATTGGTATTGGCCATTTCTGGCGTCATTCTTTGGCGTTTCCATCGGCGCATTACTTTGGCGCTGGCCGATGCCAACCAACTGGCCGTTAGTATTGCTGGTTGTAGCATTTCGGGGCACGAAAAACGCATCCACGAGCGCCACCCCACCGCGCTGCTCATTGAGCGCTTGCAACAAATACAGGTCAATTTGCGTGCCATTGTGGGCGATGCGCGCACCGAGATTGACGGCTTTGGCCGCATTGCCCACACCATTGCCCACGGTGCCCAAACGTTGGCCGAGCGCACCGATGCCCAAGCCAGTAGCCTAGAGCAAACCGCCGCCTCGATGGAGGAGTTGGCCAGCACGGTGCGCCAATCGGCTGACACGGCCCAACAAATGCTACGCGAGAGTGAGCGCAGTGCCGATTTGGCGCGCCAAGGTGGACAAGCCGTCATCAAGGTAGGCCAAGCAGTGCAAGCCATTGAGCAATCGTCGCACAAAATGGGGCAAATCATTGGCACGATAGAAGGGATTGCTTTCCAGACCAATTTGTTGGCCCTGAATGCCGCCGTAGAGGCTGCACGCGCCGGTGAGCAAGGCCGGGGCTTTGCTGTGGTGGCGGGCGAGGTGCGCGCATTGGCCCAACGCAGCGCCACGGCAGCACGCGAAATTAAAACCCTGATTCACGAGTCCAGCAGCCAAATTGGCCAAGGGGCCAGCCAGATGGATGCCGCCCGCCAGACTATCCAACAGGTGGTTGAATCGGTAACCCATGTTAATGAATTGATAGCGCACATGGGCACCGCCACGCAAGAGCAATCGCAAGGTATTGCCCAAGTCAACCAAGCCGTAACGGAATTAGACCAGGTAACGCAAGAAAATGCGGCCCAAGTGCAAGAATCGGCCTCTACCGCTGCCGCCATGAGCAACAACGCCGGTGTGCTGGGGCGCACGCTGGCGGTGTTTCAGTTGCCCTAAGCGCTAGCTCTTCTAAGCGCTAGCTCTTTTATTGCCGTGCAGTGCGTGTATTGCGCGGCAGTGCCTGCGGGTGGCTAGTGCGAAATGGGTTAATGTCTAAACCACCCCGGCGCGTATAGCGCGCATACACGGTCAGTTTGATGGGTTTGCACTGCTGGCGAATGTCCATAAACATGCGCTCGACGCATTGCTCGTGGAACTCGTGGTGGTTGCGAAAGCTAATGATGTATTGCAGCAAACTTTCTTGGTCTATCTGTGGGCCGCTGTACGCAATTTGCACGCTGCCCCAATCAGGCTGGCCTGTCACCAAGCAATTACTTTTCAGCAAGTGACTGACCAGCACCTCGGTGACGGGTGGCTCGTCCAATTGGGCGCGCAGCAACTCGGGGGCGGGTTGGTAGCGTGTGCATTCAATGTCTAGCCGGTCTAGCAGCAGGCCATCGAGTTCATGCACCGGCTCGCGGTCAAACAGCTCGGGCAGCAGCAGTTTGACACCTACGGTGGCAGCGCGCTCACTGCCGCGCCAAACGGCCTCGCTGATGTCGGCGCGGATGCGCGCCTGCACTTCGGTGGCATCGGCAAAACGGGTATTGTTAAAACTGTTGAGGTACAGCTTGAACGATTTGCTCTCAATCAGGTTGGGGGTTTCGCAGGGCACGGTGATATGGGCCAGCGCCACCTGCGGCTTGCCGCGCAGGTTCAGCCAAGATAGCTCAAAAGCCGTCCACAAATCAGCGCCAAAAAAGGGTGGCTCTGCGCTGATGCCCAGTTCACTGCGTTTATCGGCCCGTGGTAGCGGAAACAGCAAAGTGGGGTCGTATTGGTCAGCATAGGCCGTGGCCTTGCCCAATGGAGAATGTTCTGGGATATGAGAGGACATAAAGAAGGAATGGCCCACATGGGGCCATTTGGGGGGTGGTGTTAGAAGCTTTCCCAGTCGCTATCGTTTTGTGGCGCGGCTTTGGCACGCGACGCAGCTGGAGGTGGCAGTGCTGCTGCCGGGGCTTTGCGCGGCGCGGGCATGGCTGCTGACCGTCGGGCAGCTGGCGGGGCAGCGACACGCGGCGACGGCGGCGGTGGTGGAGCAGCGGTATAGCTGCTAGCCGGGGCTGGGCGAGTCTCATAACTGCGCTGGCTGCCATTGGCCAATTGGAACACCGACACCGTTTGTACCAGCTCTTGTGCCTGCACTTTCAGGCTGCTGGCAGCAGCGGCCATCTCTTCGACCAGAGCGGCGTTTTGCTGCGTTACTTGGTCCATTTGCGTTACCGCTTCGCCCACTTGGGCCACGCCAGCGCTTTGTTGTGTGCTGGCGCTGCTGATTTCACCCATGATGTCGGTAACGCGCTGGATGGCACTGACCACTTCGGTCATGGTGCTGCCTGCTTGGTCCACTTGGCTGGCCCCCAACTCTACCCGGCCCACGCTGGCATCAATCAGGGCTTTGATTTCTTTAGCGGCATTGGCTGAGCGGCCCGCCAGACTACGCACCTCGGCAGCGACCACGGCAAAGCCTCGGCCTTGCTCACCGGCACGCGCAGCCTCTACGGCGGCATTGAGCGCCAAGATGTTGGTTTGGAAGGCGATGCCATCAATCACGCTGATGATGTCGGCAATTTTGCGCGAGCTATCGTTGATTTCTTTCATGGTGGCAATGACGCGCCCCACCACCTCACCACCCTGTACGGCTACGTCGGAGGCATGGCGTGCCAACTCATTGGCTTGGCGCGCATGGTCGGCGTTTTGTGTGATGGCAGAACCCAATTGCGACATGGAAGCAGCGGTTTCTTCTAAGGCGCTGGCTTGGCTTTCGGTACGGCCAGACAGGTCTTGGTTGCCTTGGGCAATTTGGCTGCTGGCGGTAGCTACACCTTCTGCACCCTCACGCACCTTGGCCACTACGCCCGCCAAACCCTGCTGCATTTGCTGCAATTGGGCCATCAGGCTGCTTTGGTCGTTGGGCAACACAGCAATAGATTGGCTCAAATCTCCGTGGGCCACTTTGGCTGCAATCAGGGCAGCTTGTTCTGGTTCGCCGCCAATGGGGCGTATCACCAAACGCTGCACTGCCCACGCCAAAGCCAGCAGTACCAGTACCACACTGGCGCTGCCCAAACCTGCGGCCAGCCAGCGCTGTTGGTACACAGCGGCCATGACTTCTTTTTGCGGCACGCTAATGGCAAAAGACCAAGGCGTTTTGCTGTTACCGATATGCAGCGGCACATAAATACGCAGCACTTCTTCGTTGCCCAGATGGCCGCCGTTGCTTTGCGTCTTCAGCACCTGACCTGCTGCAATCGCTTGTAGCGCCTGTGCACGCTCGGGCACATTGCCCAGCGGTTGGCCTACCCGGCTGCTATCCACATCGCCCAGAAAGACACCGGCATGAGACAGAAAACTAGCGTAGCCGCGTTCAAATACCTTGACTTGGGCGGTGATTTTTTGCAGGCTTTCAAGTGTTAAATCTACACCCGCCACCCCCATAAAACGACCATCAATTTGGATGGGCACCACCAAGCTGGTGATAACCATTTCTTTGCCCGCTACGGTGTATTTGTAAGGCTCTATCAGGGTTTCTTGGCCGGTTTTTTGTGGCAATAGGTAATAGTCGCCTGCGCCCGGTTTGGTGTAATCAACCAAAGGCTCTACCGCCAATTGGCCGCTGCCTCGGTTCCAGTAGGGCACATAGCGGCCTGTGGCATCGTGCCCCGGTTGGTTGGCATATTCGCTGTCTTTGCCATCAAAGGCATCGGGTTCCCAGCCAGACCACACGCCAATCAACGCTGGGTTGCCCGCCAGTACGCCTTTGAGCAGGGCATCGGCGCTGGCACGGTCGGCCAAGCCCGCCGCCTTGAGCTGGCCCAGCGCGTGCGCCAAGGTGCGTGCTGCGTCCATGCCACGCTCCAACTCGGCAGTGGCTTTATGGCCTTCGCTAATGGCCAGTTGTTCGGTATAGCGCCAGGCGGTTTCTTGTTGCAATTGGCTGGTTTGCTGGGTGAGTACCGCCAGTGTCAGGGCATAACCTGCGAAAACAATCAAGGTAACCAGTAGCAATAATCTGGCACGCAAACTGAGTTGATGGGATGTGGGCATGGGATAGGCTCCAAACTGGAAAAAATTTAACTGAACTCACGTTCACGTAGCCATTTAGTGGCAATCCATTTCTCGCCCGCTTGCACCGGCGCACCACCGTGCAGAGTGCGGGTGCTGGGGTGGGGCAAAGGGTAGTTAAAGAACACCGCATTGCCGCGCTGTGCCATCACTTCTAAGCCCACATCAGGAAAGGTGGTGCCACCGCCACGCTCGGGGGTGTTGAGGTACAGCACAAAGGTGCCCACACGCTGGCCACCACGGGCCAAAATGCGCGGCGTGCCGGGCTGGGTGGGGTCAAAATAGTCGTAATGGGGTTTGTATTCGGCACCGGGACGGTAGTGCAGCACTTGGATACCCTCGCCGTTTTCTAGCGGCCAATGGGCCAGACGGGCCAAACGGGCTTCAATGCGCTGGATGAGTTCACTCTCGCCACGCCGAAAGAACATGCCATCGCTGGTGCGGTCGGCATTGATTTCTTCGCCCCCAGTTTGGGTGGCTACCGTCAGGGAGCGTGACATGCGTGGGCGCGCCGCGTCAATCAGGGCATCGCATTCTTCGGGCGATAGCACATTGCCCAACACCACCACACGCGGCAGCGCCAGCGATAGCAACACCTCCACCTGACGGTCACCCGCATCAAGGCGGCTAGGGGCACCGTGCAGCACCACATCGGGGACGGCTTGATGGGAGGCCAAAATACCCTCCTCATGGCAGCCCACTTCGCTCAGGTGCGTGCGTAAGGTCTCTTCTAGGGCCTGCATGGCCACCGCTTCTTGCCAGCCTGCCGCCATCATGGCCTGTATCAGTGCTGGGGCACCGATATTGGCTTGGGCTTGGCTGACAATCCAGTGGCGCAGTTCAGGCGTAATGGCCGGTGCAGCAGCGGTGCGAGCCGCTTGGGCAGAGGATGCAGTGGTGGGGGTGGTCAATGGTGCCATGAGAATCTCGCTGATGTAACATTGTCTTACATTAAGCGCCGCCGAAACACCAGTCGGTTAACTTCGGAAGCGTGCGGGTCAAAAGCATAGCCTTCTGCGGCAAACCCTAGCAATTGTTCGGGCTGTGTAGCGCGTTGCTCAATGGCATGGCGCGCCATGAGGCCGCGTGCGCGTTTGGCATGGAAGCTAACGATGTGGTAGCGCCCTCCTTTCCATTCTTCAAACACACATTCGACGATGCGCGCGTGCAGGGCGCGGGTATCGACGGCCTTGAAATACTCTTGCGAGGCCAAATTGAGCAGCACAGGTGCAGAAGCATCGGCCAGCTGCGCTTGCAAATGCTCTGCAATTTTTGTGCCCCAAAACTGGTAGAGATTGTTGCCGCTGGGGTTTTGCAAGCGGGTACCCATTTCTAGCCGGTAGGGTTGCATCCAATCTAAGGGGCGCAATACGCCGTACAGGCCACTGAGGATGCGTAAATGCTGCTGCGCCCAGTCTAAATCGGCGCTGGTCAGACTGCGGGCAGCTAATCCGTCATAGACATCGCCATTAAAGGCCAGCACCGCTTGGCGTGCATTGCTGGCTGTGAACTGGGGCGACCAAGCGGCATAACGGGCCACGTTCAGGGCAGCCAAGGCATCGCTGATTTTCATCAGGGCAGCCAAGTCTTGCGGGGCCAGCGGGCGCAACAGGTCTATCAGCACTTGGCTTTCGGGCAGCAAAGCAGGCAGACTGTGTGGCAAGTGGGCGGGCACGGGGGTGTCGTAATCCAAAGATTTGGCAGGTGAGAGCAAAATGAACATGGGCTCAACTTAGCAAAGCAGAAAGAAAAAAGCGCCAGCCTGCATTGCACAGACTGGCGCTGGAGCCATTTAGGCGCTAGAGGCCACAGGGGCTTTAGAGCAGGGGCGCTTGCTCAAACGGCAACACCAAATCACGCAGGTCGCGCCGGGTTTCTACCAGCACCAAGGGGCCTTCGTCTGGCACCACGGGGGCCGGGCGTTGGCGTGGCACATGCACTGGACGCGGCTCGGCGGCAATGGCGGCTTGCACGGCGGCTACTTTTTCTGGGTCAGATTGCACCCATTGCAGACCCACCCCTTGGGCCAAGGCTTGCATTTCAGCCACCGGCAAAACAAAGGCTTGCACTGGCGCTGGCTGCGGGGCTGCTAACACCACCGGGGCTTCTGGCACTTCTTCTACTACCTCTGGCACTTCGGGGGGTGGTGTTGTTGCCACTGGCGCGGGGCTGGGTGCAGGTGCAGCAGCTGGCTCTTGTGGAGTTGCGGCTTCTTCGGGCGCAACAGCGGCTACCACCACCGGGCTAGGGCTGGCTGCGGGCGCAAAGTAGCTGCGGCGCACCGGCTGCTGCTCGTCGGCTTCTGGCGCGTCGGCCAGTACGGGAGCTGCCGGTACGGGGTGCTGCTGCTCGTCGGCGGCAGGCTGGGCTGCTGGTTCAGGGCGCTCCGTGCGCTCAGGGCGTTCACCACGCTCGCCGCGCTGGCGGTCACGGCCATAGCGGTCGCGGGAGCGGCGCTCGCGGCGCTCTTCGGGGGCCACGGCCACCGGTGCGGCGGCTGCACCATCTTGGCCTGCTGGTTCCACAGTGAACTCGACTTCGGTGGCTTCGGTGCTGCGCGCCGGGCGTTCACGGCCCTCTGGGCGGGCGGGGCGCTCGTTGCGTTCACGGCGTGGGGCGCGTTCAGGGCGTGACTCGTAGGCGGGGGCTTCAGTGGCAGGCACCGATGGGTTTTGCCCGAATTCGGCATCTAGCACCTGCTCGTTGGGCGTGCGGTTGTCAGCACGGCCACGGCTGGGGCCACGGGGTTCGCGGCGTTCGCTGTCAAAGCGTTCTGGGTCACGCGGGGCGCGTGGCTCGTAGCTGCTGCTGCGGCTATCGGGGCTGCTGCGCTCTGGGCGCTCATTGCGGCGGCTGCTGTTGGCATTGCGTTCCGGGCGCTCGTAGCGTTCAGAACGCTCGGCGCGCTCTGGGCGGTCATTGCGTTCGCCACGGCGTGGGCGTGCTTCGCTGCTGCGCTCGCCACCACGGCGTGGCTCGCGCGCACTGGCTGGGGCCGGTGCGGGCGCTGCCACGGGGGCGGGGCGGCGGCGGACAAAACCAAACAAGCGCTTGAGCCAGGCAAAGAAACCACGTTCTTGGGGTTCAGGGG
>CAYMAC010000011.1:0-94179 GCA_964388325.1 uncultured Simplicispira sp. | reverse complement strand
GGGTTTTGGTGCTGGTACTCACAGTAGCTATCATAGGCTATGCGATGCGGAAAACAACAGGCCGTACCGGCCTGTTCGCTCGAACCTCGGGCAACCCCGAGGCTTGCCGCGAAGATTCCGGTCAAAGCCGCGTTGGGCATCCATACGCGCTGGCAATTGCGCTTGCCCGAGTAAATCGACTACGCGTGCTGCCAGTGGTGGGTCTCCGGGGGCTGGGTATTGCAGGCTGTAAGTGTGCGGCGGAAAGCCGTAGTAATCGTAAATCAGTGCCGGTTGTGCGCTGCTGGTAACGCTCAGCACCGGCTCTAGCCAATGTGCCGACACCATCAGGATAGCTTTGGGGCGCTGCGGCAATCTGCTGGCGGCGTTACGCAGGTAATGCTCCATTCGTTTCCATTCGTTGGGTGGGTTCCAATCCATAAAGAAGCACGGGCCGCCGCCGTGGGGAATAAACCAAGTAGGCATCCGAAGCTTGCTGTTGTGGGAGATAGACATGCTCAAAATCAGAAAAAAAACCGATAGCGGCATTGTTGCCGCGATAGCAAAGCTGGCGAGGCATTAGGGCTATTAGAGGGCAGCGGTGGGTTATTTACCTGGACGCAACAATGGGCGCAGGGCAGGCCACAGGTTGTTCAGCATGATGGGCTGGGCGGCAGCGCTGGGGTGGATGCGGTCGGGTTGAAACAGAGCCAGTGGGTCGGGGCCATCGGCAACGCCTTGCAGCAAAAAGGGCACTAAGGCGGTTTTGTGTGTTTGGGCGACGCTGGAAAACAGTCCGGAAAATTGTTGGGCATAGTCGCGCCCATAGTTGGGCGGCACCTGCATTCCGGCCAACAGCACCTTGGCCCCGGCAGCTTGGGCAGCTTGTGTCATGGCTTGCAAGTTTTGGCGTGTGCTGGCTAAGGCTAAGCCGCGCAGGGCATCGTTGCCGCCCAGCTCAATCACCACCACAGCCGGACGGTGTTGTGCCAGCAAGGCGGGCAGGCGCGAGCGCCCACCTGCCGTGGTGTCGCCGCTGATGCTGGCATTGACCACCGTAAAGGGCAGTTTTTCGGTTTGCAGGCGCTGCTCTAACAAAGCCACCCAACCGCTGCCGCGTGGCAGGCCATATTCAGCACTGATGGAGTCGCCTAGCACCATGATTTTTGCTGCGGCAGTTGGTGCTGCTGCGGGCATTTGTAGCAACAGCCCACCCAGTAGCAGGGCCATGCCGCTGCCACGCAATAGGCTGCGCCGATACACTTTTTGTTTTGTTGTCATCCTATTTTTTACGGTTATTGCACTATGTCCAACGCTACCATGCCCTCTGCCAGCCCTATCATCGTTGTCGAGCAGGTGAATAAATCGGTAGCCGATGCCAGCGGCGAGTTGCAGATTTTGCGGGATATTGATTTCCAGTTGTTGGCTGGGGAGACTGTGGCCATTGTGGGTGCTTCGGGTTCTGGAAAAAGCACCTTGCTCTCCATCTTGGCCGGGCTAGATACCCCCAGCAGCGGCACGGTGCGTTTGGCTGGGCAAGACTTGTTTGCCCTGAGCGAAGACGACCGTGCCGCCTTGCGCGCGCAAAAAATGGGTTTTGTTTTTCAAAGTTTTCAGCTGATGGGCAACCTGACGGCGCTAGAAAACGTGATGCTGCCCTTGGAGCTGGCCGGGCAACGCGATGCACGCCAACGCGCTACCGAGATGCTGCAGCATGTGGGCTTGGGCCAGCGCTTGCAACATTACCCCAAACTGCTCAGTGGCGGCGAGCAACAACGGGTCGCCTTGGCGCGTGCCTTTGTGGTGCAGCCTGCGGTGTTGTTGGCCGACGAGCCTACCGGCAGCCTAGATTTCGCCACCGGCGAAGCCATCATGCAGCTGATGCTGGCCCTCAACCGCGAGCAGGGCACCACCTTGGTGCTGGTAACGCACGACCGGGCGCTGGCAGCGCGTTGTGAGCGCTGCATTACCCTGACCGCCGGACGCATTGCAGCGCCAGACCCCGCCTGAAGTGTGGGAAGTGGGACAATCGGCCCCATGCATCCGAAAGCCCTTATTGAAGCCTGTACCGAACTGGTACGACTCACCCTGACCTTTGAACACCCAGCCGATGCCGTGGTATCGCGTTTTTTCCGCGATAACCGTGGTTTGGGCCAGCGCGAACGTGCGGCGCTGGCAGAAACCGTCTATACGGTGCTGCGTAAAAAACTGCTGTTTGACCACATGGCCCCCTCCGGCTCCGGCCCGCGTGAACGGCGGCTGGCTATTTTGGGCTTTGCCCACTGGCAAGACGAAGAAGCCCGGCGCTCAAATCCGCAAGCCGCACATGGCCAGCGTGATTTTCTCAATGCCGCCCTGACCGACCGTGAACAACAATGGCTAACCCAGTGCGATGCCGTGTGCGAAGACGATTTGATGGAACGCCACCGCCACAACCTGCCCGAGTGGCTGGTGCAGCCGCTCAAGCAGCAGTTGGGGGATGGTTTTTGGCCTTTGGTGCAGGCGCTGTCGTGCAGTGCGCCTTTGGATTTGCGCGTCAATGCCCTCAAAGACAAACGCCCCGAGGTGCGCCGTGAGCTGGCCCAAGCGGGCATTGCCTCGGTAGAAACACCTTATTCACCTTGGGGCCTGCGCGCGGTGGGTAAACCGGCACTGGCCAAGCTGCCTGCTTTTGTGCGTGGCGCGATTGAAGTGCAAGACGAAGGCTCACAACTGCTGGCCCTGCTCTTGGATGCCAAGCGCGGCGAGATGGTGGTTGATTTTTGCGCTGGCGCAGGCGGCAAAACGCTGGCCATTGGTGCCACCATGCGTAGCACTGGGCGTTTATATGCCTTTGATGTGTCAGCGCACCGGCTTGATGCCCTCAAGCCCCGGCTGGCACGCAGCGGGCTGTCGAACGTGCATCCTGCCGCCATTGCCCATGAGCGCGATGAGCGCGTGAAGCGCCTTGCGGGCAAGATTGACCGCGTGCTGGTGGATGCCCCCTGTTCTGGCTTGGGTACCCTGCGCCGCAATCCCGACCTGAAGTGGCGCCAAACCCCCAAAGCGGTGCAAGAGTTGGAAGTCAAGCAGGCCGCCATTTTGGCCAGTGCGGCGCGTTTGGTAAAACCCGGTGGGCGCTTGGTCTATGCCACCTGTAGCGTGCTGCCCGAAGAAAACGAGCGCATCGCCGAAGCCTTTGCCGCCGCACACCCCGACTTTGTGGCCCTTGATGCCGGTGAAGTGCTTACCCAACTCAAGGTAAATGCCGCTGCCAGCCTGTGCAGCGGTGGTGATACCGGCAAGCAATATCTGCGCCTGTGGCCGCATTTGCACCAAACCGATGGATTCTTTGCTGCTGTTTGGACGCGCAAGCTCTAAGCTAAACGCCTAGCACCCATAAAAAAACCGCCTGAGCTTACGCTAGGCGGTTTTTTGTTGTCCAAAGACAAAAGCCAAATTACTTCAGCTTCATTTCTTTGTATTCGACATGCTTGCGAGCTTTAGGATCAAATTTCATGATCAGCATTTTCTCGGGCATGGTTTTCTTGTTTTTGGTGGTGGTGTAGAAGTGGCCAGTACCCGCAGTGGATTCCAGCTTAATTTTGTCGCGTCCGCCTTTGCTTGCCATGGTGTTTCTCCTTAAGCCTGACCACGGGCGCGCAGGTCTGCGAGCACCGATTCAATACCGTTTTTGTCAATCAAACGCAGGGCTGCGCTGGAAACGCGCAGGCGCACCCAACGGTTTTCCGACTCAACCCAGAAACGGCGGTATTGCAGGTTCGGCAGGAACCGGCGCTTGGTTTTGTTGTTGGCGTGGGAAACATTGTTCCCGACCATGGGCTTTTTGCCCGTGACGTCACATACGCGTGCCATTAGGACACTCCGATCATGTAGAACGGTTGGCCATTGCGGGGCGGCTGCTGTATGCTGCCTGCCTGATGGCTCAACCTCACCTCGCCAGAAGGGTGGCGGTAACCCAATCTACTGCTGCTCTCACGAGCTTTTGGCGCAGCAAAGCCAAAAATTATAGCAAATTGGGCCACTCCCTTTTTTTGGGGGCTTAGTTTTGTTGCTCTAAAAAGCGCTGGGCATCCAAGGCGGCCATGCAGCCGGTGCCTGCGCTGGTAATGGCTTGGCGATAGACATGGTCTTGCACATCACCGGCGGCAAAAATACCGGGCACGCTGGTTTGGGTGGCAAAACCATTGCGCCCGCCTTGGGTGACGATATAGCTGTTTTCCAATTCCAGTTGGCCTTGGAAGATGTCGGTGTTGGGGGCGTGGCCAATGGCAATAAAGCAGCCTTGCAGGGCGATGTCTTCGCTGTGGCTATCTTGGGTGCTTTGGATGCGAATGCCGGTCACGCCGCTTTGGTCGCCCAGCACCTCTTGCAGGGTAAAGAAGGTTTTGAGCTCAATTTTGCCCGCCGCTACTTTTTCCATCAGCTTGTCTATCAAGATGGGTTCGGCCTTGAACTTGTCGCGCCGATGCACCAGCGTGACTTTGCGCGCAATGTTGGAGAGGTACAGGGCTTCTTCCACTGCTGTGTTGCCGCCTCCGACCACGCAAACATCCTGCTCACGGTAGAAAAAACCGTCGCAGGTGGCGCAGCCCGAAACCCCCCGGCCCATAAATTCTTGCTCTGAGGGCAGGCCCAAGTATTTGGCCGAAGCACCAGTGGCGATGATGAGGGCATCGCAGGTGTACGTGCCGCTATCGCCTGTAAGGGTGAAGGGGCGCTTAGAAAAATCAACTTGGTTGATATGGTCAAAAATAATTTGTGCCTTGAAGCGCTCGGCGTGCTCTAAAAAGCGTTGCATCAGCTCGGGGCCTTGCACGCCATGCACATCGGCGGGCCAGTTGTCCACTTCGGTGGTGGTGGTCAGCTGGCCGCCTTGGGCCATGCCGGTAATCAGTACCGGGTTGAGGTTGGCACGGGCGGCATAAATGGCAGCGGTATAACCGGCAGGGCCAGAGCCTAGGATAAGCACTTGGGCGTGTTGGGTAGTAGCAGACATAAGATTTGAAACCTCGCAAACAGGCAGTTGCATGAAGCTGCAAGTATCATCTAAGTTCGCCCGCACGCTGCCATGACTTATTCTTCCTCCAATACCCTTAACGCTTCTCCTCCCGGCAAGTCTGCATTGCGCCTGATTGTTGCCCGGCTGGGCCATGAATTGTCTTTGCTCGCTGGTGCGCTGGCGCTGCTGGTGTGGCTGCTGGCCTTGCTCAGTTATTCGCCACTGGACATGGCTTGGTCCACCTCTGGAGTGGGCGATGGCTTGGTACGCAACCGCTTGGGGCGCGCCGGTGCTTGGCTGGCCGATGTGAGTTATTTTGTGCTGGGTTTTTCGGTCTGGTGGTGTTTGGTAGCTGGGGGCTTTGTCTGGTTGTCCTC
This sequence comes from uncultured Simplicispira sp., assembly GCA_964388325.1. Taxonomy (GTDB): domain Bacteria; phylum Pseudomonadota; class Gammaproteobacteria; order Burkholderiales; family Burkholderiaceae_C; genus Simplicispira. The sequence goes on along the minus strand of CAYMAC010000011.1, from coordinate 88,821 downwards.
GTTGGCGCGGCGCTTGCGTGGCGATGAGTTGTTAGAGACCGAGGAGCAGTTGTCACTGAAAGAAGTGTTGGCCCGGCGTGCCGGTTTCTGGGGGGGCTTGGCCTTGTTGCTGTGTGCCAGTGCCGGGCTAGAGTGGTCGCGCCTGTACCATTTAGAGCCTTTGTTGCCCGGCCATTCAGGGGGCGTTTTAGGCTATATCACTGGCCCGGCGGCCATGCGCTGGCTGGGTTTTGATGGCTCCGGTTTGCTTGGTTTTGCTTTGGCGGTATTCGGTGCGGCCCAAGTGTTCCATTTTTCTTGGGCGCGCTTGGCCGAAGCTGTGGGCGCACGCCTAGATGCCATCGTGCGCTTGGGTCAAGTGCGCCGCGAAGAGGCCAAAGACATTGCCGAGGGCAAACGCGCTTCTCGTCTGCGCGAAGAGGTGGTGCACGAAGAGCGCATTGAGCTAGAAGAACACCACCCGCAGCCGCTGAAAATTATTGACCCCGAGCAGGCCGCTCCGAGTTGGACTGAACCCCCAGCCGACACTGCGCCGGCCCCTTTGATGCGCGATTTGCCAGTGGCAACGCCCAACTCTGCGGCGGCCCCTGCGTCCTTGCCGCCACGCCAGCCGCGCAACTACCAACCGCCTTCAAACTTGCTGCAAACCACTGTGGCGCGCCAAGAAGCCGTCTCTACCGACACGCTAGAGATGACCAGCCGCCTGATTGAGAAAAAGCTCAAAGATTTGGGTGTCGAGGTTACGGTGGTTGCTGCTATGCCCGGGCCGGTGGTTACGCGCTATGAAATCGAACTTGGCCCCGAGGTACAGCCGGTGCAACTGTTAGAGCAGGCGCGTGATTTGGCCCGTGCGCTCAGTTTGGTGTCTATCCGTGTGGTCGATGAGGTGGCCAATACTGCGTACATGGCCCTAGAGCTGCCCAATGTTAAACGCCAAAGCATTCGCATTGGCGAATTGCTGGCCGCTCCCGCCTTTGTAGAGCATCCATCCTCGCTGGCCCTGGCTTTGGGCAGAGACATTGTGGGCCATACGCTGGTGGTTGATTTGGCCAGAATGCCCCATGTGCTGGTGGCAGGTACCGCAGATTCTGGCCGACTGATGGGCCTACACGCCCTGCTGCTCAGTTTGCTTTACAAGGCGGACCCCGCTGATGTGCGCCTGTTGCTGATTGACCCCAAGATGCTAGAAATGTCTTTGTATGCGGGCATTCCGCATCTGCTCACGCCAGTGGTCACTGACATGCGCCAAGCCGCCCGAGGCTTGGGTTGGTGCGTTACCGAGATGGAGCGCCGCTATCGGCTCATGGGCAAACTGGGAGCGCGCAATTTGGCCGCTTACAACGCCAAAATAGACCAGGCCCAAGCGCGTGATGAGTACATTCTCAACCCTTTGGCGGCAGAATTTACCGAGCCGCAACCGCTAGAGCATCTGCCGCATATTGTGGTGGTGGTAGATGAATTGGCCGACTTGATGCAAATAGCAGGCAAACAGATTGAAGAATGGATTGCCCGTTTAGGGCAAAAAGCCCGTGCCACCGGTATCCATTTGGTGCTGTCCACCCAGCGCCCCAGCGGCGAAGTGATTACGGCGCTTATCAAGGCCAATATCCCAACGCGCATGGCTTTTCAGGTCAGTAGCCGCACCGATAGCCGGGCTATTTTGGACCAAAATGGGGCTGAAACCTTGCTAGGTTTGGGCGATATGCTCTATTTGGCTACCGGCCAGCGCGTGCCCGCGCGGGTACATGGCCCCTTGGTCACCACAGAAGAAGTGCATCGGGTGGTAGCCTTTCTCAAATCCAAGGGCCGCCCGGCTTATTTACCCGGCGTGCTAGACGAGCCACCGCCCGCCCCGCCGCCAGACAGTCAATACTGAGCAACCAGCGAAGGCGTGTGAACCGCGCCTCCCAACGAGGCTTCAAAAGTAACTTACATGATTTAAGCAAAATTCCTTTTCAGCAAAGAAAAGGAAAAATCAGCAGTGAAAAAATCAGTTGTTGCGGTTACGCATCCAATCAGCCGTTTGCATAAAGCTTTCATTCAGGCGTTCGCGCAGTGGCTCTGGGATGTCGGTTTCGCGCATGGCCTGGTCCATACAGGCTACCCATTGGTCACGCTCTTTGATGCCAATCGAAAACGGCAAATGCCGTGCCCGCAAGCGCGGATGGCCCACATTTTGCACAAAATAGTCCGGGCCACCCAGCCAGCCGCACAGAAACCAAAACAGCTTTTGCTGTGCATCCTCCAAAGTGCTGCCGTGGGTGGCGCGCAGTTCGGCATAGGCGGGTTCTAAATCCATCAGCGCATAAAAGCGTTCGGTCAGGGCTTGCAGCTTAGGCTCGCCACCAATCAAGTCAAAAGCAGTGATTTGCTTGCTTTTTTGTGGTGTGTCGATGCTGGCGGTATCGTTATCGTGACTGTCCATGATGTTGAGTGAAGTAGAGGGATAAAAAACGCTATTCTGCTGCACGGCGCAAGGTGGCTACCACTGGGCGCTGCAACACTTCGCGCAAACCCCACCAACCAGCGGCCAAAGCCAGCACTGCCCCCGCGATGCTACCGACCAATGGCACCCAGATGGAAGCTGTCCAAGCAAAGTCAAAAACATAATGCGCCAAGGCCCAAGCCACCACCACCGCCATGCTACTGGCTAAAAAGCCCGCCAGCAGCCCAATGCCCGCCAGCTCGGCTTGTTGCACTTGGCGCAGCAAACTGGCACGGGCACCCAAGGCACGCATGATGGCAAATTCACGCGCCCGCTCCTCGCGGGTGGCGGTAACGGCGGCAAACAGCACCACCAAACCCGCAGCCAAGGCAAATAAGAACAAAAACTCTACCGCCCGTATCACTTGGTCTAACACCCGCTGCACTTGGGCCAAGGTGGCGCTCATGTCGATAAGTGTGGTGTTAGGAAACTGGCGCACCAAGGCATTGTCAAAGCCTGCTTGCTCTGGGGCGCGATAAGCAGCCAGATAGGTCATTGGTACATCGGCCAGATGGGCCACCGGGTACATGGCAAAAAAATTGGCGCGCATGGAGCTCCAATCTACCTTGCGTAGGCTGGTGATGCGCGCTTCGGTAACGACACCAGCCATATCAAAGCGCAAGCGGTCTCCTAACTGCAAGCCCAAGGTTTGGGCAATGCCCTCTTCCATGCTGATGGCATCTGGCTCGTTGGGTGTCCAGCGCCCAGCCACTACTGGGTTGTGTGTGGGTGCTTGGCTGGCATTAGAGAGGTTGAACTCGCGCTCTACCAAGCGTTTGGCGCGGTCTTCGGTGTAGTCATCGGCATTCACTGCTCGGCCATTGACGGCCAGCAAGCGCCCGCGCACCATAGGGTACCAATCGTATTCGCGCACCCCGGCTGCTTGCAGCACCTTTTGAAAATCCTGCGCCTGATCCGGCTGGATGTTGATGGCAAAACGATTGGGCGCTTGCGCTGGTGTCGCTTGCTGCCAACTGTGGATGAGGTCGGTACGCAGCAGCACCAACAATACCAGGGCCAACAGGCCCACCGCCAAGCTGCTAATTTGTACTACGGCATAAGCTGGGCGCGCGGCCATTTGGCGCGTGGCCAACACCAGCCAGCGCGGCGCGGTGTTCTCGTGTACCACGCGGCGCAGCAATTGCACTGCCAGCCAGCCCAAAGCGGCAAACAAAGCTACCGCCACAGCAAAGCCACCCACGGCAATCAAACCCAAAGTGCGGTCTTGGCTAACCACCAACAGCAAGGCAGAAAAACCGGCGATGCCTGCCAATAAGGCCGCCACCGAGGCCGGGCGCAATGCCCCCAGTTCGCGCCGAATGACGCGCAGCGGTGGCACTTGGGCCAATTGCAACACCGGCGGCAAACCAAAAGCCAGTAGCAGCGTTAAACCGACACCTACACCCAGCAAAGCGGGCCATAAGCTAGGGGCAGGCAAGCTGGCATCGAGCAAACCTGCCAGCAACACCACAAAACCGTGGTGCAAGGCCCAGCCCAGTGCCACCCCCAAGCCACTGGCAAACAGCCCGACTAGCAAAAATTCAACCGTGTAACTGCCGGCAATGGTGCGCTGGCTTTGACCTAGCACGCGCAACAAAGCCGAAGCGTCTAAATGGCTGGCGGCAAACCCGCGTGCGGCCAAGGCTACCGCCACTGCCGACAGCAGCGCCGCTAGTAGCGCTACCAAATTAAGAAATTTTTGCGCCCGCTCTAGGGTTTGTTGCATCTCTGGGCGACCACTGTCTAAGGACTCGACGCGCACACCGCGCACGCCGGGCTTGTCAGCCTCTGCTAGCGCCCAAGTTTTGAACTGCTGCACGGCAGCCTCTTCGCCTGCCACGGCCAAGCGGTAATTGATGCGGCTGGCCGGTTGTACCAAGCCGGTAGCTGCCAAATCGGCCTCGTGGATGAGCACACGCGGGGCAAAATTCATGAAGCCCGAACCCCGGTCAGGCTCTACCACGATGATGCGCGCCAGCCGCAGGGTGGTATCGCCCAGCAGCAAAGGCTGGCCCAGTTGCAGACCCAAAGCATCCAGCAGTGTTACATCTACCCAAGCCTCGCCGGGGGTGGGAATATCGCGTGTGTTGGTGCTGGCAGCGCCGGGGGCATCGGCCACTTTGAGCTGGCCGCGCAAGGGGTAGCCGGGCGCTACGCTTTTCAGGGCCACCAGCTTGACTGCTCCGCCTTGGGCCTCGCTGGCGCGCGCCATCGTCGGAAAGCCCAAGGTATTGACCTGTTGCAAGCCCAAGGCTTGGGCTTGCTGGGTAAAGTTGGCTGGCGCTGGCTGGTCGCTGGCGATGACCACATCACCGCCCAACAATTGCCGCGCATCGCGTTGCAGGCCGTTGTCTAGCCGGTCGGCAAAAAAGCCTACCGAGGTCAAGGCCGCCACGGCCAAGGTGACGGCCACCAACAACAAGCGCAATTCACCGGCACGCCAATCGCGCCACAAGGTACGCCAACCCAAAGAGAAAAAACGGAGGTTCATTGGGCTACGATGGTAGCCGGTGGACGAAAGTTCAAGCCTGAATATCCCCCAAGCACAGGAATTTGACTTCTAAATACTCATCGATGCCGTGGTGTGAACCTTCGCGGCCCAAGCCAGATTGTTTCACGCCGCCAAACGGCACATGCTCGGTTCCCAGCAGGCCCACGTTCACGCCCACCATGCCGTATTCCAGTGCCTCGCCCACGCGGAAAATGCGCCCGATGTCGCGGCTGTAAAAGTAGCTGGCCAAACCAAACTCGGTGGCATTGGCGGCAGCAATGGCCTCTGCTTCGGTGTCAAATTTGAACACCGGGGCCAGCGGGCCAAAGGTTTCTTCGCGCGCGCACAGCATAGCGGCATGGGCATCGGCCACCACGGTGGGGGCAAAAAATTGGCCGCTACCAATATGGCTGAGCCGTTGGCCGCCAGTGAGGATGCGGCCCCCGTGGGCCAGTGCATCATCGACATGGCGCTGCATCTTTTGCAGGGCGGCTTCTTCAATCAAGGGGCCTTGGTTGACTCCTTCGTCAAAGCCATTGCCCACTTTGGCCGTTTGCACCTTGGCGGTAAATTTTTGCAAAAATGCTTCGTACACCCCGGCTTGCACATAAAAACGGTTGGTGCAGACGCAAGTTTGCCCGGCGTTGCGGTATTTGCTGGCAAAAGCGCCTTCGACGGCGCTGTCGATGTCGGCATCGTCAAACACAATAAACGGCGCATTGCCACCCAGCTCTAGCGCCAGTTTTTTGATGCTAGGCGCGCATTGCGCCATCAGGATGCGGCCTACCTCGGTGCTGCCAGTAAAACTGAGGTGGCGCACGCTGCTGCTGGCACACAGCACTTGGCCAATGGCGATGCTGTTGGCGCTATCGGCTGTAAGTACCTGTAGCACCCCAGCGGGGATGCCAGCACGCAGTGCCAACTCGGCCACGGCCAGTGCAGTCAGGGGGGTAAGCTCTGCCGGTTTGACTATGACGGGGCAGCCTGCGGCCAGTGCTGGGGCTACCTTGCGTGTCATCATGGCCAGCGGAAAATTCCACGGCGTGATGGCCGCGCACACGCCAATCGGCTGCTTGAGCACCAGCAGGCGGCGGTTGTTGTCAAACTGGGGCAGGGTTTCGCCATTGACGCGCTTGGCTTCTTCGGCAAACCATTCAACAAAGCTGGCCCCGTAGGCCACTTCGCCTTTGGCTTCTGCCAACGGTTTACCCTGTTCGGCGGTCATGATGCGCGCCAAGTCTTCTTGGTGTGCCATCAGCAACTCAAACCAGCGGCGCAAAATTTGGCTACGTTGTTTGGCGGTGGTGTTACGCCAAGCGGGCCAAGCACCAGCTGCGGCAGCAATCGCAGTTTGGGCCTCTTGTGGCCCCAGATTGGCCACCTCGGCCAATAGCTGGCCTGTGGCCGGGTCATGCACGGCAAAGCGGCTGCTACCGCTGACCCATTGGCCGTTGAGCAGGCTCTTGGTTTGCAGCAAATGGGGGTCTTGGAGTTTGGTAAGGGGAGAGGGCATCATGAGGGGGTCATTCCGTCAAAATAATGATTGCCACGATAACAGGATGCACCTATGTCCATGCCAGATGAGATACGCCCTACCGACCTGAAAAGTATTTTGCACTCCAAACGTGCCAATCTTTATTACTTGGAGCATTGCCGCGTCTTGGTCAATGGTGGCCGGGTAGAGTATGTGACCGATGCAGGCAAGCGTAGCCTGTACTGGAACATTCCTATCGCCAACACTACCAGCATTTTGCTGGGTACCGGCACCTCTATTACCCAAGCCGCCATGCGTGAGCTGGCCAAGGCGGGCGTGCTGGTCGGGTTTTGTGGCGGAGGCGGAACGCCTTTGTTCACCGCCAATGAAGTCGATGTGGAGGTAGCATGGCTGCTGCCCCAAAGTGAATACCGCCCCACCCAATACTTGCAGTCTTGGGTCAAATTTTGGTTTGATGACGACTTGCGTTTGGCAGCGGCCAAACAATTGCAACTGCTACGGCTAGAGCGTTTGCTGCCCGCATGGAACACGCGCACATTGCGCGAAGCAGGTTTTGCCGTAGATGCGAACCAGCTGCAAACGCTGGCGCAACAGTTTCGGGTGTTGATAGCCAACGCCCCCGATGTCACAGCCTTGCTTACCGATGAGGCCCGCTTGACCAAGGCCCTGTTCAAACTGGCCGTGCAGGCCACAGGCTATGGCGACTTTACCCGCGCCAAACGCGGCACAGGCATCGACCCAGCCAACCGCTTTTTAGACCATGGTAATTATTTGGCCTATGGCTTGGGCGCTACGGCCACTTGGGTGCTGGGGCTGCCACATGGTTTGGCGGTACTGTATGGCAAAACGCGCCGGGGTGGCTTGGTTTTTGATGCCGCTGACTTGATTAAAGATGCAGTGATTTTGCCGCAAGCGTTTCTCTCGGCCATGCGGGGCGATGATGAACAGTCCTTCCGCCGCCATTGCATTGAAGCCCTGACCCGCACCGAAGCGCTGGATTTCATCATCGAATCCCTCCAGCAAATTGCCACCGACACCGCACGACTGGCCCAGCAAACCGCAACCTCGACCAGTACGACGGCAGATGCACCATGAACGTGCTATTTATTTCACAATGCAGCAAACGGGCACTGACTGAAACGCGCCGTATCCTAGACCAGTTTGCCGAACGCCGGGGCGATAGAACTTGGCAAACCCCCATCACCCAAGCCGGATTAGAAACAGTACGCAAACTGCTGCGCCAAACGGCGCGCAAAAACACCGCCATTGCCTGCCACTGGATACATGGCAAAGACCACAGTGAATTACTCTGGGTGGTGGGCGATGGCCGCCAGTTCAATGCCGAAGGCGCGGTGCCTACCAACACCACCGTCAATGATGTATTGCGTGCCGATGATGAAAACACTTGGCACCACCTACCGCTGATGACGGCTTTGAGCGCCTTGGCCGCTTTGCTGCATGATTTGGGCAAAGCCACGCAGGCATTTCAAGACCGCTTGCGCCAACCCGGCCTGCGTGAACGTAATCTCTACCGGCATGAATGGGTTTCGGTGCGCTTATTTCAGGCTTTTGTGGGCAACGATGATGATGCAGCTTGGCTGCAACGCTTGGCCGCTGGTAGCGATGCGGCACTCGATGCCGCAGCCTTTGAAGCACAGTGGCTAGACCACCAAAACGGATGCCTGCTGCGCGATGGCTTGGACACCCCACAGGCCGAAGGCCGTCTGCCATTTGCGGTGTTACCACCGTTGGCACAAGCCGTAGCATGGTTGATTCTGACCCACCACCGCCTACCTTGCCTGCCGGTAGCAAAAGCCAATGGCAGCAGTGATGAAGATATCGACCTGCCGCAAAACCAATACTGCCGGTTTGGAGCGCATCCCAACTCGGTCAATCTTCTTACCTTGCAAGCCCTGTTGCAGCGCATTAGCGCTGACTGGAATGAGCCACGCGAAACCAGCAGCGATGCCACAGTGCGCGCCTATTGGACTTTTCCGCACGGTCTGCCGGTGGTGATGTTGCCTTGGCGCAAACAGGCGGCACGCTATGCCCAAAAATTGCTGGCGCTGTCGCAACAACCCAGCCAAATAAAACCATTAGCAGACCCCTTTGCCATGCACGTTTCGCGTCTGTGCCTGATGCTGGCCGACCACCATTACTCCAGCATCGAAGAGGAGGAGTGCCGTAAGCCCTATCGCAACCCCAGCTATGCGCTGTATGCCAACACCAGCAAAAATCCTGCTGGTGCATCTGTGTTCAACCAAACGCTGGATGAACACCTGCTGGGCGTGCAAGCCCATGCCTCTTTGGTAGCCCATTCCTTACCCTCGCTGGTACGCAGTTTGCCCGCCTTACAGAACCACCGTGGCCTGAAAAAACGCAGTGCCGATGCCCGTTTTCAGTGGCAAGACAAAGCCGCTGATGTGGCCGCCAGCGTCCGCCAACGCAGTGCTTCGCAAGGGGCGTTTATCGTCAATATGGCCTCTACCGGCTGTGGCAAAACACTGGGCAATGCCCGCATCATGAATGCGCTGGCTAATCCGCAGGTCGGGTTACGCTGCGCCTTTGCCATTGGCTTGCGTACCCTGACCTTACAAACCGGGCGCGTGTTTCAGCACGATTTAGGCTTGGGAGAAGAACAGTTGGCCATCCAAGTGGGCGGTGCTGCCAGTCGGGCCTTGTTTGAACACTGGGAAGCCCAAGCCGAGGCCAGCGGGTCAGCTTCTAGCCAAGCCCTGTTGGATGAAGGCGGACAGGTCTTGTTTGGGGGCAATGACCGCCATCCCCTGCTAGAGCGCCTGAGCAACGATGCCAAGGTACGCTCTTTAATTGCTGCCCCGTTGCTGGTTTGTACCGTAGATCACCTCACCCCCGCCACCGAAAGCCTGCGCGGAGGCCGCCAGATTGCCCCCATGTTGCGCCTGATGACGGGCGATTTGGTATTAGACGAGCCAGATGACTTTGATATGGCCGACTTGCCTGCACTGACGCGCTTGGTGCATTGGGCCGGGCTGTTGGGAGCGCGGGTGCTTTTATCTTCGGCCACCTTGCCCCCGGCGTTGGTAGAAGGGCTATTTTTGGCTTACCAAGCGGGGCGCACGGTGTTCCAGCAGCACCGCAGTGAGCGCCCCAGCGAAGCACCCCGTATCTGTTGTTTATGGATAGATGAATTTCACCAAACGGCCTTGGATTGTCCAGACCGTGCCACCTTTCAAGCCGCCCATGCAGAGTATGTGCAAAAACGCACTGTCCAACTGAGCAAAACCGAAGTACGCCGCCGCGCCCAAATTGTGCCCCTGCCCCCAGAGTGGAATGGCATGGACAAGGCGCTGCGACGCACTGACTTTGCCCGATTTTTGCTGGAATGTGCGTGGCAGTTGCACCAGCAGCCACAAAACCACAGCCTAGACCCCGCCAGCGGCAAGCGCATCAGCATGGGCCTAATTCGTATGCCCAACATCGAGCCGTTGTTTGACGTAGCCTTGGCTATGTACCAACAAGGCATCGCAGTGGCTGGGGTGCATGTGCATCTGTGCGTTTATCACTCGCAATTTCCATTGCTTGCGCGCTCTAGCATGGAGCGCCAGCTCGATACCCTGCTCAACCGCCGCTCGGCTACCGGCAGCCCTGACCCGGTGTTTCAGCAGCCTGCCATGCGCGCGCTGATAGATGCCCACCCAGAAAAAGACCAACTGTTTATCGTTTTGGGTAGCCCCGTGACCGAAGTAGGCCGCGACCACGACTATGACTGGGCGGTGGTAGAGCCATCTTCGATGCGCTCCTTCATCCAACTGGCAGGGCGGGTGCGCCGCCATCGCGCTGGCGCAGTGGATAAGGCCAATGTGCTACTGCTCGATAGCAATCTGCGCGCTTATGAGCAACCGGGCAAAGCCGCATTTTGCAAGCCGGGGTTTGAGACAGAAAAAGTCAATGCAAAAACAGATGCAGCGTATTACTTCCATCTGCAATCGCATTCCTTGCAAGAACTGCTGCACCCACAAACCCAAGGAACCATTGACTGGCCGATAGATGCACGCCCGCGCATTGTTAACGCCGACCGATTACAGCCCAGAAAAAATCTGGTGGATTTGGAACACGCCCGGATGCACGATGCCATGCTGCCGCGCAACCAAGACCATGCAGCCGCCACACCCGTGGGCCGTGCCGCCAGCCTGCATTGGGCCAGTAATGAACGGCTATGGCTCACCGGGCTACTACCGCAGTACCAGCGCTTTCGCTATGACCGTGCGCCACGGGTCGATGTGGTTTGGCTGCCCGACGACGAGGAGGAACGTCTCTCTTTGCACCGCGTGGTAGATGGTCAGCGGCGCGGTGAGTCTTTGTATCCGGCAGTAGAAAGCCAGTTGCACCGCATACCGCTGGTGACACAGACCAACATCACGCCGTGGATTCGAGTGGATTTGCTCAATGAATTGACCCACCTTGCCCAAAGCAAGGATTGGTCACTGCTGCAATGTGCCAAACACTATGCCACGGCAACCCTGCCAGACCAGCAACAAGGCTGGCGCTGGCATGAGCTGCTGGGGTTTAGCCGGGCAAAGTAAGCCTGCTTAGGCAGGATGGAACTGCATCGGATGCACCGCCTGCATGGCGATTTGCAGGGTTTGATTTAACTCTGCCGAGCGCAAATCGTAGGCCGTTTGCAAATTGAGCCACGATTGCGCGTCGCCACCAAAGAAGCGACTCAAGCGCAAGGCCGTATCGGCGCTGACACCACGCCGCTCCAACACGATGTCGTTGATGCGCGAGGGCGGCACATGCAAATGCCGAGCCAGCGCATTGGCATTCATACCGATTGGCTTGAGATAGTCCTCGCGCAGAATCTCGCCGGGGTGTACCGGGCGCATACCGTTTTTTATCATCTTGCAACTCCTATGCAGCGGTCAAGGCAAGGGCTTGAGTGCATGACTGCCTGTGCGGCAGAAAAAAGAGCAACGATGCTCATAGGCATCATTTTCTAAGCTGCTTACACAGCAGATTAATGTGTCGGATTGTAATGTTTTATCATAGGAATCATGGATTAGATTAAGCTGCTATTCCAGAACAACCGAGGAACCCGATATGCCCCTCACCGAACGCCGTTTGCTTTGGCATGGCATTGTTGCAAACTTTATCCAAGAGCGCTTGGATGCCAAGCTCGACAAGCTCAAGGAGGATGACGATGCAAAACGCCTAGAGCTATTAGCGCAACACCAGTATGGCGCATGGATTGAGAATGCAGCCAAACGGGTGGCGCAAATTCAAGCCGTCACCCATGCCCTCAAACCCATCCACCCGGATGCCAGAGGCACCAATCTTTATGTAGCACCAGACCAGCTGCACCCATTAGAGGTGCTGGGCAGCCATGCACTGGGGGCAAGTTTTGCGGGCGATGTGGTTGGCAATGCAGCAGCCTTAGATGTTTACAAGTTCCTGCGGTTAGAGTTAGATGGGTGTAGTTTGCTTACGGCACTGCTGGCCGAAGATGAGGCTGCTATGCAAGCGCTGCATGATGACCCGGCGCAGGCCAAAATGCTCCGCGATGCTTTTGTCGCACTCACGCAGCCGCGCACAGGTGGCCCCAGCTCGCACCCACTGGCCAAGCAGTTGTACTGGCTTACTGATAGCGACCCATGTGTGGATAGCCACTATGAGTTACTGGCCCCATTGTTTCCTACCTCGCTGGCCCATGTAGTCCACGCGCAAATCCAAGACCACCGCTTTGGTGAAGCCAACAAGGCAGCCCGACAGGCGTACCACGCGCACAAAGCCCATGCCGGGGTCTTTCACCATTACCCCAGCCTAGCCGTACAAAAAATGGGCGGCACCAAACCGCAAAACATCAGCCAGCTCAATAGCGAACGCGGCGGCACCAATTACCTCTTGGCCTCGCTGCCCCCGGTATGGCGGGCCACTGCTGCCCGGCTGCCGGTGCATAGCCATTCGGTGTTTGAGCGTCTTTTCCCAACCCGGCCCGAAGTACGCAAAACGCTGCGCCAATTGCGCCAATTTCTAGCCTCTGACCCAGAACCCAACTTAGAAACCCGCCAGCGCCGTGCAGCCTATATCGACACCCTGATTGACGAAATGGTTTTATTGTCTGGCGAGCTGGTGCAAGCCATGCCAGCAGGTTGGACAAGCCAAAGTGTGGACACCGAAGACCGCTTCAAAGAGTTGGCCCGCGCAGAACAACTCTGGCTAGACCCCCTGCGCGCCCAATTGCCAGCAGAAGCCGATTTTGCCCAAGAATGGTTACAAATGGATTGGCCTGCCGAGGTAGGTAAGCGCTTTGCCAACTGGCTCAACCATGCGCTTAAAAACCAATTGCCCGTGGGCGATGCCGAAGCACGGCAATGGCAAAAAGCCTTGTTGGTGGACGAAGATGGCTTCAAGCAACAACTGCGTGAGCTGCGCCAACGGCTGGATAAGCAACCAATACAACAACGCGGAGCAACGCAGTGAGCTTGTCACCTATTCCCCAAGCTATTTTGGTGTTTCCGCACCTGCGCGTGCAAAACGCCAACGCCATCTCCAGCCCACTGACGCATGGCTTTCCATCCATCACCGCCTTTACCGGCCTGATGTGGGCGCTAGAGCGCAAACTAGCCCAAGCCAACATTCCCTTGCATTTGCACCAAGTCGGCATCATCTGCCACCAGCATCAGGAGCAGGTAGCACCGGGTTTTGTGCGTACCTTCCACCTCACCCGCAACCCGGTGGACAAAGATGGCAGCACCGCCGCCATTGTGGAGGAAGGCCGTATCCATCTCGACATCACGCTGGTGTTTACGGTTTCAGAAAAAATCCCCACCAGCGCAGTGCCCACCTTGGTGCAAGGCAGCGAAGAAGCCATGCAGCAATGGGCCGACGTGGCGGGGCAAATTTTGTCGCAAATGCGCGTTGCCGGAGGCAGCCTATTGCCGGGCCACGCTGCCCCTGGCCGACGGCTACGCCCTTGGCTGGCGGTTTTGCCAGACGATGCCGCACAGCGTGACCAGCAATGGCGACACTGGCGTCGCCAGTGGTTGCCCGGCTTTGCCTTGGTGGCGCGCGATGATTTACTGGCCGAGCGCTTAGCCAAATTGAAAGAACAAGAGCCAAAAACCACCTTGCTAGATGCTTGGCTACACGCCAGCCGCTTTAACTACCAGCCCGCACCACCAGAACCAGACACCACCGAGAAAAAAGTGGCATGGGCTGACCCTTGTCGCGGCCCCGGCAGCGGCTGGATTGTGCCCATTCCGGTGGGCTATGCGGCTTTGTCGGAGCGCCATAGCCCCGGTGTCGTGGCCAATGCCCGCGATGCCAGCGTGCCCGTGCGCTTTGTCGAGGCAGTCTATTCCTTGGGCGAGTGGATTAGCCCGCACCGCCTTACGCACTTAGAGCAACTGTTGTGGCAAGCCCAAACCGACGAAACCCAAGGCTTGTACCGCTGCCACAACGCTTATAAGCCTGCCCATACAGAAGCGCCGAACGATGACGACAGCGACGATGACGACTATTACCCCTACTGACACCCCCGCCACCCCCTGCCATTCCCCCACCCGTGTTGCCAAAGGACTCAACCACCATGTCGAATAACCTCAAAACCGCTTCCGTCTTGGCTTTTGAGCGCAAGTTAGACCCCTCTGATGCCGTATTTCATGCAGGCCGTTGGCAGGAGCGTGACACCGCTGCATCTTGGGCACCTATCAAAGTGCGTACCAAATCTGTGCGCGGCACCATTTCTAACCGACTCAAAGCCAAAGACCAAGACCCGGCCAAGCTCGATGCAGCCATCGAAAACCCCAACTTGCAAACCGTGGATGTAGCCGCCTTGCCTGCCGATGCAGACACCTTAAAAGTGCAATTTACCCTGCGCGTATTGGCGGGGGCTGGCACGCCATCGGCCTGCAACAGTGCTGCATACCAAGCCAAGTTGGCGCAAACCATCCAAAGCTATGTAGCCAGCCACGGTTTTACAGCACTGGCCCAGCGTTATGCTGCCAATTTGGCCAATGGCCGCTTTTTGTGGCGCAACCGTGCGGGTGCAGAAAGCGTAGAAGTGCAGGTAAGCCAGCTTAAAAACGGCAAAGCAGAAAAAAATTGGGTATTTGATGCACTGGCCCACCATTTGCGCGCACTCGATACTACCAATGAGGATGTGCAATCACTGGCCACACTGCTGGCCGCTGGTTTGGCCGGTACAGCGCATGTATTACTGCAAATTACCGCTTTTGTCCGCATGGGTGCAGGCCAAGAGGTATTTCCATCGCAAGAACTTATTTTGGACAAGGGCAGCGCCGGTAAAAGCAAAACCCTCTACCAAATTGGTGACAAAGGCCATGAAATTGCCGCCATCCACTCGCAAAAAATTGGCAATGCCATTCGCACCATTGATAACTGGTATGAAGGTGCTGGAGAATTGGGGCCGATTGCCGTGGAACCCTACGGCTCTGTTACCACGCAGGGTAAAGCCTATCGCCAACCCAAGCAAAAACAAGATTTTTATACCCTGCTAGACAATTGGTTGCTCAATGACAAAGTGCCTATCGTAGAAGAACAACACTTTGTGATGGCCGTGTTGATTCGGGGTGGCGTTTTTGGTGATGCCAGCTAAAGCCATGACCACCCATTACATTGATTTAACCCTGCTGCCCGACCCAGAGTTTAGCCACGCCCATCTTTGGCGTGCGCTCTATGCCAAACTGCATCGGGCCTTTGTGCAATTGGAAACCTCGGCCATTGGGGTGAGTTTTCCGCAATACAAATTAAGGCCGCAAACTTTGGGGCAAGTGCTGCGTCTGCATGGCGAAGCAACGCCATTAGAGCAACTAATGGGCACGGATTGGCTAAAGGGAATGCGCGACCATGTGCAGGTAGCCGCTTTAAGCCCAGTGCCTGCCGGTACAGCGCACCGCATTGTTCAGCGCAAGCAGTTTAAGACCAGCGCCGAACGGCTGCGCCGCCGCCGTATGCAGCGCAAAGGCGAAACCGCTGCACAAGCTGCGGCAGCGATTCCGTTGCGTGTGGAGCGAAAGCCTGATTTGCCCTATGTGCAATTGCGTAGCAGCAGCAGCGAGCAGTCGTTCTACCTTTGGATTGAGCTAGGCGACTTGCAAGCTGCGCCCTCCCCCGGAGGCTTTAGCACTTATGGCTTGGGCCAAGCTGGAGGTGGTAGCATCCCTTGGTTCTGACCCTTTTTTGAGGCTGTCCATAACCCCCCCATATAAATCAATGACTTACGCAGAGGTCATGAAAAAGGGGGCGGGGCGCTTTTGGGGTACAATGCTCTTTAAAAACTGATACTTAGACCAAATTTGGTCCAGTTTTCTGCCGCACAGGCAGCTTAGAAATGACTGCAACCGGCAGCAAGCACTGGATGTGCGTTTTCTGCCGCACAGGCAGCTTAGAAAAACCAGCGAACCTTTTTCGGTGGTGGTCAGGCGTTTTCTGCCGCACAGGCAGCTTAGAAAATAGCAACAGCGTCCTGTTGCGCTACGCTGTAGTTTTCTGCCGCACAGGCAGCTTAGAAATTTTGCTGTGCAGACTGCGCCTGTAGTGCCTAGTTTTCTGCCGCACAGGCAGCTTAGAAAACCCGCCCGGTATCAGACGGGTCAGTAGGTCAGTTTTCTGCCGCACAGGCAGCTTAGAAATCCCACATCTTGCCGTCCGCACACTCGATAAGTGTTTTCTGCCGCACAGGCAGCTTAGAAAATCATCCATTCGTGGGACACGGCGCAGAAGCCGTTTTCTGCCGCACAGGCAGCTTAGAAAAATCGGCGGCATGGGCGGCTGATGGTGTTTATGTTTTCTGCCGCACAGGCAGCTTAGAAACAACCGCAACATTGATAGCACTGGCGACCAAAGTTTTCTGCCGCACAGGCAGCTTAGAAAGCTCAGTGCTATGCGCTGGGGGCCGCCCAAGCGTTTTCTGCCGCACAGGCAGCTTAGAAATATCAAATACACGGACTTGACCGACGATGACCTGTTTTCTGCCGCACAGGCAGCTTAGAAAGTTACGCGGTGGATTAGGTGCCCAGAGTCGATGTTTTCTGCCGCACAGGCAGCTTAGAAAATGGTTAGCGCAGATAGCAAGCTGCAGGCCCAAGTTTTCTGCCGCACAGGCAGCTTAGAAAAATGGGGGCTATGGCCGGGCAGGCAAAGTGGGGTTTTCTGCCGCACAGGCAGCTTAGAAACACTGCGCCGGTGGCTTGCACTAGCTCGGTGGTGTTTTCTGCCGCACAGGCAGCTTAGAAAGACGCGCGTGCTGCCCATTTTTGGGGGGCAATGTTTTCTGCCGCACAGGCAGCTTAGAAAATCGACAAAGCCGCTATGGCTGGAGCGCTGGGGTTTTCTGCCGCACAGGCAGCTTAGAAACATGTACGGGTCAAGAATTGGCAGGTCGGCCAGTTTTCTGCCGCACAGGCAGCTTAGAAAAGCCAGACATCCCCTGAAATGGGTTGACCCTGGTTTTCTGCCGCACAGGCAGCTTAGAAATTAATGGCGCTACTCCTAATACAAGTACATTCGTTTTCTGCCGCACAGGCAGCTTAGAAATTGTCTATGAGTGCCAAGACCGCGCTGGCGGTAGCTTGTGCGGCTCCTCGGTGCGCTTTGCTTAAATTGTGCGCTGCCGCTTGGGCAGCCGCCAAAGCGCTGTCGTCTTGCACCCAAGCACCAGCTAAATCCACCGCTTGCGCCATGTCCGTTGCTGGGCGAGCGGCCCCTTGGGCCAAAGCCAGTGCGGTGGCCTCGGCAAAATTAAAGCTGTGTGGCCCCACAATCATTGGGCAGCCGCAGGCGGCGGCTTCAATCAAATTTTGGCCGCCCAGTGGTGCAAAGCTGCCACCCAGCAGGGCCGCGCTGGCTAGGCTGTAATACAGTGCCATCTCGCCCAAAGAATCCCCCAACCAAACATCCCCCGGCACGGGGCGGCCTGTCCATTGGCTGCGCCGCGACACCTGCAAGCCCGCTTGGGCCAGCAAAGCGACCACCTCGTCAAAACGCTGCGGGTGGCGCGGCACAATCAGCCACTGCACTGGCATATCGGCTATTTTTTGTCTGGGCTGTTGCGCCAAGGCTTGTAGCCATAAGGCTTCTTCGCCTTCGCGGCTGCTGGCTAACATCAGCACGGGCTTAGGATAGTTGGCCCGCCAGCGTTGGCCTTGGGCGATTTGGCTGGCATCGGGCACGGCATCAAATTTAAGATTGCCAAAAACTCCCGCTACCTTGGCCCCTAGGGCGCGCAGGCGCTGGGCATCGGCTTCGCTTTGGGCATAGACCGCCGTTAAACCCGCATAAGCCGGGCGGGCCAGCCAGCCCAAGCGCTGTGCTTGGCGGTACGATTTTTCGTTCAGGCGCGCATTGGCCAACACCAAGGGAACATGCTGGCGCTGGCAGGCGGCAATCAGATTGGGCCAGACTTCGGTTTCCATCAACACGCCCAGCGCTGGCTTAAAGTGGTGCAAAAATCGTTGCACCGCGCTGGGGCTGTCCCACGGTAGCCATACTTGGCGGTCGCCGGGGCGCAGCAGTTTTTGCCCTTCGGCGCGGCCCGTGGCGGTGCTGTGCGTCAGTAGCAGGCGCAGTTGGGGGCGCTGCTGGCGCAAGGCAGATAGCAAAATGGCCGCCGCACGGGTTTCGCCCAACGATACCGCATGAATCCACAGCCAGCCGGTTTGGCTGTCTTGCGCTGGGTGCTGTTCGGCAGCGTAGTAGCCAAAGCGCTCTTCTACCGCCACGGCATAGCCCGGTTCGGCCTGCGCCCGACGGCGCAGTTTGCGCCGTAGCAGCGGCTGGGCCAGATAAGTCAGGCCCGCATACAGGGCGCGTGCCAGCGTGGGCATTCAGTAAGCCCCAGTTTAGTGGGCCGCATCGCCTATCTGGGCATCGGGCTTGACACGCTGCAACAGGGCCAGCATGGTGGCCTCGATGCGTTGCAAGGCTTCGGGGGTTTGGCCTTCAAAGCGCAACACCAGCACTGGCGTGGTGTTGCTGGCGCGAATCAAGCCAAAACCATCAGGCCAATCGACACGCAAGCCGTCAATGGTGCTGACTTGGGCCGGGGCGCTAAAAGTTTCTGCCGCCAAGGACTGCAATTGGGCGCTCAGGCGGTGCGGCTCGCCTTCGGCACAGGCCACATTTAGCTCGGGCGTGCTGTGGCTGCTGGGCAGGGCATTCAGGATAGCGCTGGGGTCTGCATAGCGGCTTAAAATTTCTAACAAGCGGCAACCGGCATAGCTGCCATCGTCAAAGCCAAACCAGCGCTCTTTAAAGAAGATATGGCCGCTCATCTCGCCGCCCAGCGGGGCATCGAGTTGCTTCATTTGCGCTTTAATTAGCGAATGGCCAGTTTTGTACATCACCGGCACGCCACCGGCTGCCGTAATGGCCGGGGCCAAGCGCTGGGTGCATTTCACATCAAACACGATATGCCCACCGGGCACGCGGCTGAGCACATCTTGGGCAAACAGCATCATTTGCCGGTCTGGGAAGATGTTTTGCCCGTCTTTGGTCACAATGCCCAAACGGTCGCCATCGCCATCAAAGGCCAAGCCCAATTCCGCATCGCTGCTTTGCAGGGCTGTGATGAGGTCGCGCAGGTTTTCGGGTTTGCTCGGGTCGGGGTGGTGGTTGGGGAAGTTGCCATCCACATCAGAAAACAGCTCTATCACCTCGCAGCCCAAAGCACGGAACAAGGCGGGTGCGGTGGCCCCAGCTACGCCATTGCCGCAATCGATGACGATTTTCATGGGGCGGGCCAGTTTCACATCGTTGCAGATGTGCGCTTGGTAGGCGGGCCAAACATCGGCTGGGCGCACGCTGCCGCCGGGGGCCAGCTGCCAGCTCTCTTGCTCCATCGTTTGGCGCAGGGCTTGAATTTCGTCGCCATAAATGGCCCGGCCTGCCAGTACCATCTTGAAGCCGTTGTAATCTTTAGGGTTGTGGCTGCCCGTCACTTGGATGCCCGATGCACACAGGGTATGGGCAGCAAAATACAACATCGGCGTGGTTACCATGCCCACATCTATCACGTCGATGCCTGCATCTACCAGTCCTGCAATCAGTGCCGCCGATAGCGCCGGGCCAGACAAGCGGCCATCACGCCCCACGGCCACCGTGCTTTGGCCTTGTGCCCGTGCCGCGCTGCCAAAAGCGCGCCCTAGCCCACGCGCCACTTCTTCGGTCAAGGTAGTGGGCACAATGCCGCGAATATCATAGGCTTTGAAGATAGAGGGAGAAGGCTGCACGGGATAGAACTTTCAGAAAAAATAAAAACCGGCGGCATTGTAGGCCGCTGGTCTTGCCACAAAAAAGCGATGGTGTAGCACGACAGATACAGCCAGTGCTTAAAAATAAACATTGGCCCTGCGTCAACCGGGTTTACCCCGTATGCTGAAGTAAGAAAAAATACCGCAAGCGCAACGATACTCCCACCCATGCTTAGAAAAAAAGGATAAGTGACCGCGATGGATTCGCACCAGCCCCCCAGCCCCCCTGAAAAAGAAACACCAACCACCTTAGAAGCCACGGGCGACGGGCGTTTATTTTTGTACCGTGATTCTGCGGGCCACACCACGCGCGAGCAGCGCATCTACGACGAGTTGCAAGCCAGCAACAGTTTGCTACAACAGGCCGGGCGTTTGGCGCGTTTGGGGGTTTGGGAAGACCTGCCGGGCCGGGGGCCGGTGTATTGGTCAGACGTGTGCTACGAAATTCACGGCCTGCCACCGGGCAGCCCCTTGCCGCGCGATTATGTGCAGTGCCATGTAGCCCCTGCGTGGCACGAAACCTTCCGCAATGCACTGCGCCAATGTATTCGCCAACAGGTAGAGTGGAACATTGAAATCGAAATTGTGCGTGCCGATGGCCGTTTGGTTTGGATGCGTGCCTTGGGCGAGCCGGTGCTAGAAAACGGCCAAGTGGTGCGTATTCGGGGTGTCATGCAAGACATTGATGCCTCCAAACGTGCCGAGGCGCGCGTGCGCGAGCGCGAAGCGCTGCTCTCGCTCACGATGGCAGCGGCCTCTTTGGGCCGCTGGGACTGGGATTTGCAAACTGGCAGCATCCAAGGCGATGCCCGTTGGTTGGCCATGCGTGGCTTTCATCCCGATGACGAGGGTGCCCACGAGCCGGTGCTGTGGCAGCAATGCAGCGTGCCCGAAGATGTGCCCAAAATTGCCCGCGAACTAGACCGGCACACGCGCCACTCCATTACGCATTTTGATGCCACTTGGCGCGTACCCCAGCACCACGGCGGCGTGCGCTGGATTCGCAATTTGGGAAAAAGTGTGGCCTACGATACCGCTACCGGTGACCCGTTGCGTATGTTGGGAGTCTCTATCGATGTCACGCCCCAGCACGAACACGAGCAGCAATTGAACCGCTTAGCCCACCATGATTCCCTGACTGGCTTGCCCAATCGGGTGTTACTGGCCCGTTTTTTGGCCCAAGCGATGGAGCAAGCGCGCACCTTAGATACTATTTTGGGCGTGGCTTATTTAGACTTAGATGGCTTCAAGCCCGTCAATGACCAGCACGGCCACGAAGCGGGCGACCATTTATTGGTGGTAGCAGCCAACCGCCTTACCCATGCCCTGCGCCCCACCGATTGCGTCGCTAGGCTGGGCGGTGATGAGTTCGTCATTTTGTTGCCCGGCTTGCACAGTGCTGCCGACTGCGAAAACACCCTGCGCCACGTCATGGAAAGCCTAGCCGCCCCATACAGCTTGGGCCATGAGCGCGTTACCGTGACGGCCAGCATCGGTTACACCTTGTACCCGCAAGACGATGCCGATGCCGACACCCTGTTGCGCCACGCCGACCAAGCCATGTACCACGCCAAGCAGGCCGGACGCAATCGCTTCTTGCAGTTTGATGCCGACTCCGAGCGGGCAGCGCAGCAGGTGCTGGCGCATACCGCCCGTTTGCACGCCGCTTTAACGCAGCAGCAGTTTGTGCTCTACCTGCAACCCAAGGTAGATATGCGCCAAGGCACCGTGATTGGTGCCGAAGCCTTGGTGCGTTGGCAGCACCCCGAAAGAGGTTTGCTGGCACCGGGTACTTTTTTGCCGCAAATGCAGGGCACTGCCTTTAGAGCCGATTTTTGGCGCTTGGGTGGTAGATACCGCCTTAGAGATGGCCGTTATTTTGCACCACCACGGCCTGCCGTTGCCCGTCAGTGTCAACATTGCTGCTCCGCATTTGCAACAGGCCAATTTTGCCGACTGGTTGGGCCAGCGCATGGCCTGCCACCCCGAGTTGCCCCGAGGCCGTCTGCGTATTGAAATTACCGAAACCGCTGCCCTGTACAACCTAGAGCCAGTGGCCAACACCCTGATGCGCCTGCGCGAGATGGGCGTATGCACTGCCTTGGATGATTTTGGTACTGGCTATTCGTCTTTAACCTATCTGCGCCGCTTGCCGCTAGAGACCATCAAAATCGACCAAAGCTTTGTGCAAGGCATGGCCGATGATGCCGGTGATTTGGCCATTGTGCAGGGGGTGATTGGCTTGGCGCGCTCGTTTGACTACCACGTCATTGCCGAAGGGGTAGAAACGGTGGCCCAAGGCAGCATGTTGTTAGAAATGGGCTGTGATTTGGCACAAGGCTACTGCATTGCCAAGCCCATGCCACTGAACGAGTTTATCGATTGGGTGGGCCGTTGGGAGGCTCCTTTGCCTTGGCAGGTGCAAACGCCCACGCCACCCGGCTATTAACAGAACAGCCAAAACAGCCACATTTGGCACACCAAAGGTCTAGGGGAAACCCTTGGCCTGACTTTTGCATCGCTCTGGGGTAGCCCTGTCTCTGTTCAGAAAGGCCAGCCTGCTATGTCCTCCAGTGCCACCGTCCACACCGACACCTTTATCCCCTTTATGCGCGACGTTGCCCGTTGCGAAAACGCACTGCGTGAGTTGAACCTGATGTGGCGGCTGATTGAAGCCTCGGCCAAAATGAACTGCCCCGCCGAGGCCCGCAGTCTGCTGCCGATGATGAGCGCCACGCGCGAGGGCTTTCAGCGCCTAGAAAGTGAGCTGGTGACATCTTTGGTGCAAGAATCCATCCAACAAGTGATGGCCGAGTTGGGTACCAGCGCGCGCCAAGTGATTGATATGCTGGTGCGTAATTTGTATGAGCGCACGGCGGATGTTGGCTTTTTAGCCACCGACCAAAACCTGTGCCGTTTTGTGGCTGGTATCGACACCGACCCCGAGCCGGTGCTAGAGCGCCTGCGCGAATACCGCGACAAATACACCGTCTATGACGAAATTTTGTTGCTAGACACCCAAGGCACGGTGTTGGTGCATACCGATGCGGATTCGCCGATTGAAGGCAGCTTAGACCCGCTCATCGCGCAAACCTTGCAAAGCCGGGGCCATGTCGAGACCTTTCGGGCCAGCACCCTGCGTCCCGGAAAACCCCATGCCTTGCTCTACTCGCAGCGCATCTTAGACCCACGCAGCAACGAGCCGGTGGGCGTGCTGTGCCTGAGCTTTGATTTTGCCAGCGAGATGGACAGCATCTTTCAAGACCGACAACAGCACGACCGGCGCAGTTTGGCCGTACTCTTAGATGCTCAGCAACGGGTGATTGCCAGTAGTGACCCGCTGTGGTTGCCCGTAGGTGCTAAAGTACCGGTGAACCATCATGGTGCGCCTCAACCGATGGTCTGTGCTGGACGCACTTATTTGGTGCAGACGGCACTGGCCCAAGCCTACCAAGGCTACCCAGGGCCTCCAGCGTGGGCCGGGCAGGTGATGGTGCCGATAGAACTGGCCTTTGCCACGCAACAAAGCCAAACCATCGACCGCCTAGAGCCTGCCGTGGCTTTAGGCTTGCTGGCCCATGCACAGACTTTTTGCCCACCATTGAACGAAATTGTGCTGGCGGCCCAAACCATTCGGCGTGTGGTCTGGAATGGTCAGGTGATGACGGCCACCGAGCGCGGCAGTGAGCAAAAACTCAAGGCCGTGTTAGAACAAATTGGCCAAACGGGCGCGCGCACCAACCAAGTGTTTCAGCAATCCATCTGTGACCTGTATGGCACCGCCTTGGGTTCGCGCACCCGTGACAGCGAGCTGTTGGCGCACCTGCTGGTTAATTTGTTAGACCGCAACTTGTATGAGCGTGCCAACGATTGCCGCTGGTGGGCGCAAACCCCCGAACTGGCCGCCTTGCTGTCTGGCACAGCCGAGCAAGAAACCCCTGACCCAGTGGCCTTGGCCCGCATCACAGCGGTGTTAGAGCGCATCCATGCCCTCTACACCGTTTATGAACATTTGGTGGTCTATGACCGGCAGGGGCGCATTGTGGCCAGCAGCCGCCCCCGGTTAGATGATGGCCATAGTGTGCTGGAGCTATCTATAGAAGCCGACACTTTGGCCGCCGTGCTGGCGTTGCCCAACACCCAGTCTTACCACGTTAGCCCTTGGCGTGCCTCGCCCCTGTGCCGTGGGCAGGCTACCTATGTGTACCATGCCGCCATCCGGGCACCGGGACAGCATCCGACAGTGCTGGGGGGCATTGGAGTGGTGTTTAGCGCCCCGCGCGAGCTACAAGCCATGCTAGAGGGCTGCACCTTGGATAAACCGGGGGTGCAAGCTGCCTTTGTGAATCGCCAAGGGCTGGTGTTGGCCAGTACCTACCCCGACTATCCCAGTGGTAGCCGTTTAGCTTTGCCACCCGAGCTGCTGCAACTAGAAGCCGGGCAAAGCCAATCGCGCGTGATGGTATTAAACGGCCACTATTGCATTGTTGGGGTGTCGGCCTCGTCGGGTTACCGTGAGTTCAAGCGCAGCGATGGCTATCGCGATGATGTGTTGGCCCTCTCTTTTGAGCGGCTGGGGGCGGTACAAAGCAGCGCCGTCGATGCCGTACACCGCCAACGAGCCGCCCTACTGACCGAGGTTTCGGCCACCGAAGGCCAAGAGATGGCCACCTTTTTTGTTGGCCCTTCGTTGTTGGCGCTAAAGGCCACCAGCGTTTGCGAGGCCTTGCCCGCTAGCGCTATTGCACCGGTATCCGCCAGCCGCCAGCCTTATTGTGTCGGTACATTGGCACTGAAAGCGCACGGCAGTATTTCTAGCTATGTGTGGGTGTTTGACTTAGGGCAATTGCTCTCTGGCAAAGCATCGGCACAAACACCGCAAAGCCAAGTGATTGTGTTGCGCCACGGTGAGCAATCGGTGGGCTTGTTGGTCAGTGAGTTGCATGGCGTGGGCTTGTTTGCCCAGCAGCGCATCGTCAAAGCCCCCAGCTTGCCCGGAACCGCCGGTAAGCTCATTACCCACCTGATTAAGGGCCATCCGGGGCAAACTTTGATTCAATGCTTGGATGTGGGCCAACTGATGTCGATGCTGTGCCGCCATCCAGCGCTGGCAATGGAAGCACTGGCCGCCTAGCCAAAGCACAAAATACAGAAAAAATTGCCGCAGCAAGCGCAGCGATGGGCACAATGCGGCCTATGTTGTCCTTGCCTACTTTTTCTGCACGCCTGCCGCTGCTCTTGCTGGCGCTGGCTACCCCGACCTTGGCCGCTGCCACCGATTGCCCCGAGCATTTTGTGGCCGGACAGGCCCCGGTGATTACCCAGCCCAAAATCAAACCACGTACCCAAGAGGTCTGTTTTATTGCCTTTGCGGTGCTGCATTCAGGGGTCAGTCGTACCCCTTTGTATGCGGCAGAACACCTTACCCGTGACAAGCTGGCCCAAGCCAAAAAGCTGTCGCGCAAAGACAGCTTTCATGCCGAAAGCGCCCTGCGCCCTAACGACCGTGCCGAGTTAGAAGACTACCAACGCAGCGGCTACGACCGGGGCCATTTGGCCCCCAATGCCGATATGCCTACCCGCGAGGCACAGCGACAATCGTTCTCGTTGGCCAATATGGTGCCGCAAATTCACGCCAACAATGCCGGAGTGTGGGCGGGCATTGAGGCCGCTGCTCGGCAGTGGGCTATTGACGAGGGCGAGTTGTATGTCATCAGCGGCCCGGCTTTTATAGGCAGCAACCTGAAAAAAGTGGGCAATGTATTGGTGCCTACCCATTTGTGGAAGGCGGTTTACAGCCCGAAACAGCAACGGGCTGGGGTTTACCTTATCACTAATGATGAAACTAAAGATTACGCTGCAATCAGCATCACAGATTTAGAAAAAATGGTGGGCCTGAACGTTTTGCCCGGTGTGCCAGCTTCTGTGCGCGCCGCTGGTATGGATTTGCCCAAACCCATGTCGCAGCGTGGTGGCGGTAACAAGAACAAAAACCAGCCACCCGAAGAAGAATACCAGCTCAAAGACTTGCTGCAAGGCGTGCTCAACTTCATTCAGCGCACCATGCCCAAGTGATACCGCCATTAAGCAATCTTCAGCAAAACAGGATAGATAGCCCATGCAAGACTTTAAGCCGTACAGCAACGAGAGCGAGGTAATTCGCATTGGCGGGCTGGAAATTGAAAACCGCCTCGACCGCATCACCCTGACCGGCGATTTGGTACTGACCAAAGACCAGCAAGGGCTGGCGCTGGCCAACGAGCTACGGCTGCTGGCCTCGCGCATTGTCAAAACCCTAGAGCGGGAAAAAAAGCTGCCCGAATCGGTAGAAATCAAGCCCGCGCAAACCGTACCCAATCCGTTTATCTGAGTGAAAGCACCTAGGTAGAAATGCTGCTATCCTAAATAAGCATCATTCGTAAGATAGATGGGTTGTGATTTTTCTGGTTCGTTGATTTCCTGAAAGGAACTTACATGCAAATACAAAACCAATCTAATACAGGTGGTTGTCCAGTAGTACACGGCAGCAACACTGCCAGCGGCAAGTCCAACACAGAATGGTGGCCCGAGAACCTCAACCTCGACATCCTGCACCAACAAGACAGCAAAACCAACCCACTGCCCGGCTTCAATTACCGCGAAGAGGTCAAAAAATTAGACGTGGCAGCGCTGAAACAAGACCTTGCGGCCCTCATGACCACCAGCCAAGACTGGTGGCCTGCTGACTGGGGCCACTATGGTGGCCTGATGATTCGCATGGCATGGCACGCAGCAGGTACCTACCGCATTGCCGATGGCCGTGGCGGTGCGGGCACTGGCAACCAACGATTTGCCCCACTCAACTCTTGGCCCGATAACGCCAACTTAGACAAAGCACGCCGTCTGCTCTGGCCCATCAAGAAAAAATACGGCAACCGTCTCAGCTGGGCTGATTTAATCGTGCTGGCGGGCAACGTGGCTTACGAGTCTATGGGCTTCAAAACTTTTGGCTTCGCCTTTGGCCGTGAAGACATCTGGCACCCCGAAAAAGACATCTACTGGGGTGCAGAAAAAGAATGGCTGGCCCCCAGCGGCAGTGAAGGTAGCCGCTACTCGGGCGAACGCGACCTAGACAACCCACTGGCCGCGGTGATGATGGGGCTGATTTACGTCAACCCCGAAGGCGTGGACGGCAAACCCGACCCACTTAAAACTGCCCGCGATGTACGCATCACCTTCGCGCGCATGGCCATGAACGACGAAGAAACCGTCGCTCTGACAGCTGGCGGCCACACGGTTGGCAAAGCCCACGGCAACGGCAGCGCCGCTAACTTAGGCCCAGCCCCAGAAGGTGCAGAGGTGCAAGAGCAAGGCTTGGGTTGGATGAACCACAGCACACGCAGCATAGGGCGTGATACCGTCACCAGCGGCCTTGAAGGCGCTTGGACTACCCACCCCACCCAATGGGACAATGGTTATTTTGAGCTGCTGTTGGGTTACGACTGGGAGCTTCAAAAATCTCCCGCAGGGGCTTGGCAATGGGAGCCAGTCAACATCCAGCCAGAACACATGCCTGCCGATGTAGAAGACCCATCTATCCGCTGCAAGCCTATCATGACCGATGCCGATATGGCTATGAAAATGGACCCAGAGTACCGCAAAATCTCTGAACGTTTTGCGGCAGACCCGGCCTATTTTTCTGAAGTCTTTGCCCGCGCTTGGTTCAAACTGACGCACCGCGATATGGGGCCGAAGGCGCGCTACATTGGCCCTGAAGTGCCGCAAGAAGATTTACTTTGGCAAGACCCCGTGCCCCCAGGGCGCACCGATTACGACGTGGCCGCCGTCAAAGCCCAAATTGCCGCCAGTGGCCTCAGCATTAGCGAGGTGGTCAGCACCGCATGGGACAGCGCGCGCACCTTCCGAGGCTCGGATAAACGCGGCGGTGCCAATGGTGCGCGTATCCGTTTGGCCCCGCAAAAAGACTGGCAAGGCAACGAACCCGCCCGTTTGGCCAAAGTGTTGGCCATTTATGAGCGCATTGCCGCCGATACCGGGGCCAGCGTGGCCGATGTCATTGTGCTGGCAGGCAATTGGGGTGTTGAGCAAGCTGCCCAAGCCGCTGGGGTAGCCATCAACGTGCCCTTTGCCCCCGGACGCGGCGATGCCAGCGCCGAACAAACCGATGCGGAATCTTTTGAGGTGTTAGAGCCGCTGGCCGATGGCTTTCGCAATTGGCAAAAACAGCATTACGTGGTCAAGCCCGAAGAATTGTTGCTAGACCGCGCCCAACTCATGGGCCTGACCGCCGCTGAAATGACGGTGTTGGTGGGTGGTATGCGCGTGCTGGGCACCAACCACGGCGGCAGCACCCACGGTGTTTTTACCGACCGCGTAGAGGTGTTGAGCAATGACTTTTTCGTCAACCTGACGGACATGGCTTATAGCTGGGTGCCTACCGGACGCAACAGCTATAACATTTGCGAGCGCAAAACCGGCGCTACGCGCTGGACAGCCAGCCGTGTTGATTTGGTGTTTGGCTCCAATTCGGTGTTGCGTGCCTACGCCGAAGTTTATGCCCAAGACGATAACCAGCCAAAGTTGGTGCAAGACTTTGTTGCCGCTTGGGTCAAGGTGATGAACGCAGACCGTTTTGATTTGCTGGCATAACTGAAACACACTCACGCGCTCAATCAAGCTCCCAGTGGTATCGATGCTGCTGGGAGCTTGATTTTTGAGACTTAGTTTTCGCCCGAAGCTGGAAATTCAAAATCTGGCTCCGAGGGCCATCTGATTCCGTCGGTGGGCATGGGTGGCGCAGAACTTGAAGCTGGCACTTCGCGCAAAATAACCGCAGGTGCCCCAGGCGTGGCGGCTGTTTGTTGCTGCTGTTGTAGTGTCCAGCCCGGTGGTAGTTGATTTGGCATCGGCGGTGGCGGCGCTGGAGATTCAGTAATTGCAGGTGCCGGGCTTACTGGCTCTACCGCCGTGGGCGATGGGCTGCTACTGGGTGTGCTGGGTGCTGGCCGAGGTAGCGGGGCGGTTTCGGCTTCCTCAGGGGTAGAAGTGGCACTGGCCCAATCTTGCATCCAGTCGCGCAGACGCTCCTTAAAGTCACTCCACCAACGTGAGCGCGGTTCATCGACAAAACGCACTTTGGCATCTATCTGTTTGCTACGCAAGGCTTGCTGAAAAAACTCCCCCACCATCGGTAACGCACTGCGCGCCCCTTGGCCCCAGTGGTCATTGAGGGTGATACGGCTGTCGTTAAAACCGGCCCAAGCACCGGCCACCAGTTGCGGGTGCATCAAAATAAACCAACCATCGGCATTGTCTTGGGTGGTGCCGGTTTTACCTGCCACATCGGCGCTAATGCCATAGCGGCTACGAATGGCACGCCCCGTGCCTTGGTCAATGGCAGCGCGCAAGGCATCGCGTAAATCTTGGGCGGCTTGGGTAGGCAGGGCTTTTTGCGGGCGCACTGGAGCAAAGGTTTCCAGCACTTGGCCTCGGTGGTTTTCAATGCGTGTTACCCAGCGTGGCTCTACATAGCGGCCTGTATTGGCGATGGTGCCATAGGCAGCTACCATTTCTTTCAGGGTAACCGGGCTGGTGCCCAAAGCCAAAGCGGGTACAGCTTGCAGTTTGCTGTCGCGCACGCCCATGATGCGTGCTAAATCGGCCACACGCTCGGGGCCTACTTGCTGCATCAGTTGGGCGGTAATGGTGTTTTTAGATTGGGCCAAAGCGTTACGCAAGCTCATGGCTTGGCCGCTGGGAGGGCCGCCGTCGCTGGGTCGCCATACTTCACCGCCGGGCAAGTTGATTTCTACGGCTTGGTCTATCAGGGTATCGCTGGGATGGTGGCCTTGGGCAAACGCTGCACCATAAACAAAAGGCTTGAAAGTAGAACCGGGCTGGCGCCGGGCCTGCTGCACATGGTCAAACGCATCTTGGGCAAAATCGCGGCTGCCCACCCAAGCACGGATTTCACCGCTAGTGGGTTCTAGGGCCAAAAACCCGGCTTGTACGCGCACTTTGTTTTGGCGCAAACTGCGTAAAAAATCAGCATTGGCCAGCAAAGTTTTAGCGGCTTCGTCTGGGGTTTGGCCTTTATCGACTGCCGAACGAAATTGTGCCGATTCGCGCACCAAGGTGGCTACCAAGGGGTTGCGCGCCTGCCAGCCGTTGCGTTGGTTCCAAGCAGCATCGGCCACCGCCTGCAATTGGCGCCCTTGCCGGGCTACCGCCTGATTGGCCACGGCTTGTAGGCGTGAATCGATGGTGGTGTGAATTACCAGCCCATCGGTATAGAGGTTGTAGCCGTTGCGGTCGGCCCAAGCAATCAGCCATTTACGCAATTGTTGCGAAAAATGCGGTGCTGGGCCTTGGGGCTCGGTTTGGCGCTCGAAATCAATGCGTAATGGGCGCTTTTTCAGGGCCTCGAATTGGGCAGCGCTTAGTTTGTCACGCTTAACCATCTGTGCCAGCACGGTGTTGCGCCGGTTTTGCGCCCGTTCTGGGTTGAGTACCGGGTTGTAATAACTGGTGCCCTTGAGCATTCCAATCAGGGTAGCGCTTTGCAGCACGGTCAGTTTGTCTGCCGAAGTATCAAAATAGGTACGCGCGGCCATCTCGATACCGTGGGCGTTGTACAAAAACGGCACGGTATTGAGGTAGGTTTCTAAAATTTCTTCTTTGGAATAGAGCAGCTCTATTTTGAGCGCCGTAATGGCTTCTTTGAGTTTGCGCGTCAGCGTGGGGGCACGACCAATTTCTTCAGGAAAGCGATTGCGTGCCAATTGCTGGGTGATGGTAGAACCACCTTGGCGCCTACCCGAGAAGGTGGCTACCGCCGCCCCCATCAAGCGCCGCCCGTCTATGCCCCAGTGCTGGTAAAAACGGTGGTCTTCGGTGGCAATCAGGGCATCCACCACTGCTGGAGAAATACTTTTGAGCGGCACCCATTCGCGGTGCGCCCATTTGTATTCGGCCAGCAGTTTGCCATCGCGCGAAAGCACCTGTGCCGGTTGCTCGGTTTTGGCTTTGCGAATGTCGCTGATAGCCGGGGTGAAGGGTATCAGCAGCAGGGTGTAAAGCAACAACAGTAGCGGGCCAGCGGCCAGCAGCGCCCAAAGTGTGCGGCGATTGGGGCGGCGCAGGTGCGTTGCCAGCGTTTGACGCAGCGCCAAGCTGGCGGCCAGCAGGCGCGTACGCGCAGAAAGCAAAACCGGAGAAAGCAGCATCCAGCAGAATCGTCTGTATGCGTTTTACGGCGTGGGAGGGGCCAACAGCGCCAGCAAACCGGCTTCATCCAGCACTGGCACGCCCAACTCTTGCGCCTTGGTCAGTTTGCTACCCGCTTCGGCTCCGGCAACCACGTAGCTGGTCTTTTTACTCACCGAACCAGAAACCTTGGCTCCAGCCGCTTCTAGCATATCTTTGGCGGCATCGCGGCTCAGGGTGGGCAGGGTGCCTGTCAGGACGATGGTTTTACCGGCCAGTGCTTGCAGCGCCCGTTCGGACGGTGCGCCTTCAGGCCAGTCAATGCCACAAGCGCGCAATTGCTCTACCACTTCGCGGTGGTGCGGCTGGTCAAAAAACAAACGGATGCTTTGTGCCACCACTGGCCCGACATCGTTGACTTGCAACAATTGTTCTACTGTGGCGTTCATGATGGCATCAAGGCTGCCAAAATGCCGGGCTAAATCTTTGGCCGTAGATTCGCCTACATGGCGAATGCCCAAGGCAAACAAAAATCGGGGCAAGGTGGTTTGTTTGGATTGTTCTAGCGCCGCCAAAATGTTTTGCGCTGATTTTTCGGCCATGCGCTCCAACGCCACCAAGGCTGTCAGCCCCAAGCGGTACAAATCGGGCAAGGTTTTGACCACACCTGCATCGACCAATTGTTCTACCAATTTTCCACCCAAGCCTTCGATGTCCATCGCACGGCGGGCGGCAAAATGCAAAATAGCCTCTTTGCGTTGCGCTGGACAGAACAGGCCGCCGGTGCAGCGGTATTCGGTTTCACCCGTTTCACGCACTACGGGGCTGTTACAGACGGGGCAGGCACTCGGCATACGAAAGTTGGCGATATAGCGCGGGCGCGCTACGTCTGCTGCCACCCGACCCACGATTTCAGGAATCACATCACCAGCGCGGCGCACAATGACTTGGTCGCCTACGCGCAGTTTTTTGCGGCGCAATTCAAACAAGTTGTGCAGCGTTGCATTGGTGACCGTGACACCGCCGACAAACACCGGGGCCAGCCGGGCTACCGGGGTGAGTTTGCCGGTGCGTCCTACTTGGATGTCGATGCCCTCAACGACGGTCATCATCTCTTGCGCCGGGTATTTATGGGCCACGGCCCAGCGTGGTTCGCGGGTTTTGAAGCCCAACTCTTGTTGCAGGGCCAAATCATCCACTTTATAAACCACGCCATCAATATCGTAGGGCAGCTGGTCGCGCTGTTGGCCAATGTGCTGGTGAAAAGCCATCAACGCCTCTGCCCCTACCACCTGCTGTACCTGTTCGGCCACTGGGAGGCCCCAGCCTTTCAGGGTTTGCAGCAGCGCGTAATGGGTTTGCCACAGCGGCGCGCCGTCGGTAGGCAGGGCTATTTGGCCCACGCCATAGGCAAAAAAGCGCAGAGGCCGCTGGGCGGTGATGTTGGCATCCAATTGGCGCACAGCCCCAGCAGCGGCATTGCGTGGGTTGACAAAGGTTTTTTGCCCGCGCGTACGTTGTTCTTGGTTGAGGCGGTCAAAGTCGGCACGGGCCATATAGACCTCGCCACGCACTTCTAACACCGGCGGCACGCCCTCAGGCAAAGCCAATGGTATTTGCCGAATGGTGCGGATGTTGTGCGTTACATCTTCGCCCACTTCGCCATCACCACGGGTAGCGGCTTGCACCAACAGGCCGTTTTCATAACGTAAGCTCATGGCCAAACCGTCGAACTTAGGTTCGGCCACATAAGCGATGGGCGCTCCGGCAATAACTTGCAGCGCCAGCGGGCACGGGGCTGGGCGTTCGCCACGTTCAGCGCGTTTATGTTCCGTGGCCAGATAGGAACGCAATTGTTGCTCGAATTTTTCTGCGCCAGCAGCCGTCACATCGGTTTCGGTGCGAATGGACAACATGGGCAGCGCATGGCGCACCGGGGCCAAACCATCCATTACTGCGCCAATAATGCGTTGCGTGGGCGAGTCTGGCGTGACCAAATCAGGGTGTTCAGTCTCTAAGGCTTGCAAGCGCTGATAGACCCGGTCGTATTCGGCATCGGGCACCTCGGGGGCATCTTGCACATAGTATTGTTGTGCCCAACGGTGCAAACAGGCGCGCAACTGGGCGGCTTCTTCTGCTGGGGCAGCAGTGGCAAAGAGATGGAGAGATGCAGAATGGGTCACGGCTGCTTACCTGTGTGGGTACATTAACTGAACAAGCGCCGTGCCAACGCCGAACCTGCGGACAGGCCGTGGCTATCTAATTGGTCATAGAGCAGTTCTAAATCGGTGGCGATGGGGTCCATTGCCATTGCGGGCAGCGGTTGGCCGTTTTGGTCGCACAGTACGCCATCCATCGTTCTGCATAGTACGGTGGCCACCTCACGCAGGCGGTTGAAGGGCTGTTCTGACCGGTTGACTTGGGCCACATCCAAACAGAGCATCAAATCGCGTACTGCCGATTGTTCCAAATCTTCGGCCAAGGCTGCTTGGGTGTCAAAGGCCAAAATTAGGATGGGTGGCATACCGGGTGTGGGTGCGGGCAGCAACATGCGTCCGGCCATAGAGCCGGGCACAAAGCCCATACGCGAGGCATTTTGTTGCAAGTAGCCTGCACTCCAGGCCGCTTGGCGGGCGCGCAATACAAAGGTCAACTGGGCATCGTGCTGGCTGGCAAAGTCATCCAAAGACTTGGCGCGTGTCACTTCATGCGGCATTTCAGGAAACTCGGCAGACGCATGGAGTGTGTCGGCAAAGGCTTGCACTTTTTGCACAAACTCTGAGAACTCAATTTCGTTCAAGGCCCCGGTGCGGTTGGCCAGTTGTACGCCTGCCTGAAAACGGTTGTAGCGTTGACTGGCCACAGGTTGTTCCCACTGTTGGTTGCTGTCGTTCCAGCCCTCAATAGCAAAAAATTTGCTGCCAACGCGCCGCGTGGGCGGCAGTGCTGCCAAGACGGCATCGCCGGGCACCGCCTGCTCACAATGCAGCGTAGCAATGGCATCAATGAGTTTGTCTAGGCTCAAGCGGCGGTCGAGATGCGGTACTGGTTTGGCGGTTGCTGGAGCAGGCGTGGCCTTGGGCTGGTTGTTTGCTTGGGGTGCTGCTGCTTCGTCAGCACCATCACTGTCTTGGGCCAAGGGCATGGCGGTAGCCGCTGGGTGCTGGGTGCTGCTGCCATGCAAAGCTTGGTCTAGCAGATGGTCAAAGGCTGGCTCTTGGCGCAGTGCTGGTTCTGCTGGGGCCGCGCCGGGCTCGGTGGGTTTAGGCTTTTTAGGGCTATTACGGTGGTTTGTCCAGGCGTTGTAGGCAACGATTAGGGCCAGCAACACGGCACCAATAACGGCCAGACTGATTTGCAAGTTGCTCATGGGAGTGGTGTGCGGGTAAATAATGTTCAGGTGGCATCGGCCATCGAGAGGGCCGAATCCATGTCCACGGCCACAATGCGCGAGACGCCTTGCTCCTGCATGGTGACACCAATCAATTGTTCGGCCATTTCCATGGCAATTTTGTTGTGGCTGATGAACAGAAATTGGGTCTGGCGGCTCATATTGGTCACCAGTTTGGCATAACGTTCGGTGTTGGCATCGTCTAAGGGGGCATCCACTTCGTCTAAGAGACAAAAGGGGGCCGGGTTGAGTTGGAAGATAGCAAACACCAAGGCGATGGCAGTCAGGGCTTTTTCGCCACCCGAGAGCAGGTGGATGGTTTGGTTTTTCTTGCCCGGTGGTTGTGCCATGACTTGTACGCCCGAGTTCAAAATCTCATCGCCCGTGATGATAAGGCGCGCATTGCCTCCGCCAAACAATTCGGGGAACATGCTGCCAAAATGCCGGTTTACCGCATCAAAGGTGCCTGAGAGCAAATCGCGCGTTTCGGCATCGATTTTGCGAATGGCATCTTCTAGCGTTTGCATGGCATCGGTCAGGTCGGTGGTTTGGGTATCCAAAAAGTTTTTGCGTTCGCGGGCGGCAGCCAGTTCGTCTAAGGCGGCCAAGTTAACGGCCCCGAGCGCGACAATCTCGCGTTGTAGGCGGTCAATCTCGGACTGTAAACCGCTGGCGCGCACTTGGCCTTCTAAGATGGAGCGTTCTAGCGCCTCTAAGTCGGCTTGTGCTTCGGTCAGCAGGTTGTTAAATTGTTCCAGCCCCAAACGGGCCGCTTGCTCTTTCAGTTGGCAATCGGTGATGCGCTGGCGCAGTGGCTCTAGGGCGCGTTCTAGCTGTAGGCGTTGCTCATCGGTTTGGCGCAGTTGCAGCGTTAAATCGTCATATTGGCTGCGCTGGGACGCCAGTGCCTGTTCGCGCTGCATTTTCAGCGCCAGCAGTTCTTGTAAGCCCCCTTGGGCGGCAGCGTCAGACAGGCGCTCTAGCTCGGCTTGGGCGCGTAGGCGCTCATCGGCCAAGTTGGTGGTTTGCTGTCGCGCGGTATCGAGGGTGCGAGACAGTTCGCCCCGGCGTGCTTCTAAGCTGCGTTGGGCAAACAAAGCTTCTTGGGCTTGGCGCTCTAGGCTGCGCTGCTGCTCACGGCATTGGCTCAGGCGGCGTTCGGCATCCAATACTCGGTCATCCAGCTGCATTTGTGCTTCTTGGCTGTCTGCCAGCTGCATGTCCAAGCTCTCAAAGCGGGCTTCTGCCAGCACGCGGCGCTCTTGTAGGTCATTGAGTTGGGCTTGTAGCTCGTCCAAATCGCTGCTAATTTGTGCGCTGCGGGCTTGGGTTTGCGCCAGCAGTTGCGCTTGGCGCAGATGCTCAACCTGTAAGGTATGGGCTTGGGTTTGGGCCTCGGTGGCTTCGCGGCGCAGTGCCGTGAGCTGCTGCACGGTCTCGGCATAGGCGGCTTCGGCCCGTTGCAGGGCGGCTTGCGCTTGCTCGGCAATCAGGTTTTGTGCGCGCAGTTCTTTGTCCAGATGCTCAATTTCTTGCGCCCGTGCCAACAGACCGGCCTGTTCAGAATCTTGGGCATAAAAGGCCACGCTGTGCAGGGTGACGGCATGGCCGTCGGGCACATAGAGGGTTTCTCCGGGTTGGAGTTGTGCGCGCCGGTTCAGGGCTTCGTCCAGCGTTTGCGCGGTGTAGCAGCCTTGTAGCCAATCTTGCAACACGGCCTGCAAGCTGGCATCGTGCAGGCGCAAGTTATCGGCTAAACGGGGCCAAGCAGAATGGGCATGGCGTAATACGGCCTGTGTGCTGCTAAAAAACGCCAGCTTGGCGGGCGGCCCCTCACCCTTGGCCCCGACGAGCGCGCGCACCCGGTCTAAGCTGCCCACTTCTAAAGCGGAAAGGCGTTCGCGCAGGGCAGCTTCTAGGGCTTTTTCCCAACCGGGTTCGGTGTGCAGGCGCGTCCAGAGGGCTGCCAAACCATCTAAGCCGTGGCGCGCTAACCAAGGCTGTAGTTTGCCATCGGTTTTGAGCTTTTCTTGCAAGGCTTGTAGCGCTTGTAAGCGTGCGGCCAAAGCCGTTTGGCGTGTGTTTTCAGTGTTGAAGGTTTGTTGCTGTTGGCGGCGCGCTTCGTCGCGTTGTGGGGCTTCGTCTTGCGCTTGGGCCAAACGGGCTTGGGTGTCGGCCAAATGGGCTTGCGCCACTTGCAGTTGTTGCTGCAATTGCTGTACGCCGCTGGCATCAGGAGCTAGCAGGGCTTGCCGTTCGGCACGCAGGCGCTCGTAGCGGGTTTGCAGTTGGCGGCTTTGCTCTTCAATGCTGCGTTGCTCGGCGGCCAGCACTTGGATTTGCTGCTGCACCTGCACCACAGTGGCGCGCTGGCTGTTGGCCCGGCTTTGGCTTTGGCGCAGGGCATCTTCTATATCGGGCAGGCGCAGGGCCTGCTCTTCTAATTGGGCTTGCAGCAGTTCGGTTTGTTCTTCGGCCTCTACACCTGCACCAGACAGGTCTTCTAACTCCAACTGGGCCTCTTGGCTGCGCGTCTCCCATTGGCTGATTTGTTCGGCCAGTGTGGCTAAACGCAGCTGTACCCGTTGACGTGCCTCGACCACATAACGGATTTCGGCCTCTAGGCGGCCGATTTCGGCATTGGTTTCATAGACTTGGCCTTGCGCTTGCGTGACACCATCGCCAGCAGCATAGTGGGCTTGGCGGATGGTTTCGAGTTGGGCCTCTAGGTGGCGCAATTGCGCCATTTGTGCTTCCAAAGCATTGACGGCTTGCAAGCCTTGGGCCTGTACGGCGGCTTGCTCGGCTTGGGCATCGGCGCGCTTGAAGAACCACAATTGCTGCTGCTTGAGCGTAGCGCTGGCGTGCAAGGCTTGGTATTTTTGTGCGACTTCGGCCTGTTTTTCTAATTTCTCTAGGTTCGTATTGAGTTCGCGCAGGATGTCTTCGACACGGATTAGGTTTTCGCGCGTGTCTTGTAGGCGGTTTTCGGTTTCGCGGCGGCGCTCTTTGTATTTGGAAACCCCGGCGGCCTCTTCCAGAAAGAGGCGCAAATCCTCGGGGCGCGACTCCAAAATGCGATTGATAGTGCCTTGGCCGATGATGGCATAAGCGCGTGGCCCCAAGCCGGTGCCCAAAAACACGTCTTGCACATCACGCCGACGCACTGGCTGGTTGTTGATGTAGTAGCTGCTGTTGCCATCGCGGGTGAGTACGCGCCTGACGGCAATCTCGGTGTATTGGTTCCACTGGCCGCCAGCGCGGTGGTCATCATTGTTGAATACCAACTCGACACTGGCGCGGCTGGCTTGTTTGCGGCGGGTAGTGCCGTTAAAAATAACGTCCTGCATCGACTCGCCGCGCAGCTCCGAGGCTTTGCTCTCGCCCAGCACCCAGCGCACGGCATCCATGATGTTGGATTTACCACAGCCGTTAGGGCCGACCACGCCCACCAACTGCCCCGGCAGCATGAAATGGGTGGGTTCGGCAAAAGATTTAAAACCTGAGAGTTTGATGGAATTGAGACGCACGTATCACCCTGTAACACCGCGCCGCTGGCGCAGCCGCCAGGGCCATGCGGCCAACACTGCCCAGCACGTTGACGCACCAAGCAGCCTACAAGGTGCGAATGTTACCCGAGCGGGCTTAGGCGCGCAGCAATTGCAGCCCCGGCGGCAAGGCTTCGCCAAAACTGCGGCGTTGGTCGGCTTCGTCCAGCGCCAGCACTTCACGCACCATAGCAGCCCATGCGGGTGGGGCTTTGGCTGCTTGCAGGCGCTGTATGACTTGCTCGCGCAGTGGCCAAGGCAGGTCGCGGGCGCGGTCGCCGCTGCAACGGGCCAATTGTGTGGCCGCAAAAGCGGCGGGTTCGATGTGTTTCCAATCTAAGCCCAGCAGCACTTGCAGCCATAAGGTGGCGGTGTCAGCGGGCACGACATGGTGGGCGCTGCCATACAGCGGCACACGCGCACCCAAACGCCCTAGCGCCCACCACGGGGCATTTTTGTCTGGCTGTTGCTGCCAGCGGTCTAACAACCAATGGCCCACATCGACGCGGTGTGCTGCTGGCACCTGCTCTAATGTGGCGGCCAAACGCACCATGTCTTCGTAGCAACCATGCAGAGGGGATTTACTGCGTGGCGCTTCAGCCAAGGCTTCTAAATGGCCCACCAGTTGCTCTAGCAATTGCAATTGTTGCGCCTCGTTCAGGCCAGCAGCAGCACGCCGCCAGAGTGTCCACCATTCAGACCAATTGCTGCTTTCAGTGGTGTATTGGATGCCTTGGGGGAATAGGCTCCATAGCTGCTCTACGCGCCAACCATCTAAAGGTGCGCCGGTGCCGGGGCGCAGGCAATACCCTGCCAAATTGAGCCAGACGCGCTCGTGTTCGGCACTGCGGCGGCGGCGTTTGGCCCCGGCCCACAGCGCATCAAACAGGGCACGCAACAGGGGCAAGCTCCAATCTTCGCGTTTGCCCAGCAGGCGCTCTAAGGTTTGGCGCAGTTGGCGCACCTCACGGGCCTCGGGTTTGTGTGTGCCTGTACCAAAAATGCGTTCAATTTGGGCGATGGCCTCGGGCAAGCGTGGATGCGGTGCAGCTGTGCTGGCATCTGCGGCGCTTTGTTCTGCATCTAGGCCACCGCGTAATTCAAAGGCCAAAGACCAGCGTTGTTGGACATCTTCTACCTGTGTGCAGTGCATTTCTAGCGTGCCCACTTCGGTAATGCTGGCCGTGAGTTGTACCCGCACCTCGCGGCGGCGTTGGCCTTCGGGGGCAGGAAGCACCGCCGATAACTGCGGCAAACGCACCCACTGGGCTTGTGCTGCAATATCGCTGTCTTGCAAATCAATGACATCCCCGGCCTGCCAAGGCGTACTGGCCGAAGAAGATAGCAAGTGAAAGCGCACCGCCTGCCCTAAACGCAAGGCAAACACATGCTCAATCAGAGACACTGGCACACCCTCGGGCGTGCCACGCGGTAGCACACAGATGGCCTGGGACTCACCCCCCGGCTGTCCATCCTCCAACAGCAGAAAATAACTGCGGGCTGAGCCGCCACCAATACCAGCACCCAAGGCCGGTACGCGCCCGGCGCGCACCAAGGCATAAGCCACCGCACCACGGGCTACTGCGACATCGGGTGCATCGTTGTGCAATACCTGCACCGCAGCACCTCGCCAAGCGCTGAGCAATTGCTCTAACCGCTGTGCCAAGGCTGGCGCACGAAACACACCGCCATTGAGCAACAAGGTGTCGGGCAAGCCCACCTCGGCATGGCGCGCCAAAAAATCGGCCAGATGGCGGCTGATAGCCGCATCGGCCGGATAGGGTAGGCCAAACTCCACAATACCAGCACGCCGCCGTTGTGGGCGAGCGCTGGCAGGCTCTAACGGTAAAAAGCCATCCACCACCAATTGCGCCACATCCGCACGGCTGATTTCGACTGAACGGGCAGCACCCAGCATTTGTGCGCCAGCGCCTAGCAAGGTGATGCTAGTGCGTTCTGGTGCTTCTGGCCCGAGCAACAATTCTTTGGCGGCCCGGCAACGTTGCACCAATTGGGCCAAGCGTATGGCCGAGAGCGGGGCATGGCCGCCCAAACGGCGCTCTACCCAATGGGCTAACGCCAAGTCCATGTTGTCGCCGCCCAGCATCAGGTGGTCACCCACGCCAATGCGCGTGAGCTGCGGCACCGGGCCAGTGCCGTGTTCCACTTGAATCAGCGTCAGGTCGGTAGTACCGCCGCCGACATCACACACCAATACCAAGCGTGACTGCGCCAGCGTATCCGCCCAATTTTTGGCATGGCGTAGCAACCAATCTTGAAATGCCGCTTGGGGTTCTTCTAACAGGCGCAGCGTGGGCAAACCAGCCAAGCGAGCGGCCTCCAGCGTCAAAGCGCGCGCACCTTCGTCAAAGGAGGCGGGCACGGTCAGGATGATGTCTTGTTGCTCTAGCGGTGCCTTGGGAAAGCGCGCATTCCAAACCGCACGCACATGGGCCAGATAACTGGCGCTGGCCAGCACGGGGGAGGTTTTGGGTACATCGTCTGCTGCGCCCCACGGCAAAATGGCTGCCATCCTGTCCACCCCGGCGTGAGACAGCCAACTTTTAGCGCTGCTGACCAAGCGCCCCGGCACTTGCGCCCCTAAATCACGCGCATAACGGCCCAATACGGCAGGTGCATCGTCTGCTGGCAGTGGCAAGGTTGACCACGGCGCTTGCACAGTGCTGGGTGCTAACTCGCCGGGTGCGGGGTGGTAGCGCACCGAGGGCAATAGCACCTGTGCGGCCAGCGCGCCCGGCCCCACCAATTGCGGGATGGGCAACAACTGCACATCGGTGGCATCTTTGGCCCGGCCTAGCGGGGCATAAGCCACTACGGTGTGGCTGGTGCCAAGGTCAATGCCAACGCTGTAGCGTGCGCTCACGGCTGTACTGGCTGGGCTTCGCCCCGGGCATCAAACTCTACTTTCCAGCGCTCGGTGCCACCGACAGGCAGGGCTTCCAATTCCAGTACCCCCGCTTCAGTGATACGGGCGTGCAGGCGCACGCGCACCACCTCGCCAGCGCTGCGGCCTTGGGTAGGCAAATGGGCTTCAATGGCTTGCAGTTCATGCAGTTCGTCTGGCCCCCAAAAGTCTAGGGTGGTGCCGACTTGGTCTTGGCGACGCACCGAGGAGCCAAAGAAGCGGAAATGCACCGATTCGCCCACCACCAAACCAAACTCTTGGCCGGGCAAAGTGGCTTCGCTGCCTTCTTCCATGCCAAAGGGGGCCAAGCACAGTGCCTGAATGGGTGGCTCCATGCCCGGAATGGCAGGCATGGAAGACTCAACCGCCACGTAATACGCCTGTGCCGTACCACCTCGGATACGCACCCCTCGGCCCCGGCGCACATAGCCATAGTAAGCAGCGCCACGGGCCACGGCCAAGTCCAAATCTGCACCAGCCAACAGGCGTGCAGGAGTGGCCCCTTCGGTTTGCAACCAGCCGTTCAAGATAGCCAACAAGCGCTGGGCAATTGCCTCAGACTTGAGTACGCCGCCGTTGAACAATACCGCTGTGGGGTGCAAGAAGCTGGCGCTTTCGGGCAGGCTGCGCCCCAAGCCTTCCAGCTGTGCTGTCGCACCGCGTTGGCGCGTCAGGAAGGCGGCCAAATGGCGCGTAATAGCCGCGTCTTGGGCATAGGGTAGGCCCAGTTGCGTCAATGCGGCACGCGGGCGGCTCATGGGTTGGTCAGATGCCGCTGCGGACGGGAAAAAGCCCTCTAGCAGGGTTTGTTCCAGTTCTTGGCGCGTGACTTCGGTACGAATTGAGCCACCAATCAACTTAGAACCTCGGCTAGGCACGACCACCGGCACGGCCATAACGCTAGTGTCACTGAACAAGGTTTCTTTGGCACTGCGGCAGGCATGGGCCAAAGCACGGGTTTGCCAAGGGTCTAGCTGTTTGCCCTCGGCGGCCAGTTTGCGCGCGACACCATAGGCCAGCGCCAAATCCATGTTGTCGCCACCGAGCAAAATATGCTCGCCCACGGCCACGCGCTGTAATTCCAAGTTGCCGTCGCGTTCTAGCACCGCCATCAAAGACAAGTCGGTCGTGCCGCCACCCACATCCACCACCAAAATGATGTCGCCTTGGCGCACTTGCTTGCGCCATTCACCATTGCTGCGTTCAATCCAACTGTAAAGCGCTGCTTGGGGTTCTTCCAGCACCGTCAGGTGGCTAAAGCCAGCGGCTTGGGCGGCTTCGGCGGTCAGTTCGCGCGCGGCAGGGTCAAACGAGGCCGGAATGGTGACCGTGACGTCTTGCTGCGCTAGTGGGGCTTCGGGGTGTTGTTGGTCCCAAGCGGCTTTGAGGTGCGATAGGTAGCGGATAGAAGCCTCTAGCGGCGAGACGCGCTGCACTTCTTCCGGGGCATCCACCGGCAACAGGGGGCCGCGCCTATCTACACCCGGATGGCATAGCCAGCTTTTGGCACTGCTGACCAAGCGAATCGGCGTGGCTGCGCCGCGCGTGCGCGCCAGCTCGCCCACCGCAAAATTTTGCGTAGCGGCCCAAGGCAAGGCCAAATCGCCGGGAGCCATCTCGCTGGCGTGCGGCAAATACAGGAACGAAGGCAGCAGAGGTTTGCTCTCTACTGCGCCGGGGCCGGTGAGCTGCGGAATCTCTAGCACGCCTTGGACGACTTTTTCTCCATCGCTGGCTTGGGTATCTACCCAAGAGAGCGCGCAATGGGTGGTGCCCAAGTCAATGCCCACCGTGTAGCGCGGCGCTTGATTTTGCACAGTGTTGCTCATAGTTCAACCTCGGCTGGGGCCAGTATGCGGGCATCGTGGCCTTGGGTCAGTTGGGGCAGGTGGCTATCGGTAACGCGCCAGCCTTGGTGTACCAGCGTGCCGGAAAATGGCGGTTGGCCCACTACATTGCCAGTGACGCGCACCGCAGCTGCATCAAAACCAGCAGGCAGCGTGACACGGCTGCCTTCGGCCTCGGTACGCACGCTGGCAATGGTGAAATGCTCGCGCAGCACTTTGCGGCAACCTTCATGCACGACACGCGCGGCACCGCCAATATCGGCATCCGAGAACGCCGCCACATCTTGCTCAATGAAATCCACAAAGCGGGCTTCGCGCTGCAATAAGCCCAACAATTGCAGGGCTGCTGTCTCTGGAGGTGCTTGCCATACCGGAGCAGCTGGGGCCGGTGCAACGGGTGCAGCCACGGGCGCAGGTGGCGGTGGTGGTGGTGGCACGCCATCGCGTAACTGTGCTACGCGGGCAGCAAAATCGGGTTGGGCGATGATAGAAAAAAAACTGCTGATGGCCAGCGCAATACGCCGCATCAGACAAGGTGGTTTTGGGGTGGTCATGCAGAAAAATTTTGTTCTAAGTGGGCTAGGACAGGCCCTCAGGTTGCGCGCAAGCAAGCAGCGCACCGAACAGTGGCCCAGCAAAGCCGGGTAGGAATAGCGAAATAGCAGCGTATTATCCAACGTGCCTGCACCGCACAGCCAGCGGCGCGAGGTTACACTTAGAACACTGTGCCTACACCTGCCGTGTCACCTGCTGCTGCATCCCCCCTCGTTGACTTGCACGAACTGCGTCTGGACGAGGCGCGTGCCTTGGTCGGCCCCGTCACGGCACAGGCCAGCGCGCCCCTCAACCCTACGCGCTATTTGCAATCCTTAATCGATGGCTTATGCGAGTTATCGTTGCGTGACCCACTCACCGGCTTGGCCAATCGACGCCATTTTTTGAACGTGGTGGAGTGTGAAATTGACCGCGTAGCCCGCTCGGGTGAGTCTGCCTTGTTGTTGCTGCTCGATATTGACCACTTCAAATACGTTAACGACACCCACGGCCATTTGGCTGGCGATAGGGTATTGCAAGAAGTAGCGCGTATTTTGGCTACCTGCGTGCGCCCTATGGACACCTTGGCTCGCTACGGCGGCGAAGAATTTGCCGTGGTGTTGCCCGGCTGCCAAGCGGCTTTTGGCCATACCGTGGCCGAGCGCATTCGGCAAACTGTCGAGGCCACACCCATTCGGGTGGCCTCTTCCAAAGAAGTGCATGTCACCATCAGCATTGGCGGCGCTTTTGCACTGCAATGGATACGCTCCACCGCCTCGCTGTGGGTCGATCGGGCTGATTTGCAACTCTATAAGGCAAAATCTGCGGGGCGCAACCGTGTCCATATCGAAGAACAACCCAGTAGCACCGTGACGGCCGAAGAAAAGGGCCTGCTGTTTGGCACGCTGTATCCGCCGTCCGGCTGGGATGATCCATCCCCGCAAAACCCCACCGACAGCGCCTTTTGAAAGCGACGAGATGAGCGACGCGCCGTCCACCCAAACCCTTCATGCAGACACCCCTGAGGCGTCGCGGTACTCCGGTGCCCGCATCATTGCCATCACCAGTGGCAAGGGTGGTGTGGGCAAAACTTTTGTTTCTGCCAATTTAGCCGCTGCCTTGGCCCGGCGCGGCAAGCGCGTACTGGTGCTGGATGCCGATTTGGGGCTGGCCAATTTGGATGTGGTGCTTAACTTGCACCCCAAACTGACGCTGCACGATGTCTTTACCGGCAAAGCGCGCCTAGAAGAAGCCGTGGTAGCAGCACCGGGGGGCTTTTCGGTGTTGCTGGCAGGCTCGGGCATGATTGAATACTCGCGCCTGACGCAAGAGGTACGCAACCAGTTTTACCATGCGGTACAAAAGCTGGCTCCTTACTTTGATGTGATTTTGCTCGACACTGGCGCGGGCATCTCCGAAGTGGTGCTGTTTTCTATCTCCTTGGCCTCTGAAGTGCTGGTGGTAGCCACGCCAGAGCCTACCTCGCTCACCGATGCCTATGCCGCCATTAAAGTGCTGGCAATGCAACAAAAACGCCAGCATGTGCGTATGGTGGTCAACCAAGCAGCGCGCCCCGGCGACGGTCGCGCCATCACCGGCCAATTGCAGCAGGTGATTGACCGCTTTGTCATGACGGATTCGGGCCGTC
The DNA here is from genome assembly GCA_964388325.1 of uncultured Simplicispira sp. GTDB lineage: Bacteria > Pseudomonadota > Gammaproteobacteria > Burkholderiales > Burkholderiaceae_C > Simplicispira. The sequence goes on along the minus strand of CAYMAC010000011.1, from coordinate 43,998 downwards.
CACTGCGCCTGATTCACATGGGCGATATTCCAGCAGACCCCGCCGTGCGCGAAGCCGTGATGCGCCGCCAACTGTTGCAACTGCTTACCCCCGGCTGCCCTGCTGCGCTAGCGGTATCGCAACTGGCCAACAAAATCGTCGAAACGCTGTTGGCACGGGCGGCCTAAATCAAGGGGAAGAGGATATCCGCATTCGACGCTGGACGGTTCGCTGTCCATGAATCAATGCTTCTTCCACACTTAATTTTCCGGCTACCGCGTTCGAAACAAGTTGGCCCACTTGGTCTCCAATATCGATAAACTCAGGTATGGCGGCGAATTGGACACCAAGACAAGTTGGCCCACTTGGTCTCCAATATCGATAAACTCAGGTATGGCGGCGAATTGGACACCAAGATATGGGCTTGGTAGCAATGTTGCATCTCGCGGGTTGGCAGTGGAAATGGCGTCAAACTCAAGTTTTGCCCAAGGTGCTGCCCGCTGAAAATGTCGGTTAGTATAGGTTGACACTCGAGTGCCCGAAGGTACGAGACCCCAACCGCGAAGTTCGGCTACCCGCTCGATATAAGCTCTTGAAGTTGCCCAAGTCACAAATTTCTGGGCTGTGTCCGCTTGGAGGCCTTTGATATCAGAAGGGATAGCAAGGGCCCATGCCCATAGCCAATGTGAACCCTTATTTGTTACTCCAACAGGTGCTGGTGCAAAACCCACCGCTTGGGCCAGCGGATTCTGCTTGGAGTCGAGAAGAAAACCGGCAGCAACAGTGGCATCAATCCAAATTGCACAGCGCCCACTTTGAAATAATGACAAATTTTCGTTGTATCCCCGCATGATTGCATCTGGAGGCCCATAGCGACGCAGCAGATTGACATAAAGCTCTAATGCGTTACGCCATCCTTCGCTATGCAATTGTGGTTCCCAGCGTAGATTAAACCACTGACCACCAAACGAATTCACGATGGTTGTGAGCAGGGCGATATTCTCGCCCCAACCAGCCTTTGCACGTAGGCAAATCCCATGTATTCCACTCCGTGGTTCATTTAATCGCGCTGCGAAGTGGGCGATGTCTGACCAGCTTGGTTTCGCTGGCATGGTTAACTGAGCTTGCGCGAAGAGGTCTTTTCGGTAGAAAATAATTGAGCTTTCACCGTAAACCGGTGCACCATAGAGTTGACCTTGATATGATAATCCTTCTCTGATGGTGGGTAGCATGTCACCCAGTTCTACTGTAGATAACCTAATTCGAGTAAGCCAGCCATTTTTTGCCCATATTGGTACCTCATACATGCCAACTGTCAAAATATCGAATGATTGGTTTTTTGTTGTAAAACCACTGATTGCTGTCCGGCGCAATTGAGACTCGGTTAAAATAACCCATCGAATTCTAACTCCCGGATTCAAGCGTTCAAACTCATGGCCCATTGACTGCATTTGCAGCATTTGTCCATTGTTCACCGTAGCAATGGTTAAAGTGACGGCGGATGCTGGCATAGCTATCACTGCACAAATTGCCAAAACTATGCTCCGGCAATTTATTAATAATGTAGTAATCATGCCAGATTCTCCTTCATCTGTAGCCCAAATAAATTTGCTTCAAATACCTCAATAGAAACAGGCTTTCCGAAATAGTAACCCTGAAAGGCTGGGCATCCAATATTCTGCAGATAGAGGTACTGAGCCTCAGACTCCACACCTTCTGCAATTACGTGTAAATCTAAGCCTTTTCCCATGTTGATGATGGTCTGAGCTACCATGGCATCGCGGTGATTACTGGGGAGATTATCAACAAATGATTTGTCTATTTTTAACTGTGTCAGTGGTAGCTTTGTCAGCATGTTGAGAGAGGAGTTTCCAGTTCCGAAATCGTCCAGTGAAATTTTGAAGCCAACTTCCCTCAATGCTTGCAGCTTTGCTAAAGAGTCACTGAGGTTGTCTATTGCCATACTTTCTGTAACCTCAAGTTTTAATTTTCGGGGGTGGATGCCTGCGTGCTGGGCCGTAGAAATAATGTCATTCACGAAATTGACAGATTTAAACTGTCGTGGGCTGATGTTCACTGCGACAACCAGTTCGCACGTTGTGGGATGGCGTGCCCATTCGATAAGTTGACGGCATGCCGTCTCCAGCGCCCAGCGACCGATAGGCTCAATCAGCCCTGTTTCTTCAGCCAGAGGAATGAATTCAGCCGGGGAAATAATCCCTCTCTCTGGATGAACCCATCGTATCAACGCTTCTGCACCCATTGGCTGCTTACTTGCATCAACCTGCAGTTGGTAGTATAGAATAAACTGATTTTTATCAATGGCTACGCGTAATTCGTGTTCAATTTGACGACGGCGATCGATTTCGGTCTGCATTGCACCCTCGAAGAAGCGGACAGTGTTACGCCCATCTGTCTTGCACTTGTACATCGCTATCTCGGCCTGCCGCAGTAAAGTTTCGGGGTCACCAACCTGGCTGCAATACAGGGCAATTCCGATTGAGGCAGTACATACGATCCGATGTCCCTCGATCAACAAGGGTGCTTGGAGTGCCCGTCGGATTGTTTCGGCGAATTCCTGAGCAGCGGTAGCAGTGCTTATTGAATCTGCTCCAAGTCTCTCTGCCACAAGAACGAAATTATCCCCACCAAAGCGGCCTAAAATATCACTATCATGCGTCTTTTCACTCATGCGTAGGGCCACCTCAATAAGCAGTTTATCTCCAATGCTATGCCCTAGCGAGTCGTTGACTTTTTGAAAAAAGTCAATATCAATCATCATTATTGCACCGCAACTCTGGAGTTCAGCAGATTTTTTTAGTGCCGTGGCAATATGTCTTTCAATCAGGTGTCGATTTGGAAGATCTGTCAAAGAGTCAAACAACGTCAGGTGTTCTGCAAGTTCTTGTGCAGCTTTTTCGGCCGTAATATCTTGCATACTGCAGACGTAGCAAATAATTTTGCCTCCTGCATCGGTTACCTTAGAAATTGATAAGCGAGTATGGTAGTATTTCCCTTCGCGGTGTCTATTGACTACTTCTCCTTGCCAATAGCCCTGGCTTAATAGAGTGCTCCATAGTCCTTGATAGAACTGTGGAGGATACATGCCTGATTGCAAAAAGTGCGGAGTTTTACCCACCACATCCTTGGGCAGATAGCCAGTAATTCGGCTGAATGCGGAATTAACGCGCTTTATGATACCATTGGCTTCGGTAATCATCATGCCGTCGTGGATTTCGAAGGCAACAGCGGATATTCTCAGTTCGCTTTCGATGCGACGGCGCTCGGTGACATCGCGAGCTATTGTTAAAATGCCTGCAGGTGCACCTTGGGTATCGTGAGCTAGTACTTTAATCACCTCAAAGTTGCGGACTAATCCATCCACGGTTGGAAAATTTGTTTCATAACGCAGTGGGTTGCCGTTGCGAAGTACCTCGCGATCATTATCCAGAATGGTGTATAAAAATTCTTTGTCTTGATAAATTTCTTCGTCGGTTAGGCCAAGCACCTCCTCCTTGGGCCGGTCGAGCATTGCAAGCATTCCGGTATTACAGTCAAGATATATCCCTTCCGGACTCTTAAGTGCCATAGCATCAGGGCTGCTGTCTATAATGGCGCGCAGTAACGCTTCATCTTTGCGTAAATCACGAGTTGCTTCTTCGAGCAGTTGATGCTTCTCCAATATTTCAGCAGTTCTAGCTTGAACAGAGCGACGGAGCAGTATGATCCAGAGACTCGCTGTGGCAGTTACCCCAAGAGCCACCAATACAACTATCAGCAGGATGCGAAGGTAAGGGCGGAACTCAAAGGGTTGAGTAAACCACTTTTTGTGTAGCTCCTTGCGCTCTGCGGCAGTGATAAGAGCCATGCCTCGCTTAACGAGGGCATAGCTCACCGTATCACCTCGGTTGACAGCCCAATGAAATTGTCCATCGTATAGTTTAAAGGCGCGCGTAAAGCGAAGCTGAGTTCGGTACAGGTAAAGATAATAGTTGGCAGGCTCATCGTCCATGCAAAATATTTTGATTTCCCCCTCTTTTGCAGCGGTCAGAATATCCTCATAGCTTGGATACGCGACCAAATTCATAACCCCTTGATTGACCAGTGTGTCCACGCATGCGTCACCACGCTGCACTCCTATCGTGAAACCGCTTAGAGTTTCTACGCCTTTTATACCTTGGATTGAACTGTCAACATAGATGCTAACCGGCAATGTAGCGTAAGGCTCTGAATAATCATACAACTGCTCTCGAACAGGCGTTCGAAAAATCATGTCTATTACGTCCGCTTGTTGGTTATACATAGATTTTTGGGCCTCTGACCACTGCATGGCCTTGAAATCGACTCGAACACCAGTCTTACGCTCCCAAAGCCTCCACAAGTCAACAATATATCCCTCTGGTGCTCCGTTTGAATCTAAGACAACATAGGGTGGATAATTATTGTCAGTAACAACACGTAATGAAGATGGTTCGGCACTAGCGGCAGTCGCTATTATCAAAAATAACCATTGGAGCCCATATTTCCAGATTGTCGACCACCTTAAAAGGTGAACTAAGCTTACAGTTATAGCCATCTTCTCACCTCAGCTTTAGAAGTTGAACAGCCCCGGATTTAGAGGAGGCTAGTTGGTTTAATTTAACACCTCTGTCGAAGTGTTGCTAGCGGCGAGTTGCCGAGTGTTAGCCAAGTCTCTAAAGACACGGACTTGGAACTTGGGGTAATGGTGTTTTAAGATGCTTTATGCTGCGCCAGCAGCCTTTGCACCAATGGATGGTGCAGCCCCCGGCGACCGTAGATAGCATGGATTTCTTCGTACAAGTCTTCGCACCGACCTAGCAGTACCAAGCCCGGCATTAAACCAATATCATCGGCCCCCAAGCGGCTAACCGGAAACACCCCCAGCCCGTGTGCAGCAAACACCGACATCAGGGCGCTGTCTTCAAACTCACCCACCACATGGGGGCGCAGGCCTTGCTCTTCAAACCAGCGGTCTAAGCTAGCACGCAGTACCGAATGAACAGTGGGCAATAAAACCGGCAGTTGCTGCAACACCGCTGGAAACGCTGCGCCGGCCTGCACTAGGCTGGCCGGGCCATACCAATCCACCGGCGACGACACCATGTGTTCACTGCTTAGGCGCAAATTAGGATTGTGTGGTGCTGCCTGCCCAGCCAGCACCACATCCAGATGGTGCTGCGCCAATTCGCTTTGGAGCTGTTCAAACTCACCTTCGTGGCACAGCAGGCGCAAACCTTGGGTAGATAACACCGGCCTGAGCAAGGTGTGGGCGGCCAACTTAGAAATACCATCGGACAGTCCTACCGCCAACCGCACTGTGACATAGGCATCATCGTTGTGGCTGATTTCTTCTTCTAAGCGCTGCCCAAGCTGAAAGATGGCTTCGGCACGGGCAAAAACCTGCTGTCCTGCCTCGGTCAGCACCAAGGTACGGCCCGCCGGTTTCAGCAATTGGCGCCCTAGTGATTTTTCTAAGGCGCGCACTTGCACACTGATGGTCTGGATGGCCATGTCCAGCCGCTCGGCAGCGCGTGCTAGGCCACCTTCTTTGGCAACCATCCAAAAATAGTACAAGTGGCGGTAGTTGAGCATCGACAAAGCTTCGGTTTTTTAGAAGTAAAGGTAAAGTTTTATCTTGTTTATTAGAAATGATAGCGCTGAAATAATGCGCCAGCACAAATTTTTACAAGGAAGCACACAATGGAAACCATAGGCACTTGGTGGATGTGGGCGGGGTTTTTCGCCATCGTCCTCATCATGCTGGCCATTGACCTGTTTGTCGTCGGTGGCGGCAAGCAGCATCGCGTCTCGTTCAAAGAGGCGCTTACATGGTCTGGTATCTGGGTTAGCGTCTCCATGCTGTTTGCCGGCGCGCTGTGGTGGTATTTGGATGGTGCCGCTGGGCGAGAGATTGCCAATCAAAAAGCACTAGAGTTCGTTACCGGCTACTTGATTGAAAAATCGCTGGCTGTGGACAACGTGTTTGTCTGGTTGATGCTGTTCAACTTCTTTGCTATTCCGCTAGAGTTGCAAAAGCGCGTGTTGATATTTGGTGTGCTGGGCGCCATCATCATGCGTACCGTGATGATTTTTGCTGGTGTTTGGCTGATTGCCCAATTCCACTGGTTGCTCTACGTGTTTGGCGCTTTCTTGTTGATTACCGGCATCAAAATGTGGTGGTTTGCCGACCAAGAACCCGACTTGGCTACCAACCCAGTCATCCGTTGGATTCGCAAACACATGAAAGTGACCGACGAGCTACATGGCGAGCGCTTTTTTATCCAAAAGCAAGTTTGCGGCCCGCATGGTGATTTGAAATGGGTGCGCTACGTAACACCGCTGTTCTTGGTGTTGGTGTTGGTAGAACTGAGCGATCTTATCTTCGCAGTGGACTCTATCCCGGCCATTTTTGCTATCACTACTGACCCGTTTATCGTACTGACCTCCAACGTGTTTGCTATTTTGGGCCTGCGCGCCATGTACTTCTTGATGGCCGACATGGCTGACCGCTTCTCGCTGCTCAAGTACGGTCTGGCAATGGTGCTGATGTTTATTGGCGTGAAGATGTTGCTGCTGGACGTGTACAAAATCCCGGTAGCGGTCTCTTTGGGTGTGGTGGCAGCCATCATTGGTACCTCGGTGGTACTGTCGCTGAAAAAGGATGCCCACACTGCGCGCTGATAGCGCTTGATAGAACTGCTTGCGAGCGCGTTCCCCACCCTAGCCGCTAGGCAGGGTGGGGTTGGGCGAGAAACCCCAGCTACAACGCCCTTTGGCGTTTAGTGGCAAAAAAATTTAGATGAATCAAAAATCCTTTTGTGTCAGCTTACGCAAATGTGGGAAAGCCTCCAAATGGTCTTCTGACAGCTGGTACAAGGCCATGAACACATTGGGCGGAAAGCCCTTGCGCCCACCATCGCGGGTGTCGTAAATCAATTTATCCACATAGCGCACAAAGTCTAAGTGCCCCCAGAACATTTCTAGCTTGTCGCCAATGTGGGGGTAGAGGCTGTTGATGGTGTTGAAGTGTTGGTTGTCTTTGAGCATGGCGCAGCATCATCGGGTAGATGGATCAATTTTTCCAGAGGCAAAGTGTCGCAGCGGCAATTTTTTGCGCTTGGAGTGAGATTTATCATATAGATTCAGGCGCTGCCCCTGTCTGGCGCTATCCCCTTGAGGTTCACCTTGCCCGCTTCACCTGCTGCCTCCCCTATCCGCCCCGGCTTTATCACCCTGCATGGCAACCAGTCAGAGTGGTTGGCGCAAACGGTGATGCACTGGCTGCAAAATACTCCCTTAGACCCATTAGAGCAAGAGGTAGTGCTGGTACAAAGCAATGGTATGGCCGAGTGGTTCAAAATGGAAATGGCCCGCCTGACCGGTGCCTGTGCCGCCACCCGTGTTGAGCTGCCCAGCCGGTTTTTGTGGCGCACCTACCGCCAAGTGCTGGGCGCTGCTGCCGTGCCGCGTGATTCACCCCTAGACAAACTCCCCATGACCTGGCGGCTCATGAAGGTGCTGCCCGAGCTGCTAGAGCAGCCCGATTTTGCCCCCGTGGCGCGTTACCTGCGCCAGCACAACCCGCACCACGAGCGCGACCTGCCCTTGGCCGCCAAATTGGCCGATTTGTTCGACCAGTACCAAAACTACCGCGCCGATTGGTTGCAGGCTTGGGGCCAAGGCCAAGATGTGTTGGTGCAAGACGATGGCCGTAGCGTGCCCGTGCCACCAGAGCAGCGCTGGCAGCCGCAGTTGTGGCGCGCGGTGTTAGACACCTTGGTAGAGGGCCAGCAGCAGGCCATACGCCCCTATTTGCACCAGCGGGCCATTGAGCAACTGCGCGCTGACCACACCGATTACACCGGGCGCGTGGCGCGCCGGGTGGTGGTGTTTGGCATGAGCCACATGCCACTCTCTACCCTGCACACTTTGGCCGCCCTTAGCCCCTATACGCAAGTCATTTTGGCGATACCCAATCCTTGCCGCTATTACTGGGGCGACATCATCGAGGGGCGCGAGCTGTTTCACACACAGCGCCAACGCCAGCAGGCACGCGGCGGGGTCAGTTTAGCGCAAGTACCCTTGCACGATATGCACCAACACGCCCACCCCTTACTGGCAAGTTGGGGGCGGCAGGGGCGCGACTTTATCCGCCTGTTGGATGCGTTTGACCAAGTAGAGCAAACGCGCCAGCAGTTTGCACAGTTGCGCTTGGATATGTTTGATGAGACCGAACCCAGCCCACACACCCCGATGCTGCGCCGGGTGCAGCAAGCCATACGCGATTTAGAACCGCTGGACGCGCAATTGCAAACCAACCCTTGGCCTTGGCAGCCCAGCGACCGCTCCATTAGCTTTCATATTGCCCACAACCGGGTGCGCGAACTGGAAATTTTGCACGACCAATTGCTGCGTTGGCTGGCGGGTGCCGACCATAGCCCCGAAGATGCGCCACTGCAACCGCGCGACATCGTGGTGATGGTGCCCGATATTGGCGTGATGGCCCCGGCCATTCGTGCCGTGTTTGAGCAATACAAACCCTCTGACCCGCGTTACATCCCCTACGACATCGCCGATGTCAGCGCCCAAGCCACCAGCCCACTGATGACCGCCTTGGAATGGCTGCTCAAACTGCCGCGCCAGCGCTGCGGCATGAGTGAATTGCTCGATTTGCTAGAAGTGCCCGCCGTAGCGCAACGCTTTGGCATGGCCGTCGATGGCCTGCCACGCCTGAAACAATGGATGCAAGGCGCGGGCATTCGCTGGGGGCTGAATGAGCAGCACCGTAGCCAATTGGGCTTAGCAGCCTGCGGCGAACAAAACAGCGCTTGGTTTGGTTTGCAGCGCATGTTGCTGGCCTATGCCACCGGCGCTTTACCCAGCAACCCAGACAGCACTGCCGGCACGCCTTGGGCGCAGATTGTTCCTTACGCCGAAGTGGGCGGACTAGAGGCCGAATGGGCCGGTAGCTTGGCGCATCTGTTGCAAACGCTGACGGATTGGGTGGCCCAAGCGGCCAGCCGCGCCAGCCCCGAAGATTGGGCGCAACGCGGGCGTGTGCTGCTTGAAGCCATGTTTCGCCCCAGCGACGATGCCGAGCAAACCATGCTAGAGCAGGTCTTAGAGGGCTTGAACCACTGGTTGCAAGCCTGCGAGCAAGCCGGTTTTGAGCAACCCTTGCCCTTGGCAGATTTTAGAAGTGCGTGGTTGGAGGCGATTGACCCGCCCTCCTTAGATGACAAATTCCGCGCTGGCGGGGTCACATTTTGTACGCTGATGCCGATGCGCGCCATTCCGTTTGAAGTGGTGTGCCTGCTGGGCATGAACGATGGCGACTACCCCCGGCGCAGCTTGCACAATGATTTTGATTTGATGCGCCAAGCAGGCCAATACCGCCCCGGAGACCGCTCACGCCAGCACGATGACCGCCAATTGATGCTCGAAGCCCTGTTGTCGGCGCGGCGTGCGCTGTATCTATCTTGGACAGGGCGCAGCGTGCGCGATAACACCGAGCAGCCGCCTTCGGTATTGGTGGCGCAGTTGCGCGATTACCTCATCAGTTGTTGGGGCCAAAAAGTGGTAGAACAACTGACCACCGAATACCCGCTGCAAGCCTTTAGCCGCAGCTATTTTGCCCAAAACAGCCCCTTGCACACCTACGCCCACGAGTGGCGCAGTCTGCACCATACCCAGCCCACAGACGAGGTTGGCCAGACCAGCAGCATCCCGCCCTTGCCCGCGTTTGTCCCCGACCCACAGGTGCCGCTGACGCTGCAACGCTTGACGCAATTTTTACGCAACCCGGTAAAAGTGTTTTTTAGGGAACGTTTAAGCATTGTCTGGCCACAAGAGCGCGCACCCGACTTGGATGTCGAACCTTTGGCCAGCAATGGGCTAGAGCATTACCAATGGATACAGCAGCAAATGGACAGCTGGCCGCCGCAGGCCAGTGCCGCGCAATTGCAGCAACAGATTGTGCAATCGTTGCAACGCCAGCGCCAAGCCGGGGTGTTTCAATTGCAAGCCTTGGGCCAGCGCCAGCAAGACAGCCTAGAGCAGGTGTTACTGCCGCTGGCCAAGGCGTGGGTGCAGGCGCGCCAAGAGTATCCACAAGCTGCGCCGCGCCAAGCCTTGCAACTGGCGCATGGCGGCGTGCTGCTACAAGACTGGCTAGAGCAGCTTTACAGCAACGCTAGCGCTACGGTTTACTTGTCCCTAGAGCCAAGCAAATTACTGCAAAAAACCGGAAAACCGCGCCCAGAAAAGTTATTGCCAGTGTGGTTGCGCCTGTTGGCCGCCGCTGCCAACGGCCAAAGCGTCTCTGCCGTGGTGGTAGGCCAAGATGCGCGCTTAGACATCCAAGCCATCAGCCCAGAAGTAGCGCAAGAACAATGGCCCTTGCTGTTAGACCTCTGGCTGCAAGGTATGCAGCGCCCCCTGCCCTTGCCACTGCGTACCGCCTTGGCCTACGTCGCCCAGCAAGACAAAGAAAAAGCCGACGCTGCCACCAGCGCGGCTACCAGCACCTACGAAGGCAGTGAACACAACGAGCTGCCCGGCGAAGGTGCCGAGCCGTGTTTGGCACGCGAATTTCCAGACTTTGCCGCCTTGCAAGCCAGTGGCGAGTTTGCCCAGTGGGCGCAAACCCTGTACGCCCCGTTGCTGCAATGGCTGCCTAGCCATGTGCGCTGCACCCCCCATCCCGCCACTGCCACCGCACCAGACGAGCCTTCCCATGCAGAAACTTGAACCCTTGCATTTTCCGCTCTGGGGCAGCCGCCTGATAGAGGCCAGCGCGGGCACCGGCAAAACTTGGACGATTGCTGCGCTGTACGTGCGTTTGGTGTTGGGGCACGGCCAGCCCGAAAGCCGCTTCGTGCGTCCCCTTGCACCGGCAGAAATTTTGGTAATGACTTTTACCCGCGCGGCCACGCGCGAGTTATCGGCGCGCATTCGCCAGCGCCTGCTAGAGGCGGCGCGTTGCTTTCGCAACCCGGAGGGAGAGGCTACGCCAGCCCCAGACCCAGACCCAGACCCTTTTCTGCAAGACTTGCTGGCCGACTACCCCGACCCCCACAGCCGCCAACAAGCCGCTTGGCAACTGGCCAACGCTGCCGAAAACATGGACGATTGCGCCGTGTTCACCATTGATGCGTGGTGCCAACGCATGTTGCGCGAACATGCTTTTGACAGCGGTAGCGTGTTTGATGAAAACTTGGTGGCCGATGAACAAGCGGTGATGACAGCCGCCGTGCAAGATTACTGGCGGCAAGAATGCTACCCCCTCACCGATGGGCCGCTAGAGGCCGTGCTGTCGGTATGGCCCAGCGTGCATAGCTTGGCGCAAGAGGTGCGCGCCTTGTTGCAGCAGCCCGTACCCTTGCCACCCTTACCACCAGAGATACAAAAGGGCACGCTGCACCATTTGGTAAGCCATCTGCTACCACCAGCCTTGCAAAACCTACTGCAACAGCGCCAGCAACACATCCCAGCCATGCAAACTTGGCTGCTCACGCAACTGGCGCAACACCGAAAACACTGGAACGGCAACACCCTCAAAACCGAGAGCGTAGAAAAATGGTTTGCCCAGTTGCAAACATGGGCTAACAGCTCCTTGCCGCTGGCTTTGCCTAAAGAAGAGGCTTTATACAAGCTCACCCACCACGGCCTGCAAGCGACACGCAAAAAAGAGGCCCCGGCTATCGACATTCCCAGTGAATTTGCCTGGTTTACAGAGGTCTTTCAAGCCTACGAAAGCCTGCCAACGCCCGCCACCCCCATGCGCTTGCACGCCGCCCACGGCGTACAAGGGCGCATAGAGCAGCTCAAGCGCCAAGCAGGAGAGTTTGGTTTTCAAGATTTATTGCAGCGCCTGCACGCTGCTTTGCAAGGCAGCGACGGCCAGCGTTTGCGCCAGCGCATTCTGGCCCAATACCCGCTGGCGCTGATTGACGAGTTCCAAGACACCTCCCCCCTGCAGTACGCGGTGTTTGACCAACTCTACGGCGTGGCCGCCAACCCAGCGCAACAAGCCTTACTGCTGATTGGTGACCCGAAACAATCCATCTACGGCTTTCGTGGGGCCGATATTTACAGCTATTTACGCGCCCGCAGTGCCACCGGGCAGCGCCATTACGCCTTAGATACCAATTACCGCTCCACGCACGATTTGGTCACCGCCGTCAATCGGCTATTTTTACAAGCCGAGAGCAACCCCAGCCGCCACCCCGAAGGGGCATTTTTATTCCGCAGTGCTGGCCCCACAACCAGCAATGACAGCAGCAGCGGTGCCAGCGATGGCGGTAGCCGCTTGCCCTTTGTCCAAGTCAAGGCCCAGGGGCGTAGTGAACGCTTGCACATTGCCGGTCTGCCCGCCCCTGCTGCCCTGACCATCGTGCATGATGTGGACCAAGTGCAAGACACCGACACCCTGCGCTGGCGCTTTGCCGCCCAGTGTGCCGAGCAGGTAGTGGCTTGGCTGGCAGATGCCCAAACCGGTTTATTGGATGCAGAAGGCCAATTTACGCGCCTGCGCCCGGCAGATATCGCCATTTTGGTACGCACCGGCAAAGAAGCCGCCGTGGTGCGCCATGCCTTGCAGCAGCGGCGCGTGGCCTCGGTCTATCTGTCCGAGCGCGATTCGGTGTTTCATGGCAGCGAAGCCCAAGACCTGCTGCACTGGTTGCGTGGTGTGGCCACGCCACAAGATGCCGCCTTGGTGCGTGCCGCTTTGGCCACACGCACCGTCGGCCTAAGCATCGATGAACTGGCTTGGTACACCAGCCACGATGAAGCCTTTGATGCCTACTGCGACCAGATGCGCCAGCTGCACCAAGTTTGGACACAGCAAGGCGTGTTGGCCATGCTGCGCCAATCTTTGCAGCGTTTGGGCTGGGCCGCGCGTTGGCTGGCAGCCCCCGAAGGCGATGGTGAGCGCCGCCTGACTAACTTTTTGCATCTGGCCGAGCTATTGCACAGCGCCAGCACCGATTTAGACGGCGAGCAAGCCCTTATCCGTTGGTTAGAACTCAAAATCAGCGCCCCCGCCCAAGACAGCGACGAGCAACTACTGCGCCTAGAAAGCGATGCGGATTTGGTCAAAGTCGTCACCATCCACAAAAGCAAAGGACTGGAATACCCGCTGGTGCTGCTGCCCTTTGCCTTTGATTTTCGGGCGGTTTCGGGGCGCGACCAATTTGCTACCGTGCCCGATACCCAAGGCACGCCGCAATTGGTGTTGGAGCTGTGCGATAAAACCCGGCAAGTGGCCGAGCAAGAGCGTCTGCGCGAAGATTTGCGCCTGCTTTACGTCGCTCTGACGCGCGCGCGCCATGCCTTGTGGGTAGGCTTTGCGGCGATTAAAAAAGGCAACAGCCCACGCTGCCAAAGCCACCTGAGCGCCTTGGGCTATCTGCTAGGAGGCCCCAAAGAACGCGCCGCGTCCGACTGGCTACTGGTGCTGCAAGCCGTGGCCGGTGGCCCCATCTTGTTGCAAGCGGCCACCCCGGCAGAGCAAGCGGTGCCACTTACCCTCTTGCCAGCGTTGGCACAACCTGCCGATTTGGCCGAGCACCTGCCCGAGTATGTTGCCAATTTTGACCGTTCTTGGAGCGTCTCTAGTTACTCGCGCCTGACCAGAGTAGTCTATGGCAGCACCAGCGCACGCACTACGCTGGCCGCCCGACGCGCGCAAGACGAATGGAGCGCTAACGAGCCCAGCCCCCCCCCGGTGGGCGACCTTGTGGGCGAGCAAGCCATTGCACACCGCTTTAAGCCGGGAGCCTTGAGCGGCAATTTCTTGCACGAGCAACTCGAATGGCTGGCCGCTGGCCACTTCGCCCTGCAAGGTGCTGAAGCGCGGCAAAAAGCCCTGTTAGCACGCTGCGAACGCGCTGGTCACGGCGCAGAAGCGGCCGAACTGCTGCAATGGCTGCAACAGGTGGTACAAACCCCGCTGCCCACGCTGTCCACGGCGCTGTGCAGTTTAGATGGTGCTTTGGTGCCCGAAATGGAATTTTGGCTACCCGCCCAAGCCATTGATACCACGGTGTTAGATGGCTTATGCCAAGAGCATATTTTTTCTCATCTTCAGCGGCCCCGGCTACAAAGCAGCCAATTGCACGGCATGTTGATGGGGTTTGCCGATTTGGTGTTTTGTCATGCCGGGCGCTATTGGGTGTTAGATTACAAATCCAGCCGCTTAGGCCAGCAAGATGCCGATTACAGCCTGGCCGCCATGCAAGAAGAAATGGTATTGCGCCGCTACGATGTGCAAGCCATTCTGTACCAATTTGCCCTGCACCGCCTATTGCAACAACGCTTGGGCGCAGCCTACCAACCAGAGCAACATTTGGGCGGTGCCTTGTATTTCTTTATCCGTGGCATTGCCGGGCCAGAGCAAGGCATTTGCTGGGTGCCCCCCTCGATAGACTGCCTGCAAGGTATGCAAGCCATGTTTGGCGGAGACCGCTCGTGAACCACCCTTCTATTACCCCAGAACAGGCGTTGGCGCAATTGCGTACTTGGTCTGATGCAGGCTGGTTGCGCCAGCTCGATAGCGCCTTTGCCCGCTTTTTGTGGCAGCTAGACCCCGATGTTTCGGTTCCCGTGCTCATGGCGGCTGCCTTACTCACGCAGATGGAAGGGCGCGGCCATACCTGTCTGCCGATGGAAACCCTGCAAACCCCCTACCGCCCGGATATAGACTGGCCCCCCGCCGCACGACAGGCTTGGCAAGAATGCTGGCAACAGTGGCAAGCCCTGCCAGAACATGGCCTACCCACCCGTGGCCATGATTGGGCGCAGGCTTTGCGCGCCAGCCCTTTGGTGTATTGCGTAGCCACAGCCCAAGCCGTGGACCAAGGCCAGCCCTTGGTATTGGGTGGCTCCGACGATGCCCCGCTACTTTATCTGCGCCGTTATTGGGTCTATGAGCAGCAGGTGCTGGCAGCGATACAACAACGCTTGCAAACCCACAGCCACATCGATAACGCAGCCACCCAACGCTGGCTGCAACAACTGTTCAGCACGACCCACCAGCCAGACAAACCCAACTGGCAACAGGTAGCCTGCGCCATTGCCCTGCGCGCCCCCTTGAGCATCATCACCGGTGGGCCGGGCACCGGCAAAACCTACACCGCCGCGCGCTTGCTGGCGCTGCTGTTGGCCTTACACCCGCAACCCGAAACCCTGCGCGTCGCCTTGGCCGCGCCCACCGGCAAAGCCGCCGCGCGCCTGAGCGAATCCATCGCCAGCTCCTTACAAGAGCTGCAAGGCTCCATCGACCGTGCCATCAACCAGTTACCCCCCGCAGAGCGCCCGGCCCATGTGCCCAACTTAGCCGCCCTCATCGCGCGCATCGGCAAAGCCAAAACCATCCATGCCCTGCTCGGGGCCAGTTTGCAAACGCGCCAGTTTCGCCACCATGCGGCGCAGCTCTTGGATGTGGATGTGCTCATCGTTGATGAAACCTCGATGATTCATTTGGAGATGATGGCTGCCCTGTTGCAAGCCGTGCCCGCAGCGGCGCAATTGATTTTGTTGGGCGATAAAGACCAATTGGCCTCGGTAGAAGCCGGTGCCGTACTGGGTGATTTATGCACCCATGCCCAAGCAGGCCGCTACAGCCCAGCCACCCAAAGCTATATCCAGCAACTGACCAGCAGCAGTATCCCGTCAAAGTTTTGCGACCCCAGCCCCAGCGCCCCCACTTTGGCCCAACAAACCGTGATGTTGCGCGAAAGCCGGCGCTTTCGTGGTGCCATTGGTGCGCTGGCGCTGGCCGTCAACCAAGGAAAAGTGCTGGCAGATTACGCCCACGGCCAGCAGTCCTACGACGGCGAAGTCTGGATAGCCCATGCCACAGAGCAGCGCACACCAGCCCAAGTAGCCACCTTGGCCGTGCAAGGCCGTGGCCCCGCCCCCGGCTACCGCGATTACCTAAAGCAAATCCAACAAGCCCAACAAACTAGCTTAGAAGTCTGGCAACAGCCCGAGCAGCACCAGCAATGGGTGGTGCGCGTGCTGTTGGCTTTCCAGCGTTTTCGTATTTTGTGCGCTGTGCATGATGGCGCTTGGGGCGATGAACAACTCAATCCACTGGTACAAAAAGCCTTGCAACAAGCCGGACTGTTGCGCCCACAAGGCGAGTGGTTTGTGGGCCGCCCGGTGATGGTGACGCGCAACGATGCCTCTTTGGGCATTTTTAATGGCGATGTGGGCGTGGTGTTGCCCAGCTTTAGCAACCGGCAAGCCTTGCGCGCTTACTTTTTGGATGGTGAACAAACGCGCTCGGTCGCCGTGGGGCGCTTGGCGCATGTAGAAACCGCCTTTGTCATGACGGTACACAAAAGCCAAGGCTCCGAGTTTGAACACACCCTGCTGGTGTTGCCCGACAGCGGTGAACAGGTGCTCAATCGCCAGCTGGTTTATACCGGCATTACCCGCGCAAGGGGCTATTTTTCTTTGGTCGAGGCCCAAGCGGGCACTTTGGCTCGCGCCGCTGCTGCCCCCTTGCGCCGCGCCAGTGGCTTGGCTGCCTTGTTAGGCTAAGGCAGCCCCAAGGCCAAATCTATAATCTGTGGCTATTTTGCCCCCGCATACCCCCTCGAATAACACCCCCATGAGCACACCCATTTTTACCGTTGCCGACATCCGCAAGACCTTTTTAGATTTCTTTGTTTCTAAGGGGCACACTGTGGTGGCCTCCAGCCCGTTGGTGCCGGGCAATGACCCGACGTTGATGTTCACCAACTCGGGCATGGTGCAGTTCAAAGACGTATTTTTGGGCACCGACAAGCGCAGCTATGTGCGTGCCGTGTCTGTGCAAGCCTGCCTGCGCGCTGGCGGCAAACACAACGACTTAGAAAACGTCGGCTACACCGCGCGCCACCATACCTTTTTTGAGATGCTGGGCAACTGGAGCTTTGGTGACTACTTCAAGCGCGAAAGCCTGAAGTGGGCTTGGGAGCTGCTGACCGAAGTTTACAAGCTGCCCGCAGAGCGCCTGCTGGTCACGGTGTATGCCGAAGACGACGAAGCCTACGACATCTGGACCAAAGAACTCGGCCTGCCCCCTGAGCGCGTGATTCGTATTGGCGACAACAAAGGCGCACGCTACAAGTCAGACAACTTCTGGATGATGGCCGACACCGGCCCCTGCGGCCCTTGCTCCGAGATTTTTTACGACCACGGCGAGCATATCCCCGGCGGCCCCCCCGGCAGCCCCGAAGAAGACGGCGACCGTTTCATTGAAATCTGGAACAACGTGTTCATGCAGTTCAACATGGCCGAAGATGGCTCGGTCACGCCACTGCCCGCGCCTTGCGTCGATACCGGCATGGGGCTAGAGCGCCTAGCTGCCATCTTGCAGCACGTCCACAGCAACTACGAAATTGACCTGTTTGAGGCCCTGATTAAAGCCGCTGCCCGCGAAACGGGTTGCAGCGACTTGGGTCACAAATCCTTGCGCGTGATTGCCGACCATATCCGCGCCACCGCCTTCTTGGTCAGTGATGGCGTCATGCCCAGCAACGAAGGTCGGGGTTATGTGCAGCGCCGCATTGTGCGCCGCGCCATCCGCCACGGCTACAAGCTCGGCCAAAAGACACCGTTCTTCCATAAATTGGTGGCGGACTTGGCGCAGCTCATGGGTGATGCTTACCCACAAATTCGCGCCCAGCAACAGCGCATCACCGAAGTGCTCAAGGCCGAAGAAGAGCGCTTCTATGAAACCCTTGCCAATGGCATGGAGATTTTGGATAGCGCCTTGGCCGATGGCAGCAACACCCTGCCCGGCGACATCGCCTTCAAGCTGCACGATACCTTTGGCTTCCCACTCGATTTGACCAACGACGTTTGCCGTGAGCGCGGCGTGGCCGTGGATGAAGCCGGTTTTGCTGCCGCAATGGAAAAGCAAAAAGCCCAAGCCCGTGCTGCGGGCAAGTTCAAGATGGACAAAGCGCTGGACTATGCTGGCGCAGGCAATACCTTTACCGGCTACGAGCATTTGCAAGAAGCCGCTGCCAAAATCGTCGCACTGTATGTCGATGGCGTGAGCGTGGCTGAGATTAAATCCGGCCAAAGCGGTGTTGTGGTGCTGGATACCACGCCCTTCTATGCCGAAAGCGGCGGCCAAGTGGGTGACCAAGGCCAGATTATCAGCGGTTCGGCGCAGTTTGCTGTGGCCGACACGCTCAAAATCAAGGCCGATGTATTCGGCCACCACGGCACGCTAGAAACCGGCACGCTCAATGTGGGCGACCATGTGATGGCCCAAGTAAACACCGCACTGCGCGAAGCCACGGTGCGTAACCACAGCGCCACCCACCTGATGCACAAAGCGCTGCGCGAAGTGCTGGGCAGCCATGTGCAGCAAAAAGGCAGCTTGGTCAATGCCGAGCGCACCCGCTTTGACTTTGCCCACAATGCCCCAGTCACCGATGCCCAAATCCGCCAGATTGAAACCTTGGTGAATGCCGAAATTTTGGCCAATGCTGCCACCCAAGCGCGGGTGATGGACATTGAATCGGCGCAGAAAACCGGCGCGATGATGCTGTTTGGCGAAAAGTACGGCGAAACCGTGCGCGTGCTAGACATTGGCTCCAGCCGTGAGCTGTGCGGCGGCACCCATGTGCAGCGCACCGGCGATATTGGCCTGTTCTCTATCGTTGCCGAAGGTGGCGTGGCCGCTGGCGTGCGCCGCATTGAGGCCGTCACGGGCATGAATGCACTCAAGTATGTGCAAGACATGGAAGAAACGCTGGGCGGAGTGGCCGGCACATTGCGCGTCGTGCCTAGCGATGTGCCAGCGCGCGTGGGGGCTTTGTTAGAGCAGTTGCGCGATTTGGACAAAGAGATGATGGCGCTCAAGGGGCGTCTGGCTTCGGTTCAAGGCGATGAGCTGGCGCTGCAAGCCGTAGATGTTAAGGGCCTGAAGGTCTTGGCCGCCGTGCTGCCCGGCGCAGATGCCAAAACCCTGCGCGACACCTTGGACAAGCTCAAGGACAAGCTCAAGACCGCTGCCATCGTGCTGGCCGCTGTGGATGGCGACAAGGTGCAACTGGCCGCTGGTGTCACGTCTGACAGCGTGGGCAAGGTTAAGGCCGGCGAGTTGGTCAACTTTGTTGCCCAGCAAGTGGGGGGCAAGGGTGGTGGCAAGCCGGATATGGCAATGGCTGGCGGCACCAACGCTGCCCAATTGCCTGCGGCGCTGGCCAGCGTGCAAGCTTGGGTGGCTGAACGGGTTTAATCGCCTTTTAGCTGTGGGCAGGCTGCATCGCCTGTGCCCAGCCTGCCTGCTTTAGGCCGCTTGCAGCCATCCTTGCACATCGGCCTTGCTGGGAATACGCCCGCTAGCAACCAACTTCTCATTCACCACCAAGCCCGGCGTGGAGAGCAAATCATAGGCCGTGATGGCCTGCATATCGGTGATTTTGACAAACTCGGCCTCGATGCCTGCCTCGGTGGCGGCTTCGCGGGCCACGGTTTCGAGTTTTCTGCAGTTGGCACAGCCAGAGCCAAGGATTTTGACAGTCAACATAAGAATCTCCTTGCGGGTTGAAAAAACAGTTTATAGCGCCGAGCGCGATACTTGCAAGCGATGCAGCCAGACCAGCAAACCGGCCAAAATAGCTACAAAAGCCGCCAAACCCAAAGCCAGCGTTTGCCACGCCATACCATCGACCCAAGCCCCATACGACAGCCCGGCCATGACACTAAAAATAGCCACCAGTCCGACATAAGAAAAGGTTTTTTGGCGGCCAATCACGGCAATCACCATCAAAATGCTTTGCAGGCTCAGTTCTGGGTCGGCCATCAGGTAGGCCAGTAATGGCCCTGGGTGCATCCCCAAGTCCAAGAACATCTTGGCTACTGGCACTTCCACCAGCGTCGGAAAATACATAAAAACACCAAAGACCACCGCCACCATATTAGCGGTCACGGTGTTGCTTCCGGCCAGGCTTTCAATCCATTCGGGCTGGATAATTTGCCGCACCATGCCCACAATAAAAACCCCCACCACCAGAAGCCCAAAAATTTGCTTCACAAAACGCCAAGCCTCCCACAGCCAAGCTTGGCGGTCATCGGCCTCTAGGGCTTGGAGGTAATGCCACACCGACCACAAACACAGGCCGACGCCAAAGAAACGCCCGGTCAGCGCCAATTCCAGCCCTTGGGCGCTGGGGGTCAAGCGCAAGGCTGCCACCAGCAGCGTGGCAGCGGTCAGGCCCAGCGTAATCCACGTCCAGCGGTTGGCCCCTTCGATGATGTTTTCTAGGCCCTTCCAAGCGGTGGTGGCAATGAGCAACAGCAGCAGAATTAACACCGAGCCTTGGAAGGTGACCCCTTCTTCGCCTTTGGCAGTGTCGTAAGGTACCCATTGAAACAGCGTGGCCTGCCAATCTTGCGCCCACGCCAGCGGTAGCGTGATGGTGCTCAGGGTGCTGGTCAAAGGCCACAGCTTGAGGGTGCTAGCAATCAGCAGCGCCACCATCGACAGCAACAAGCCGGTGGCCGCAGAACCGACGCTGGCTTTCTCGGCAAACAGGGTATCGGTCTGGGCATCGTGGCTGGCATCATCACGCCAAAACAACATGGCCATCAGCAGTCCGATACCGATACCAAATAATAGGCACAGAATAAAGCGCGCAGCGGCAAACTCCAGCCCCAAAATGCTGCCGGTATAGGCCAGTGCCATGATGTTGCCCGCCGGGGCAAAAAACAAAAAAGTGATGGCTGGGCCAATGCCCGCCCCCTTGCGATAGATGCCCGCAAACAAGGGTACGATGGTGCAAGAGCACACCGCCAGCAGCGAGCCAGCAACGGCGGCGGCGGGGTAAGAGACATAAGCCGGGGTGTTGCGCCCCAGCCAGCGCGTGATGCTGGCCTTGGGAATCAGTGCCGCCATGGCCCCTGCAATAAAGAAGGCGGGCAACAGGCACAGCAGCACGTGGGCTGCCAAATAGGCCGCCAGATTGCCCGCTCCCCCTTTGAGTAGTTGCAACAGGTAATCCATCGCGTTGTCCCTTCTTTATACGCTGCGTTGAGGCAGCCTTCCACCGTTAGCAACAGCCGCCAACCCCAGCGCGCAAGCCGCAGTGCTGTGCGTAGGCAGGTGGTTCTACTTGCAAGGTAGCGTGGTGGATGTCGAAATGCTCATGCAAGATATGGGTGGCCATTGGCATCAGATGTGGATTACACCGCTTGGGTCAAATTAACGCGGCGCATCAGTGCCTCGGCGCTTTCTTTGCGCTCGCTATAGCGTTCGACCAAGTAGGGGGCCACATCGCGCGTCAGCAGGGTGAACTTGACCAGCTCTTCCAGTACGTCCACCACGCGGTCGTGGTAGCTGGACGGCAACATCCGGTCATGTTCATCAAACTGCTGGAACGCCTTGGCCACCGAAGATTGGTTGGGGATAGTAAGCATCCGCATCCAGCGTCCCAGCACACGCATTTGGTTCACGGCATTGAACGACTGCGAGCCGCCACACACTTGCATCAGTGCCAGCGTCTTGCCTTGGGTGGGGCGTATAGCACCCTGCGTCAGCGGAATCCAGTCGATTTGCGCCTTCATGATGCCGGTCATGGCACCGTGGCGCTCTGGTGAGCACCAGACCATGCCTTCGGCCCACTGTGCCAAAGCGCGCAGTTCAGCCACCTTAGGGTGGGTTTCGGGGGCATCGTCGGGCAGCGGTAAGCCACTGGGGTTAAAAATTTTCACTTCTGCGCCCATTGCTTGGAGCAAGCGCGCCGTCTCTTGCACCAGCAGCCTGCTAAAGGAGCGCGCCCGCAGCGAGCCATACAACAGCAAAAAGCGTGGGGCATGGGTAGAGGGCTGCACGGGCCGCAGGCGTGCTGTATCTGGCACCTGAAAATGCTCGGCGGCTACTTGAGGCAAGTCGGCCAGACGACTACGCGGGTCATACACCACCTCGCCATATTCTTTGGTAAAGGGGCTGGGCAAGGGCTGGGGCAAGAGGTCGAGCACCCGCTCTGACGGGCGGCATAAATTGCCCAAATCGAGCGCGTCGTAGGGCGTGTCTTTTTGGCGTAGCACCTCGCGCACCGAAACCCCCATGCGCTCGATTAGCCCTTGCAGCTCGGTACGGCTGGGCGGGGTTTTGAGGTACTCAATGATGGTGGGCTTTATGCCGCAGTGGCGCAGCAGCGCCAGTGTGTTGCGCGAGGTGCCGCATTGCGGATTGTGGTAAATCGTGGTGTCGGTCATGAACGACGTGCTCCAATTTTGTCAGGGTTCCAAGCATTGACCATTGCCACCAGCGACAGCATCACCGGCACTTCTACCAGCACGCCCACCACCGTAGCCAGCGCCGCACCAGAGTTCAGGCCGAACAGCGAAATCGCGACCGCTACGGCCAATTCAAAAAAGTTGGAGGTACCAATCAGGCAGGCTGGCCCGGCCACGTTGTGCGGCAACTTGAGCCAGCGCGCCCCCCACCAACTGATAAAAAAGATGCCATAGGTTTGCACCATCAGCGGCACGGCAATCATGGCAATGACCAGCGGCTTGGTCACAATCGTGCCTGCTTGAAAACCAAACAATAGCACCACGGTAGCAATCAGCCCGGTAACAGACCACGGTTTAATGCGCCCCACAAAATCGGTTACCGCGTGCGCCGAACGCCGCTGCAATAGGTAGCGTGTCGCCATGCCCGCCAGCAGTGGCAGCACCACATAGAGCACGGTAGAGAGCAGCAAGGTCTCCCAAGGCACCGTGACATTGGTGACCCCCAGCAAAAAGGCAGCAATCGGTGCAAAGGCCACCACCATGATAAGGTCATTGATGGACACTTGCACCAGCGTGTAATTGGCATCGCCTTTAACCAATTGGCTCCAAACAAACACCATTGCGGTGCAGGGGGCTACACCCAGCAAAATCATGCCAGCAATGTATTCACTGGCCGATTGGGCATCCACCCACGGCGCAAAAAGATACTGAAAAAACAGCACCCCCAACGCGGCCATGGTGAACGGCTTAATCAGCCAGTTCACCACCAAGGTCAATACCAAGCCTTGCGGTTTTTTGCCCACATCCTTGACCGCTGTCCAGTCAATTTGAATCATCATCGGGTAAATCATCACCCAGATAAACACGGCCACCACTAAATTGACTTGGGCATACTCCAATGCCGCAATGGCGTGAAAGACACCGGGCAAAGCCAAGCCCAAGCCCACACCGGCCCCAATACCCAAGGCTACCCAGACAGTCAAGAAGCGTTCAAATAAACCCATGATGTGCCTACTCGTATATCAGTCCGAAGTGCTGCCGATGTGGCGCAGTTCTTTTTGCAAGGAGAGTTGGTCTAGCTTGGTCAAGGGCAGGCTTAAAAATAGCGAGATGCGCCGGTGCAGCAGACGGAAAACCTCGCTAAAGGCTTTTTCTACGTTTTCAGGGCTGTTGGGGACGCTGGCTGGGTCTTGCAAGCCCCAATGGGCAGACATAGGTTGGCCCGGCCAGAGGGGGCAGGTTTCACCGGCGGCTTGGTCGCATACCGTGAGCACAAAATCCATTTGCGGCGCGTCAGGCTGGGCAAATTCTTCCCAATTTTTGCTGCGTAGCCCTTCGGTGGGGATTTTGTGGCGTTGCAGCAGGGCCAGCGCTTGCGGATGCACATGGCTGGCTGGGCGGCTACCGGCGCTGTAAGCGCGAAACTTGCCAGCGCCCAATTGATTGAGCAGGGCTTCGGCCATGATACTGCGCGCCGAGTTGTGCGTACAAATAAACAGCACGTTATAAACAGATGGCTTAGACATAGTAAAAGATTCCTGATGAGTGGAGGATACAGAGCAAGAAGCGGTGCAGTCGAGCAAGGGGGGTTCGAGACAAAATTCCCCTTGGCAACAATGCGCCGTGAGGTAAGAGAGCAACTCGTTCATCGGCGTGATGGCGGCGCGGTAGATTTGGTGGCGCCCTTGGCGCTGCACTTGCACCAAACCAGCGGCATGAAGTTCTTTCAAATGAAAAGACAACACCGTGCCAGAAGCCCCCAGTGTTTCAGCCATGCTGCCGGGGGTCAGGCCCTGTGGCCCTGCCACCACCAGCAACCTAAACAGGCGCAGGCGGGTTTCTTGGGCCAGAGCGCCCAAAGCGCGAATCACTTGTGCTTCATCCATAGATTGGTTTCTTCGTTAGGCCGGGCTAGGGTGGGCATCGGCCTTGGTGGTGGGCAGGGCCAGCGTAGCCAGCCAGCATAGCCCTAGCATCACCGCAGAACCTATCAAGGCATACAGCAAGCCACCCCACTGGTAGAGTAGCCCAGACAGCAAGGTGCCCACAAAGCGCCCCAGGGCATTGGCGGCGTAATAAAAGCCAACATCTTCTGCGGCTTTTTCCGAGCCAGCGTAGGCCAAAATCAAGTAAGAATGCACGGAGGAGTTGACAGCAAAGGCAAAGCCAAACAGACACAGCCCACCCACCACCACCCACTCTAAAGCAGGCGCTTGGAAGGCTACCGCCAAGGCTAGGGCGACTGGAATGACTGCCAGCAGGGCCGACCACCAGCGTGCCGCCGGTACTTCCGCGCTCAAGCCATCGCTGCTGCGCCGCACCAAGCTGGGGGCCAGTGCCTGCACGAGGCCATAACCTATCGTCCAAGCGGCTAAAAAGCTGCCTACCATGGTGAAGTTCCAGCCCGCCGAATACAAAAACACCGGCAAACTGACCACAAACCAGACATCACGCGCCCCAAACAGCACCACGCGGGCAGCGGCCAGCGCATTGATACCGGCATTTTTGGCAAACAGTTCTTTGGCCGAGCCAGAAGCCTTGCTCTTGCCCATCATTTGTGGCAAGGACGTGACCACGCCCAGCATTACCAGCCCTAACATGGCAGCCATCGCCCACAGCGAGGCTTGAAAGCCCAGCGTTTGCAACAGCAAGCCACCCAAAAAGAAGCCAATGCCTTTCATGGCATTTTTACTGCCGGTAAACCAAGCCACCCAGCGGAACAACTGGCCCGCACCCTGCTCTTTGGCTTGGGCTTGCGTTACCTTAATGGCCGATTTGCTGGCGGTTTTGGTCAAGTCTTTGGCCACGCCGCAAATGCCTTGGGCCAGCACCACCCAAGCCACCGACATCGCCGCCGTCCATGCTGGGTTCAGCAGCGACAGCAGCGTAAAACCGGTAATTTGCGTTACCAGCCCTACCGTCAACATGCGCGTGATACCGTAGCGCGTGGCCAGCCAACCGCCCAGCAAGTTGGCGGCAATACCGGCAGCCTCGTACAGCAGAAACAGAAAGGCCAGCGTCACCGACGAATAGCCCAACTGGTAAAAATGCAGCAGCACCAACATACGCAAAGCGCCGTCGGTGAGCGTGAAGCCCCAATAAGAGGCCGTTACGATGGCATAGTTGCGCTCGGCGGCATTCATGTTAAATGCCTACGTCTTGCATGTGGCAGGCCAAATCGACCATGCGGCAGGCATAGCCCATCTCGTTGTCGTACCAAGCATAAACCTTGAGCAAAGTGCCATCGGTTACCAGGGTGGACAGGGCATCAATAATCGAGCTGCGCGTGTCGCGCGCGTAATCGGCACTGACCAGAGGGCGCTCCTCATAGCCCAGAATGCCCGCCAACTCTCCTTCAGCTGCCGTTTTGAACAGTGCATTCACTTCTTCGGCGCTGGTGGCGCGTTGCAGTTCAAACACGCAATCGGTGAGTGAGGCATTGAGCACCGGCGCACGCACTGCATGGCCGTTGAGTTTGCCTTTCAGTTCGGGGTAAATCAGGGCAATGGCGCTGGCGCTGCCCGTAGTGGTGGGTGCCAAACTGAGCATAGCGCTGCGCGCGCGGCGCAGGTCTTTATGCGGCGCATCGACCACCAGATTGGTATTGGTCGGGTCGTGGATGGTGGTGATTTGCCCATGCCGAATGCCAATATTTTCGTGGATGACCTTGACCACGGGTGCCAAGCAATTGGTAGTGCAAGAGGCCGCCGTCACTATCTGGTCACGCGCTGGGTTGTATTGTTGGTGGTTGATGCCCACCACCATGTTTAGCACCCCACCCACTTTGACCGGTGCCGCCACAATCACCCGCTTAGCCCCGCGTTGCAGATGGCCTTGGATGGTTTCGGGGGTTAAAAATTTGCCGGTGCATTCCAGCACCACATCCACGCCCCAATCGCCCCAAGGAATGTCCGCTGGTTGGGCATGGCTGCTAAAGGACAAGCGTTGCTCGCCAATCAGAATGGCCTCTTCGCCCTCAGCGTGGATGGAAGTGCGCCATTTTCCTTGTACGCTGTCAAAGGCCAGCAAATGCGCGGTGGCAGCAGCACCACCTTTGAGTTCATTCAGATGCACCACCTCTAAGCGGTTGCCAGCGCGTGGGTCATCCAAACCACGTTCTGCGGCCCCCAAAGCAGCGCGCAATGCCAAGCGCCCAATGCGCCCCATACCGTTGATACCGACTCTCATGGTTTTTTGCCTTTCTAACAATTCAATAATTTAACAACTATTGAACTATTGCACAATTTTATGACGAAAAGATGTCTTTGGTTATAGTGGCAGCCTAAGAGCGTGTTCGCGGTCTTATGGCCATTCAACCACAAGTAGGAGAGAAAACTGATGAAAGTAGGCGTTCTAGGTTATGGCAGAGCCGGTAAGGCGGTGGTCAACGTATTGTCGAGCGATTCGCGTTTTGAGCTGTGTTGGGTGATGCGTGGCCGTGCTGCGCCTGCCATGCCGCTGCAAGGGCTAGAGCCGGTGCAGTTGGTAGGGTTAGAAGGTTTGGACTTAGACCAGTGGTTTGACCAACACCCCGTCGATGCGCTGGTTGATTTTTCGCAGGCTGATGCCGTCTATCGCTATGGCCCAGTGCTGCGCCAACGCGGCATCATGCTGGTCAGTGCCATCTCTGCCTACAGCCCAGAGCATTTAGAATACCTGCGCCAAATGGGCCAAGATACGCGCGTGATGAGTTCACCCAACATCACTTTAGGCATCAATTTTTTGCTGTTAGCGGCCAAAATGCTGCGCGAAATTGCCCCGTTTGCCGATGTCGAAGTGGTAGAGCAGCACTTTCGCGAAAAGTCCGAAATCTCGGGCACGGCGCGCAAAATTGCCGAATCGCTGCAACTGCAAGACGGTAGCGTCACATCCTTGCGTTTGGGTGGTATTGTGGGCCACCACGAGGTCATTTTTGGCTTTCCGCACCAAACGGTACGCCTGATTCACGACTCTATCCGCCGTGAAGCCTTTGGCACTGGGGCCGCATTTGCCTTGCAAGAGCTAGCGCAGTGCGATAAGGGCTTTTACAGCTTTGATGATTTGCTGATGAAAAAAATTCGCCATCAACTGCTGGGCGGCAGCCAGCCAGCGCAAGGCTAAAAAAACTCTACATCATCGTGGGCAATTTTGGTTACTAAATCGCCACTGGCAATCAAATCTTCATAAAAACAGACTTGGTTGCGTCCATGTTCTTTGGCGTAATACAGGGCTTGGTCGGCTTGGCCCAAAATTTCTACCGGCGAGCCTTGGGTGGCATTAACAAAACCCACACTGACCGTCACTTGGCCCACTTGTGGAAACGGATACTCTTGCACTTTTTCACGAAAGCGGTTGAACGCATTGCGCGCCTCATCCAGCTGCATAGAGCGTAATAGCACCACAAACTCTTCGCCGCCAAAGCGAAAAATGCGGTCTTGCGCCCGAAACGAACTACGCAACACATTGGCCACCAAAATCAGTACCTCATCGCCATACAGGTGGCCAAAGCGGTCATTGACTTGCTTGAAATGGTCAATATCAATCACGGCCAACCATTGCTGTGCAGTGGCTGGTTCGTCCGTGGTTACGGAGAGGCTGCTATAGGCTTGGCGCGCAAACTGCTCATCAAAGGTCTTGCGGTTGTACAGGTCGGTTAAGGCGTCGCGTTCACTGTAGTCCAGCAAGCTTTGGTAGTTTTGATAGACGTTAAAAATGCCGGTAATCACTTCTAAGCGGTGTACCGAGAACGGGCGCTTTTGGCTAATTTCTAGGCAGGTGCTAACCTTGTCGTGCATCCATACGGGCAACCACAGCACATGGCGGCCCCGGCGTGGCGTGGCTATCACACAGCTTTCGCGGCGCTGGATACAGGTGTGCAGTTCTGGTAAATTTTCTAGCGGCTGGCGTTGCGGGTCTTGGCTGGGGTCGGCATCGTTAGAGACCCATTCTTGCAGTCCTTTCCAAGTGCGTGGCCGCAGGTGTACCACACCATCGAGCGAAAAAATCTCTAAAGCGCGTACTTCGACAATATTGGAGAGTTTTTGCAGCGTGGACAACACCGAAACTTCTAGGCGCAGGTGGTCACGCTGCCCTGTCATTTCGACCAGATTTTGCAAAATAGGCTTCATGAACAAAATTAGCTGCGACGCAAAAATACCAAGTCCCAAACGCCGTGGCCTAGGCGTAGACCTCGGTTTTCAAACTTGGTCAGGGGGCGGTAGTCGGGTTGCAAGGCGTAGCCATCGGCTTGTTGACTGCTGTTGTGCAGCAATGGTTCCATGCCTAGCACTTGCAGCATTTGTTCGGCGTAGGGTTGCCAGTCGGTAGCGCAGTGCAGGTAGCCGCCGGGTTTAAGTTTTGTTGCCAACTTAGCCACTAACGGTGGCTGAATCAAGCGGCGCTTGTTGTGCTTTTTTTTGTGCCACGGGTCTGGGAAAAAGATATGGATGCCATCCAAACTGGCCAGAGGCAACATATGGTCTATCACTTCTACGGCATCGTGTTGCAAGATGCGGATGTTGTGCAAGTCTTGCTCGCCAATGCGCTTGAGCAAAGCACCTACGCCAGGTTCATGTACTTCACAACACAAAAAGTTATCGTTGGGGCGCACACGCGCAATGTGCGCGGTGGCCTCGCCCATGCCAAAACCAATTTCTAGCACCAAAGGCGCTGCACGACCAAAGGCGGCCAGTGCATCCAAGGGCTGCGGGCGGTAAGGCAGGATGAAGCGCGGCCCCAACTCGGCAAAGGCCTTGGTTTGGCCGGTGGTGGTGCGTCCAGCGCGGCGCACAAAGCTTTTGATGGTCTTGGGATAGGCCACGCCAGCGGGGGCGGCGCTGTCGGGCAGCGCAGAAGGAGGGGTAGGAGAAATTTCAGTCACAGGGGCTGATTGTAGAGATGCGACCAAGCTTGTACCCACAGGTTCAGGGCATCGGACAGTGTAGCCGGTTCAGATGTCAGTTTTGTAAGCCCGAGCACTTGGGCGGCAGCCGATAACGCTTGTAGCGGCTGGCTTACATCGATGGCTGGGGCACCATGCTGTTTGGAGAGTTTCTCGCCATCGGCTGCACAGACCAGCGGCGTGTGCAAATACCGTGGACTTGACAGATTCAGCGCTTGTTGCAACAGCATTTGGCGCGGCGTATTGTCGGCCAAATCTTGGCCGCGCACGATATGGCTAATGCCTTGGGCAGCATCATCGACCACCACGGCCAACTGGTAAGCCCACAGGCCATCGGCACGGCGTAGCACAAAATCGCCCACGGCTTGGGCCACGTTTTGCTGTTGCGGCCCCAAACGCCGGTCTTGCCAGTGGACCGTCGGCGCTGCTTGCGTGTTAAAACGCCAAGCACGCGCAGCACCACCATGTAAACCATTGCGGCAAGTGCCGGGGTAGGGCAAGGTGGCGTGGCGCTCTGGGGTGTGGCCTTGTGCGGCACAGACGGCCGCGATGTCCTTGCGTGAGCAGGCACAGGGGTAAGCTAAACCTTGTACCTGCAGTTGCTCTAGCGCTTGCTGGTAAGCAGCAGAGCGCGCAGATTGGTACAGCACCGGCCCATCGGGATGTAGCCCACAGGCGGCCAACTGGTGCAAGATGATTTCTGCGGCACCGGGCAGGCAGCGCGGGGTATCCACATCTTCGATGCGTACCAGCCAGCGCCCACCGTGGCCACCGTTCCAAGCGCGTGCGTCCAACCAACTGGCCAGCGCTGCCACCAATGAGCCAGCATGAAGCGGCCCGGTAGGGGACGGGGCAAAGCGGCCCCGGTAAGCGCGTTGGTGGCTCATTGCTCGTCTGGCAAGTCCTTTGCTGCATCAAGCATCGCCTGCATGATGTTGTGCTCAAAGTTGGCACTAAAGTCTGCGGCCAAAGCCAGCTCTAGGCCAGAAATAAAGGCATCTTCTAAGCGATGGCCTAAACACCAATCACCACAGGCCCCGATGTTGAGTTCACTGTCGATTAAATGGGTTTTGCCTAGCGGCTGGGTGGTTTGGGCATAGGCCCAGCGACGCATTTCTACATACTCGGGTTGGGCGTGGATGCCGGTTACTTCGGCAAAGGCTTTGAGCAGCTTGGCTTGCACGCGGCTGGGGTCATCGTGCAAATGCTCGTGTGACCATGCCGGGCTGGCTTGCACAGTCCAGCGCTCTACCAAGCCGCGCTGTGGTTTGGAGGACTCACGCGCCAGCCATGCAATGCGGTGGTGGGTGCTGCGTGCTGCATTCCATTGCGGCCCCAGTGTGCCGGGATGCACCGCATGTGGAAAGGCCAGCATCATCGTCCAGCACGGAGCGGTAATGACGCCCGCAATTTCTGCCGCCATCGCTGGGGCGATTTGGGATTGCGTGAGCAACATGCGGGCCAAGTCAGCCGGTTGGGCCAACAGCACCGCATCAAAACCAGCTACCACCTGTTGTGCGTCCGCCGGGCCTTGGATACGCAATTGCCACTGTGGGGTGTGGATGGGGTCGCGCTCAATGGCTACTACTTGTGCTTGGGTGTGCAGGTGCCCGCCTTGTTGCAGCGGCTCGGCCCAAGCGCTGGCCAAAGCGTCCATGCTGGGGGCGGCTACCCAATGGGCCTCTCCGGGGGGTTGGCTGGGCGAGGCCACATGGCCGGTGGCATCTAAGACGCGGATGGCATTGGCGCTCCAAGGGCGATAGAGGCCGGGCACAGTATCTAAGGCCAAGGCAAAGCGTTCGTCACGGATAGTGAAATATTGCGCTCCGGCATCAAAACTGCCAAAGGGGGACTCATGGCTGGCGGTGCGTCCGCCCACACGCTCGGCCTGTTCAAACACCGTTACCCGATGCCCTGCCTGCAACAGGGTGCGGGCGCAAGCAATGCCCGCCAAGCCAGCACCCACTACAGCAAAATGGCGCGGCACTTTAGCGGGCATCTTAGGTACCTTGGCAACGGAGGCGCGGGAAGCGCGGGCAGCAGTGGAACGGGGCATGGCAAACCTTTCAGCAAGTGCAGGAGAAAACAACAGAGACGCAGACCTTGGCACACTCTACACTGCCTGCACACGAGAATTTTGCTGAGAGCAGCTTTTGCAAGCTGCATGGGCTGCAAAAAATACGGCGGTGTAGCTAGATGCCACGCTGCAAACGCTTGGTAAACACGGCACTGCGCCGCAATGCCGGGCGCAAACTGGGGCGTTTACGTTCTGGCGCTTGCTCTTTAACGGGGGTGCCAGCGGCTGGCTGGCTTTGCCATTGCGTTAGTAACAAGGTGGCTTGACTGGCTTGGCCTTGCGCCAAGGCCAGTTGCTGCTGCAAATGGGCGATTTGTGTTTGTTGTTGCTGCACTTGCTGCTGTGCTTGTTGTTGCTGGGTAGCCAGTTGTTGCTCTAGCTGGGTTTGCGCTTGGATGTTTTGGCGTTCTTGCGCCTGCAATTGTTGCTCAAACTGTTGGCTCAGTTGCTTGTTTTGCTGGCGGGCGCGGTCTACCTCGGTCATCCAGCGGCGCTCATTTTGCTGGTAGTGCTCTTGCAGTTGCTGGCGTTCTAGCTGGGCTTGGGTTTGCACTTCTTCTAGGCGCTGCTGCAAGGCGGCGTGTTGTGCCGATAGGCGCTCGAATAAACCCTGTTGCGCGCTCATTTCGGTTTCGCGCTGGGCTAGGCTGCGCTGGCTGGCTTTCCAGCGTTCGTTGCTTTCGTGCAGTTGTTGCGTACACAGCTGCAAAGATTCTTCTAAGGCGCGTAGGCGCTCATTCAGCGCAGTTTCACGCGCGTTCATCTGGGCACGGTCTTGCTCTAACTGTTGGGCTTGCTGTGCCAAGGCTTCGTGGTCGGCACGGTAGGCGGCGGCGGCCTGTTGTTCGGCCTGCTGGCAGGCTTGCAGCCACCCATCTTGCACCGCTTGCCACAGCACCGGCGGCAAACCATCGGCCTGTTCGGGCGCGGTGGCACTGCCCTGCAAGCGCTGTCCTAGACCAGCAAACCAGCGCTCCAACATCGGACTGACGGTATTGGGCGAGCCTCGGCCTATGCGCTGGCGGATACGTTCAATGGTCGGGCGCAAGCCTTCGTGCAACAGGGCATCAGCGGCTTGGGCCACATCTTCGTATTGGATGCCACGGGGGCTAGAAACAGGGAAATTCATAGGATGCTGGGGCCTTCTTTATAAAATAGGTCACGATAATGAATGCTTATCGTGGGTTATTTCTATTATTTGTAATATATCATACATCTAACATATTTTTTATAACAAACAACATGCCAGCCATAGAAAATCCTCTCTCTTTGCTGCATCACGCTGCTGCTTTACAGCCCAGTGGCTTGAGCGATGACACGCAAAGCGCCATCGATGCGCTGATGCAAGAAGGCGAATCGGCCAACACCGTGGCCAGCTACCGCGCGGCGATGCGTTATTGGGCGGCGTGGTACGCCTTGCGCTATGGCAGCCGTATCCAATTGCCGCTGCCGGTGGCTTGTGTGTTTCAGTTCATCGTGGACCACGCCCAGCGCATCACGGCCAAGGGCTTGGCAGCAGAATTGCCTGCCGCCATCGCCGCGCAATTAGAAAAAGAGGGCTACAAAGGCAAAAGTGGCCCGATGGCCTATGCCACACTGGCGCACCGGGTAGCGGTGATGTCCAAAGCGCACCAGTTGCGCGGCTTGGCCAATCCGTGCATGGATGTGCAGGTGCGCGATTTGCTCTCGCGCACGCGCAAGGCTTATGCCCGGCGCGGCGCTTTAGCGCAAAAAAAAGCCGCCTTGACCAAAAAACCGCTACAAGCCCTGCTGGCTACCTGTGACGACTCTTTGCGTGGGCAACGTGACCGGGCTTTGTTGTTGTTTGCTTGGGCCAGTGGCGGACGGCGGCGCTCTGAAGTGGTGGAGGCCGAAATGCACTGCCTGCAACGCTTAGGGCCAAATGAGTTTGTCTATACCCTGCAACACTCTAAAACCAACCAAAGCGGCCAAGACCGGCCAGAAAACCACAAACCTATTTTGGGCTTGGCCGGGCAGGCGCTGCACGCTTGGTTAGAGGCCAGTGGCATCACCAGTGGGCCGATTTTTCGGCGCGTGCTGAAAGGCGGGCATTTGGGCGGGCCATTGTCGGCAGCATCGGTGCGCGACATTGTGCAGGCACGTTGCGCCTTGGCGGGGTTAGAGGGGGATTTTTCGGCACACTCTTTGCGCTCCGGTTTTGTGACCGAAGCGGGGCGGCAAAATGTGCCGCTGGCCGATACGATGTCTATGACCGGCCACCAAAGTGTGGCCACGGTGTTGGGTTACTTTCGCGCGCAAACCAGTGTTCTCAATCCGGCTGCACAGTTATTACCCAAGGACGAAACATCTTAATCAACTGGCAAAGTGCTGGTTTTGGTGGTGCGATGTCTATGCGCTTTTCTGGTTGCTGCTCAGGGTAGCGTTATTGTTTTCCAGACGGGCTTCAATTTTGGTGACTGCAGCCAGCAACAGCGGCAAGTAGCGTTGGGCCGCATCGTGAATGCTTAGCGCTTTTCGCAAGAAGATTACATTGATGCAAGCCAAAATTTGACCCCGGTGCCGTATCGGTACGGCTATTGCACCAATCTTGCCTTGCGATGACCATTCGCCATCGTTGCTGGCATAGCCATCGCGGCGGATTTTTTCAAACAAGGCATCTACCAACGACCGATTGCGCGCCAAGCTGGCCTGTTCGTCGTCACCAGCAGCCAACAGGCGCAACAAGTTTTCCCGTTCTTCGTCACCGCAGAAAGCCAGATAAGCGCGGCCGACGGCAGTGAACAGCAGCGGCATACGCTGGCGAATCATGGCACGGTGAAAAGACAGCGGACTGAAGCGGTGCGTTGTCTCGCGCACAATCATGCAATCGCCATCCAAGGTACTTAAATCCGATGGCCAGACGATTTTTTGCAGCAGTTCACCTAGCACTGGGTTGGCAATTTCCGATATCCATTCATCGTCTGTAAAACCGTCGCTCAACTGGCGAACTTTGTGGTTCAGGCGGTAGCTGTCGTCCGAAGCGCTGCGTCGGACATAGCCCTCCGATTGCAGGGTTTCTAACATGCGGCGCACGGTGGTTCGGTGCAAACCAGTGGCCGCACTGAGGTCAGCACTGCTGGCCCAGCCGTTAGGCGAAAGGCTGATGGCGCTCAGGATAGACAGACCACGGCTCAGGCTCTGCACGAAGCGATAGCTGGCACCGCTGGGTGCTTGCATGGGACGGGCTTGCATAGGCATTTTGTTGAATAGAGGCTAAACAGAATCTGTGCACATTGTGCACATCTGCCAAATAGTTTTGCTCCGTTGGGCAGCGATTCCTAGAATTCGTGCATCAATAAAACACCTACGGAGACAAGTCATGACCATCCATTGCAGCGCTTCTGGCTGATGCCCATGCGGCACCAGTTCTCTGTGTGCCTCCCCTTTTTTATTGCCTTGGCCGACAGGTGCATTCTGGCTCCTGATGGGGAAGGCTTGTCTCAATCAATTCTTGATGGTTTTTTATGAGCATTTACTTGAAATGCCTATCGCACACCCCGTTGCGTGGCCTGAATAACCCCGGTGCTGAGGTCTCAGCAGAAGTCGATGCCGTTTTGGCCAAAGCGAAGGCCGAAGTGGAATCTTTTGACCCAGAGCTGATTATCGTCTTTGCCCCAGACCACTACAACGGCTTGTTCTATGACCTGATGCCGCCCTTTGTGATTGCCACGGCGGCGGAATCGGTGGCCGACTATAAAACACTGCCCGGTTCCCTGTCTATTCCCAAAGATTTGGCACTTGATTTGGCCAAGCATATTCTGGACAGCGATATCGATATCGCGATTTCGCACCGGCTGCAAGTCGACCATGGCTGTACCCAGACGCTCGAAGAGACCACCGGCAGCCTGACACGGTATCCGGTCATCCCCATCATTATCAACTCGGTGGCACCTCCATTTGGCCCTTACCGCCGCGTACGCAAGCTGGGCGAGGCAGTCGGAAAGTTCATTGCCAAGCTCAACCAACGGGTACTGATTTTGGGCACGGGTGGCCTATCGCATGAACCACCCGTGCCACTGTTAGCAGGCGCGAATGAAGACATCGCCAATTTCCTCATTGCAGGCCGCAACCCTACGCCGGAATTTCGGGCTGCCCGCCAAGCGCGCACCATCGCCACCGGCCAAGTGTTTGGCACGGCCGAATGCGACCTGACACCGCTGAACCCAGAATGGGACTTGAACTTCATCCGCTTGCTGATGGAGGGACGATTGTCCGAAATCGACGATTTCTCGGTTGACGAAATATCCAAGGTGGCGGGTCGCTCGACGCACGAAATCCGCACTTGGGTGGCCGCCTTTGCTGCTTTGGCTGCCAATGGCCCCTACACCGCCCGTCAGGATTATTACCGCCCAATCAATGAGTGGATTGCCGGTTACGGCGTTGTCAGTGC
Organism: uncultured Simplicispira sp.; assembly: GCA_964388325.1. Classification (GTDB taxonomy): domain Bacteria; phylum Pseudomonadota; class Gammaproteobacteria; order Burkholderiales; family Burkholderiaceae_C; genus Simplicispira. The sequence continues at coordinate 8,379 of CAYMAC010000011.1, read as the reverse complement.
CGCGCCGAACTAACTCCCTCCCAGCTGTTTTTACCTATAGCCCCTACCAAGCAGATACAAGAAATGACCCAAAATACCATTCCGACCGAAGACGAAATCGTCCAGCGCGCCCGCGACCTCATCCCGATGTTGCGCGAACGTGCCGAAGCCTGCGAAAAGGCCCGTATGGTGCCGCAAGAAACGATTCAGGCTTTTAAGGATGCCGGTTTTTTCAAAATCACCCAACCCAAGCGCTGGGGTGGTTATGAAATGCACCCCAACACTATTAACCGCGTCCTGATGGAGCTGGCGCGTGGCTGCCCATCAAGCGCTTGGAACGTAATGGTGCTCGGCGTGCATCCGTTCGAGGTTGGTCTGCTGCCCGAACAAGTGGGTGATGAGCTGTGGGGCGAAGACAACACGAAGCTGGTTTCCTCCTCCTACGCGCCGTTCGGTACGGTCGAGCGCGTCGATGGCGGCTATGTGCTCAATGGTGAATGGCTTACTTCAAGCGGCTGCGACCACTGTGAAGGCGGTGCGTTTGTCGGTGGGCGCGTCAAGAATGAACAGGGCGAGATGGAGTTTCGCTCCTTCTGGATTCAGCGCCAGCAATATGAAATTGTCGATGACTGGCATGTAGTCGGCTTGGCAGGCACTGGCTCGAAAAAGCTAATGCTCCAAAACGTCTTTATTCCAAGCTACCGCTGCCACATCATCGGTGCCTACGACGAAGAATCGCACGGCCATGTGGCTAATCTGTACAAGATGCCTTTCTTCTATGTCTTTTACGCTGCAGTTTCCTCGGTGATTGTTGGTATGGCGCGTGGCATGGTTGATCTCTACATCGATCATATGGTGCCGCGCCAGAACATCAACCAAGCTGTCGGTGCTGCGGTCAACGACCCTTTCATCAAGAGCAAGCTAGGCGAGGCTTACGCCAAAATTTTGGGAGCCTCCAGCCGCATCCTCCAGAACACGGAAGAGGCTTGGAGCTATGCATCGCAGGGCAAGCTGGTGCCGACCGATGTTCGCATTCGCCACTTTGCATCCAACCAGTTCACCGGTGGCGATTGCTTCGACGCAGCACATATGATTTTTAAGAAAACCTCGACGCGCGGCATCTGGATGAATAGCCCCATCCAGCGCCAGATGCGCGACATCTTGGTCGGTGCTAATCACATCACGCAAAACCAAGACAACATTGGCGACCTGCTGGGCGGCCATCTCCTGGGCAATCCGCTGCCACAACCTAACCCGTTCGGCGTGAAGCCAACAGCGACAGTCTAAAAGAAAAAAGGGAGACAAAATTGAGCCAAGCAATCAACCAAAAGCTAGACTGGAAGCCGAATCCAGAACTGGCGGCGCTGCCAGTGATTACGCCAGACGTACACCGCTACGGTATGCGCCACTTTGCCGTTGGTGTGTCCATCATCACCGGCAAGGATGGAGACCAGCGCGCTGGCCTGACCGCCACGGCAGTGTGCTCGGTCACTGCCGATCCGCCGCGTTTGGTGGTCTTTGTCAATAAGAACGTTTTAGCCAGCGACGTCATCATGCGCAGCGGTGCGCTGTGCGTAAACATTCTGGCAGGCGACCAAGAAGATGTGGCCAAAGCCTTTGCTGGCATGGTCAAAGAGGTGCATGGCGAAGCCCGCTTCAACCACGGCAACTGGAGCACATTGGTCAGCGGTAGCCCCACCCTAGACAACGCACTGGCTGCTTTTGATTGTCGCGTCATCAAGGTGTATGACGAAAGCACGCACAACGCCTTCCTGTGCGAGATTTTGGCCACGCGCGAGCGCAGCGATGGCGAAGCCCTGATTTATCTGAATGGCGCTTTCCGGCGTATTCCCCAATAAAACGACATCGATTCATTACGCCGTACCCGAAGGAGACTCCACATGAAAAAAAAATTGCTTGCCTTGACCATCGCCACGCTGACTGCTGCTCCAGCTTTTGCTGACATCAACGTCGGTGTAATTGCCTCATTGACTGGCCCGGCTGCTGCGCTAGGGGCCGAAACCAAGAAGGCGGTGGCGATGTTGCCAACGACAGTGGGTGGCGAAAAAATCAATTTCATCGTGCTAGACGATGGCACGGACCCAACCAGCGCCGCCAAGAATGTGCGTAAATTGATTTCGGAAGATAAGGTAGATGCCATCCTTGGCCCCAACCTGATTGTCACTGCCAACGCTATGGCCGACATTGCCAACAGCGGACAAACCCCGATGGTTTCCGTCGCCCCGCTCGAGGTGGTGGGCGATAAGCGCACTTACATCTTCCGTAGCGAACCAGCCGCTGACCTGATGGTCAACCGTATCGTCACCGACATGGTGGAAAACGGGGCCAAGACCGTCGGTTTCATCGGTTTCTCCGACTCTTGGGGCGAGTTGCTATTGAAGGCGCTACAAAAGGCTGCGGAGGGCAAGGTGCAGATTGTGGCCACCGAACGTTATGGCCGCGCCGACCCCAGCGTGCAAGCGCAAGTGCTGAAGGTAATTGCCGCTAAGCCCGATGTGGTCTTCATCGGTGCCTCGGGTACGCCCGCCGCAATGCCGCAGATTACGCTGCGTACGCGCGGTTACAAAGGGGCCATCTACCAATCGCATGGCGTGACCAATAAGGATTTCTTGCGTGTTGGCGGCAAACAAGTTGACGGCGCACTGATTCCGGTCGGGCCGGTGCTGGTGGCCGAGCAGCTGCCTGACAGCCATCCAAACAAAAAGAATGCCACCGCCTTCATCAAGGAACTGGAAGCCAAGCACGGCCCAGATTCACGTTCCACCTTCGCTGGCGCTACGTGGGATGCTTGGTTGTTGGCACAAAACGGCATTCTGGCTGCACAGAAAGCCAAGCTGAAGGCTGGCACACCAGAATTCCGCAACGCCGTGCGCGATGGTATTGAGAAGACCACGAAGCTGGTGGGCACCAACGGCGTGTACTCGATGAGTGCCAAAGACCATGCTGGCTACGATGCCAACGCCATCGTTCTAATCAAGGTGGAAAACGGCCAATGGAAGCTGGTTAAGTAAGACCACTCACTGGCCGCCTGTCCTTTTTTTCCTTGTTTTACCGTCGATTGCAGCAAGGAGGTGTTGAGCCTCCTTGCTGTGTTCGTTCAGGAGTCCTTTGATGGATGCATCAATCTTTGCCCTATTGGCACAAGACGGCATTACCAACGGCGCGATTTACGGCCTGTTAGCGCTGGCGCTCGTCTTGGTTTTTGCTGTTACCCGAATCATTTTTATCCCACAGGGCGAGTTCCTTGCTTGGGGTGCTTTGACCATGGCCGCGCTGGAAACTGGCCACACCCCCGGCACGATTTGGCTGCTGCTTGGCTTCGGCATCATCACGCTGGTGACCGATGCCATCGCCAATCCGCCGGGGCGCAAGCAACTTGGTAAGTCGCTGCTGTGGAACCTTGCCTATCCGGTGGCCATTGCGGGGCTGCTTTTTGTGTTGCCGCTACAGGCAATGCCACAACTGGTCAAGGCGGTACTCGCGCTGCTGATTGTCGTGCCGCTTGGGCCGATGATTTATCGCGTTGCCTTTCAGCCGGTGGCGGAAGCATCGGTGTTGGTTTTGCTGATTATTTCGGTCGCTCTGCATATGCTCATGGTCGGCTTGGGTCTGGTTTTGTTTGGGCCGGAAGGCTCGCGCACAGCACCCTTCAGCGAAGCGCAGATTGAACTGGGCACGCTGATGATTGGTGGCCATACCATCGCCGTGCTGCTGGCTGCCGGGCTGTTGATTGCCGGGCTGTTCTTTTTCTTCAACCGTACACTGACTGGCAAGGCTTTGCTGGCCACGGCCATCAACCGCAACGGTGCCCGCCTGATGGGTATTTCGCCAGCGCTGGCAGGCCGCCAAACTTTTTTGGTCGCGGCGCTGATTGGCGTGTTGTCAGGTCTGCTTGTAGCGCCGCTGACAACCGTTTATTACGACTCGGGCTTTTTGATTGGCTTAAAAGGTTTTGTCGCGGCCATCATCGGTGGTCTGGCCTCGTACCCGCTGGCCGCAGGTGGTGCCATCATCGTTGGTCTGCTGGAATCTTTCTCATCTTTCTGGGCCAGTGCCTTCAAAGATGTGCTGGTGTTCACGCTAATCATCCCAGTGCTGGTTTACTTGTCGTGGTCAACGCACCATGTCGAGGAGGAGGACCACGGCCATGTCAGCACTAGCACCAGTGGCAAAGGCTGGATAGACCCCCGTTGGGTTCTGGCGGTTTTCTTGCTTGCGCTGCTGGTTGCACCTTTGCTGCTGCCCGAGTTCTACGTTACGCTGCTCAACTATGTGGGCCTGTCGGCACTGGTGGCACTGGGGCTAGTGCTGCTGACGGGTGTTGGCGGGCTAACCTCTTTTGGCCAAGCAGCTTTTGTTGGCCTTGGTGCCTACACTACGGCTTGGTTGACCGCCGGTAGCAACTTGCCGGGCTGGTTGACATTCAGTGCCGGTGCGTCCCCGTGGATTGCCTTGTTGCTTGGCTTGCTGATTACGGCGGCGGTCGCGATTTTCCTAGGCTCAGTCACGCTCAAGCTGTCTGGTCACTACCTACCGCTGGGCACGATGGCGTGGGGCATTAGCCTGTACTTCCTGTTCGGCAACATGGAGTTCCTCGGCGGCCACGCCGGTTTGTCTGACCTGCCAGCCATCAGCCTCTTTGGCTTTGAGCTGATTGACAACCGCTATTACTACTACTTGGTTTGGGCTTTCGTGCTGGCAGCCTTGTTCACCACCAAAAACCTGCTGGACTCGCGCGAAGGCCGCGCTATCCGTGCACTCAAGGGCGGAGTGGTGATGGCCGAGGCCATGGGGGTGGATACCTCGCGTGCGCGTATGGTCATCTTTTTGCTGGCTGCGCTGCAAGCCTGTGCCGCTGGGTGGCTCTATGCCCACTTACAGCGCTTCGTGAACCCGACCCCGTTTGGCCTGCATATCGGTATTGAATACCTGTTCATGGCCGTCGTTGGGGGGGCCGGACAGGTTTGGGGCGCGCTGGTGGGGGCGGGTGTGATTACGGTGCTCAAACAATGGCTGCAAGATATTTTGCCCAAGTTGTTTGGCTCAGCCGGCCACTTTGAAGTCATCGTTTTTGGCTTGTTGATGATTGTGGTGCTGCACAAGGCGCGCGACGGCTTATGGCCGCTGCTGGCCCGCTTGGTGCCAGTCAAGCACGAGCCGAAAAAGATTGATGCCAACGCCGAGCCACTGCCCAAGAAGGTACAGCCGCCGCATGGCGAGGTGATTTTGGAAGCAAAAAACGTTACCCGCAAATTTGGTGGCTTGGTTGCGAACAACAACATGAGCCTGCATGTAGAGGCAGGTGAAATCCTCGCGCTGATTGGCCCCAACGGGGCGGGCAAAAGCACGATGTTCAACCAACTCTCGGGCGTGGACACACCCACTTCTGGCGATGTGTTGTTCCGTGGGCAATCGGTAGCTGGGCGCAGCTCACGCGACATTGCTGCACTGGGCATGAGCCGAACTTTCCAGCATGTGCGCCTGTTGCCCAACATGAGCGTGCTCGAGAACGTTGCCATCGGTGCCCATCGGCGCGGCAGCCAAGGCGTGCTACCGGCTGCTTGGCGGCTGGACCGGGCAGAAGAAGCGCGTCTGCTGCGCGAAGCGGCCATACAGGTCGAGCGCGTCGGTCTGGGCGAGTTCATGCATGTCGAAGCGGGTAGTCTGGCACTCGGTCAACAGCGCCTCTTGGAAATTGCCCGCGCGCTCTGCTCCGACCCCTGCCTGCTGCTACTCGATGAGCCTGCTGCAGGTTTGCGCCTGAAGGAGAAACAAGCGCTGACCGCGCTACTCAAGCGTTTGAAGTCAGAAGGCATGGCCGTGCTGATTGTCGAGCACGACATGGATTTTGTGATGAATCTGGTTGACCGTGTTGTCGTCATGGAGTTTGGCGAGAAGATTGCACAAGGCTTGCCGGAAGAGATTCAAAAGGACCCGGCCGTCCTCGAAGCCTATCTGGGAGGGGTTTGATATGGGCAAGAACATATTGGAAGTCAAAGACCTGTCGGTTGCCTACGGCAAGGTCGAGGCAGTCACCAAGGTGAGCTTGGAGGTCGGCGAGGGCAAAATTGTCACGGTGATTGGGCCTAACGGTGCTGGCAAGACAACCACGCTGTCGGCCATCATGGGGCTATTGCCATCTGCCGGTCAAATCACTTTTGACGGCAGTATTGAGCAGGTGCCAGAGGTTGAGCGCATGGTGGTGCGCGGCCTCACCCTAGTGCCGGAGAAGCGCGAGCTGTTTGGCACCATGACGATTGAGGACAACCTGTTGCTGGGCGCTTTCCAGCGCAACCGCATGGGACACCGCGATCACGCGCAAACTATGGAAGAGGTCTATGCCTTGTTTCCGCGCCTGAAAGAGCGCCGCCAGCAACAGGCCGGAACGATGTCGGGCGGCGAGCGCCAGATGCTGGCAGTTGGCCGCGCGCTGATGGCCAAGCCCAAGTTACTGATGCTCGACGAGCCGAGCCTGGGTTTGGCCCCGCTGATTGTGCGCGAAATTTTTCGCATCATCAGCGAACTGCGCCGACGTGGTGTCTCGATTTTGCTGGTAGAGCAAAACGCCCGTGCCGCCTTGCAGGTGGCCGACTACGCCTATGTGCTGGAAAACGGTGCGGTGAAGATGCAGGGCGAGGCCGAAATGCTACGCAACGACCCGCGTGTCATCGAAAGTTACCTCGGTCTGGCCAGCAAGCACCAAGAAATGCTGTCCACCTGATACCCCTCCAAAGAAAAATCTCCCATGCAAGCCCTGCACATCATTGCTGAAGAGCACCAATCGCTGGCTGCCATCCTGCACGCTATCCGCTTCATGCTCAAGGAAGTTGCGGCTGGCAAGCTGCAGCCCGACCTCAAGCTGTTCCAAGCGATGGTGCATTATCTCGATGCCTATGCCGAGAAGCGCCATCACCCGAAAGAGGATTTACTGTTCCAGTTTTTGACCAAGCGCACCGGCGAAGGTGCCGAGGCGCTGGCCCAATTGGCGGTTCAGCACGGTGCTGCCGCCCAGCGCATCGCCGCCTTGCAGCAGGCGCTCGAAAGCTATTTGGTCAGTCTGAGCGACATTTCGGGCTTTGCCCAAGCTTTCGATGCCTACGCCGATTTTTACCGCAACCACATGATGCTGGAAGAGAGCGTGGTGCTGCCGCTGATTCGCAAGTACCTGACAACAGAAGACTGGGCCGCAGTCGATGCCGAATTTGCTGCGGAAATGACGCTGCATTCTGGCAAGGACGGTAAGAACGAGGATTTTGCGAATCTCTTCTCGCGCTTGGTTGATGCCGCACCAGCGCCCATCGGCTTTGGTTCTGGCCCATTTCAGGGCTAATCCGGCGCATCTACCCCCACAGACAAGGAAAACCAACCATGAGCATCCCATCCCCACTGACCGATGCCGGTACCAGCAAGTTCATCCGCATCCAAGAGGGCGACCTCCAAGTCCAACTGCACTACAACGACTGTGGCAGCAGCACCGAGACCCTCATCATGTTGCACGGCTCCGGCCCCGGTGCCAGCGGCTGGGCCAACTTCAACCGCAACGTGGAGCCGCTGGTCGCTGCCGGTTACCGCGTGATTTTGCTCGACTGCCCAGGCTGGAGCAAGAGCGACCCCATCGTCTGCACTGGCTCGCGTTCCGAGTTGAACGCCCGTGCTATCAAGGGCTTCGTGGATGCGCTAGGACTGGAGAAGGTACACCTGATTGGCAATTCAATGGGAGGGCACAGTGCGGTTGCCTTTGCGCTGGCCCATCCAAGCCGCGTTGGCAAGTTGATTTTGATGGGTGGCGGCACTGGTGGCCCAAGCCAATTTGTGCCGATGCCCACCGAAGGCATCAAGCTGCTGCAAAAGCTCTATCGTGAACCGACCATTGAGAACCTGAAAGCGATGATGGCCGTCTTCGTTTTCGACAGCAGTAGCCTGACTGACGCGCTGTACCAAGCTCGCCTTGACAACATGCTCGCACGCCAAGAACACCTAGAAAACTTCGTCAAGAGCTTAGCCGCGAATCCCAAGCAATTCACCAACTATGGGCCGCGCCTGAGTGAAATCAAAGCGCAGACCCTGGTCATTTGGGGCCGCGACGACCGCTTCGTGCCAATGGACATTGGCCTGCGCTTGCTTTGGGGTATTCCGAACGCCGAACTGCATATTTTTAACCAGTGCGGTCACTGGGCGCAGTGGGAACATGCCGACAAGTTCAACCGTATGGTGCTGGACTTCCTGCAACACTGAGTCTCCTGTTTGTCCTGTTTTTTGAGAGAACGAAATTGAGCAACAAAATCAAATGCGCCCTGATTGGGCCTGGCAACATTGGTACCGACTTGCTGGCCAAGCTGCAACGCAGCCCGGTGCTGGAGCCAGTCTGGATGGTGGGTA
>CAYMAC010000010.1:15347-94867 GCA_964388325.1 uncultured Simplicispira sp. | reverse complement strand
AACACCTGCGCGCTAGGTGGCGCGGCGGTGCGGTGGGAGAAGGTGTCAGCCATGATGGCTCCAAGTGGACAAGTGATAAACCCGTCACCCTTCCCCTGCTAAAAGGTTGGGTGGCAGACCATGCGGGGTTAGCAGACCGGCACTTGGAACCGGCACGCCCTTGCGAGCGTCCCCACACAGCCCACCAAAAATGGGCCATGCGCGCAGCGTAAAACAAAAAGCCGCTGCCCCAAAAGGGAGATGCGGCGACTGCGCCAAGTGAAACCGGGCTGCTAAACCCGTGCCGCGCCTTGTGCGCGCAGCAGGCCAGAGTCTAACGGCGAATCGGGCTGCTGTGCAAGCACCTACCAAGCGCTGCTGCTGAAAAAATCAAAAGAATGGGGGTCAAAAAATCGGGGTCAGAATCTAATTATGCCGATATAACCCAAAATTTAAATTGCACGCAATCCAAGCTACGAGGCTGGTTAAAAAGCCAAGGCAAAGGCTACCCAACGCGAATGAATGCCATTTTGCGCCAGGCTATGCTGCGCGCCCTGCACCCCAAGGCTTGGCAACCACTTGAGGCGCAAACCATCGACAAGATAGCGCGTTCTCTTGTACGATGGTGGTGAAATAGACCACTGCAAATCCTAAATTGGAATCTGACCCCAATTTTTTCTTTGCAAGTGCCGCTCGCTTGACCCGCACCCTGCCTAGCGGCTAGGGTGGGGAATGCGCTCATAAGGAGTTCAAACATGCCAACCACCGTTACCATTGATGATGCTTTGTTTGCCAAGGCGCTGGGCTTGGCACCTCCGGGTATAGAAAAGTCTGAATTGATGTGCGAGTGCATCAAGGCGTTTATCCAGCAACAGGCGGCTAAACGCTTGGCCGCTTTGGGTGGACAGCTGCCCGAGATAGAACTGGCACCGCGCCAGCGTCAGGCACCCGCACCATGAGTGTGTTGGTTGATACCTCGGTGTGGGTGGGCCATTTTAAGCAAAGCAATCAGCGTTTGGTCGATTTGCTGGAGTCTGGGCTGGTGCGCTGCCATCCGTATGTGGTGGTCGAAATTGCCTGTGGCACGCCACCGAATCGGCACAACATCATTGAGTTATTGCAAGCGCTGGAGATGGTGCCCGTAGCCACTCCGTTAGAAATGATAGAGCTGCTGGCGCGCCGACAACTTTATGGTCGTGGTTGTGGCTTTGTTGATATGAGCCTGTTGGCTGGTGCGTTAATGTGTCGAGGCACCCAGCTTTGGACGCTAGACAAGCGCTTGGCAGTGTTGGCCCATCAAGTGGGTGTGGCTTATGAGCTTGGATTGCACTGAACTAAGCGAAGGTCTGCGCCGGGATGAAGCCCGCTTTGTGAACAAAACTGTTCGCTATGAAGTGGACTTGAACCACCTACCGCCACTGACGGCAGCGCAAAAAGCTGAACTCAAGGCACTGTCTGCACTACCAGACAGCGACATTGATTACAGCGAGATTGCGCCGCTGGACGAGGCATTTTGGCAAAACGCCATGCAAAACCCGTTCTATAAGCCGATCAAAACGTCCACCACTGTATGAGTGGATTCGGATGTGCTGGTCTGGTTAAAAAGCCAAGGCAAAGGCTACCAAACGCGCATGAACGCCATCTTGCACCATGCCATGCTGCGCGCCCTGCATCCCAAGGCTTGACACAATTGCACGACAAAAATGTCAGGCCCAGGCCTAAAAAGGCAGGCTTTGTAAGACAAATCTTACAGATGCTAGGGTTTTGCCCGCCTGCCGATACAGCTGCTTGCACTTGGCCGCCCCCCAGCAAGTTGGCACGCAAGCTGCTTATAGCCTAGTGAACCTGAAGAATCCTTCTGCAGGTTGTTACTTACCAACGTACTCTAAGGAGAGACTCATGAAACGCAATCTGCAAAAAGGTTTTACCCTGATCGAACTGATGATCGTGGTAGCGATTATTGGTATTTTGGCTGCCGTGGCTTTGCCTGCGTACCAAGACTACATGGTTCGTGCTCAAGTGTCTGAAGCCGTGTCTTTGGGTGGCGGCTTGAAGTCGCCTTTGTCTGAATACGGTGCTGACAAAAATGCCTGGCCTACCAAGCTGGTTGCGCCTGGCGTTACCCCTGTCGCAGGTCAAATTAATGCTACCTTGGTAGGTAAATACAGCGAAGTGACTGATACCATTGCCGGAACTTATCCTGCTGGTGTTGTTACTGTGACTATGAAGACAGGTAAAGCTGACACTAAGAAACTGACTTTCACCACAGCCAATGGTGGTTCTACTTGGGCTTGCGGTAACACTACAGTAGATGGTGCTACTGGTAGTGGTACAGATATCGATGCGAAGTACCTGCCTAACGCTTGCAAGCCATAATTTAGCTTTAACATTTCAAAAAAGGGAGGCTTACCTCCCTTTTTTGTTGGTTGGTATAAAAATTGCCTTTAGAAACTATCTATTAGACTTTTGAGGGGCTTGCTGTGTTGCGTACATTACAAAAAGGGTTTACGCTGATTGAGCTGATGATTGTGGTGGCCATCATCGGCATTTTGGCTGCGGTTGCCTTACCAGCTTACCAAGATTACTTAGTGCGCGCGCAGGTGACAGAAGCAGTCAGTTTAGGAAGTGGACTTAAATCACAACTTACCGAATGGGCCACAGACAACAATGCTTGGCCCACCCTTGTCGGCCCCACGGCAACAGCGACTGCTGGGCAAATTAATGCTACATTGGTTGGTAAATACAGCACGCTTAGCAACACCATTGCGGGTACTTTTCCAACAGGCACCATCAGCATCAACATCACCAGTGGCCAAGCCACTGGTGAAAAACTTACTTTTAGCACCAACAACGGCGGGGCCACTTGGGCTTGTGGCAACACCACTGTGGCTGGTTTTACAGGTAGTGGAACTACTATTGATGCGAAATACCTCCCCAGTGCGTGCAGGCCATAAAAGAAAAATCGCAAGAAATAGGGGTCAGATTCCCATAAAATTCTGAACAGCACACAAATGCAATGTGGCTTTGATGGCGGGGGGAGGCTCTCATAACCTAGCAACCCAACATCATGCCATTCTATGGAGATGTGGACAAGTTTGTCCATTCATTTTCACGCGCAAACCCTAATGATTACAGCCATTTTGAGCGCTTTGCCGCAAGAGCAGGCCGGCCTGCACCACAGTCTAGAGCAGCCAGTCTGCACCCGCCATGCGGGCCGCAGCTTCTGGCAGGGGTACTTGCATGGGCAGCCGGTGGTGCTGGCCCTGTCGGGCATTGGCAAGGTGGCGGCAGCCACCACTGCCAGCGCCCTGATTGAGCGCTTTGCCGCCACACGCATCGTTTTTACCGGCGTGGCCGGGGGCATTGGCCAAGGCGTGCAGGTGGGTGACGTGGTGGTGGCGCAAGATTATGTGCAGCACGATATGGATGCCACGCCGTTGTTTGCCCGCTGGCAGGTACCGGGCTATGGCGCGGTGCGCCTGCCTTGCGACCCAGCTTTGTCGGCGTTGTTGTGGGCAGCGGCGCAATCTTGCGTGGCCCAAGTGGGCACCCATTGGGCAGCAGAACAAAGCGCCCCCACCGGTGGGCCACGTTTGCACCAAGGGCTGATGGCCAGTGGCGACCAGTTTGTTATCAGCGCTGAGGTCTCTAAGGCACTGCGCGCCAACCTGTTAGCCGCCGGCCATGAGGTGCTGGCTGTAGAGATGGAAGGTGCCGCCGTGGCCCAAGTGTGTATTGATTATGGCGTGCCCTTTGCCGCCGTGCGCGCCATCTCTGACCGTGCCGATGAGCAAGCGGTGGTGGACTTTCCGCACTTTATCCGCACCGTGGCCAGCCGCTATGCCGACCATATGGTTCGGGGCCTGCTGCAAGCCCTGTAGGCAGACTCAATTTTTTTGTGTTGCAGGCTGTGCTGGTCTTGGCAGGTATAAGCAGCTAACCTATGGTGGGAAGCAACGTGGGAAAATGAACGGGTTTTCCCTGAAAAATGGGCCTCTGCTTCCTTACTTTTTTATCCATCATGAGCGCTTTTCTCGAAGAACGTGTGCTGTCTGTCCACCACTGGACAGACCGGCTGTTTAGCTTTACCACCACCCGCGACACTGCGTTGCGCTTCTCCAACGGCCACTTCACCATGATTGGCCTGCGCGTTGATGGCAAACCGCTCCTGCGTGCCTACTCTATCGCCAGCCCCAATTACGAGGAGCATTTAGAGTTTTTGTCTATCAAAGTAGAAGATGGCCCGCTCACTTCGCGCCTGCAACATATCCAAGTGGGTGACACCATCATCGTCGGTAAAAAGCCCACTGGCACCTTGCTGATTGACTACCTGCTACCCGGCAAAAACCTGTATTTAATTGGCACTGGCACCGGCTTGGCCCCGTGGCTGGCCGTAGCGCGTGACCCTGAAACCTACGAACGCTTTGACAAGGTAGTGGTGGTGCATGGCGTGCGCCAAGTGCAAGAACTGGCCTACCAAGAGCTGTTCGAGAAAGACCTGCCCGCGCACGAGTTTTTGGGCGATATCGTCAAAGACAAGCTGATTTACTACCCCACTGTCACGCGCGAGTCGTTCCGCAACCAAGGCCGCATCACCGACCTGATTAACAACGGCACCTTCCCGCAAAACATCGGCCTGCCAGCACTCAACCCCGAAACCGACCGCGTCATGCTGTGCGGCAGCCCCGCCATGCTGGCCGACCTGAAAGAGATGATGGAGCAGCGCGGTTTTAAGGAAGGCAACACCACTACGCCGGGCGATTTTGTAATTGAGCGTGCCTTCGTCGAAAAGTAAAGCGCCCTTGGCAAAGCGCCTAGCGCGGCAGGTTTATTTGAGCCAGCCGCGCTTGCGAAAGTACCACATGGGCACCAAGGCACTGGCCAGCATCAGCCCTAGCGCGTAGGGGTAGCCCCACTTTTGCGCCAACTCGGGCATGTACTGAAAGTTCATGCCATAGACGCTGGCAATTAGCGTGGGCGGCAGCAAGGCAACGCTGGCCACCGAGAACATTTTGATGATTTTGTTTTGGTTGATGTTGATAAAACCAACCGTGGCATCCATCAAAAAGTTGATTTTGTCGAACAAAAACGCGGTGTGGCTGTCGAGCGAGTCAATGTCGCGCAAAATTTGCCGCGCATCTTCAAACTGCTCAGCGTTGAGCATTTTGCTACGCATCATGAAGCTGACGGCGCGGCGCGTGTCCATGACGTTGCGCCGAATGCGGCCATTCAAGTCTTCTTGGCGCGCAATGGCCGAAAGCACTTCGCTGGCACGGGCATCGGTCACGCTGCCCGAAAGCACTTGGCTGCTCACATGTTCCAAATCATCGTAAATGCCTTCTAGGGTGTCGGCAGAGTATTCGGCATCGGTATCAAACAGGCGCAGTAGCACTTCGCGCGCGTCTTCAATCAAGCCGGTGGCGCGGCGCGCACGCAGGCGCAGAAGGCGAAACACCGGAATATCCTCTTCGTGGATAGAAAACAGTACGCCTTTGCTACGCAAATCGGGGTTAATCAGGTTGAGGATAAACGCTACGCGCACCGAGCGTGGGTCTTCTTCGTCGTCAATCAAAAAGTCACTGCGAATGTGCAATTCGCCGTTGTCTTCTTCGTAAAAACGGGCCGATTCTTCGATGTCTTCGTCCATCGCATCTTCAGGGATGGACAGGCCGTAGTGTTGCTTGACCCAGCGTTTTTCGTCCAAGGTGGGCGATTGCAAATCGACCCAAATGGGCTTGAAGTGCGACAGGTCTTCTAGGGCTTCGATTTCTTGCTGTACGAGGCGCCCATTGGCAAGCGTAAAAATATTGAGCATGGCTCGCTCCCAGGGGTAACAGGCTGGCGGGGGGTGGCGGGGGGCGCTTTCAGCCCCGGCAGCTGGCCTGAGAGCTGAAAGCTACCGACTCGGGTAGGTTTCCATAAAAAATTAGGAGGGGTAAAACGCGGGAAAACCCGATTATGGCATTGCACTGTGTCGTGGGTATGACGCAGACCTGGTGTGGGATTGATGTAAATCACGTCCAACTCTAAGTTGGACAGTAGAATGGCCCCGTATATTAGGGGAATTGTGCTGTCTGAAAAATATGGGGTCTCTGTGGGCGTACTGGCTGCAGAGCTGGGCGTGGCCACAAGCACTTTGCGTAAATGGGAATCTCGCTACGGATTTCCATTGGCGCGACGTAATGCTGCCGGTGCACGCTTGTACGACGCTACCACGGTAACCCAATTGCGCTTTGCAATGATTCGCATGGCCAATGGCGAAAAATCGGGCGTTGTGCTGCGCTTTCCTTTGGCGGTGCAAGCCACCACGGCAACGCTTGCCAGCGACACCCTAAGCACCCTATTGCTGTGGATACGCCAAGGCCAACCCGAACGCTGTGAGGCTTGGTTGCGCCAACAAATGATGCAACTTGGGCCAGCAGCTTTTGCCGACGATTTATTGGGGCCGCTGTTGTTGGCTGTGGGCCAAGGATGGGCGCAACAAGGTGTGCGCGTGCTAGAAGAGCATAGCCTGTCTGCTGTGGTACAGCGGGTGCTGGCCACTACCCCCACTCTAGCCCCCCCGCCTGTGCCTACCACCGTATTGCTGGCCACGCTGCCGGGTGAATGCCACACGCTGGGCTTGTCTATGCTCGAAGCCGTGCTTCGCAGTGAAGGGGCGCGGGTGATTAATTTGGGGGCCAACGTTCCACTGGCAGAAATGTTGGCTGCTGTCGAGTTGTTTGGTGCGCGGGTGCTAGCTTTGTCGCTTAGCGCTGCCTGCGCCCCTCGCTTGACGCAGCGCGAACTTAGTTTACTTATGCAATCCATGCCGCCAAAAGTTAGCCTATGGCTGGGCGGTGGGGGGGTTGCCGCTTTGCAGCGTGTGCCTCCCAAAACGCGCGTATTCACCTCTTGTAGGGGCGTAGCGCTGGCGCTGGCTGCCCTATCTGAGCGTATGCCGCACCAAGAACCTAGCAATCAGGAACAAGTATCGTGAGCAGAGTCACCCGTACCACTAAAAATACCTTCCCGCCCGGCGCACATTTTGACGGTTATGTAGTGGGCATCGGAGCCTCGGCAGGTGGATTGGAGGCGCTAGAACAGTTCTTTGATCACTGCGCCCCCGATAGTGGGGCTGCCTATGTGGTGGTGCAGCATTTGTCACCAGACCACAAAAGCATGATGAACAATCTGCTGTCGCGGCATACCCGTATGCCGGTGCAGATGGTGGAAGACGGTATGCCGGTGCAAGCCAATCAGGTGTACCTGATACCGCCGGGCGCGGTTATGCGCGTGTCTGGAGAGCAGTTCCATTTATCGCCCAAAAGCCCGCACGGCCTAACGCTGCCCATTGATATTTTCTTTGGCTCTTTGTCAGAGGCTTATGGTTCACGGGCATTGGGGGTAGTGTTGTCGGGCACAGGCTCTGATGGCACACGCGGGGCAGTGGCCATTAACGCTGCTGGCGGTTTTTTGCTGGCACAAGACCCTGAGCAGGCCAAGTTTGATGGTATGCCCCGCAGTGTGATTGCTACCGGGGTGGTCGATGAGGTTTTGCCTGCTCAACATTTGGGCGCACGGGTGTTGTCACACATCCAAAACCTGCCCTATGAGCCAGTGCGTACACCCGCTGACGTGCCTGCCCGCAGCGAGCACCTTACTGAAAGCGAGGCATTGCAATCGCTGCTGCAATTGCTCAAGCAAACCGGCGGTATTAATTTTCAAGATTACAAATCGGGCACCGTGATGCGGCGTATTCAGCGGCGTATGCAGGTGCGGCACATGCCCAATTTGCAGACCTATCTGGATTTGGCCGAGCAAGACCGTGCCGAGTTGTTCGTGCTGCGCCGCGAATTGCTGATTTCCGTGACCAGTTTCTTTCGTGACCCCGAATCATTCGAGTTGTTGTCTGAAAAGGCAATTGCCCAACTGGTGCAACAAGCCAGCGGTGGCAGCACCATCCGGGTGTGGGTGGCTGGCTCATCCACTGGCGAAGAAGCCTACACCTTGGCCATGCTGTTTATGGAAGCCTTCGAGCGCGAGCGGCGTTGGCCAAGCCTGAAGATTTTTGCTACCGATATCAACCAGCAAAACATTGATGTAGCGGCCCAAGGGCAGTACCCAGAATCTGCAGCGGTAGAACTGACACCGGCCCGGCTAGAACGCTTTTTCGTCAAAAATGGCAGTTACTTTGTGGTTAAACCTGAGTTAAGACAAGTCATTGTTTTTGCGCGCCACAATTTACTAGAAGACCCGCCGTTTACCCGCATGGATTTGGTAACCTGCCGCAATACCCTGATTTACTTCCGCCCCGAAGCCCAAGACAGAGCGCAGCGGCGTTTGCAATACGCTGTCAAGCCCGATGCCTATCTGTTTTTAGGCTCCAGCGAGTCCCTATCGGGGGCCAGCACAGGTTTTAGTACCTTGAGCATCAAGCACAAGATATTTCAGCGCACCGCCGGCATTTTGCCGCTGGTCTATGAAACCACCATGCCTGGCCCTGCTGTGTTAGCCCCGATGGGCAAGCGATTGGTCAATAGCCTTGCACGCACAGCCCCTTCTGATGCGCCGGTGGTCGATGCTGCCTTGTCCGCGTTGATGTCGGCCTATGTCCCGCCAGCGATGTTGGTCAACGATCAACACCAAGTGGTTCATTTGTTTGGCGACATGAAGTCGTTTTTTCAAATCCGTGAAGGGCTGGCCAGCTTAGATATCCACCGTGTGCTGCCTGATGCACTCATTCCGTCAGCATCGGCGCTGGTGTTCAAGGCGACCAAAGATGGTGTCAAATTGGTGTCTGATGTGTTGCGTATCAGCATAGGCACCGATGAAGCAGTGGCGCTGCGCTTGGTGGCGCAACCATTGCGCCTACATGGCGAAGAGCGCTTTGTGTTGCTTTGCTTTGAACGCTTAGCCAACGCGCCTGCACAAACCAATGAGCAAACCGCTGTGCCGATTGACGTAGCCAGCGAAACGATGGCCAGAGTGGAAATTTTGGAGCGCGAGCTCATGGCCACACGCGAGAGTTTGCAAGCCACGATTGAAGAATTAGAAACCTCCAACGAAGAACTACAGGCCACCAACGAAGAGATGATGGCCTCCAATGAGGAGCTGCAAAGCTCTAATGAAGAGCTGCAATCGGTCAATGAGGAACTCAACACCGTTAACGCCGAGTTTCAAGAAAAAACCTCCATCCTCAGTCGTCTCAACTCCGACATGGACAGCATGACCAAAGCGGTAGGCGTAGCCACCGTGTTTGTCGATCAAGATTTGAACCTGACACGGTTTAGCCCAGATGCGCTAGAGCTGTTCAAGCTGCGCGATTCCGATGTTGGTCGCCCGTTGGATGACATTGGCCACCGCCTCAAGTACCCCAGTTTGATGGAGGAAATTCGCCGCACGCTGCTAACTGACCGGATGCAAGAGCGCGAGATTTTGGCAGAAGATGGGCGCATGTTCCTGTGCCGGTTGCTGCCCTATCGGGTGCCCTCTAGCCAGCAGCGCGGCGTGGTGTGTACGTTTGTAGATGTAACGGTGTTTCGTGACTTGCGGCGCCTGCAATCAATCATTGATGCCCTGCCTGAACATGTTGCTGTGCTGGAACAAGACGGCTATATCAGTATGGTCAACGCGGCTTGGCGTAACTTTGCCCGTGCCAACGGAGACAGCCAACTGGCCCACTCTGGCCCAGGAGCCAATTATTTTGATGCCTGCAAAGGGGGCGATGAGATTGGAGACGAATATGCCCGACGCGCAGTGCGCGGGGTGCGTGCCGTGCTAGAGGGTACGTTGCCATTTTTTAGCCTGCAATACCCTTGCCATTCGCCCACCGAGCAGCGCTGGTTCGTTATGAACGTGGCCCCAGTCAGTGGGCATGAGTTTGGTGCGGTGGTCAGCCATGTCAACATCTCGGGCTGGTACAAAGGTGCGGTGGTTGAACCCAATACGGTCATCGCAGTTTGATGGAAGGTTTTTCATGGTCACCGATGACGCATCCAAATCGAACAGCATAGGTATGTACGATGCGCCTGTCACCCCTACCATGCTGGCACGCGCCCAAGAGAGCCTGCATCAATACCAAGCAGAGTTAGAGGTACAAAACCAGGTACTAAAAAGCGCCCAAGTTGAAACCCGGGTGGCCTTGGGGCGCTACCGTACCCTGTTTGAAACCTTGCCATTGCCAGCTTTGGTGCTAGACGTACACGGCCTGCTGCAAGAGGTGAACACGGCAGCACTCGATTTTTTTGGTTTTCAGTACCATCGACAAGTGCTCAACCACTCGGTATTTCGCCTGCTAGGAATGCCCAACGATGCGCGATTGGCTCAGGCCCTGAAAGAGGCTTGCCCAGAGCGCCATCCCATACTGCGCGATTGGATAGTTCGAGATGCCCAAGGCGCAGAGCATACGATGGAAGGGCATGTTAGCGTGCTCAATGCGGCGTTTCACCTTGATGGCCATCGCTTGTTGCTGCTATTAGACCGCACCGATCAAGCCTGTCGTGAGCGCGATAACCGCATCTTTCGAGCCGTGTTGGACAACGCCAATGTGTTGGTTTACGCATTTGACCGCGAAGGGTGCTGTGTGCTGGCCAACGCACATCTGGCCAAAGTGTTAGAGCGAAAGCCCGATGAACTGCTGGGACATACACGTCAGGAGTGGCTCAGTCCAGCCGAATTGCAGTTGCAGGTGCAGCACGATCATCAGGTATTCCTCAACCAGCGCCCGATTGCAGTGGACGAAACCCTGCAATTGCGCGGTGGGCCTAAACGCCATTTTATTGGGCACAAATTTCCACTCAAAGACGAGCGCGGGCGCATTTTTGCTGTGGCCGGCATCAGCACTGAAGTAACCGCTCAGCGCCAAATTGAGCAGCGCCTGCAATGGGCTATGGCGGTGTTCAACCAAGGCTCAGAAGGTGTGCTGATTTGCGATGAGCGCAATACGATTGTGCAGGTGAATGCGGCTTTTCAGCGCATTACCGGCTATGCCGAAGCCGAAGTCATGGGCAGAAATCCGTCTTTGTTGGCATCCGGGCGGCATGATTTGGCGTTTTATCGCCAGTTTTGGCACGAGTTGCAAACCTACGGCCACTGGGAAGGCGAAATATGGAACCGGCGCAAAGATGGCGCGGTGTATCCGCAGTGGCTGCGCGTCAGTCGGGTGTCAAAGGAAGGTAGTCTGCCAGAGAGTTTTGTTGGCGTTTTCAGTGATTTATCCATCCGAAAAGCGTCAGAAGAACAAATTGAGCGCTTGGCTTTTTACGATTTACTCACCAATACGCCCAACCGCCATTTATTGCGTGACCGGCTAGAGCAGGCTATTCGGGTAGGTACCCGCGAGCGCACGCAGTTTGCCGTGTTGTTTCTGGATTTGGACCATTTCAAAGAGGTCAACGACGTACATGGGCACGATGTAGGCGATGAAGTCTTGATTGAAGTGAGCCGCCGCTTACAAGCTAACTTGCGCGCCCAAGACACGGTTTGCCGCCAAGGAGGCGATGAGTTCATTTTGCTGATGGCACCTATAGATCAGACTGGGGCGCAGGCGTGTGTACACAAACTGCTGGCGGCTATGGCGCAGCCCTTTTTGACCAGCCAAGGCGAACTGAAGTTGTCGGCCTCGATTGGTGTGGCCATGTTTCCTGATGATGCCCGCAGTGTGCAAACCTTGATGCGTAATGCCGATAGTGCCATGTACGAAGCCAAGCACAACGGACGCAGTGGCTACAGTTTTTTTAGTGCAGACATGGCCCAGCAGTCGGCATTCAGGGTGGCCATTGAGCGCTCCTTGCGTAGTGCTGTCGGAACGGATGAATTAACACTGCATTTTCAGCCCAAGCTCGATTTGACCACTGGGCTGCTGCTGGGGGCCGAAGCCTTACTGCGCTGGAACAGTCCGACGCTCGGGATAATGGCCCCAGATGTCTTTATTCCAGTGGCAGAAGACAGTGGGCTTATCGTGCCGCTGGGCACCTGGGTGCTAGAGCAGGCATTGACACAGATTAAGACATGGCAAGCCAGTGGTCTGGGCTGGCTGCAAGTGAGCGTGAATGTGTCGGCAGGGCAGTTTTGGAAACAAGATTTGCCAGAGTTGGTGGCAGACCGGCTGCGCGTCAGTGGTGTACCGCCCTCCATGCTGGACTTGGAGTTGACCGAGCGCGTGGCGATGGTCAACCCGCAAGAAGGGGTACGCATTTGTGAGCGCTTGAAGGGGTTGGGGGTGTCGCTGTCTATGGATGATTTTGGCACCGGGTATTCATCGCTGTCGTATTTGAGTCGGCTGCCTATGGATGTGTTAAAAATTGACCAGTCGTTTGTGCGGCGACTGGGCGATAACCGTCAGGATGAACAAATCGTTCGCTCCATCGTGCAACTGGCCCACAGCTTGAGCCTGCGAACGGTAGCTGAAGGGGTAGAAACCTCTGAACAGCACCGTTTTTTGCATACCTTGGGGTGCGATCAAGGGCAGGGATATTTGTTTGCACGCCCACTGCCAGCCAACACTTTTACACAGTGGTGGCAGCAGCATTTGTCAGAGGCGTGGGTACACAAGCAATAAATAACGGCTTGTCTTAAAACTAATTAATTAGCATTGCTTGGCTGCTTGTACCAAAGCACGGGCGCGGCACAAATCAGCCCAAGCAGCGGCTTTGTATTTGCCGTGGCGTAGCAAATAGGGGGCTTCGTAGGTCACGATGGCCGGGTAGGGGCCGATGTGGTGTGGCAAGGCGCGCAGTTGGCCCAGTGGCTCTTGGCGGCCTAGCACAGCACGGGCGGCCAAGCGTCCCATCAGCAGCACCATTGTGGGTTGTACCTGCTCTAGGTAGGTTGGCAACACAGACTGGGGTGGGGTTTGCAGGGCGCTGGTAAAACTGCTGCTGGTCAGCTCTACGCCACAAAAGAACACCTGTGCTGGGGGCTGGTGCAGTTGCAGCGCTTGCAGCATGTTGTGCAGCAGTGCGCCAGCTTCGTCGGCCAGCGGGTCTGTGTCTGGCTCGCCTTCGGCCACTAGCAACCAAATCTGCCCATGGTTGGTGCCGTCGGTGCTTGGGTAAAGCCGCTGTGGTGGGTGCAGCACTGGCTGTGGCAGTGCGTGCCCACTGTTGTGGGGCGCTGCGGCAGGCATGGGGGCCAGCGTGGCAGGTGGCTTGGCCGTCTGTGGGCGCGGTGCTGCTGCCACTGCTGCGGCCTGTGGCGGTGCAGTGGTTACGGGTGCTGGCATCAGCGGCGCATGGTTGGTGTGGCTGATGGTGGGGGCGGGCGACCACACTTGCACGCCCATTTCTTGCAGCATGGCCCGTTGGCGGGCATCTAAATGCAGGCTCATAGTGGCACGCTCATGACGATGGCATCTTCGCGCATTCCATCGGCTGCTGGGTAGTAGCGTTTGCGCTCACCCACGCGCCGAAAGCCGTAGCGCTCGTAAATTTGCCGCGCGCGCAGGTTGCTGACGCGCACTTCTAGCCACAGCCATTGGGCGTTTTGGCCGCGCGCCCACAGTGCCAACGCATCCAGTAGCAAACGCGCCCAGCCTTGCCCCTGAAACTCTGGGGCCACGGTCAGGTTGAGCAGGTGGGCCTCCTCCACACCGGGCATAGCCACAAAATAGCCCAGTAGCTCAGTGCCGCCTTTGAGCAGTTGAATTTGATAGCCACTGGCCAGCGCATCGGTAAAGTTGCCGCGCGTCCACGGGTGCGCGTAGGCCCGCTGTTCTATGGCCAGTAGGGCATCTAAATCGTTGATGCCTAAAGCTTGCAAGCGCACCTCGGGTTTGAAGACTGCGCTATTAGAAGATGCAAGGGGGGAGATTTGGGCGCTCATGGTTGCAGGGCAGCACGTTCGGCTTCGCGTTCGGCGGTGGTTTTGGCCACTTTGTCGCGCACATAGCGCGGCAGGGCTTGGTCTGCGGGCACGGCTGCTCCGGCGGCCAGCAGCGCTGGGGCTAAGCGCAGCAAGGCGGTAGCAGTGGGCCAAGCCAGCACATGCTGGGCGTGTGCGGCCAAGCGCTGCCCATAAGCGGCTTGGGCGTTGCCAGCGACTGTCCAGCCCTTGGGCACAGGCAGGGCTTCGGGGGCGCACAGACCAAAATCTGCTGGGGTTTGCCAGCAGCCATCTTGCCATTGGTAGGCCCCGTGGTACACCTCGTTCATGCGTGCATCCAAGGTGGCCACGATGTGGGTGCAGCCATGTTGCTGGCGGGCTTCTTCGGCTACGGCCATCAGGGTATCAACGGGCAACACGGGCAGGCCACGCCCGCCCCCAGCACCCAAGGCCAGCCCTTGGGCAATGGCGCAGGCGGTACGCAGGCCAGTAAAAGAACCGGGGCCATGGCCAAAAACGATGGCATCGAGTTGTTCTAACGCCAAGCCCGCCTCTGTCAGCAGTTGCTGGATGGCCGGAATGAGGGTGGCCGAAGATTGGGCCGCACCGGGGCCACTGTGTTGCCACAGGGTCGGGCCGCGCGCCACGGCGATGGAGAGGGTATCGGTGCTGGTGTCAAAGGCAAGCAGGTTCATAGGACTGCATTTTGACGCGCCGCCTTGCAACCATAAAAAAACCCGCCGGCGGGGCGGGTGAAATGGCCCATGACAGGCCAGAGGAGTCAGTCGCAAAACAGGGAGAAACAATCCCAGCGGTGGCACCACCAGACACCACCGCTGGGCCGGGGCGGCTTACCGGGTGTAAGCCGTCTCGCCGTGCGAGGTGATGTCCAAGCCTTCGCGTTCGGCTTCTTCCGAGACACGCAAGCCTACCAGCACATCGGCGATTTTGTAGGCAATGAACGACACCACGCCAGACCACACGATGGTCAGCAGCACGCCCTCGGTTTGTACCCACAGTTGGTGGCCCATAGAGAAGGTGTCGGGGGTCAAACCACCCGTGCCGCCCAGACTTTGTGCAGCAAACACGGCGGTGAGCAGCGCACCGACAATACCGCCCAAGCCATGCACGCCAAACACATCAAAGGCATCATCGACGCGCAGCAGGCGCTTGAGGCCACCCACACCCCAGACGCAGATGGGGCCAACAATCAAACCCATGACGATGGAACCCATCGGGCTGACAAAACCAGCCGCAGGGGTGATACACACCAAACCGGCCACAGCACCCGACGCAGCACCCAGCATGGAGGCTTTGCCTTTGTGCAGGGCTTCAGTGGCCAACCAAGCCAAGGTAGCGGCACCCGTGGCCAGCACGGTGTTGATAAAGGCCAGACCGGCAGCACCGTTGGCAGCACCGGCAGAACCAGCGTTAAAACCAAACCAGCCTACCCACAGCAGGGAAGCACCCACCATCGTCAGCGTGAGGCTGTGCGGGGTCATGGCTTCTTTGCCGTAGCCAATGCGCTTGCCCACCATGTAGGCACCCACCAAACCAGCAATACCGGCGTTGATGTGTACCACGGTGCCGCCAGCAAAGTCCAGTGCGCCGTCTTTGGCCAAGAAACCACCACCCCAAACCATGTGTGCCACGGGCAGGTAGCTGAAGGTAAACCACAGCACAGCAAAAATCAGCACGGCAGAGAATTTGATGCGCTCGGCAAAAGCACCCACAATCAGTGCCACGGTGATGGCAGCAAAGGTGCCTTGGAAGGCGACAAATACATATTCAGGAATGGTGGGCAGCAGGCCAGAGAGCGTATCTGGCGCAATGCCTTGGAGGAACAGCTTTTCAAAGCCGCCGATAAACAGGCCATCGCCAGTGAAGGCCAGCGTGTAGCCATACAAAGGCCAAAGCACGCTAATCAGGGCAAAAATGACAAACACCTGTGCTAGCACCGACAGCATGTTTTTGGAGCGCGCCAAACCGCCATAAAACAGTGCCAAGCCGGGAATAATCATCAAAATCACCAACAGCGTCGAGGTCAACATCCAAGCGGTATCGCCAGAGTTGAGCGTGGGCGCAGGCGCGGCCTCGGGGGCAGCTTCAGGGGTAGCAGCTACTGCTGGTGCCACTGTGGCGGGGGCTACGGCCTCGGGGGCAGCTGCTGCTGGGGCAGCCAGCACGGCGGCAGGTTCTGCGGCGCTGGGGGTTTGGGCCGTGGCGGGCAGGGTGCTGGCCAACAAGCCTACACCGAGCAAAACGGAGGCAAGGAGTTTTTTCATGGCAATTTCTCGCTATGGGGAAAGATGGCCCTAAAGGGCTTCTGGGCCGTTTTCGCCGGTGCGAATGCGTACCACCTGCTCTAGCGGCGAGACAAAAATTTTGCCGTCGCCAATCTTGCCGGTGCGCGCGGCGGTTTCGATGGCTTCAATCACGCGCTCGACCAAGTCGTCGGCAATGGCCGCTTCGAGCTTGACCTTGGGCAGAAAGTCCACTACATATTCAGCACCCCGGTACAACTCGGTGTGGCCCTTTTGCCGGCCAAAGCCCTTGACCTCGGTCACTGTGATGCCTTGCACGCCCATGTCCGAAAGTGCCTCGCGCACCTCGTCGAGCTTGAAGGGCTTGATGATGGCAGTTACCATTTTCATTGCTTTTTCTCCAGAAAAAGGGGCACCACCAGTGCCCGCTGTGGGTTGTGGGCTTAGAGGGTTTTGGTCAGAGTGAGCAGCAAACGGGCCTTGTTCACATCACCAAAGTCGGCTTTTTTGTTGGCCCCCACAATGGCAGCACCTAAGGACAAGCCACCGCCCAAATCGTAGGCACCGCCCACGCTGTAATCGACATAATTGGGCACGCCCGAATCTTTGATGTCGCTAGAGAAACTGGTGTAACCCACTGCCGCCTTGAAGGTGACGCTGGGGGCTACTTCTTTGGCGAAGGCCAAGTTCAGGTAACCGGTGTTGCGGCCACGGTTGCCCGAGGTTTTGGCACCTGCCCAGCCAAAGTAATCTTTAGAGACGGTGTGCGAGTATTTGGCCGTGACTGGGCCAAAGGTGGCGGCACCGTACAGTTCTACCGTGTTGCCTACACTGTTGCCGGGATACAGGTAGGCCAGTGCGCCCACGTCCATATCTACGTCACCGGCCTTGAATTTGTAGCCGCCATACACGTCCACTTCTAACGAGTTGCTGGGCAACCAGTCCACGCTAGAGTTCCAGTTGCCCACATACCAGCCAGAATCGCCAAAGGCATAGTCAAAACCCCCTTGCAGCGCTGGTTTGATGTCTTTGCTGCGGCTAGCATCTTGGTCTTGACCGCGAAACTTATAGTTGCTGGTCAGGCTCAGGTTGCCCGTCACTTGGGCGCTGGCCAACAGGGGCAAAGCGCAGGCCAGAGCGACGCCAAGGGTTTTGAGGGATGCTGCAATCATGGTGGTTCCTCTTGTGGAGAT
Source organism: uncultured Simplicispira sp. (assembly GCA_964388325.1). GTDB lineage: Bacteria > Pseudomonadota > Gammaproteobacteria > Burkholderiales > Burkholderiaceae_C > Simplicispira. The sequence goes on along the minus strand of CAYMAC010000010.1, from coordinate 77,628 downwards.
GGTGGAATGGATTTCTATGCTTTAAGCACAGAGCGTGCCAACTTTGCTGAAGTCACTGGCCTTTACAGTGCGGGCATTGCCGAGTTTTTAACGATGCACTGTTTTGGTGCATTGAGGGATAGCCCTGAAGGGCCAGTATCCGGCCTTTTTGCACCTGTCTGGGGAGAAAAAACCAATGAGTCTTGCGTTAGTGCAAAGTCGCGCCCTGTTGGGCTTGCAGGCCCCGCCGGTGACGGTAGAGGTGCATTTGGCCAATGGCTTGCCCAGTTTTACGCTGGTAGGGCTGGCTGACGTGGAGGTAAAAGAGGCGCGCGAGCGGGTGCGTTCGGCGCTGCAAAACGCCGGGCTGGAGTTTCCGCACAACAAGCGCATCACCGTCAACTTGGCCCCGGCCGATTTGCCCAAAGATTCGGGGCGCTTTGATTTGCCGATTGCGCTGGGTATTTTGGCTGCCAGTGGCCAAATCGATGCTACCCAACTGGCTGGGTATGAGTTTGCCGGAGAGTTGTCTTTGTCCGGCCAGTTGCGCCCGGTGCGTGGCGCGCTGGCTACCAGTTTGGCGCTGCACACCGGGCAGGTGCAGGCGCGGCTCGTGCTGCCGCCGGGCAGTGCCGAAGAGGCCGCGCTGGTGCCCGATGCACAGGTCTATCGGGCGCGCCATTTGTTGGATGTGGTGCGCCAGTTTTTGCCGCCGGGTGGCTTGTTGGATGCCAACCCAGCCCCAGACGATGACGGCTGGGCGCGCATGAGCCCCCAAGCGGCACAAACAGCCGCCGTGGCCGCTGATTTGGCCGATGTCAAAGGCCAAGCCGGTGCGCGGCGCGCGCTGGAGGTGGCCGCTGCTGGCGGCCATAGCCTGTTGTTGCTGGGGCCGCCCGGCTCGGGCAAGTCGATGTTGGCGCAACGCTTGGCGGGTATTTTGCCCGACATGAGTGTGGACGAGGCGCTGCAAAGCGCTGCCGTAGCCAGCTTGGCCGGGCGCTTTGATTTGGCGCGCTGGGGCCAACGCCCCACTTGCAGCCCGCACCACACGGCCAGCGCCGTGGCCTTGGTGGGGGGCGGCTCGCCGCCCCGGCCCGGAGAAATCTCTTTGGCTGACCACGGGGTTTTGTTCCTTGACGAGTTGCCCGAGTTTGCCCGCCCAGCCTTAGAAGCCCTGCGCGAACCACTAGAAAGCGGCCACATCACCATTGCCCGCGCCGCGCAGCGGGCGCAGTTTCCGGCACGCTTTCAACTGGTGGCAGCCATGAACCCCTGCCCCTGCGGCTATCTGGGGGCTAGTCAGCGTGCCTGCCGTTGTACCCCAGACCAAATTGCCCGCTACCAAGGCAAGCTCAGTGGCCCGCTGCTCGACCGCATTGATTTGCATATCGAAGTGCCCGCCCTACCAGCCCAAGACCTGCTGGGTACGCCAGCAGGAGAAGCCAGCGCGCAAGTGCGCGCGCGTGTGGTGCAAGCGCGCCAGCGGGCGCTGCTGCGCCAAGGCAAACCCAACCAAGGCTTGCAAGGGCAAGCCATTGATGCCCATGTACTGCTAGAGCCAGCAGCCGCGCAGTTTTTGCAACAAGCGGCGGCCCGATTGGGCTGGTCGGCGCGGGCGATGCACCGCGCTTTGCGCGTGGCGCGCACGATTGCTGATTTGGCCGGGGCCGAGCAAACCCAAGTGGGCCATGTGGCCGAGGCCATGCAATACCGACGCGGTTTGCACCGTTAAAGGCTATGGTAGTTTTGCTGTGGTAGCTTCGCGGCGTTGTGTGCATACTGTAATTTTCTGGCCCGATTACCTCCATAGATTTTTGTTAAACCATGAATGCCGCCACCCCTTCCCCCGCTGAATCTGTCGCTGCCGACACAGTGCCGATAGATTGGCCATTGCCCCCCGGTGGCGGTTATCTGCCCATACCAGCCAACCCCGAGGGCTTGGGTTGCCATATGCAAGCTATCAATGGGCAAACACGCGCCCTATTGTTGGTATCGGTCAACCAAGCCGGACGGTTGTTTTTGGTGCAGCAGCCCCCAGCACGCACCACCATGACCCTGCGTTTTGCCATGATTCGCAGCCTGTGGCTTAACCAAGCCTTGCAAGCAGCCCCTGATAGTGCCGCTTCTGCACCCAAACAGCGTTTTTTACTGACGTTGCGCCATGCTGACCCGGTGCAGGGCAGCACCGTCGGGCATATAGAAAATGGCATGGGGCTATTTTTGTTTCAGCCCAAAGAAGGCAGCACCGGCCTAGAGTGCGTTTTTTATCCGCGCGAAGCCTACCAAAAACTAGAGTGGCTAGAAGCACCAACGCCCACGCCAGAGGTGGAGCCAGACTCAGTAGCCTCTGCGCCCACCGTACCAGTGCCTACCGCAGAGCGGCACAGCGATGCCAGCCTGAACAATGTGCTGTCGCGCGCTGCAATTGTCGACCCAGAGCAGCTTTTAACCGCCCTAGAGCAGCAAGCACGGATGCCTGTGGTACGCATTGGCGAAGCCCTGACCGCCTTGGGCTTGGTAACGCGCCAGCAGTTGGCCGAGGTGCTAGAAAAGCAAAAGCTAGAACGTGGCGCTCCGTTGGGTGAAATGCTGGTGCAAAGCGGCCAAATCTCGCGCGCAGACTTGCAAATGGCACTGGTACGCAAAATGGGCTATCCGGTGGTGGATGTGGAGCGCTTTCAGATTCAGCCCGAGGCCCTGAAAAAAGTACCCTTTGCGATGGCGCAGCGCCTGCATGTGCTGCCCCTGTTGTTGCGTCCGGGGTTGTTGGTGGTGGCGGCAGAAGACCCGTCTTTGCGCTCTACCATCGATGCGCTGGAGTTTTTAACCCAATCGCGCGTGCTGGCCGCCTTGGCCAGCGCTGCCCAACTGGCCGATTTGATTAAACCCAGCTACGCCCACGCGGGCTTAGATGTCTCGGCAGGGCATGTGGGTGGGCGGGCGCAAGAGCCACAGGCAGCCCCAGCTTCGGCCAGCGAATTGCGCGCCTCTTTAGAGCAAGACAGCAGCCAAGAAGAGCAAGCCGCAGATACTGGGCCTACCATTAGCCAAACCGATAACTCTTTGGTGCGCCTGATTAACACCATGATTATCGACGCGCAAAAACAAGGTGTCTCTGATATCCACGTCGAGACCTACCCCAGCAAGCGCAAAATCCGTATCCGCTTTCGGCGCGATGGCGTTTTGGCCCCCTATATGGAGCTGCCACACACCTACCGCTCGGCCTTGGTGGCACGCATCAAAATTATGTGCGAGCTGGACATCTCGGAGCGGCGCAAGCCCCAAGACGGCAAAATTAACTTCAGCAAGTTTGCCAGCGGCCACCATTTAGAACTGCGCGTGGCCACCATTCCCACGCAAGATGGGGCCGAAGACGTGGTGCTGCGCCTGCTATCGTCGGCCAAGCCGGTCAGTTTGGCCGCCCTGAACCTATCGCCAGCCAACCAGCGCCAACTGACCGATGCGGTAGAGCGCCCCTATGGCATGGTGTTGTGTGTGGGGCCTACTGGCTCGGGCAAAACCACTACATTGCATTCGGTGCTGCAACACCTCAATACCCCCGAGCGCAAAATTTGGACCGCCGAAGACCCGGTAGAAATTACCAACCCCGATTTGCGCCAAGTGCAAGTGAACCCCAAAATAGATTGGACGTTTGCCAAAGCCTTGCGCTCGTTTTTGCGCGCAGACCCCGACATCATCATGGTGGGCGAAATCCGCGACCAAGAAACCGCCCACATGGCGATTGAGGCCTCACTTACTGGCCACTTGGTTTTAAGTACCTTGCACACCAACAGTGCGCCTGAAACTGTGATTCGGCTGCTGGATATGGGCATGGACCCGTTTAACTTTGCCGATTCACTGTTGGCGGTATTGGCACAACGGCTGGCACGCCAGTGGTGCAAGCACTGCAAGCGCACCGAGGTGGCCGATGAAGACTATATCCAAGTGCTGCTACACGAATATCTGCGCCCGTTTCCCGAGGCTTTGCGCCCTAGCCCCGAAGCACAGCGGGCGCAGTGGCTGCAACAATATGGTCAAGACGGCCAGTTGCTACGCACCCATGCCCCCGGTTGCAGCCATTGCCACCACGCGGGTTTGAGTGGGCGGCTGGGCTTGCATGAGTTGTTGCGCGTGGTGCCCCAAGTGCGCCTGTGCATCCAGCAGCGCGCGCGCCCCGAGGAAATTCAACAAGCGGCCATGCAGCACAGCCATTTTCGCACCCTGCGCCAAGATGGCATTGACAAGGTGTTGGCCGGCCTGACCAGCCTAGAAGAGGTGCGCGCGCAGTGCAACTAAACCAGCCACACGCGGCACCAGAGGCGGCTGCTTGGTACACAATGTTCTGATGATGTACAAAAACCTTGCTGTGATTGGCAGTTTGCTCCTGTTGGCAGGCTGTGCAGCGGTGCCGCAAGCGCCTGCCCGTCCGGTGCTTTATGACTTTGGCCCGGGCTGGATGGGTACCTTGCCCGCTAGTACGCTGGCACCTTTGTCGCCGCTGGTATTGGCTGATGTGCAAGGTGCAGGTCAGGCCGATGCCAGCACCGCTGTGCAGTACCGCTTGGCCTATGCCGATGCCCGCCAGTTGCGCTCTTACCAGCTGGCGCGTTGGAACCTGCCCCCGGCCCAGTTGTTAGAGCAAATTTTGCGTAGCACTTTAGGCCAACGCCGGGCCGTATTGCGCGCCACCGATGCCAGAGCAGCCGCCCCCGGTGCCACGGGCGTGCGTCCGGCGGTGCTGCGCGTGCAGTTAGAAGAGTTCAGTCAGGTATTTACCAGCACCACCGACAGCGTGGGGCTGGTGCGTGTGCGCGCTACAGCGCTAGTGCCCAGCGCCAGCGGAGACCAGCTGTTGGGCCAGCGTGTTTTTACCGTGCAGCAACCAGCGGCCAGCGCCGATGCCGCCGGTGGCACCCACGCTTTGGCCGAGGCGGCCAGTCTGGTGGTGCAAGACATCGCGCAGTGGCTGCAAGAGGTGCAGCACTAAGGCTGTGCGTTTGGCTTTGAGCGTTTAATCACGCATCAAGGCTTCTATCTCGTCGGCTGCTACGGGCACGCCACGGGTGATGAGTTCGCAACCGGTTTCCGTGACGATGGTATCGTCTTCAATGCGGATGCCTATACCGTGGAACTGCTCGGGCACGCCGGGGGCTGGGCGCACATACAAGCCCGGCTCAATCGTCAGCACCATGCCGGGGCGCAGGATGCGGCTGGGGCGCTCTTGCACCGTCTGGCCGGTGATGGGGTCTTGGCGCTCGGTAATTTGCTGGCTTTCGGACGGCTCGACATAGCTGCCGCAATCGTGTACGTCCATGCCTAGCCAGTGGCTGGTGCGGTGCATGTAGAACGCAAAGTAGGCGCGCTGTTCAATCACGTCTTGTGCGTTGCCTACTTGCTTGGCATCGAGCAGACCTAAATCGAGCAGCCCTTGGGCCAGCACGGCCACGGTGGCATGGTGTGGGTCATTAAAACGGGCACCAGCACGGGTGGCACCGATAGCAGCCTCTTGGCTGGCCAGCACCAAATCGTACAGTGCCCGCTGTGGCCCGCTAAAGCGCCCATTGGCTGGAAAGGTGCGCGTGATGTCGCTGGCGTAGCCGTCTAGCTCACAGCCCGCATCTATCAACACCAAATCGCCGTCGTGGATGCGCGCGGTATCGGCGCGGTAGTGCAGCACACAGGCATTGGCTCCCCCAGCCACGATGGAGCTGTAAGCTGGGTATTGCGAGCCATGTTGGCGAAATTCGTGCAGCAGTTCGGCATCCAAGTGGTATTCGCGCAGTTCTTGCCCGGCGCGCAGGGTGGCCGCACTGCGGCGCATGGCGCGGATATGCGCTTGGGCGCTGATGTGTGCGGCGCGGCGCATCACGGCCAGCTCGTAGGCATCTTTGAGCAGGCGCATTTCATCCAGCAAAGCGCACAGGTCGCGCTGGCCATCGGGGCACAAAGCGCCTTGGCGCGCCCGCCCGCGCACCTTGCCCAACCAGCCCGCTACCTGGCTTTCTAGCCCTGCATGGGTGGCAAACGGATACCAAACGGTGGCGCGGTTTTCGAGCAGGCGCGGCAGGCGCTGGTCTAACTCGGTCACAGAAAACGCTGCATCTAACCCCAAAGCAGCCGGGGCAGCTTCGGGGCCGAGGCGGTAGCCATCCCAAATTTCGCGCTCTAGGTCTTTGGGTTGGCAAAACAGGGTGCTGTGGCCGCTGGCATCGAGCACCAGCCAAGCTTGTGGCTCGGTAAAGCCGCACAGGTAATGGAAGTAGCTGTCAAAGCGGAACAGAAATTCGCTATCGCGGTTGCGTGCGTATTCAGGCGCAGTGGGAATGATGGCAATGCCATCGGGGCCGAGTTGGGCGGCCAAGCGCGCACGGCGCTGGGCATACAAAGCAGAAGGGGCGGGGCTAAAGGGTGCATCCATAGCTGGATTTTCACCCAGCCGGGGTTTTTTTGCCGGTGTGGGCTTGCGCTTTAAGCTGGCGCTATGGCATTGAGCTGTGCCAGCCGCTCGGGCGTGCCTACGTCCGTCCAAGCGCCGTGGTAAAGCGAAGCACCTACGCGCCCAGCATCCATCGCCCGGCGCAGCACCGGAGCCAGTGGTGCGGCTATGCCTTGCGGGTTACCCGCTGCAATATCGCACCACGGTGGCGTAAACAGTTCTACACGCAACAGGGCGATGGTGCTGTAGGTATAACGTGGTGCTGGGTCGGTCTCGGGCAGGTTCAGGGCGCGGCCCTCGGGAGACAAACCAAAATCTCCTTGGGGGTTGTGTGCCGGATTGGGCACCAGCCACAGATGGGCCAAATCTTGGCTGGCGGCAAAAGCTTGCACGGCCTCTGGCGCAAAACAAAAGCCGGGTACAAATACATCGCCTGCCACCAGCCAAAAAATGTCGCCCAATTGCGGCAAGGCGCGGGCAATGCCACCAGCGGTTTCTAGGGCATGGCCAAAATCTTGTTCTTCGCGCGAGTAGCTCAGCGCCAGCCTATGCTCGGTGTGGCCAGAAGACGGAAACACCGCGCCAAAATAGCGGCTGATGTGTTCGCCCAGCCAAGCGGTGTTGATGATGGCCCGTGCTACGCCCGCCTGCACTAGCGCTTGCAAATGCCATTGCAGCAGAGGTTGGCCTTGTACGGCCAGCAAAGGCTTGGGGGTGTGGTCTGTCAGGGGGCGCATACGCTCGCCCCGGCCTGCGGCCAGTATCAGGGCTGGGACGGCGGGTGTAGCCAGCAACACCAGCAAATGCTCCAAGGCATAAGCCACGGTGGCGGCGCGTACCTGTTGCCGGTTGCCCGCAAAGTGTTGGCATTGGCTGTAGGTGTGTCCGCCTACGCACCAAGCCAGCCAAACGGTGCCCACAGGTTTGTCGGCACTGCCCCCACTGGGGCCAGCTACGCCCGTGACGGCGACACTCACTTGGGCGGCAGAATGTGCCAAGGCACCCTCGGCCATAGCGCGGGCTACAGCTTCGCTTACGGCCCCATGTTGCGCTATCAGTGCAGCCGGTACGCCCAGCAATTCGGTTTTGGCGGCGTTGGAGTAACTGACAAAGCCACGTTCAAACCACAGGCTAGAGCCTGCCAGCTCGGTGCAAGCACCAGCTATCAGGCCGCCGGTGCAGCTTTCTGCCGTGGCCAGCATCCAGCCACGGGCCTGTAACGTGCTTGCCAGCGCTGCCAGTAGCGCTGGGAGGTCTTGTGAGGTTTGTGTCATACGAAAAAGCGCCACAGGGCTATTACCAGCAGCGTGCAAAACGCGGCCACTAAATCATCAAACAAGATGCCCCAGCCGCCGCGCCAGCCAAAACCCTTGAACAACCTATCAGCCCAAGCCACTGGGCCGGGTTTGACGGCATCAAAAAAGCGAAACAACAAAAAGGCGCTCAATTGCCCCCAGAAGCCCATTGGCATGGCCAGCCAGAGGATTAACCAAAAGCCCACCACTTCGTCCCAAACGATGGCCCCTGGGTCAGCCACGCGCAAAGCCCGCGCTGTAACGGTGCAAGCCCACCAGCCGCCCAAGATAGAAAAGCCTATCAGCAAACCCATACGCCAAGGGTCTAGCCAATGCTGTAATAGCAAAAAGGCCAACCAAGCCCACGCTGTGCCCACCGTGCCGGGCGCGGTGCGTGCCAGCCCCGCCCCACAGCCCAAGGCAATGAAATGCGCCGGATGCACCAGCAAGAAACGCAAAGTCAAGGGCACGGGCGGGGCATCGTAATGGACGGGCATAGGCGTGGCAATCAAGGCAAGGTCGTACTAGCGGCGTTCTAGCAGCTCTAGCTCTTTGTGGTGGCGAATGGTGTGTTCGGCACTGAAGCTGGCGCTGGCCCCGGCGGCCAGTGCTTGTTGCCAGACGATAGTGCCCGGCTGGCCGTTCCAAGCTGTGCTGTGCGGGGTGGGTTGGTAGTGGGATTCAACCTCGATTTTCTCATGGCGCGACACCGGGGCTGCGTGCAGCACTTGCAGCGTGATGGGGCTGCTGTGGCGGTTGTCGATGTGGTAGCTGCGCTGGGTGCGGCGTTCGGTGCCTGCGCCGGTCAGGCCGGTGCTGCTGGTCATTTGCTCTGGTGCGCTGGCGCGTACCTGCACCAACTCATCGCGGCCAAACCACAGGCTGCTACCTTGGGCGCTGCTATTGGTGTTGGCGGTAAAGTCTAAGCGTCCGTTGCCCACAAAAGCACCATCGCGGTACAGGCCCACCGGGCCAGCAGGCCAGACACCGGGCGGTGTTTGCAACTGGGCTACCACATACGCCGCTTCTTCTTCTGCTGGGGTGATACGGGTGAACAATTGGGCGCTGGTGTGCTGGCTGCCCAAAGCCAGTGTGACGCGCTGGCCGCTAGAGGGCACACTGATGCGCTGGGGTACGGCAAACTCGGTGGCAAAGCCTTTGTTGAACACGCTCACGTCAAACGACGGCATTTCTTGCTCGAACGCTATCGCGCGGGTTCTACGGGCTTGGTTTTCGTGCATCGCTGGAGCAGGTGCCGGGGCCATCATCATGGCAGCGACGGGGGCCGCCGGTTTGGGGGGTGGGGCCACATCCAGCGTCCAAGGGCGGGGTAAGCGGCCTTGGGTAGCACGTCCGGGCTGGCCGGTGGACAAGGTAAGCTGCACGTTGTTCCAATCTTCGCCGCTGGACTGGGCTACCAAGGCCAAGCGCTCTAATTGCACACTGGCCTTGTCGGCGTGTAGCGTGGCCCGGTAGCTGGGCTGCCAGCTGGGGCCACGTACTTGGTAAGACAGGCGCAGTGCTGCCTCTTGCGCGGTGGCTAAATTGACGGTGACCGACACCACCTGCGCTTGCTGGCTGGCGACGCGGCTTTGCTCGGTCAGTAGGGGTTTGAGGGCCAGCTCTAGCGCCTGCTGGCGGCGCTCTAATTGGTGCTGGCGCTGGTGCGCGTTTTGTGAAGACTGGCGCAGCGCCTCGGCGGTGGCGGTGATTTGTGCCGCACTGGCCGGGGCCATGCGCGCCTCTGCCTTGCCTTGCTCTGGGGTGCCGGGGGCGGCCCCAGCCACGTTGCCCAAATAGCGTTGCGCCAGTTGCAGCGCTTCTTGCTCGGCCTTCACTTGGGCGATTTGGTCTTCTAAGCTGCGGATTTGGCCCTCTAGCGGGCTGGCGCATTCTGGCGTGACGTCGCGGTCTTTGGTCTCGATATGGAACTCACCCACGCGCACCGCAGCATCGGCTTGCACTTGCAAGCTAGCGCTATCGAGCGAGGCGGGCAGGCAGCCAAAGGTAAAACTGCGCGCTCCAGCGGCCACGCGGGCCACGCGCTCTACCGTGGCACTGCCCGGATAGACCGTCACTTGGGTAATGCGCGAGCTTGCACCACCGCTGTCTGTGGTGGGCGCTGGCGTGGTGGCTGCATAGCCAGTGTGGCAGGCCGTGGCGGCCAGCAGTGCGACCGCGAATGGACGAGGCCAAAAAAAAGCCAATGGTGGGTTCAAGGAAGCCTCCTGAAAGTTTGCGCTTGAACAGGTGTATATCATTTTTTCATCGGCAAATATCCGTTGCCCAGAAAGTACACACCGTGCCCCCTTCTTCCCCCGCCTCCGCCAACCACCCTCTGATTGCACTGCAAGGCGTGACCAAGCGCTACCACATCGGCCAACCCAGCGAGTCCGAGGTGCTGCATGGCTTGGATTTGCACGTACAGCGCGGCGAGTTCATTGCCCTGATTGGCCCTTCAGGCTCGGGCAAAAGCACGCTGCTCAATATTTTGGGGCTGCTCGAACCCCTCACCGGCGGCAGCTACCAATTAGCGGGCGAGGCGGTGCAGGGCCTCAGTGATGCTGAACTGACCTTGCGCCGTCGCCGCTTGCTGGGCTTTGTGTTTCAGTTTCACCACCTGCTGCCCGCGTTTTCGGCATTAGAAAACGTCACCCTGCCCGCGCTGATGGCCCAAGGCCATGTCAGCGCCCACGAGGCAGCACGCGCGCGCGAATTGCTGACGGCGGTGGGATTGGGCCATGCCCTGCACAAACGCCCCAATGAGCTATCGGGCGGGATGCAGCAGCGCGTGGCCATTGCCCGCGCCCTGATTATGGAGCCGCCACTGGTGCTGGCCGATGAGCCTACGGGCAACCTTGACACCGCATCTTCTAGCGAGGTGTTTGCCCTGCTGCGGCGCATCCATGCCGAGCGTGGCACCACTTTTATCGTGGTAACCCACGACCCTCGGCTGGCGGCGCGCTGTGACCGGCAAGTCGAGCTGGTCGATGGCCGTATTGCCAGCGATGGCTTACCCGCAACGGCACCATCCTAGTTTTAGTGGTGCGCGTCGTGGCGCGCAAGGTGCAACAAATGCTCCACCTCTTTGGCATGGTGGGCGCAGTTGTGGCAATGCCAACGCTGAATCACCCACATGATGCCCGCCACCACCACGCCAAACACCGTAATCGCTCCAAAGGCCGACATACCCAGCTTGGTGGATAGCGCATACAGGCCGCCCAGGCCCAAAATGCAGGCTTGCTCATTGAAGTTTTGTACGGCAATCGAGCGCCCCGAGCCCATCAGGTTGTGCCCCCGGTGCTGTAACAGCGCATTCATTGGCACCACCAAAAAGCCGCCCAAGCCACCCAGCACAATCAAAAACGGTACCGCCAGCCAAAGGGTGTCGATAAAGTTCATCAAAATCACCAGTGCGCCCATCACAATGCCCAGTGGAATCACGCGCGTGGCACCATCCAAACGCATCCGCGCCGAGGCCAACACCGCCCCAGCGGCTGTGCCAATGGCCACCACCCCCACCAGCGCCGAGGCCGAAGTGGTGCTGTAACCCAAAGCGGCCGCTGCCCACGCCAACACGATATAGCGCAAATTGCCCGACACCCCCCAAAACAGCGTGGTGGTAGCCAAAGAGATTTGCCCCAGCCGGTCATGCCACAAACGGCGGTTGCAGCGCCAAAAATCGGGCAGCAGCGCCAGCGTGCTGGCAAGTGCGCTGTGTTGCGGGTCATGGCGCAGGGGGCGCATTTCGACACCGGTATCGGGAATGCGCGTGTTAAACCAAGCGGCCACCACATACAAGCTGATGAGGGCGGCAATAGCCGCTTGCGCCCCGGTTTCAATGCCAAGGTCTAGGCCGGGCACGTCAATGGCCAACAACAGCGGAGCCAACACCGGCCCAACCAACTGCCCGCCCAGCAGCACCCCCAAAATAATCGAGGCGATGGTCAGGCCCTCAATCCAGCCATTGGCCTTGACCAATTGCGATGCCGGTAGCAACTCGGTCAGGATGCCATATTTGGCTGGTGAATAAGCTGCCGCCCCCAAGCCCACTATTGCATAAGCCAACAAAGGATGCGAGCCAAACAACATCATCAGGCAACCCACTACCTTGATGGCATTGCTGACAAACATCACCCGTCCTTTGGGAAAGGCATCGGCAAAGGCCCCGACAAAAGGGGCCAGCACGACATAAAACAGGGCAAACATGGGCACCAAGGCAGCCCGTTGCCACTCGGGTGCGCCGCCGGTGCGTAACAGTTCAACCGCAGCCACAAACAAGGCATTGTCGGCCAGCGAGCTGAAAAACTGCGCCGACATGATGGTGTAGAAACCGCGCTTCATTAATTAAAAGGCCATAAGAAGGGGGAAGCTGGGGCACTGGCAGGCAAGGGAGCCCAGCACCAAGACAAAAAAGACAGGCCAAGAGAGACGCTGGCGGCAAGCGCAACCCAAGATGGGCGGTTATATCACGCAAGCGCCCGGCCAGCGGTGCCAAAATCCTACGCATATTCCCTCAGTGCCTGTCATGCCGCGCCCTATCTACGCCACTATCCATACTTCTGCCCTGCAACACAATTTGGCCCGTTTGCGTGCCGCTGCTGCCGATGCCCGCCTGTGGGCGGTGGTCAAAGCCAATGCCTACGGCCACGGCATTGAGCGCGTTTTTGACGGTCTGCGCGCTGCCGATGGCTTTGCCCTGCTCGATTTGGATGAAGCCGCGCGCGTGCGCCAACTGGGCTGGCGCGGCCCGATTTTGCTACTCGAAGGCGTGTTTGAAGCACGCGATTTAGAGCTGTGCTCGCGCCTAGGGCTGTGGCACACCATCCACTGCGATGCCCAAATTGACTGGCTGGCGGCGCACAAAACGCAAATGCCGCACCGCGTATTCTTAAAAATGAACTCGGGCATGAACCGGCTGGGTTTTACGCCGCAGCGTTTTCGCAGTGCTTGGGCGCGCCTCAATGCCTTGCCGCAGGTAGAAGAAATCTCCTTCATGACGCACTTTAGCGATGCCGACGGCCCGCGCGGCATTGCCCACCAAGTGGCCGCCTTTGCCAGCGCCACCCAAGACCTGCCCGGTGAATGCACTTTGGGCAACAGTGCTGCCACCTTGCGCCACAGCCACAATCTGCAAGCGCGTGGCGACTGGCTACGCGAGGGCATCGCCCTCTATGGCAGCTCCCCCGACCACCCCGAACACTGTGCAGCAGACTGGGATTTGCAACCCGCCATGACCTTGAGCACCCGCCTGATTGGGCTGCAAGAATTACAAGCGGGCGATAGCGTGGGCTATGGCTCGTGCTTTACTGCTGCTGGCCCCATGCACATCGGCGTGGCCGCCTGTGGTTATGCCGACGGCTACCCACGCCACGCCCCCACCGGCACGCCAGTGCTGGTCAATGGCGTTCGCACCCAGTTGGTGGGCCGGGTCAGTATGGACATGGTAGCGGTTGATTTGAACCCAGTGCTGGCTGCTGGCTTGCCGCTAGGTTTGGGTACCGAAGTTACCTTATGGGGGCATGCCAGCAACGGCGCGGTGTTGCCCATTGACGAGGTAGCCCACGCTGCGGGCACCGTAGGCTATGAACTGATGTGCGCGCTGGCCGCCAGAGTACCCGTGAGCGTGGAGCCAGGAGCTTGAGCGCGATAGCCTCGTCTTTGCGTTACATCAAACAGGTGGCGGTTTTTGCGCCCACAATGTACCAATCGATTTGATTCGCACGGAGGACTCGCACCATGACTCAGCGTTCTACTTTTCGCGCCCTACTCAAAGGGATAGCAGTGGCTGCCCTGCTGGCTACAGGTGCCGTACAAGCCAAGGATGTCGCCCAAGAGCCGATACAGCCAGTGCCAGCGGCCAAGGTGACGCATCCAGCCAAAGTAGAGCTGGGCAAAAAGCTGTTTTTTGACCCACGCCTGTCGCGCTCGGGTTTTATCTCGTGCAACTCGTGCCACAACCTCAGCATGGGCGGCTCAGACAACTTAAAAACCTCGATTGGTGATAAGTGGCAAAAAGGCCCTATTAACTCGCCCACCGTGCTCAACTCTAGCCTGAACTTGGCCCAGTTTTGGGATGGCCGTGCCAAAGACCTGCGCGAGCAAGCCGGTGGCCCGATTGCCAACCCCGGCGAAATGGCCTTTACGCACGATTTGGCCGTGGACATGCTGCGCTCTATTCCAGAGTACGTGGCGGAGTTCAAAAAAGTATTTGGCAACGACAAACTCAGTATTGATGAGGTCACGTTGGCCATTGCCGCCTTTGAAGAAACCTTGGTTACCCCCGACTCGCGCTTTGACCAATGGCTCAAGGGCAACAAGAAAGCCCTGAACGCCCAAGAGCTGCGCGGCTACCAAACCTTTAAAAACAGCGGCTGCGTGGCCTGCCACAATGGCCCGAACGTGGGCGGCAATTCGTTCCAAAAAATGGGGGTTGTAGAGCCCTACAAAACCGACAACCCTGCCGAAGGGCGCGCAGGCGTGACCGGCAAAGATGCCGACCGTTTCAACTTCAAGGTGCCTACGCTGCGTAACGTGGCCCTGACTTACCCCTATTTCCACGATGGAGCCGCCGACACCCTGAGCGAAGCGGTGGACACGATGGGACGCTTGCAACTGGGCAAAAAATTTACCCCAGAAGAAAACGCCGATATCGTGGCCTTCCTCAAAACCCTGACGGGCAAGCAGCCGCAGTTTGCACTGCCCATTTTGCCCCCGTCTAGCGACCAAACTAAACGCCCGCAACCGTTTGAGTAAGGGCATCGGGCAGCAGCTGCCCACTTAAGCGGCTACGCGGTAGCCCTCTTCGGTGATAGCAGCAGCCAAGGCTGCGCGCGGCTGCGCGCTGTCCACCTCCACCCGGTTCTGGGTGCGGTCAATACGCACTTGGGCTTGCGGGTCAAGGGTTTGCAGGGCCTCTAGTACGGCCCGTTCGCAATGGCCGCAGGTCATGCCGTGAACTTCAAATTGGTGTTGCATACGGTCTTTCTTCAGCAATAGAAAATGGAGCCAAATGATAAACGGCAGGCTATCTTGCCGTGAAGCGCTTGCAACGCGGCTGAAAAAAGTGCGCTAAAAAAGCTAGTATGTACGGCATACCGCCCTTGGCCTACTTCGGGAGAATACGCCGTGAACGACATTGCCCGCACCAAAGCCACCATTTTGGTGGTAGATGACTTGCCCGACAATCTGACCTTGATTGCTGGTTTGCTGCGTGGCCTGTACCGCGTAGTGGCCGCCAACAATGGCGAAAAAGCCATCGCTATTGCCCACAGCGAACACCCCCCTGATTTAATCCTGCTCGACATCATGATGCCCGGTCTGTCGGGCTACCAGGTCTGCCAACGCCTCAAGGCCGAACCAGCCACGCGCGATATCCCCATCATTTTCCTCACTGCCATGACGGGCACCCAAGACGAAACCAAGGGGCTAGAGCTGGGGGCGGTGGACTTTATTACCAAGCCGGTCAATCCGCCGGTGGTGTTGGCGCGTGTGGCCACGCAATTGCAAGTCAAGGCGGCAGCTGACTTTCTGAAAGACCAAAACGCCTACCTAGAGGCCGAAGTCAAACGCCGGGGCCAAGCTTTGGCCGCTATCCAAGATGTGACCATTTTGGCGATGGCATCTTTGGCCGAAACGCGCGACAACGACACCGGCAACCACATTCGGCGCACCCAGCACTATGTACGGCTGCTGGCACAACACCTGCAAACGCACCCGCGTTTTCGGGATTTCCTCAATGACGAGACCATTGATTTGCTGTTCAAATCAGCTCCATTGCACGACATCGGCAAAGTAGGCATCCCCGACCGCATTTTGCTCAAGCCGGGGCGTTTGACTGCCGAGGAGTTTGAAATCATGAAAACCCACTGCCAATTAGGGCGCGATGCGATTGAGCATGCCGAAGAACAGTTGGGTATCCAAGTCGCTTTTCTGCACCATGCCAAACAAATTGCTTACAGCCACCAAGAAAAATGGGACGGCAGCGGCTACCCAGAAGGCTTGGTCGGTGATGCCATTCCTATCTCTGCCCGGCTGATGGCGGTGGCCGATGTGTACGACGCCTTGATTAGCCACCGCGTTTATAAAAAAGGAATGCCGCACGCCCAAGCGGTAGAAATTATTCGCCAAGGACGTGCCAGCCATTTTGACCCCGATATGGTCGATGCCTTTATCGCCCTGAATGGGCAATTCCAGGCTATTGCCCAGCGCTATGCCGACAGCGATGCAGAGTTGGCGCGCAAGGCACAGCAACACCCCCCCGATTTTTGTTAAGAGGCCAACAGGCCGCACGAAAGCCCCGCCATGTCCAAGCTGCTGCACCTTTTTGAGCGCCAAGCCTTGAGCGCCAAGCTGGCAGCAGGATTTTTCGTCTGGCTGGCTTTGTTGGTGGTGTTGATTGCCTCCAATATTTATACCCAGCAGCAACTCAATACACAGATACAGCGCAGCTACGAGACCGACCTGATTGGCCTATCGCGCACCAAGGAGGTACAAGCACAAGCCATTTTGCTGGGGCGGGTGGTACGCCAAGCCTTGCTGGCCAGCAGTCCGCAACAGCGCACCGAGATGCTGCAACAAATTCTCCAAGTTCGCAGCAAAATAGAGCAACAAATTAGCCTTTTGCAAAAGTTGCCATTGCAGCCCCAGACGCAGGCAGCTGTGCAACGTTTTAAAACTGGCTATGAGCAGTATTTGCGCCAGTTAGAGGCGCAGGTGGTGCCAGCGCTACAAAAAAATAACCTCGTGCAGGCCATTGTGGAGTTCAACTCTAGCGCTATGCAGCGTGTGGGGGTTGAAGCCATCACTGCCATCAATGAAGTGGCCCAACAACTCGAAGAGCAAGCGCGCCAAACCATGCTCAAAACCCAGGCCCAGGGGCGCAGCAGTCTGCACCTGAGCTATCTGCTGCTGGCGCTGGGCACCGTGGTCGGTGCTGCTTGGGGCTGGGTGGTGCTAGTGTCCATTCGTCGCCCCAGCGAACAGGTACGCCAAGCGGTAGAGCAGCTGGCCCAAGGGCAATTGGACGTAACCATACCGCACACCCAGATGGACAACGAAGTGGGCGCAATGGCGCGCTCGGTGCAAGTGTTGCAGCAAGGGGCGCGCCAGCGTGAAATGCAAAGCTGGGTCAAAACCCATTTGTCCGATGTAGCGCGCAATTTGCAAGCCGCTACCGACTTGCCCAGCTTGTCCCAGACTTTGTTCCATGAGTTGGCGCCGCTGGTGCAACTAGGCTATGGCGTGCTGTATCTGCACCAAGAAGACCTGCAACAGCTGCACCTGCTTGGCTCCTATGCCTACAACCGGCCACTGCATTTGCCCGCCACTTTGGCATTGGGCCAAGGCTTGTTGGGCCAGTGTGCCCTAGAGCGCAGCCCCATCTTGCTGCAGCCACCCCCGGAGCATTATGTGCATATTGGCTCCGCTTTGGGCGATGCCACCCCCCATGCGGTGCTGATTTTGCCGGTGCTACACAAACAATGCTTGCTGGGCGTATTAGAACTGGCTTTGCTAGAGCACATCACTGCCCAAGAGCAAACCTTGCTGGATGATTTGATGCCGCTGCTGGCCATGAATTTAGAGATTTTGCAGCGCAGCCTGAGCACCAACCAATTGTTGGCAGAAACCCAACTGCAAGCGCAAATTTTGCAAGAACAGGCTGTCACCTTAGAAGAGCAAGCCGAAGAATTGGAAGCCCAGCAAAACAGCCTGCGCGATACCGAGGCTTGGTACCACAGCATCATTGAATCGGCTCCAGACGGCATGTTGGTCACTGACCAACACGGCAACATTTTGTTGGCCAATGTCTCTGCCGAAACCATGTTTGGTTATGCCAGTGGCACGCTGGCAGGCCAATCGATTGCACCGTTGCTGCCCGCAGCAGCGCTAGACCAGCCTAGCGGCCCTGCTGGTAGCATAAGCGTAGCCTCTTTGGTACCGGGCACCTACAAACAAGAGTGGAACGGCGTGCGCCAAGATGGCAGTGGCTTTCCGGTAGAGGTGGGGCTGTCGCTACTGCCAGCCGTGGGTGGGCGCAGTGGCAGCCTGTGCATGGCCGTGCGCGATGTCAGCGAGCGCAAACGGGCCGAAGCAGCTATCTTGCGTGCCAAAGAAATGGCCGAGGAAGCCACGCAAACCAAGAGCGAATTTTTGGCCAACATGAGCCATGAAATCCGCACCCCCATGAACGCCATCATCGGCATGTCGCATTTGGCACTGCAAACCAACTTAGATGCACGGCAGCGCAACTACATCGAAAAGGTGCATCGCGCTGGTCAAAATCTGCTGGGCATCATCAACGATATTTTGGATTTTTCTAAAATTGAAGCGGGAAAAATGGGCATGGAAGTGATTGATTTCCGCCTAGAAGATGTCATGGACAATCTGGCCCATCTGATTGGTATGCGTACCGAAGAAAAGGGATTAGAGCTGCTGTTCAACGCTGCCGTCGATGTGCCCACTGCCCTGCGCGGCGACCCACTGCGCCTAGGCCAAGTGCTGCTGAACTTGGGCAACAACGCCGTTAAATTTACCCAAAGCGGCGAAATTGTGTTGGGTATCGACAAAATAACCCAAACCACCGACAGCGCCGAGTTGCATTTTTGGATTAAAGACTCTGGCATTGGCATGACTGCCGAGCAGTGTGCCAAACTGTTCAAGCCTTTCACGCAGGCCGATGCCTCTACCACGCGCCGCTACGGTGGCACTGGTTTGGGGTTGGCTATCTCGCGCACGCTGGTCGAGCTGATGCAGGGGCGCATCTGGGTGGAAAGCAGCCCCGGCCAAGGCTCTACCTTCCACTTTACCGCCCGTTTTGGCCTACAAGCTGAACCCATGCCCCGACGCATGTGCAGTGCCGAAGAACTGCAAGGCGTGCGTTTGCTGGTGGTGGACGATAACGCGGTGGCGCGCGAAATTCTCTCCACCATGGCCGTTGGTTTTGGGATGCAAGCCGATACCGCCGCTACGGGTAGCCAAGCCTTGGCATTGGTGCAACAAGCCCAAACCCAGCCCTACGATTTGGTACTCATGGATTGGAAAATGCCACACCAAGATGGCATAGAAACCGTGCTGCAAATTCAACATGCGCCACTGCAACACCAACCCACCATCATCATGGTAACGGCGTTTGGCCGCGAAGACGTGCTTAGCGCTGCCCAAGCCCGTGGGGCGCAGATTAAGACCGTGCTGAACAAGCCAGTCACGGCCTCCTCGTTGTTAGAGGCCATTGGCCATGCCCTCAACCGCTGCAAAATGCCCGAAACCCGTGCTGTCGTACGTGCCGACAGTCAGCGTGATGCCATGAACCACCTGCAAGGGGCGCGGCTGTTGCTGGTAGAAGACAACGACATGAACCAAGAACTGGCGCTAGAGCTGTTGCGCCAAGCAGGCATAGAAGTGGTGTTGGCCAACCACGGCCAAGAAGCGTTGGACATTTTGGCCCACGATAGCCAGTTTGATGGCATCTTGATGGACTGCCAAATGCCCGTGATGGATGGCTACAGCGCCACGCGCGAAATTCGCAAAAACTTGGCATGGGCTGCCATTCCGGTGCTGGCCATGACCGCCAACGCCATGACCGGCGACCGGGAGAAGGTGCTGCAAGCGGGCATGAATGACCATATTGCCAAGCCACTGAATGTGGCCGAAATGTTTACCACCATTGCCAAATGGGTACATCCGCAGCCTTCAGCAGCCCACACCACCCCGCCTAGCCAGCCCGCAACGCCAGCAAGCACCCTTCTTCCTGCCAGCCTACCCGGTATGGATGTGCAGGCCGGGCTGGCCACCACGATGGGCAATCAGGTTTTGTACCTGCGTTTATTGGGCAAGTTTCGTGACAGTCAAGGCGATTTTGTGGCCCAATTTGCCCGTGCCCAACAAGCCCCAGACCCAGAAGCGGCTACCCGTGCCGCCCATACCCTGAAAGGCGCAGCGGGCAATATCGGGGCCAAGGGGGTGCAAATGGCCGCTGCTGCGTTAGAGCAAGCCTGCCGCGATGCAGCACCCAGCGCCCAGCTGGAAACTTTGCTGGCACAGGTGCAGCAGCAACTGGCCCCGGTGTTGGCGGGCTTGCAAGCGCTGGCAGCCCCCATCACCACAGTAGCCACAGCCTTGTCGGCACCAGAGTGCTTGCATTTAGCAGCGGACATAGCGCAATTGGCCCAATTGCTGCAAGCCAACGATGTCGATGCCGACCGTGCCCTAGAAACACTGCAACAGCAGGCCGCTGGTACAGCTTTGGCACCCGTACTAGAGCAGGTGGCCACTGCACTGGCGGTTTTTGATTTTGATACCGCGCTGCGTATTTTGCAGACGGCCACCGCCCCATCTGTCGAGTGCAGTGCTAACGTGCCAACGCCCGCAAAGCCAGCTTGATGCCCTCGCTTACGCCCACATCGGCGGGCAGGGCCTTGAGGGCAGCGGCGGCTTCTTTGTCGTTGTAGCCCAGTGCCAGCAAGGCTTGCAAAATATCCGCCTGTGCCGGGCTAGAGACTTGCGCCGGTGCGCCGATGTCAGCGCCTAGCTTGCCTTTGAGTTCTAACAGCAAGCGCTCGGCGGTTTTTTTGCCAATGCCCGGAACTTTGACCAAGCGGCCACTCTCTTGCAGGGTGATGGCTTGGGCCAAATCGGCCACCCCCATGCCACTCAAAATACCCAGTGCCATGCGCGGCCCCACCCCCGAAATTTTAATCAGCTGGCGAAAGGCATCGCGTTCTGGGGCTGTGGCAAAGCCATACAGCAGTTGGGCATCTTCGCGCACCACCAAATGGGTGAGCAAAGTCACGGCTTCGCCCAAGTGGGGCAATTGGTAGAAGGTGCTCATCGGCACATCTACTTCGTAGCCCACGCCGTGGCAATCGATAAGCACTTGGGGCGGATTCTTTTGGGCCAAACTGCCCTGTAAGCGTCCAATCATGGCGCCAACACCATGCGTTCGACAAAGGCGCGCCGCGCCAAGCGTTCGCTTTCACTGCCTTGCTTGCGTAGCAACGCCTCGCTCACCATGTAGCCATAAACCACAAAGGCACGCATTTTGGCTTCTTCGGGGTTAAAACCCAGCTCGCCAAAGCATTGGGCCACGTAGGCCAAACGGTAGCTGTCGATGGTTTCTACCGCTTGGCGCGCCAAGGCATCGCGGCGCGCCCAAGCCCGAATGGCCAGCTCTATCGAGGCCGAGTTTTGCGCCGTTTGGCCGCGAAAGGGCAAAGTCAAAAACTCGCCAATGCGTTGTTGGGGGGGGGTTCTTTGAAAGCGCTCAATGATTTGTTCAGTGGCTGCATCGCGCCAACGTTGCAACACCCGCTCTAGCAGGTCGTTGCGGTCTTTAAAGTGCCAGTAAAAGCTGCCACGGGTCACATTGAGCACCTTGGCCAGCACATCGACGCGCACGGCATCAATGCTTTTATCGCGCAGCACGTCGGTGGCAGCAGCAATCCAGTCGGCTGGCGTGAGCTGGACTTTGGCAGGGGCCGATGCCGCCCGCTCGTGCGTGGCATCGTCAGAAGAAACGGAAAAATGGGGCATAGCGCAAACAGACACAAAGCGGCCTGCCATTCTAGGGAGAGGGCGCGGCCATGCCTACCTAGGCCTTTGGCGCTGCGGGAATTAAGAACTGTAGTCTTTTTCTAGGGAATTTCCAAAAAATTGTTATAAGTATTTGTTTTTTAAAGATAAAAAAATAAATACCCTTCGGTATTAGGGAATACCCTAGGCAGAAAGAGTTTGAGATAAATCAAAATCGCACTCCATACACATACACATCTGTATGGAGGAATAAATCCCATGAGCCAGCATCCCGGCATTGGTAACACCCTTGTTGCCGCCGACCACCAGACCAATTACCTCGAACAAGGCGCGGGCAAGCCGCTGTTTTTGCTGCACGGTTCCGGCCCCGGCGTGTCCGCTTGGACGAACTGGAGCAAGGTCATGCCCGACTTGGCCGACCAGTTCCGCGTGATTGCCCCGGACATCGCTGGCTTTGGCTTTACCGAGTTCAAGTCTGGCAGCAAGTACGACATGAAACTTTGGGTGCGCCACCTGCTGGGCATCTTGGATGCGCTGGGCATCGACAAAGCCTCGTTTGTTGGCAACTCGTTTGGTGGTGCGCTGGCCATCGGTTTGGCTACCTTTGCCCCCGACCGGGTTGAAAAACTGGTACTGCTGGGCACCCCCGCTGGCGAGTTTGAGCAAACCCCCGGCCTGCGCTCGGCCACCGAGTACGAGCCGTCGATGGAGAACATGGAGCGCACCATGCGCCTGTTCCCGTTTGACCAATCCATCATCACCGAAGAGATGATTCGCACCCGCTACGAGGCCAGCGCCCGCCCCGGCGCACAAGAGGCCCTGAGCCAGCTCATCCCCAAACCCAACCCCGACGGCCCGACCATCCTCAAAGGCTTTCCTGAAGCCGTGTTGGCCAAGGTGCAAGCGCCCACGCTGGTGCTGCATGGCCGCGAAGACAAGGTGGTGCCGGTGCAATGCGGCTGGCTGCTGGCCAACGCCATCCCCAAGGCCGAATTCCATCTGTTTGGCCAGTGCGGCCACTGGGTGCAAACCGAGCACCGCGCCCGCTTCTTGCAACTGGTGCGCGATTTTTGCGCGTAAGAGGAATCACTCTATGAGCCGCAATGTGGTGGAAAAGCTGCTGTACCAACTGTGCATTGACCGCAGCGTCAAGCAGCGTTTTAAAGAAGAGAGCGACAAGCTGCTGGAACGCTATGCCCTGACCGACGAGGAGCGCCACTGGGTGCAAACCTTTGATGTGGCGGCACTGCAAAAGCATGGCGTGCATCCGATGCTGACGATGGGCTTCTGGCAAGAAAACGCCCCCAACCGCTCGCCCAGTGCCTACATGAAGGCCCTGCGCCCCGAATCCAGCGCAACAGAGCCGGTGTTCTCTGCTGCCCTCAAACAATAAACCAAGGAACTGGCTGTGGGAAAAATTGTTGGCGGCTTTTTAGTGCCGCACGATCCGGTGATGTTCATTGCGCCCAATGCGCCGCAAGAGGCTGTGGCCCAGCGTATGTGGGGGGCGTTTGCCACCTGTGCCGAGCGTCTGGCCGGTCTGAACGCCACCAGCGTGGTGGTGATTGGTGCTGACCACTATATGTTGTTTGGCACCGGCTGCCTGCCGCAGTACCTGATTGGCACGGGCGATGTGGATGGCCCGATTGACCCCCTGCCCGGCCTGCGCCGGGGCGTGATTCCTGACAACCAGAAGCTGGCCAGCTTTATTGCCGAACATGGCAAAGACAATGGCTTCGACTGGGCGGTGGGCCGCGCCTTCACGGTTGACCACGCGGTAGCCATTCCGAACCAGCTCATCATTGAGCCGGTGCGCGCCAAGGGCCAGCACATCGGCACCATTCCGGTGTATCTGGCTTCGGGGGTTGACCCCTTTATCAAGATGCAGCGCGCCATTCAGGTGGGCGGTGCTATCAAGGCTGCGGTCGAGGCCAGCCCCGATGACGAGCGCGTGGTGGTGATTGGCAGCGGCGGCATCAGCCACTGGGTCGGTGTGCCCGAAATGGGCAAGGTCAATGAAGCCTTTGACCGCGAAATCATGGACTACGCCGTGCGTGGCGATGTGGCCGGTATCAGTGCCCTGAGCGATGAGTACA
The DNA here is from genome assembly GCA_964388325.1 of uncultured Simplicispira sp. GTDB lineage: Bacteria > Pseudomonadota > Gammaproteobacteria > Burkholderiales > Burkholderiaceae_C > Simplicispira. The sequence goes on along the minus strand of CAYMAC010000010.1, from coordinate 54,289 downwards.
TCCTGACGAACGGCGGCAACGGTGGCATGGAAATCCGCCAGTGGGCCTGTGCGATGGGCGCGATGCCCGGTGCCAAGGGCGAAATCATCGATTACGCCGCCGTGCCCGAATGGGTGACGGGCTTGGGCTTTGTGCAGTTGCACGCCTGAAAGAGCATCCATGAGCGAACAACCCATTTATTTGTTCAAAAAGGGCGAGCTGCCCGCCGGTCAGGTGCGTAAGCAGGTGGTCGGAGCCTGTGAGTTGGCGGTTTACAACGTCGATGGCACTTTTTATGCCACGCAAGACGGCTGCACCCACGCCACCGCCTCGCTGGCTGCAGGCGAGATTGTCGATGGCGACCTGATTGCCTGCCCCGTGCATGACGGGACTTTCCATATTCCCAGCGGTCAGCCTATGGGCTGGCCCTGCGAAGTGGCGTTGCGTACCTACAAGGTGACAACCCAAGGTGACGATGTGCTGGTGGATTTGAGCCAAGAAGCCGACGAAGCGGCTGGCGGCATTTAAGGAGCAAACAACGTGAGTGAAAACAATACATCCCTGCCCGAGCGACTCAAGCGTCGGCCTGTGGCTGAAGCGATTGCCCGTCTGGACCGCATGATGGACTTGGACAAAGGCCGTATGTCGCGCGATATCTTTTGGGACCGCGACATCTACGAGCAGGAACTAGAAAAAATCTTTGCCCGTTGCTGGCTGTTTGTCGGTCATGAATCGCAAATCCCCAAGTCAGGCGATTTTGTCTCGACCTACATGGGTGAAGACAACGTCATCATCGTGCGCCAAAAGGACAACAGTATCCGTGGCTTCCTGAACACCTGCCCGCACCGTGGCAACAAGGTGACGTTTGCCGACTTGGGCAACGCACGCCAGTTTGTCTGCAACTACCACGGCTGGGCCTTTGGTATTGACGGTGCCCTGAAAGGGATGCACGCCTCCGAAGCTTATGAAGCTACGGGCATGGACAAAAACGAGCACAGCCTGCACCCCGTAGCGCAAATTGACAGCTATAAGGGCCTGATTTTTGCCACCCTCGACCCCAACGCGCCCCCACTGACCGAATACTTGGGTGACTTCCGCTACTACCTCGATGCCATCTTTGATATGGACGAGGGCGGCACCGAGTTTGTCGGTGGTTGCGTCAAGTCGGTCATTCAGTGCAACTGGAAATACGCCTCGGAAAACTTTGTCGGCGACATCTTGCACGCTGGCTGGACGCACGATTCCGGCGCCAAGGCGATGGTCGGTGGCTCGGTGGCCGAAGTGCATAAGCTGCCTGAACAGTCGTACCAAGTCAACTTCAACGGCCACGGCTGGGAGTTCAACCAAGACATCGTGGGCAACTGTGCCACGCTGGGCGATAAAGACCTGATGAAGTACCTGTACGTGCTGCAACCCAAGGTGGCAGAGCGTCTGGGTGAAGTGCGCTCCAAGATGATTGGTGCCATTTCGTCTTGTACCTTGTTCCCCAACACCTCGTTCTTGCCCGGTCAAAACACCTTCCGCACTTGGCATCCACGCGGCCCCGGCCAAATTGAACTGCACACTTGGACGTTCGTCAACAAAAACGCACCGCAAGAAATCAAAGACAAGTGGCGCAAGGGCACGATGATGACCTTCAGCCCGTCGGGCGTGTTTGAGATGGACGACGGCGAGAACTGGGAATACAGCACCAAGACCAATGCCGGTTTTGTCACGCGCCAGCAAGACCTGTACTTGGGCTTGGGCCAAAACACCCGCATCACCGACACCGACCTGCCATGCAATGTGTTCCGTGGTCAGGTCAATGAAGCCAACCAGCGTGCGTTTTACCAGCGCTGGCTTGATTTGATGAAGGCGCAAGAGTGGCAAGACGTGCCCCAACGTGACGTTCCCACCCTGCCCACCACCAGCACCAAGGAGGCCGCATGAACGCCGTCGCCACACCCCAAGCCGAGATTTCTGTCGATGCTGAAACCCAGCGCCGCATTGAGCAATTCTTGTACCGCGAAGCGCGCCTGTTAGACAACGAGCGCTGGGATGACTGGCTGGCGCTGCTGGCGCAAGACATCCACTATTGGATGCCGACGATGGAAAACCGCCGTCGTTACGACAAGAAGGGCGCTTACCAAATCGACGGCGGCGCACTCTACAACGACAACCTGCTGGACTTGACGCGCCGCATCACCCGCTTCAAACAGCCCAGTGCTTGGGCCGAAGACCCGGCCACGCGCCATGCCCATGTGGTCAGCGGCATTGAGGTGTACCAAGGCGAGCAGCCCGGCGAGTTTGTCGTGCATTCCAGCTTTGTCAACTACCGCAGCCGTGTCGAAAAAGACAACGACCTGTTGGTGGGCCGCCGTGAGGATGTGATTCGTGCCGATGGTGACAGCTTCAAGATTGCCAAGCGCAAGATTTTGATTACCCAATCGGTGTTCATGTCCAAGAACCTCAACACCTTCCTCTAAAGAGCGGGCGCACCTGCGCTTGGCTCTGAAGCCCCGGCTTGCAGCCGGGGTTGTTTTCTGTACACACAAGGAACGGTTATGGGTTGGCTAGATGGGTATGTGGCCTTGGTCACAGGCGGAGCCTCGGGCATCGGACGGGCGGTGGTCAAGCGCTTTATTGCCGAAGGCTGCACAGGCGTGGGCGTGATGGTGCGTAGCACCGAGCAGGCCGATGGCTTGGTGGCCGAGTTTGGCGACAAGGTAGTGGTATCGGTGGGCGATGTGCGCTCGCCTGCGGCCAACGTGGCAGCGGTAGAGGCCACCGTGGCGCGCTTTGGCAAGTTGGACACGCTGGTGGGCAATGCCGGGGTGTGGGACTTCTTTACCAAGCTAGAAAAGATGTCCATCGAGCAGGTGGCCGAGAGCTTTGACGAAATCTTTGGCGTGAACGTCAAAGGCTATGTGCTAGCAGCCAGTGCCGCCGCGCCGCATTTGCGCGCCAGCGGGGGCAGCATGATTTTTACCCTGTCTAACTCCGCCTTTCATGCCGGTGGTGGTGGCCCGCTCTATGTGGCCTCTAAACATGCCGGAGTGGGTTTGATTAAACAGTTGGCCTATGAGTTTGCCCCCGAGGTGCGCGTGAATGGCGTGGCCCCCGGCGGTACCGTCACGCCGCTGCGCGGCCCGGCTACCTTGGGCAAGCAAGACAAGCGTTTGTCCGAATTGCCGGGCTTTGAAGACAGCGTGGCCAACGTGATGCCGCTGAAATTTATTGCCCAGCCCGAAGACCACACCGGCCATTACGTCTTGCTGGCCTCCAAAGCCAACAGCCGCGCTACCACGGCGGCCATTATCCAAAGCGATTGCGGCTGGGAAATCCGCCCCATGCGCTGAACGTTCTTTTTACCTTTTTACAACAGCAATCCACAGGAGACAAATCCATGAAACGTCGCAACGCACTGACTACCTTGGCCATCGCTGCCAGTTTGGCTTTACCCGCATGGGCACAGGCGCAAACTATCAATGTGGGCGTGTCGCTCAGCACCACCGGCCCAGCCGCCTCTTTGGGCATTGCCGAAAAGAACAGCATCGAACTATTGCCCAAAACCTTGGGTGGTTTGCCAGTGAATTACATCCTGTTGGATGATGCCTCCGACCCCAGCCAAGCGGCTAAAAACGCGCGCCGCTTTATTGATTCGGACAAGGTAGATGCCATCATTGGCTCGACCACCGTGCCAACCTCGCTGGCGATTGCCGAAGCCGCCACCGCCAGCAAGACCCCACAAGTTGCCTTGGCCCCATTCCAGCCCAAGCAGATTGAATGGGTGTTTCCGCTGCCCCAGTCCATCAGCGTGATGTCCTCGGCCTTGTTTGAGCACATGAAGGCCAACAAAATCCAGAACATGGCTTTTATCGGCTTTAGCGATGCCTACGGCGAAGGCTGGTTGCAAGACGTGCAAAAGGGTGCAGCCCAACACGGTATCAAGGTGACAGCAGTAGAGCGTTACTCCCGCAGCGACCAAAGCGTGACCGCCCAAACCCTCAAGTTGATGCAAACCAACCCGCAAGCGGTGTTCATTGCCGCCAGTGGCACGCCTGCCGCTTTGCCGATGCGTGCTTTGCGTGACCGGGGCTACAAAGGCCAGTTCTACCAAACCCACGGCGTAGCCAACAACGACTTCTTGCGCGTCTCGGGCACTGCCGATGAGGGCGTGGTGCTGCCCACCGGCAATGTGCTGGTGGCCGAGCAACTACCCGACAGCCACCCCAGCAAAAAACCCGGCTTAGATTATCTGAAAGCCTATGAAGGCAAGCATGGTGCCGGTTCGCGCAGTCCGTTTGGTGCGTATGCCCACGATGCTTATCTGGTGTTGGACAAGGCGGTGGCTACCGTAGCCAAGCAAGGCAAGCCCGGCACACCCGAGTTCCGTGCTGCACTGCGCGATGCCATCGAAAAAACCAACAAGCTGCCCGTGACCCATGGCGTTATCACCATGAGCCCCACCGACCACTCGGGCTTTGGTGTCGATGGCCGTGTGCTGGTGACGATTGAAAAGAACGCCTGGAAGCTCTTGAAGTAATACCGCGCAGGAACCCGCACACCATGAGTAGTTCGTTTTTTACCAACCCCGCCATGCTGGCCACGCCAGCGGTGCTCAAGCAAGACCTGCCCAACGGCGGCTTCATCCTGACATCGCCCGAGCCTCTGGGCGATGTGACCCGCTGCATCGGCGACTGGCTAGAACATTGGGCGCGCACCACGCCCAACGCTTTGTTCTTGGCCGAACGTGGCCCTGATGGCGAGTGGATTAAGCTGACCTATGCCCAAACGCGCGAAAAAATCGGGGCGATTGCCCAAGGTTTGCTCGATTGGGGTTTGGCAGAAAACGCGCCCGTGGTGTGCCTGTCAGACAACAGCCTAGACCAAGCGCTGCTGATGTTTGCCACCATGCACATTGGCCGCCCGTTCACCGCCGTCACCAGTGCCTATTCGCGCTTGGCCAAGGAATACAGCAAAATTTCGGGCATCCTGCACGAGTTGCAGCCCGGCCTGATTTACGCCTCAGATGGGGCGGTGTATGGCCCAGCCATCCGCGCTGCGGGCTTGGCTTGTCCGGTGGTACTGAGCCACAACGCCTACAGCGTCTCGGTCGGGCGCTCGTTTGCCGAATTAGCGCGCGCCAAAGAAACCCCAGCGGTGATGGAGGCTTTTGCCCGCATTACGCCCGAAACGCACGCCAAATACCTGCTCACTTCTGGCTCGACCGGCAAACCCAAAATTGCCGTCAATACGCACCGCATGTTGTGCGCGAACCAAGAGCAAATCCGCCAAACTTGGACTTTTCTGCGCGAAGAAAAGCCAGTCATCGTCTCGTGGTTGCCTTGGAGCCATACCTTTGGCACCAACCACAACCTGAACATGGCGCTGTGTAACGGTGGCAGCTTCTACATCGACGAAGGCCGCCCCGTGCCGGGCTTGATGGAAAAATCGGTACGCAACCTGCGCGAAGTGCAGCCCAATTTGTACTTCAACGTGCCCAAGGGCTTTGATGCGCTGATTGCTTTTTTGGAAGAAGATGAGAGCTTTGCCCGCGACTTCTTTGGCCGCTTGCGCGGTGTGTTCTATGCTGCCGCCGCCTTGCCCCAAGCCACTTGGGAGCGCTTAGAGCGCAGCGCCAAGAGCGTGCTGGGCGAGTCGGTCTGGTTTACCGCCGCTTGGGGGGCCACCGAAACCTCGCCCCTGATTACCAATGTGCATTGGAAGCTCGACGGCCCCGGCTGTATCGGTCTGCCGGTGCCGGGCACCAGCCTGAAGTTTTTGCCCAATAACGGCAAGCTGGAAATGCGCGTCAAGGGGCCGCAGGTGTTTAACGAATACCTGCACAACCCCGAGCAAACGGCCAAAGCCTTTGACGAAGAGGGCTACTACATCATTGGCGATGCCGGCCTGTTGGTGGATGAGCAGCGCCCCGAAAAGGGCGTGCTGTTCAATGGCCGCGTGGCCGAAGACTTCAAATTGACCACCGGCACTTGGGTCTCGGTCGGCACCTTGCGCGTCAAGGCGGTGACGGCACTGGCTCCGTGGGCGCAGGATGTGGTGGTGACCGGGCACGATGCCGATGAGGTGGGGCTGTTGGTGTTTCCGAGTGCCGCTGCCAAAGGGCTATCGGCGCAAGAGTTGGCGGGCCATCTCCAAACTGGCCTACGCAAGCTCAAGGCCGAAGGCGGTGGTTCCTCGCAAAGTGCCCAGCGGGCGCTGGTACTGGACGAGCCACCCAGCATGGATGCAGGTGAAATCACCGACAAGGGTTACATCAACCAGCGCGCCGTGCTCAAGCGCCGCGCTGACAAGGTGCAACTGCTGCACAGCAAGCCGCGCGCCGAAGCTGTGATTGTTTGCGGCTAAGGCCGACCGACCCGGCGCGCTGGTGGCCTGTTCAGGTCACGGCGCGCTGTTCTTTCTAACCCCATGACCACACCGCACACGGGCCACACAGACCCGCAGGCGGAACCACCATGTCCGACACTTTTCAGATACAGCTACAACCCCACGGCGGTACTTTTGCCTGCACGCCCGAGCAAACGGTATTGGACGCTGCCATTGCCGCTGGTTATTGGTTGCCGCACAGTTGCCGTGCCGGTACTTGCAACAGTTGCCATCTGGAGCTGAGTGCCGGCAGCGTGCGCCATGCCGAACCAGCCCCAGCGGGTGCCGAGCCAGTGCCTGCGGGCCAATGCCGCACTTGTCAGGCTTTTCCTTTGGGCGATTTGGTGCTGCAAGCCCCCGATGTGCCCCAAGCGCCCGGCCAGCGTGTAGTGACCGTGGGAGCGCGCGTTTTGGACGTACAGCGCCCGAGCGCCGATGTGGCCATTGTGCAACTGCAAGTGCCAGCGGCATCGGGGTTCCAGTTCAAGGCCGGTCAATACATCGATGTGCTGCTGAAAGATGGCGCACGGCGCAGTTACAGCTTGGCCAATGTGCCCAACCCCGAAGGGCTGTTAGAGCTGCATGTGCGTCGCATGGATGGCGGACGCTTCTCGCCGCACGCTTACGACAAACTCAAGCCGCGCGATTTGTTGCGTATCCAAGGCCCGTATGGCACTTTTGTGCTGCACGAAGGCACCGCCCCCATCGTGCTGTTGGCCTCGGGCACGGGCTATGCGCCCATTGCGGCCTTGCTGCGTACCCACGGTGCTGCGATTGCCGAGCGCGGTGCCGTGCTGTATTGGGGCGGACGGCGTTGGAGTGATTTGTATGCCGTGGAATCGGTAGCGGCGTGGCAGGCGCAATTCCCCGGCGTGCGCTTGGTGCCCGTGTTGTCCGAACCCGATGCCGATTGGCAAGGCCGTACCGGCTTTGTCCATGCTGCGGTGTTGCAAGACCTGCCGAACCTCTCGGCCCACGAGGTGTATGCCTGCGGCAACCCTCTGATGATTGATGCCGCCCGTGCCGCCTTTATCACCCAAGCAGGTCTGCCTGCCGCGCATTTTTACAGCGACGCTTTTGTCATCAACACGGCTTGAACCCCCAGCTGCCAAACCACCGTATCAGCCAGACTTTGCACCGGGCTGAACCAGGAGAGAACATGGATTTAAGTATTGCCGCCATCTTGGCCCAAGATGGCATCACCAACGGCGCTGTCTATGCCTTGCTGGCGATGGCGCTGGTGTTGGTGTTTTCCGTCACGCGGGTGATTTTTTTGCCCCAAGGTGAATTTATCGGCTTTGGTGCCCTGACCTTAGCAGCCCTGCAAACCGAGCAATTCCCGCGTTTGGTCATGCTGCTGTTGGTCATGGGCGCTGCCACCTTCTTGACAGAGTTGGGCGCGGCTTTACATGCGCGTCGCTACAAACCTCTCTCGGCCAAGTTGCTTGGCTGGAGTGCCGCCGAGAACCTGCTTTATCCGCTGCTGGTGTGGGCGCTGGCCTCGGCCTTGCCTTGGCACACCATGCCGATGGTGTTGCAGATTTTGTTGGTGCTGGGCATCACTGTGCCGATGGGCTTGATGATTTACCGCTTGGCCTACCAGCGCGTGGCCGAGGCCTCGGTGCTGGTGTTGTTGATTGTCTCGGTGGCGGTGCATTTTGCTCTGTTGAGTTTGGGCCTGCTGGTGTTTGGCCCCGAAGGCTCGCGCACCCTGCCCTTTACCGAGTGGAGTACCTCGGTCGGTGCCTTGCTCATTTCCGGCCAAAGCGCGCTGGTGATTGTGGTGTCGCTGTCGCTGATTGCGCTGCTGTATTTGTTCTTTGAGCACACCCTGATGGGCAAAGCCTTGCGGGCTACGGCAGTCAACCGCAATGGTGCGCGGCTGGTGGGCATTGGCACCAACCAAGCGGGCCGTTTGGCCTTTGGTTTGTCGGCAGGCTTGGGTTCGTTGGCCGGTGTGTTGATTGGCCCCATGAACACGGTGCAATACGACACCGGCTTTGTCGTGGCCCTCAAGGGCTTTGTGGCCGCCATCATTGGCGGGCTGGCCAGCTACCCGCTGGCCGCCATTGGTGCGGTACTGGTGGGGCTGCTGGAGAGCTACTCCTCGTTCTGGGCCAGTGACTACAAGGAGGTGATTGTCTTCACCTTGATTCTGCCGGTGTTGGCTTGGCGCTCGTGGCGCTCGCCGCACAGCGATGAAGAGTGATGGTCATGCGGACTGTCTTGTTGATGCCTCCCCTCCAACCTTGAGCCTGATTCCCATGCGTCTGCTTGCTTCTCTCTCCACCAAAAAGCTGCAATGGCTTTTGTTTGCGTGGTTCTTTCTGTTTCCGTTCCTGCCCGTGCCCAGCTTTTGGGTCACCTTGGGTAACTACATCGGTTTGTACTCCATTGCCGCTTTAGGCTTGGTGCTACTCACTGGCGTGGGCGGCCTCACTTCGTTTGGTCAAGCCGCCTTTGTCGGCTTGGGCGCTTACACCACGGCTTACCTGTCCACCACGCTGGGCTGGTCGCCTTGGCTGGGCCTGCCCATGGGCTTGCTGGTGTCTGGCACGGCGGCTTTGGCGATTGGCGCGATGACGGTGCGCCTGTCGGGCCACTATCTGCCACTGGCCACCATTGCTTGGAGCTTGTCGCTGTACTACCTGTTTGGCACGCTCGAATTTTTGGGCAAGTACGACGGTATCTCGGGCATTCCACCCCTGACGGTGTTTGGTATCGACTTGTCTAACCCGCGCGTCATGTATGGTTTGATTTGGTTCTGCTTGGGTGGCTGCGTTTGGTTGGTGCTGAACTTGCTCAATTCGCGTCCGGGCCGCGCCATCCATGCACTGGCCAAGGGCAAGACCATGCCCGAGGCCATGGGCATCCACACGGCGCAATACAAGGTGCTGGTGTTTGTGCTGGCGGCCCTCATGGCCAGTTTGTCGGGCTGGCTCTATGCCCACTTGCAGCGCTCGGTCAGTGCGACACCGTTTGGCCTGAACATGGGCATTGAATACCTGTTTATGGCGGTGGTGGGCGGTGTCGGTCACGTTTGGGGGGCTATTTTGGGTGCCGGTTTGCTCACTGGCCTGAAAAGCCAGCTGCAAGACTGGTTGCCGCTGCTGCTGGGCAGCAATGGCAACTACGAAATGCTGTTCTTCGGCATCATGGTGATTTTGCTCTTGCACCATGCACGCTATGGCATTTGGCCGAATGTGACGGCGCTATGGGCGCATGTGCATCCGCCCGAGCCAGAAGTGGTGGCCCCCGAGATTGCGCCTGAAGGCTACAGCGACATGCCACGCCGTGCCAAACCTACCCCCGGCAGCACCATTTTGGAAGTGAACGAAGCGCGCAAGCAGTTTGGTGGCTTGGTGGCCGTGAAAGACATGCAGTTTGACCTGCGTGCCGGTGAAATCGTCGGCCTGATTGGCCCCAACGGTGCTGGTAAATCCACCATGTTCAACTTGGTAACCGGCGTACTGCCCGTCACCAGTGGTGAAATCCGCTTCTGTGGCGAACGAATTGATACGCTGGATTCGCGCCGCATCGTGCAGCGCGGCATTGGCCGCAGCTTCCAGCATGTGCATTTGATTCCACACCTGTCGGTGCTAGAGAACGTGGCCATGGGCACGCACCTGCGCGGCCATATGGACCCCGTGCGCGCTGCCCTGCGCCTAGACCGTGCCGAAGAAGCGCGCCTGCTGTATTTAGCCGCCGAGCAAATCAAGCGCGTTGGCTTGGGCGAGTTTATGCACACCCCCGCCGGTAGCTTGGCCTTGGGGCAGCAGCGCATCTTAGAAATTGCCCGCGCCCTGTGTACCGACCCGGTGCTGCTGCTGCTGGACGAGCCTGCCGCTGGTTTGCGCCTGAAAGAAAAGCAAGCCCTGTCCGGGTTGCTCAAGCAGCTCAAGGCCGAAGGCATGTCGGTGCTGCTGGTAGAGCATGACATGGACTTTGTCATGGGCATTACTGACCGGCTAGTGGTGATGGAGTTTGGCAGCAAGATTGCCGAGGGCCTGCCCACCGAAATCCAAAACAACGAGGCCGTGCTGGCCGCCTACCTCGGAGGCATCGAATGAGCAAAGACAAGCACCCTGTGGTGCTCAGTACCCACGGACTGAGCGCCCGCTATGGCAAGGTGGAGGCGCTGCGTAACGCCAACATCCAAGTGCGTGCCGGGCAAATCGTTACTGTGATTGGCCCCAATGGTGCGGGCAAATCGACGCTGCTCAATTCCATCATGGGGGTGCTACCGGTGCCCGGCCATGCCGAAGGGCAAATCAACTACCAAGGTCGCGATGTCTCGCACGATAACGTCGAGCAGCGCTTGGGCCAAGGCTTGGCGCTGGTGCCAGAAAAGCGCGAGCTGTTTTCTACCATGACGGTAGAAGACAACCTGGTGCTGGGGGCCTACCGGCGGCGCAAACCGGGCTGGTCCTACCGCGATGGCCTAGAGGGCATTTACACCACCTTTCCACGCCTGAAAGAGCGCCGCTTGCAACTGGCAGGCACCATGTCGGGTGGTGAGCGCCAAATGATTGCCTTGGGGCGCGCCCTCATGAGTGACCCCAAGGTATTGATGTTGGATGAACCTTCGCTAGGCTTGGCCCCGCGTGTGATGGCCGAAGTGTTCCAAGTAATTTCGCGCCTGCGCGAAACCGGCGTGGCTACGCTACTCATTGAGCAAAACTCGCGTGCCGCCTTGCAGGTGTCGGATTACGGCTATGTTTTAGAAGTGGGCGACATCACTTTAGAGGGCAAAGCCGCTGACTTGGCCAAAAACCCGAAAGTGGTAGAAGCCTACCTCGGGGCCACTAAGCATTAAAGTAGCGCCCCACACACTACTACCTACTATCAGGAGACAAACCTATGGCTATTTGGTTTTCTGGCGTACCGCTGGATGTATTGAACGAGCGCGGCGCCCAATGCGTCAACGGCAGTTTGGGCATCGAGTTGCTTGAAGCCGGTGAGGACTACCTGCAAGGCCGGATGCCCGTGGATGCGCGCACGCGCCAGCCCGCTGGGGTGCTGCACGGTGGTGCGTCGGTGTTGTTTGCCGAAACGCTGGCCTCATGGGCAGCGGCCCATGTAGTGGACCCAGCACAGTTTCATTGTGTAGGCCAAGAAATCAACGCCAACCATATCCGCGCTGTTTCTGAGGGCTGGGTATATGGCGTAGCCAAACCGGTGCATATCGGGCGCAGTAGCCAAGTCTGGGAGGTGCGTATCAGCAACGAAGCAGGCAAATTGGTCTGCATTTCGCGCGTTACCATGGCCGTGCTGGCGGTGCCCAACCGCTATTACTAAGATTAGCGCGCCAGAGTCACGCTATCGGGTGCAAAAATCGGATAAAAACAGCGGTTGGTGCAACATGGCCTTGCCTGTGCTACGCCACCGCCCATTTTTGCCCTGCCCGCTATGAACAAGCCCTCTGCCAGCCTGCCCCCTTCTGATGCCAACGCGGCCCCAGCGCCCCCCACTACCGCTGCCCTAAGCCAGCGCAGTAGTTGGTTGCTGCAACAAATTCAGCAAACCGTGGCTGAAAAAACCAGCTTCAAGGCCAGCGAGGTGCAGCTGGTACAAGACAAGCTGGTAGAGCAAGACTTTAAGCTCAGCGCCACCTTTATTCTGTACAAGAACATCAAGGTCACGCCGGTCAATGGCTACTTTAAGGCCCAGTCCAAAGACATTCGCGCCCCCGATGACGAATTGGCGCAAAGTGGCATGGTGGCCTTGATTGAAAAACTGCAAACCGATGCCGAAAAGCGGTTAGACGACAAAGTTAAAAACCACCCCGGCCTGCCTTTGGATTTAGAAGAAGGCATCTACTTGGGCACTGCCACGCGCTTTTGGAGCTTGCACAAATGCCAAACGTGCAACAAAGAAGGCGAAATCGTCTGCGATATGTGCGCGGGCAACCGCGAATATGTGTGCCCGCAATGCAAAGGCAACCAAAAACTGCCTTGCCGCGCCCCCGGCTGTGACCAAGGTCGCACCATGTGCATGACCTGCTTGGGCAGCGGCGAAGTGGTGCAAGAAAAAGATGTGCCTTACGAATTTAGCGGCGGTGGTAAAGAAGGCGGCCCGCAAACGGTGAAATACCAAACCGTCAAGGAGATGATTCCTTGCCCCAATGCAGAATGTGTCAAGGGCACCGTGCCCTGCTTGGCCTGCCGGGGCAATGCCGTAGTGCCATGCCCACGTTGCAACGGCAAGGGGGCTTGCCCATGCGAAAAATGCAAAAAAACTGGCAAACTCAGTTGTCCGCAATGCGCTGGCTCACACGAAACCGGGCAGATGTACGAAGGTTCGATAGACCTGAAAATTCACCACCACACCAGCTTGCCCGCTCAGTCGTCCGAATACGGGAAAAAAATTTTTGAACTAGAGCAAGACCCGATTCAAATTGCCAACCTATCTTCCTCGGTGGTGCAGCAAGAATATGTTGGCTGGAGTGGCCTAGACAACCACCGTATGCTCAAAATTGTCTATGGTGGCCGCATCGATATTGAATCGATAGAGGTGGCCTGCAACAGCAAAAAATACAAGGCGGTGGCCTACGGCAAAAACCGGCAATGGCTCACCCAAGGCGGCATTGTCGAGAGCCTGCAAGAGTCTGATTTTGAAGAGTTGCGCCAAGTGGGCAAAAAAATCGATGCCCAGCAGTTGTCGATGATTGACTACAAAACCCCACAAAGGGTGTTGCAGCGTTTTGTGGTCACCGCAGACAACCGCGATGCCCTGCAAAAACCCAGCACCGAAGCCTATACCAGCGCCCACGGCAATGAGTGCCGCACCTTGGTGCTTAAATGCGCCCAGCAAATGAAGTTTAACTATGCGCGCCTGTATTTAATATCGGTGTGCGCGGTGGTGTTTTTTGCCATGATGGGGCTGTGGCTGGTCATTGGCAGCACCGGCTTTTGGGAGTTTCTTATCATTGGCGTGGCGGGCTACTGCCTCAGTTTGGTACTCATCGTCAAAATGGATGGTGATATAGACCAGCTCTACGCCCGCTCTATGCCATCGGTCAAAAATTTCAATGTACACGATGCTGCTGGCAAGCCTTTGCTGCGCCCCGGTGGTTGGGAGGTGCAATCGAGCCAAGGCACACGCATGGTGCCTAGCCGCCTGCTGTGGGTGTTTTATTGGGGCTTGATGGCCTGCTTGTTTTATTGGTTCTGGATACGCCCCTTGTTGGCTTGGTTGTTTGGTGGCGGTTAGGCCGTAGGGCAAGCAGCCTAGCGCCCTTAGGGGCTGATGCCCTGCCGCATACAATCGCGCCTTTGTCTGCCCAATGGGTGTGCTTTGTTGGCACTGGGGCTGGGCAGTTCTGTATTTTTTGGTTTTTCTGGGAGTTTACGTTGTTCATCTCTTCTGCTTTTGCCCAAACTGCTCCTGCCGCTGCTGCTGGAGGGGGGGACCTCATGTCCACGCTGCAAAGTATGTTGCCACTGGTGCTGATGTTTGTGGTGCTCTACTTTGTCATGATTCGCCCACAAATGAAGCGCCAAAAAGAGCACAAGGCCATGATTGAAGCCTTGGCCAAGGGCGATGAAGTGGTGATTGGTGGCGGCCTGCTGGGTAAGGTCACGCGCCTGACCGACCAAGTGTTGCACATTGAAGTGTCTGACGGCGTAGAAATTCAAGTGCAGCGCGTGGCTATCTCGCAAGTGCTGCCCAAGGGCACCCTCAAGTAAAGTCAAGGCGGGCGGCTATTGTTTCTGTCGGCCTGGGCCTGTGCGCGTGGGCTGCGTCTGTTGTCCTGAAAGTCTAAGCGCATGAACCGTTATCCGGTCTGGAAGTACGCAATCTTGGTGATTGCGCTATTGGTAGGGTTGCTCTATACCCTGCCCAATTTCTTTGGTGAAGCGCCGGCAGTGCAGGTGTCATCGGCCAAGGCCACCATCAAGGTCGATGCTGCCGTGCTAGAGCGCGTGCAAGCAGCCCTTGATGCTGCCCAAGTCAAGCCCGATTTGCTGCGCCTAGAGGGCACCTCGGTGCGGGCGCGTTTTGACAGCCCCGACACCCAACTCAAGGCCAAGGATGCCATCCAAAAGGCACTGGTGCCTGACCCGGCTGACCCGATGTATATCGTGGCGCTCAATTTGGTCTCGCGCTCACCGGCTTGGCTCACGTCCTTGCACGCTGCGCCCATGTACCTGGGGCTAGACTTGCGCGGTGGTGTGCATTTCATGCTGCAAGTGGATATGCAGGCCGCCCTGCTCAAAAAGGCCGAGTCTTATGCGGGTGATATTCGCACCACGTTGCGCGACAAAAATATCCGCCACAGTGGCATCAGCCGTGACGGCCAAACCATTAACATCAAACTGCGCGACGAGGCCACACAAACCGCCGCGCGCAACTTGATTGCCGAACAATTTGCAGATTTGCAAGTCACCCCCAGTGCCGCTAATAATGAGTTTGCCCTGCAAGCGAGTATCAAGCCCGAGGCCATGCGCCGCGTGCAAGACCAGGCGCTCAAGCAAAACATGACCACGCTGCACAACCGCATTAACGAGCTGGGCGTGGCCGAGCCGGTCATCCAGCAGCAGGGCCTAGACCGCATTGTGGTGCAATTGCCGGGCGTGCAAGACACCGCCAAGGCCAAAGACATTTTGGGCCGCACCGCCACGCTAGAAGTGCGTATGGTGGACGAAAGCGCCGAGGCGCGTTCTGCCGAGCTGGGCAGTGGCCCGGTGCCATTTGGTTCTGAGCGCTACCTAGACCGCGATGCCCGCCCCATTATTGTGAAAAAACAGGTGGTGCTTACGGGTGAAAACCTGACCGATGCCCAAGCTGGTTTTGACGGCCAAACCCAAGAGCCTACGGTCAATTTGACCTTGGATGCTAAAGGCGCACGCATTTTCAAAGACATCACGCGCGAGAACATTGGCAAGCGCATGGCGATTGTGTTGTTTGAAAAGGGCAAGGGTGAAGTGGTCACTGCCCCTGTGATTCGCGCTGAAATTGGCGGTGGCCGGGTGCAAATTTCGGGCAGCATGAACACCACCGAAGCCAACGATACCGCGCTGCTGCTGCGCGCAGGTTCTTTGGCCGCGCCGATGGAAATCATCGAGGAATACACCATTGGCCCCAGTTTGGGCGCCGACAACATCGAGCGTGGCATCAACAGCGTAGTTTGGGGCATGGTAGCCATTGCGGTGTTCATGTGCTTTTATTACATGCTGTTTGGCGTGTTTTCCACCGTGGCGCTGGGGGTCAACATTTTGATGTTGGTGGCCATTTTGTCGATGCTGCAAGCCACCCTGACCCTGCCCGGTATTGCCGCGATGGCGCTGGCGCTGGGCGTGGCCATTGACTCGAATGTGCTAATCAATGAGCGCATCCGCGAAGAATTGCGCGATGGTGCATCGCCCCAAATGGCTATCCATACGGGTTACGAACGCGCTTGGGCCACCATTTTGGACTCCAACGTCACCACTTTGATTGCCGGTTTGGCACTGCTGGCCTTTGGCTCTGGCCCAGTGCGCGGCTTTGCGGTGGTGCATTGCATTGGTATTTTGACCAGCATGTTCTCTGCGGTGTTCTTCTCGCGCGGGCTGGTTAATTTGTGGTACGGCGGCCAGAAAAAGCTCAAGAGCGTGTCCATCGGCCAAGTGTGGAAGCCCGAGGGCAACGACACCAGCGTGGCCAAAACCAACTAAAGGACTGCCGGTCATGGAATTTTTCCGTATCAGAAAAGACATCCCGTTTATGAAGCACGCGTTGGTGTTCAACGCGATTTCCTTCATTACCTTTGCGCTGGCCGTGTTCTTTTTGTTCACGCGCGGGCTGCACCTGTCGGTAGAATTTACCGGCGGCACCGTCATGGAGGTGGCCTACCAGCAAACGGCAGATATTGGCAAGGTGCGCGACACGGTGGCCCAATTAGGCTACCCCGATGTGACGGTGCAAAATTTTGGCACCTCGCGCGATGTGATGATTCGCCTGCCGGTACAAAAGGGCGTAACTTCGGCGCAACAAAGCGAGCAGGTATTGGCGGCGCTCAAAGCTGCTGATGCTGGTGTAACGCTGCGCCGTACCGAGTTTGTCGGCCCCCAAGTGGGCGAAGAGCTGGTACACGGCGGCCTGATGGCGCTGGGCATGGTGGTGCTGGGCATCGTTATCTATTTGGCCATGCGCTTTGAGTGGAAGTTTGGCGTGGCCGCCATCATTGCCAACTTGCATGATGTGGTGATTATTTTGGGCTTTTTTGCCTTTTTCCAGTGGGAGTTCTCTTTGGCGGTGCTGGCCGGGGTGCTGGCGGTGCTGGGCTACTCGGTCAATGAATCGGTGGTGATTTTTGACCGCATCCGCGAAGCCTTCCGCAAGTACCGCAAGATGACCACCGCCGAGGTGATTGACCACGCCATTACCAGCACCATGAGCCGCACTATCATCACCCACGCCTCCACCGAGGCGATGGTGCTGTCGATGCTGTTTTTTGGCGGCCCCAGCCTGCATTATTTTGCGCTGGCCCTGACGATTGGTATTTTGTTTGGCATTTACTCCTCGGTATTTGTGGCGGCGGCCATTGCCATGTGGTTGGGTGTTAAACGTGAAGATTTGGTGAAAACCCAAAACAAGCAAGAAGACCCCAACGACCCCAACGCTGGTGCCACGGTTTAAGCGCAGTCCGACTTTCCCGATTACGATTGCGCCATGTCTGCGCCTGTGCCACCCTCTCCGCAACGTGATCTGGCGCGCCAGGTCCGCCAGCAATTTGTCAAAACGCTAAGTTCTGGTTTAGGCAGTGTCGATCAGGTCATTTTAGATTTCCTGACGGCGTTGCTTAACCAAACCGGCACCCAACGCGAGATGCAAGGGCACCGCGATGCTTGGCAACTGTATGGCCAGCACCGCAGTGCTTGGGTGCAGGCTACACAAAAAGTGTGGCTGCAGGCCAGCCAAACACCCGTGGCCCCCACAGCGGCTCCGCAACGCAGTCCCGGTGCGCTCAGCCTTGATTTGAGCCTAGAGTTGCTCAGCGACGATGTGGTGGAAAACAAAATTGTCGCCTCGCGCATCGCCCTAACGGTATTAGAGGCCGTCAGTGGCCCTTTCGATGCTCTGCGACGGCGCATTCAAGCGCTAGAGGGTCAAGAGCTGACCAGCGGCGATTTGTTGCGCCCTGAAACCTTCTGTTTGCTGTTGGTAGAACAATGGATAGCTACCGGGCTGCCGCGTGCCAATCTGCAAGCGGTGATGGATTCTTTACAGCGTGAGCTGGCCACACAAGCCCAAACTGCCTACCAACAGTGCAATGATTTTTTGGCCAGCCAAGGCGTAGCCCAGCCCGATGTGCGCTTGCGCGTCAGTCGGCCTCCGGCGGGCAGTGGGGGCGGCGGCAGTGCTACTGCCCTAGGGGCGGTAGAAAACGGCACCAAACCATCCCGGCTGGCGGCTATGCCAGCCGCGCCACTCTCGGGCATGGCCCCAATGGCTTCGATGGCCGCAGACACAACTGGCGGTGGCTCGCCACTGATGCGCGCGCGCCAACGCGCCTATGGTGTCATGGGACAACTGCGCCGTTTGATGTGGCCGGGTATGCCAGCCACTGGCCCCCAAACCGGCCCCGCCATGATGATGGGCGGGCCGATGTCTTCCATGATGGGGCCGGTGGGCGCTTCTGTTGGTGGCCCTTTGCCTGCCGGTGCTGCTGGCCCAGCAGCCATGCAGCAGCCCGCAGCGCCAGCCCCCTTGGCTTCTGCTGCCTTGGCCCAAGCCTTGGCCCAGCAACAAATGCAGGCGCAAACCTATTACAGCAGCATGGCGGCTATGGCTCCCCAAGCTGGGCCGGTGGGTGTGGTGCAGCTGGTGGGTGCGGTGGGCACAGTGCGCGAACGCTCTGCCGAGCTGAAGAAAAAAGCTGGCACCGACAGCGAAAAAGCCATCATCGAAGTGGTGGCCCTGATGTTCCAAAGCATTTTGTCGGAAGACCGCATTCCGCCCGCCGTGCGCGTGTTGTTTGCCCGCTTGCAGGTGCCCGTGTTGCGTGTAGCACTGGCCGAGCCAGACTTTTTTAGCGATTTAAACCACCCCACGCGCCTGCTGATTGACCGCATGGGCGCTTGCGTGATGGGCTTTGATACCACCGCCATCGATGGCAGCGCTTTGGAGGCCGAAATCCGCCGCGTGGTGCAGGTGATTGAGCAATACCCCGAAACCGGGCGCAAAGTGTTTCAGCTGGTGCGCGAAGAGTTTGAAACCTTCTTGGCCAAATTCCTAACGCAAAAGAAATCCACCGCCCGGGTGGTTACCGTAGCGCAACAGGTCGAGCAGCGCGAAACCCTGACCATTCAATACACCATCGAATTGCGCTCCATGCTCAAAGACATGCCGGTGCGCGATGACATTCGTGATTTTTTATTCAAAATTTGGGCCGAAGTGCTGGCTTTGTCGGCGGTACGTGCGGGGGCACAACATGCCGATACCTTGGCCTTTAAGCGCACCGCCGCCGATTTAGTCTGGGCTGCTGGGGCCAAACCGCACCGCAGCGACCGCACCAAGGTAATTCAAAGCCTGCCCGGCTTGCTAGAGCGCCTGCGCCAAGGGTTGGCCTTGGTCAACATGGCCCCAGAAGCCCAAGAAAACCACATCAAAACCCTGACCGATGTACTGGCCCAAGCCTTTGTGGCTAAAACTGAACCCATTGCCGATGAGCAAATTGAAGCCCTGTCCAAACGCCTAGAAAACCTAGAAGACTGCATCACCGAGGCGGTGCTGGGCGATATGCCCTTAGATGCCGAGGCCATCGAGATGCTGCTGGGCATGGATATGTCGGGTTTGGTAGTCATTGCCGACAACGAGGCCCCGGTAGAAGCGGCAATGGTAGATTGGGCACGCCAATTGCATTTGGGGGCATGGTTCACCCTGGACCACAATGGCAACACCAGCCCAGTGCAATACGTGTGGCACAGCCAGCGCCAGCAGCTGCATTTGTTTGCCAGCCCCAATGGACGCAGTTATCTGCTGCAACTGCGCCGCTTGGCGGCTTACCTGCAAACTGGTTTGCTCACGGTGCAAGACGAAGAAGGTCTGACAGTGCGCGCCGCCCGCGATGCACTGGCCAAGCTCGATGCCAACCCCGAGCGCCTGCTGCAATAAAGAGGGGTTCTGCGGTGCTTGTGGCTGGCGGTGTATGGTTTCTTCTTTTTGAGCGCGTTGCACCATGCCCCAATTTGCCGCCAACCTCAGTTGGCTTTACCCCCATTTGCCATTTTTAGACCGCTTTGAAGCCGCCGCTACCGATGGCTTCAAGGCGGTAGAGTATTTGGCCCCTTACAGTTGGCCAGCGGCTGAACTGGCAGCGCGCCTGCGCGCCCACGGCCTGCGCCAAGTGCTGTTCAATGCGCCCGCCGCTGGCACCACCCTGCCCGAAATGGCCGCCGCTTGGGACAGCGGTGCGCGTGGCACAGCGGCACTGCCGGGGCAACAGGCGGCCTTTCGGGCCGGCATCCAAGAGGCTTTGCGCTACGCTGCTGCACTAGAGTGTCCGCGCATCCATGTGATGAGCGGCACCCTGCCCGCCAATGCCGACCCAGCCACCATGCAAACTACCCTGATTGACAACCTGCGCTGGGCTTGTCAGCAAGCCGCTGCCCAAGGTTGCCAGTTGCTGATTGAGCCTATCAACCCGCGCGATATGCCGGGCTACTTTTTGCAGCGCCAAGCCCAAGCCCATGCGCTGCTGGATGCGGTAGATTCGCCCCATCTCAAGGTGCTGATGGATTTGTACCATTGCCAAGTAGTGGAGGGCGATGTGGCCAGCAAACTGCGCCAATACCTGCCCACAGGCCGGGTAGCCCATTTGCAAATTGCCGGGGTACCCGAGCGCCAAGAGCCAGACAAAGGCGAATTGCACTACCCTTATCTGTTCGACATCATCGATGCCTTGGGTTACGCTGGCTGGGTGGGTTGTGAATACCGCCCTGCTGGCAACACCTCGGATGGCTTGGGTTGGTGCCAGCGCTACCTGGCCTGATATTGGGCCTGACATCTTTGGCGCACTTTGCGCTGCTTTTTTATCTTTTTGTGGCTGCACTCTATGCGCTTTACTACCCGGCTCATTCTTTGCACGGCGGCACCGGCCTTGTTGTTTGTTTTGGCGTTGGCTACCAGCTTATGGGCGTTGGTGCGTACGCAACACGACTTTAACCGTTACATAGGCACCGAGCAGGCCGTGGTAGCTGGCCTGACGGAGCTGTATGCCCAAGGTTTGCAGGGTGGCCAAGCGTTGCGTAACATTGTGCTCAACCCCCATAACAAAAATGCCTATGACAACGTGCGTACTGCCATCGCTGCTTATGCCAAAGCCTACGATGAAACACTGCGCCACGCCCAAGGCACCCCGTTTGAGCCTCCCTTGCGCGCATTGGCGCAACAGCGCAGTCAGCAAATTGCCATTCAAAATCACATTATGGAGTTGGCGCGCACCGATGCAGCAGCTGCTGCTGCGGCCATTAACCAACAAGAAATACCCGCTTGGCGCGCTATGCGTGCGGTACTGATGGAGCAAATCAGTACCGCACGCAAAACGGCAGAACAAGCCCATACCCAAACCCAGCAGCGTGCCGACCGGGCACAAATTGCCGTCACGGCGCTGGCGCTGTTGGCAGCCTTAGTGGCCGTGGTGTTGGGCGTGGTGATGGCTCGCACCTTGCGACGTGAGCTGGGCGGAGACCCTATCGATGCGCGCCAAGCCCTGCGTCATATTGCCCAAGGCAATTTAAGCAGTAATTTGCAACTGCATGGCCAGCAACCTACGGGCTTGATGGCCGACTTGCAAGAGATGCAAGCCAATTTACGCCAGCTAGTCACCCAAGTGCGTCAGGCCACCATGCACATTACCGGCGCAGCCACTGATATTGCCCAAGGTAACCACGATTTATCGGCGCGTACCGAGCAGCAAGCCTCAGCGATTGAGCAAACTGCTGCCGCGATGGATGAACTCACGGCCACCGTGCGCCAAAATGCCGATAACGCGCACCGGGCCAACTCTTTGGCCGTGAATGCCTCTACCGTGGCGGTGCAAGGTGGTCAGGTAGTGGAGCAGGTGGTGCAGACTATGGGCGAAATCAACCAAGCCTCGCGCCAAATTGCCGACATCATTGGCGTGATTGATGGCATTGCCTTCCAAACCAATATTTTGGCCCTCAATGCGGCGGTAGAGGCCGCGCGTGCTGGCGAACAAGGCCGAGGCTTTGCCGTGGTGGCCTCAGAGGTGCGTAGCTTGGCAGGTCGCAGTGCCCAGGCGGCCAAAGAAATCAAAGCCTTGATTCAGACCAGTGTTGAGCGCGTGGCCCAAGGAAGCCAGTTGGTGGACCAAGCGGGTGAAACCATGACCGATGTGGTCTCTGCCATCCAACAAGTTAGTACCATTGTGGGTCAAATCAGCGCTGCCAGTAGCGAGCAAGACACCGGCGTAAGCCAAGTTGGCCAAGCCATCGTACAAATTGACCAAGCCACCCAACAAAATGCCTTGCGCGTGCAACAAAGCACCGTGACAGCCGATAGCCTGCAACAGCAGTCGCAGCAGTTATTGCAAGCGGTGGCGGCCTTTCAGTTAGAGCGCACGTAGCCTAGTCTTGTGGAGTAAGTACCATGTCTCAGCCCTCCTCCGAACAATCTTTGGCACGCAAAGTCACGCTGTTGGCGATTGGCATGACGGGGCTGGTACTGGTGCTCGTGGCGCTGGCCATCTCTATCCTGACCGAGAGAGAAACCCGTCAACAAGTGACACGCACCGTGCAAGACCGGGTAGATAACTTGGTACAAGCCTTAGATGCAGTGGAGGAAACTAGCCGCGAAACTGTGGTGCAGGCTTTTCGTACCTTCCGTCAATCTTTTCAGCCCACCATGCGGCTAGTAGAGTCTAGTGGCGAGCTACAAAGCTTTGGGGTGGCCGTCAATGGCGATTTTGGTTTGGTAGATAAGTTCAGCCAAGACACCGGTGGCGTAGCCACGTTATTTGCACGCAAGGGCGAAGATTTTGTGCGCGTCACAACCTCATTGAAAAACGAAAAAGGTGAACGTGCCTTGGGTACCTTGCTTGACCGAGCCAGCCCGGCTTACGCGCACGCACTGGCCGAAAAAGATTACACCGGCCGCGTTGCCCTGTTTGGCAAGCCCTACATAGGACACTATTCCCCAGTTAAAGACGATGCTGGAGCCGTGGTAGGTATTGTGTTTGTGGGGTTAGATATTTCCATATTCCACCAAAATTTGGTCAAAGAAGTACAGAGCTCGCGCTTTTTTGACAGTGGTGGGGCTTATGTAGTGCAGCCAGGCAAAACAGCTGACGAGGCCCGCTTTGTCATCCATCCCTCGGCCAGCGGTAAAAAAGTTACCGAAGCCTACCCACAGGCAACGGCTTTTTTGCAAGCACTGGCACAGGCACCCGATGGTTTGCTGCTAGACGACGGTGTGCTGCCATTGCGTGGCGTAGCGTTAGAGCAGCCTTGGGTGTTGATGCGCCCCACCCGCGTCAATGCTTGGTGGGTGGTGGCAGAAGTCTCGGATGTCCAAGCCATGAGCAGCCATCGTAAGGTAGTGCTGCTAGTTTGGGCGGTGCTAGCCCTGGCGGTAGTGGCCTTGGGGGCGGGGTTGTTTTTATTACTGCGTAGTCATGTCAGTCGGCCCCTGCAAGGACTGGCCCATGCCATTACTTTGGTGGCCCAAGGCGACCTGACGCACCCATTTCGCAGCCAACGCCATGACGAAATCGGCACATTGGTGCATGAAATTGAGGGAATGCGTCAGCGCTACCTGCGCCTGTTGTTGCAAGTGCGCCAAGCTGCAGACAGCATTTCTACCGCCAGCGCCGAAATTGCCACAGGCAACCACGATCTGTCACAGCGTACCGAGCAGACAGCTAGCAGCTTGCAACAAACAGCGCAAAGTATGGAAGAAATTACCGCCACCGTGCGCCAGTCAGCCGATGGTGCCCATCATGCTACGCAAATGGCCAATCAGGCCGTCACGGTGGCCACGCGCGGTGGTCAAGCGGTGGGCGAGGTGGTCTCTACCATGCAAAACATCCATGCCAGCTCACGCCAAATTGCCGACATTGTGGGTGTGATTGACGGGATAGCGTTCCAAACCAATATTTTGGCGCTCAACGCTGCCGTAGAGGCGGCCCGCGCTGGCGAGCAAGGCCGAGGCTTTGCGGTGGTGGCCTCGGAGGTGCGTAGTTTGGCAGGTCGCAGTGCCCACGCCGCCAAAGAAATCAAGGCCCTGATAGATGCTTCAGTGCAGAAGGTGGCCTCGGGCACTGAGCTGGTACAACATGCGGGCAATACCATGCAAGATATTGTCGATTCGGTACACCGTATGGAAGGCACCATTGGCGAGATAAGTAATGCAGCAGCTGAGCAATCCGATGGCATCGCCCAAGTGCATATTGCCGTCAACCAGCTAGACCAAATGACGCAACAAAACGCCGCCTTGGTAGAGCAAGCAGCGGCCGCCGCCCAAAGCCTGCGCGAGCAAGCCCAGCGTCTGACCGAGGCGGTGCAGGTGTTTAAACTGATGCCATAACTACCACACGGCGCATTAAGGCCCCAGCAGTACCTGCCGACCATACAAAGGCTGTGGAGGCCGGGCATGGGGTGGTAATAAGGCCATCAGGCGCTGTAGTTGCTCTGGGGCTACGCTGGCAGGATTTTTAAGTACCAAGCGCAACACCCCCTCGGTGCAAGGTGGCTGAGTGAAAGAGCCTAAATACTGGTAATACTGCCGTTGGGTGGGCAACAAATCGTGCAGTTGCAATTGGCCGGGTATCAGGGGCACACGCTCACCCGCGTGCAGGGGCAAATGGGCCCAAAGCTGGGCCAAAAAGGGGTTCGCCGCCCCCAACTGCAAGGGTACCGACACCACGGCCCATTGTTGGGTAGGGGCGCGGTAAAGCAAATCTACCGCCATGACCACGCCGTCGGTGGTGCCGATGCGTTCTTCGGCGGGGTAGTGCAGCTGTATGCGCTGCAACTCCCACTCCATGCCGCGCAAATCAAGGGTGCTGAGGCCCTGCACTTGCAGTTGTAAAAAGCGCCCGGTGTGTTCTAGCACCCCAGTGAATACTTGATTGCCCAAGGGTAAGTGGGCAGTGGGGCCGGTTTTGTCTGGGGGGGTGCTCCATTCAATGGGTGATTGGCGCTGGCCGGTGCCACAGATGGCAAAGCTGGGGTGCAATTGCCCCCACGCTTGTGGGCCAGTGGCCCCGGCGTAGCTCCAAGACAATGGGTCGGGGGGCAGCGTGAACGGTGCAGTGCCATCCTGTGTGGGCAAGGTGGCCGCCAACAGGGCAGCACGTTCGGCAATGTAGCGGCGGCTGGCACTGCTGGCACTGGGAGGAGCAGCAACCACAGAAGGCGGGGGGGCGACTACAGCGGTGGCGGCCGCAGGCGCACTGACGGCCACAGGCTCTAGCGCCATCACCGGCGCTGTGCTGGGCGTTGGCACTGTGCTGGGTGCCAGCGTGTCCGGTGGTGGCGACGGCGGCGCGGCGGCATCGTCAAGGGCTGGCACTGTCGTAGCGGCAGCGGCACTGGCAGCAGCGGCAGCAGCCACCGCCGCTTTTTGGCTGGCGCGTTTGCCTGCCTTGCTCTTGGCAGGGCGTGTGCTAGGGCGGCCCAATTCCACCGCCAGCGCCGGAATAGTGGGCGGCTCTGCCTTGCGTTTGCCCCTAGCACGGCTACTGCGCCGAGAGGGGGCAGCATACTTTTGGTTGGTGCGCTCTATCACTTGGTTGATACGCTCAATCAGCAAGGCGCGCTCTTCGGGGTTGTTGAGGCGCAGCGGGGCGGGTGCAGCAGGGGCCGGGGCGGGTGCTGTTTTGGCCGCTGGTTCAGGTGCAGGCTCTGCTGCCCTGGCCGTTTGCCCCAGCAGCAAACCTGCCAACACAACCCAAGCCGAGCCGCAACAGCGCAAGATAGGCAGAAAAGAAACAGGAGTAGGGTTCATGGCAAAAAAGCGAGGGCAAAAACAGGCAAGCAGAAGCACACTTTAACTGCACAAGGCACACTATGGGGCCGGGCAAGCTATAGTTTGCCCCTGCCTTGCTTGCCGGAACCACCGTGACCATCCACACCGACGATTTTGCCCCCGCACCGCCCAAGCGCATGGTGTCTGCTGCCCCAGCTTCGCCGCAAGAAGAAGCCATTGAGCGCGCCTTGCGCCCCAAGCTGCTGCAAGAGTATGTGGGCCAAGCCAAGGCGCGTGAACAATTAGAGATTTTCATTGGTGCCGCACGCAAGCGCCAAGAAGCGCTAGACCATGTGCTGCTGTTTGGCCCGCCCGGCTTGGGCAAAACCACCCTCAGCCACATCATTGCGGCAGAACTGGGTGTCAACCTGCGCCAAACCAGCGGCCCGGTGCTAGAAAAGCCCAAAGACTTGGCCGCGCTGCTGACCAATTTAGAGGCCAATGATGTTTTGTTTATCGATGAAATCCACCGCCTATCGCCGGTGGTAGAAGAAATCCTCTACCCGGCGTTAGAAGATTACCAAATCGACATCATGATTGGCGAAGGGCCAGCGGCGCGCTCTATCAAGCTAGACTTGCAACCGTTTACGCTGGTGGGGGCCACTACACGCGCTGGCATGTTGACCAATCCACTGCGCGACCGCTTTGGCATTGTCGCCCGGCTAGAGTTTTACACCCCCGAAGAATTAGCGTTGATTGTCACGCGCAGTGCGCGCCTGCTCGGCACCCCTATGGACGAAGCGGGTGGCTTTGAACTGGCCCAGCGCTCACGCGGCACACCGCGCATTGCCAACCGACTGCTGCGCCGCGTGCGCGACTATGCCGATGTCAAAGGCGATGGTGCCATCACCCAAGAAATCGCCCAGCGGGCGCTGGCTATGTTGGATGTGGACCCGCAAGGCTTTGATGTGATGGACCGCAAGTTTTTAGAAGCGCTGATTCATCGCTTTGATGGCGGCCCCGTAGGTTTAGACAACATTGCCGCCAGCATTGGCGAAGAATCGGGCACCATCGAGGATGTGATTGAACCGTATCTGATTCAACAAGGCTATGTGCAACGCACGCCGCGTGGGCGCATCGCCACACTGGCCGCTTATCGCCATTTGGGGGTCACGCCCCCGCAAACCGGGGGCACTTTGCTATGAAGCGCCGCACTGTAGGCGCAGTGGCAGGCGCGTTGCTGCTAGGAGCCGGGCTGGTGACAGCCTTCATCATGCTGCGCGCACCGCAAGTCGATGCCGTGCAGGTGCAAGCCGCGCCGCTGGTACGCACTTTGCAATTTTCAGCTCGGGTAGCCACGCTGTCGCGGGTCGATATTGGCAGCACCATCACCGGGCGCGTGCAGCAGGTGCTGGTACAAGAAGGCCAAACCGTGCGCCAAGGCCAAGTGCTAATTGAGCTAGAAGCCGATGAGCAGCGCAGTGCCTTGGCCCAAGCCTTGGCCGCCGAACGCCAAGCACAAGCCCGTTTGGCTGGCTTGCGTAGCACCGGGCGCACCAGCAGCCAAGCCGCACTGGCGCAAGCGCAGGCTACGCTACGCACCACCCAAGCCACCTTGGGCCGGGCAGAAGCCTTGGTAGCCCAAGGCTTCTACAGCAACGCCCAACTCGACGAGGCGCGCCGCGCTGTGGACGTGGCCCAAGCGCAATACCACAGCGCCCAAGCCCAGCTACAAGCCAATGCCGAAGCCGGCAGCGACATCACCCAAGCCCAAGCCCAATGGGAAGCCGCCCGTGCCGCCAGCGCCAGCACCCAAGCGCGGTTAGAGCAAACCCAACTGCGTGCGCCGCTGCCCGGCCAAGTTCTGCAACGCACAGTAGAGCCGGGGCAAATTGTGCAAGCTGGCAAATCCTTGCTGCGGCTGGCGCTGGCTGGCCCCACACAACTGGTGGCCCAAGTAGATGAGCGCTTTTTAGACCAACTGCAAACCGGCCAAGCAGCCAGTGTGGTGGCCGATGCCTTCCCGACGCAAGCCTTTGCCGCCCGCGTGTTGTCGATTGCCCCCACGGTAGATGCCCAACGCGGTGCCGTAGAAGTCAAGCTAAGTTTGGAGCAGCAAGCCCCCGCCTATCTGCGCGAAGACATGACGCTCTCGGTGGAGGTAGAAACCGCCCGGCGTGAGCAAGCACTGGCCTTGCCGCTGTCGGCCCTGCGTTCTGGCAGCACTCCAACCAGCCAGCAGGCTACGGTGCTGGTGCTAGACCAAGGCCGCGCCCAGCCGCGCAACTTGCGTTTGGGGCTACGCACCCTCGATGCGGTAGAGGTACTCGACGGCCTGCGCCCCGGTGACATGGTGTTGCACAACGCCAGCTTACAAGCTGGGCAGCGGGTGCAAGCCCGGCCTATGGTTTGGACACCCGGCACAGCCCTCTCGGCCAGCTCGGCAGCGGGTAAACCGGGTGGCGAAGCTGGTTCAACCATGACCAACTCTATGGGCCGCTGAGGCGGTACCCGTTATGTGGCTTGGTTTTGAATGGCGTGTGGCCCTGCGTTTTTTGCGCGAGGGCCGAATGCAAACCCTGCTCATCATGGTAGGTGTGGCCGCTGGGGTGGCCGTCATTGCCTACATCTCGGCCTTGGTCAATGGCTTGCAAAGCAATACCTTGGCTAAAACACTGGGGGCGCAAGCCCACATCAGTCTGCGCGCCCCCAACGATGTGGTCACCCCGGCGGCACTCTACCCCAGTGGCACAACCACCCTGAGCGATGTGCAACCGCGCGCGCAGCGCCTGCGCTCTGTGGCCAACTGGCAAGCGCTGATGCCTTTGTTAGAGCAATGGCCGGGCGTGGCTGGGGTATCGCCGATGGTGTCAGGCTCGGGGCTGGCCTTGCGTGGTGAGGCGGTGCAATCGATTGCCCTGACCGGCGTAGAGCTAGAGCGTTATGACCGCATGATTGGCTTGCGCGCCAAGGTGGTCGATGGCACGGCGCGGCTGGCACCGGGCGAGGCCATCATTGGCCGTGAGCTGGCGCAAGACTTGGGCCTGCGCGTAGGAGACCGCCTGAGCGTACAAACCACTGGCAACCTGAATGAATCTTTGCGCGTGACCGCATTGGTCGATTTGGGCATTAAAGACCTGAACCGGCGCACCGTGATTGTGCCGCTGCGTACCGCGCAAAACCTACTGGCCCTGCCCGGTGGGGCCACTGGCCTGGATTTAACGCTGCACAACGTCTGGATTGCCCAAACCCTGACCGACACCCTGCGCCGCCAGTTTCCGTACAAAATAGAAAGCTGGCAAGAAAACAACGCGCAACTGGTTTCGGCGCTCAATGCCCAATCTATCAGCACCAGCATCATCCGGGGCGTAGTGCTGGCGGTGGTGGTGCTGGGCATTGCCAGCGTGCTGGTGGTATCGGTGGTGCAAAAAGGCCGAGAAATTGGCATTTTGCGTGCGATGGGAGCTACCCGTGGGCAAATTTTGCGCGTCTTTTTGCTGCAAGGGGCGGTGCTGGGGGCGATTGGCTCGGCCTTGGGGCTGGCTTTGGCGGTGGGGCTGATTTGGCTATTTACCCATTTTGTGCGCGGCTCCGATGGCCTGCCGCTGTTTATGATTGTCTTGCCGCCAGTAACTGGCTTGCAGGTGGCCCTGATAGTCACGGTTTGTGGCGTATTGGCTGCCATTGCCCCAGCACGGCGCGCCGCCATGCTCGACCCAGCACAGGCGATTCGTTTGTGAGCGGGCTACACTGCTGCCACGACCATACTCGCACAGGATGCCCCCTATGAACGACACCCTTGTTGACACCTCAACCCCCGAGTCCGCTGCCCGTGGCCTTAGCCCCGATGAACTCGACGAGCTCGATACCCTGCTCAATGATTTGCGCGCCCACGCCGAAGAAATCCCACAATGGGAGTTTTGCGATGGCTTTTTAACCGCCTTGGTGTGCAGCCGCCGCTCCATTGGCCCCGAAGAATACCTGCCCATGCTGTTGGGCGATGGCCAAGCGCTAGAGCTGGGCGCAGACCACGCCTTGCCGCAGCTACCTACTTTTGCCACAGCCGAGCAGCAAGCGCGCTTTTTGGCACTGTTTACGAAGCGTTGGCAAGCGGTACAAGCCGCTTTAGACCTACCGCAAGAGCAGCGCACCGAAGAGAATGCTTTTCATCCCGAAGTAGAAGATGTGCGCGCCGTGGTGGCCAGCCTGCCCGAAGTCGAACAAACCGAAATTGAAGACTACGACATCCCAGCATTGGGCCAAGTGTGGGCTTTAGGTTTCATGTTTGCCGTAGAAAACTGGCCAGAAGAATGGTCCGCCCCGCGCGACAAAGAAGCCGCACAATGGCTAGACGAAGCCCTCGATAGCATCGTCGCCCTGACCGAAGACGACACCGGCAAGCCCAGCGTCAACTTGTATGACGAAAACGGCCCGGCCACCGTCAGTGAGCAGCGCCTAGACCAATTTAGCGCTGCCTTGGCCGCCGTGTATGACCTGCGCCAACTGTGGCAAAGCATAGGGCCGCGCATCGAAAGCATCCGCAAAGCACCCACACCGGGGCGCAATGACCTTTGCAGCTGCGGCAGTGGCAAAAAATACAAAAAATGCTGCGGTGCCTGAGTTGGTGCGCTTAAAGTTGGTGCAAGCGCTTCCGATGGCGTGCTTTAACAGCCATGCCGTTGGTTGACGTACAGGCTGTTGCCGGGCATGGACTTGGCTTTTTTCTTCACCTCGGCAGCTACCTTGGCCACTTCCAAATGGTTGCTAAACATGCCGGGGTGGACTTCTACCGCTCCCAAGGACAATGAAATCAGCGGATGAAACTCGGGCAAGCCCTTGCGGTTTTCGGTGACGTAGCCGCCGCGCTCTAAATCATCGTTGCTAAAAAAACAGGCGATATCAGTGGCAAAACTTTTCAGGATGGCTTGGCAGCGTGCCTGCCAGTCGGGGCTGCGGCAAATCAGGATGAAATCATCGCCGCCAATGTGGCCCACATAATCGAGTTCGGGGTCGCAGTGTTCGCTCAGAACGCGGGCAGTGAGCTTGATGACCTCGTCGCCCTTGGCATAGCCATACACATCATTGAAGGGCTTGAAGTTGTCTAAATCGCAATAGACCACGCAATGCGCGGCCCGTGCGGCCAAGAGCTGGTCAATATGCTGGTTGATAGGTACATTGCCCGGTAGTTGCGTTAGGGGGTTGGCATAGCGGGCCGACTCCATCTGCATCGAGGTCACCTCGCGCAGTAAGTCTTGCACCCAGCCAATGCCCAAATAATGGCCGCGTTCTGTGACCATAAAGCCACTAATCAAATGCCGAGGGTCAGCTCCAACCACCAAATTGGCCACCTCTTCTAGGGAGGTGTTGACATCTACCATCAGCGGCGCGTCGTCCATAAAGCGCTGGCAGGGCTTGTGGCCAAAAATTTCTTTGCGAAATGAGCGCGCCATGACATCAATCATCTCGTAGCGCGAGATGAGACCCAAGGGCTTGCCATCTTGCACCACGGCCACGGCGCGCAGGTCGGGGTTGCTTTCAAAACTATCGAACACCTGTCCGGCAAAGGTGCTGGGCGTGACGGGGGGCGATTTAATCAGCAAGCGCTCTAGCACCCGGCTGGGTTTGAAATCTAAATGGTTGTTGTCGTGGTTGCCGGCCATGATGGCCTTGTGCGCTGCCGCCGACAAAGCACGGGTGGGCACCACGTTGGGACGGCCAATAAACGAGCTGGCCCCATAACGCACCCCGGCTTGCATCAAGGCGTGTAATTCATTTTTGTTGCTGATGCCATCGGCCAGCCATTGGCGGCCTTGTTGCAACTCGGTCTGCAAGAGGTGTTGCAGACTTTGGGGGGCCGAGAGGTCTAGGCAAGACAGCGTTTCTTCGTCCAGCAAACAAAAATCTAGCTTTACCTGTGACCACAGTTGTTGCCTAGCACGTTCGCACAGCAGGGTGCGGGCTGCCACGCGCAGGCCTTGGGCGCGTACATAGTGCAGCCATTGGGCTGCTTGGGGGTAGGCATCAGCGCGGATGTCGGGCAGCACCAGCACCACGCGCTCGGGGGCCAATCCGGAGCTTTGAGCGATGTGTACCAACTCTTTGGCCAAAGGCATTCCAAAGGCTTCGATGGTGCCTTTGGGGACAGGTGCAAACACCCAGCCCCGGCATTCGTGTTCTAAAAATTTGGCCAGCATGGCACTGAACGCATCGCAGGCAAAATGGTGCAAGCGCCCAATGTGGGTGCTTACTTGCGTCAAGCGCTCATAAGAGCCACGCAACATGCCTGCTGGCCCACGCACCGAGGCCCGATAGCCAGCAATGCTGCAATCGGTGAAATCGGCCACCGGGCAAAATTTGGCCAGCAAACTATGGCTATCGAGCAAGGTATGGATTTCTTGCACGCAGGCATCACAAGCAGCATCGCGCGGTGCTGCCTTGACCAGGTTGGCGAACATGCGAGTCCTTATCAGGGGCTTCGACATCCAGTTTGAAATGCTGGTGCAGCCCTGCTGCTTACCTTAGCTTGCCTATATGACAGGCTGATGGCAGCCTATCAACAAGCACTGTGCTGTATGTTGTGGTGGCTGTCATGGTTGTTTCGTATGTTTGTCATATAAAAGCTCTACATTGGTTGGCACTATGGCATTGGCTACATTCCTCAATTGGCTGCTACAAGATGACACCAGAAAAATTTTCTGAATACCAACAAAAACAGCTTCAGGCCTTGCACGACCTAACATTGAAATATGTGTCTAGCGTACAAGCCCTGACCGAGTTGCATTTGCAGCACACCAAAGATGCTTTAGAAGCACACCAGCAGCAACCACAAGATTGGTTGCAAGTAAAAGACTGGCAAGATTTGGTCGCGCTGCAAAGCCGTAGCTTGCAACCCCTGACGGAAAGATGGACAGGCTATACCCAAAATATTTACGATATTTTGTTGGGCTTGGGCCACGAAATGGGCCGAATTTTTCAGCACCAGCCAGCCCCACCAGAGCCACCAGAGCAGCCCGATGGCGCACCTGAGCTGCTTGCTGCTCCTAGCGCAAAAACCACTGCCAAGGCCACTACTGGTAAGAAGCCGCCGCCTATTAAGCCAGCGGCCTGAGTGTCAGGCACCCTGCCGGGGCGGATGGTTTAGATGTGGAGCGCTACAGCCAATTGTTGTTATTACCACGCATGGATGTATGAGTTCTATCGTCCCTATAGCAAAAAAATTAAGCAAAAGCAGGCTTCGTATGAAACAATTTGTTATTGTGGGCACTACGAAGAAATTGCTATGCTCAAACGCATCCATGTTCAACACCTTACCTTAGGAATGCACATCCATGAATTTTGTGGTTCATGGATGGAGCACCCGTTTTGGCGCACCCAGTTTGTCCTGACAGACCCCAAAGATTTGGCCAGCATTCGTGCCACCACCATCAAAGAAGTTTGGATTGATGTGGCACGCGGGTTGGATGTCGCTCCTGGCGTGGCCTCTACCTCTGAAGCCGAGGCCCAAGCCCAAGTAGAAAATACCTTTCAGCACTTGAACGAGGTGTCATCCGTGCCGCTCGCAGTAGTGGCACCGGTGCGCGATTTGCGCCCCACCAGCATGGCCCAAGAGTTAGAAACCGCCGCTGCCATTTGCCGCCAATCGAAACTCGCTGTCACCTCTATGTTTAACGAGGCCCGGTTGGGCAAAGCCACCGACACTGGTGCCATGCGCGATTTGGTGGAAGACATATCTTCCTCTGTGATTCGCAACCCCGGTGCCCTTATCAGCTTGGCGCGGCTTAAAACCGCCGACGATTACTCTTACATGCACTCGGTAGCGGTGTGCGCCCTGATGGTGGCCTTGGCACGCCAATTACAACTGGATGCCGCGCAGACGCAGTTGGCCGGTATGGCGGGGCTGTTGCACGACTTGGGCAAGGCCACCATTCCGCTAGAAGTGCTGAACAAACCGGGCAAACTGACGGATGAGGAGTTTGCCGTGGTGCGCCACCACCCGGTAGCAGGCTGGGAAATGCTGCGCGAAGGTGGCAAAACCGATGCAGCGGTGCTCGATGCCTGTAGGCACCACCATGAAAAAATAGATGGCACTGGCTACCCCGATGGTTTGTCGGGTCAGCAAATTCACCTGATTGCCCGCATGACGGCCATTTGCGATGTCTATGATGCCATTACTTCCAATCGGCCCTACAAAGCAGGTTGGGACCCCGCCGAATCGCTGCGGCGCATGGCCCAATGGAGCGAAGGACATTTCGACATCCAGATTTTTCATGCCTTTGTCAAAAGCATTGGCATTTATCCGGCAGGTTCTTTGGTGCGCCTAAGCTCTGGCCGCTTGGGCGTAGTAACCGACCAAAACCGCAGTACCTTAACTGCCCCTTGGGTCAAGGTGTTTTATTGCACCCGCACCCAGCAGCGTATCCCGCCTGAAATCATAGATTTGAGCCGGCCCGGTTGCCAAGAAAAAATCACGGGTCGCGAAGACCCAGAGCAATGGCATTTTCCAGATTTGGTGCAATTGTGGTCTGGCTTGGATATTTCGCACCAGCACACCGTAGCAGCGCCTGCCGCTTCTGCGACCGCGGCATGAAGCGCTTTTTAACCCTTACCCTGAACCCAGCGCTGGACATTGCTACCAGCACACAGCGGGTACAACCCACGCACAAGCTGCGCTGCACAGCAGCGCAACTGTATCCCGGTGGCGGGGGTATTAATGTGGCGCGGGTGTTACACCGTTTGGGCTGCCCCGTGCAGGCTTGGTATCTGGCCGGTGGCCTCAACGGCCAGCGCCTACAAGCCTTGTTAGAGGCCGAGGACGTGCCCGCGCACGCCCAAGCCATTGTCGGGGCCACGCGCGAGAATTTTTCGGTGCTAGAGAGCATCAGCGGGCAGGAGTTTCGTTTTGTGCTGCCCGGCCCCACCGTACACCCGGCTGAATGGCAAGCCTGCCTCACGGCGTTGGGGCGCTTGCAACCGGTGCCCGATTGGCTGATTGCCAGTGGCAGCTTGCCGCCGGGGGTGCCCGATGATTTTTACGCCCAGTTGGCCCAGCAAGCGCGCCAGCAAGGTCAGCGCTTGGTGTTGGATACCTCCGGGCCAGCCTTGGCTGCTGCTTTGCAGGCAGGGGTTTATCTGCTCAAGCCCAGCTTGCGTGAACTGCGCGAACTGACCGGCCAGCCCTTGCCAGATGCCCAAGCATGGCAGCAGGCGGTGCAACATTTCATCGCCCAAGGCCAAGCCGAGATGGTGGCCCTGTCTTTGGGTGAGCAGGGAGCCTTGTTGGCCACCCGTAGCGGTGTTTGGCAAGCCGCAGCCCTACCGGTGCCCGCCAATGGTGGCACCACTGGCGCGGGCGATTGTTTTTTGGCTGCGCTGGTGTGGTCTTTGGCCGAAGGTAATACGCCTGCTACCGCGCTGGCTTGGGGTGTGGCTGCGGGTGCAGCGGCACTGCTATCGGGTGGCACTGGGCTGGCGCAAGTGCCAGACATGGTTCAGTTGCAGCCGCAAGTGCAAGTGCGCGCGTTATAGCCGTGGAGGGCGCTGCGCGCGCCACACATAAGGCCATGCCCATCTAACGCAAGTTGCACAAGCCGTCTGTGGGACAGCGCACAGACGCGCCAATGCGCTGGTAAGAACATAGGTGGTATCCAAAATCACCGATTACCGCGCAAGGGCCTATGTCCACCATTAAATACCTCCCCTACGCCTTACTGGTACTTGGCCAAGGTGCCTTCGCTCAGCAGCCGCCCAGCGGGGCCAGTCAGTTGCTCAGCATTCCAAATACGCAAACCCCAGTACACCGCGCTCCCCCCATTGCATGGCCATCCAATAGTGCAGCACCAGCACCAGCGGCTGCCGAAGGGCAGCGCGTGTTGGTGCGCGCTTTGCGCGTCACGGGCGCGCAGGTGTTTGCCGAAGAAACACTGATTGCTGCCACGGGGTTTCGCCCCGGCAGTGAACTGACGCTGGCCCAGATGCGTGGCATGGCAGCACAGATTGCTGGCATCTACCACCGCAAAGGCTATTTTGTGGCGCAAGCCTATCTGCCAGCGCAAGACATCCAACAAGGCATCTTGACAATTGCTGTGGTGGAAGGGCGCTACGGCCAAGTGGTACTACGCAACCAAAGCCGGGTCTCTGATGCCCTGGCCAAAAACCTGCTGCGTGGCCTGCAAAGCAATGACGTTATCACCAGCGCCCCCCTAGAAAGCCGCCTGCTGCTGCTGTCGGACTTGCCCGGCGTGAACGTGCAATCGACATTGGCACCCGGTGCCACGCCCGGAGCCTCTGACCTGCTGGTAGAGCTGACACCCGGCCAGCCCGTGAGCGGCAGCATAGATGCCGACAACGCGGGCAACCGCTACACCGGTGCCTATCGCTTGGGGGCAACGATTAACGTCAATGAACCGCTGGGTTTGGGCGATGTGGCCAGTTTGCGCCTCATGAGCGCAGGCAGCGGCATGAACTATGCCCGCGCCTCGTACCAACTGCAAGCGGGCAAGGCGCGTCTGGGTATGGCCTACAGCCACCTCGACTATGAACTGCGCCGTGAATTTAAGGGCTTGAATGCCCACGGCAACGCCCAAATTGCCAGCCTGTATGGCAGTTACCCCTTGGTGCGTTCGCGCGATGCCAATTTGTATGTCGGTCTAGCTTTCGATGCCAAGCGCTTTGAAGATCGTATGGATTCGGTTGCCTCGGTCAGTGACAAGCGCGCCAAAGTGCTTACGGCCAGTGTGTATGGCGACTCGGTGGGCGGCGGTGGGGTCAATCGGTACTCTTTGGCACTCTCGGCGGGCGACATCACCTTGCAAACGCCAGCCAGCCAAGCGCTCGATAGTCTAAGCGCGCGCAGTGCTGGGCGCTACGAAAAGCTGGCCTTTAGCTTGGCACGCTTGCAAAACGTCAGCCCTTCGGTGTCTTTCTATGCGGCCATCAATGGCCAGGTGGCCTCGAAAAACCTAGATGCCTCCGAAAAGATGCAGCTTGGTGGCATGTACGCTGTGCGCGCCTACCCCGAGGGCGAAGCCTATGCCGACCAAGGTTATGTCATCACCCTAGAAGGGCGCTGGTCACTGCCACGGATGTCTGAACAAGTCGGCCAGTGGCAGTTGATTGCCTTTGTTGATGGCGGCAGCGTCTATACCAACAAAAACTCTTGGACGGCCGATTCCAATCGCCGCACTTTGAGCGGCGCGGGCGTAGGTGTCAATTGGACACTGGCCAATGATTTTTTCATCAAAGCCTATTACGCACGCAAGCTGGGTAATGGCGGGGCTACCTCTGCGCCCGAGGCTTCGGGGCGCTTCTGGATTCAGGCCGTCAAATATTTTTGAGCCTAGCGCGCTACCCAGTCCCCGAGCAAAAAGCCTTTTAAGAATACCGGACAAACCCCATGAACTGCATCTATCGCTCCCTCTGGAATGAGACCACCGGCACCTTTGTAGCCGTGGCAGAAAACGCCCATAGTGGCGGCAAAAAAACCTCCTCTTGTACCAGCACCGCTGCGGGCGGTGCGCTCAAGGCGCTAGCGCTGGCCTTGGCCATTGGCTTTGGCCCACAGGCCGCTGCCTTGCCCCAAGGTGGTGTGGTGGCTGCCGGTGCTGCCAGTATCAGCAGCAGTGCCCAGCAAAGCACCATCACCCAAACCACACCCAAGGCGGTCATCAACTGGCAGAGTTTTAACATTGGTGCCGGTGAAGGGGTGCAGTTTGTGCAACCCAACAGCCAAGCAGTGCTGCTCAACCGGGTGCTGGGGGCGGATGC
This sequence comes from uncultured Simplicispira sp., assembly GCA_964388325.1. Lineage (GTDB taxonomy): Bacteria > Pseudomonadota > Gammaproteobacteria > Burkholderiales > Burkholderiaceae_C > Simplicispira. Next base: position 17,263 of record CAYMAC010000010.1, on the reverse strand, counting down.
TTCTAGCATCTTGGGGCGCCTATCGTCCAACGGCCAAGTATTCTTGCTCAACCCCAACGGCATCTTGTTTGGCCCGCAGGCCAACGTGAATGTGGGCGGCTTGGTAGCCTCTACGCTCAATCTGGGTGACAGTGACTTTTTGGCCGGGCAGGCCAGGTTCACGGGCACCAGCGGCGCTACGGTACTCAACCAAGGCAACATTAGCACCCAAGGCGGCGGCTCGGTGGCACTGCTGGGTGCTAACGTGAGTAACCAAGGGGTGATTGCCGCCCGCATGGGTACGGTAGCACTGGCAGCTGGCAACGCTATCACTTTGGATGTGGCCGGAGACGGTTTGCTGCAGGTGGCGGTAAATCAAGGTGCTGTGAATGCGCTGGCCAACAACGGTGGCTTGCTGCAAGCCGATGGCGGCCAAGTGTTGATGACAGCACGTTCGGCCAGCCAACTATTGCCCAGTGCCGTCAACCACACTGGCATTATCCAAGCCCACCGTATTGACAACCAGCATGGCAGCATCCGCTTGCTTGGCGATGCCCAAGCGGGCACCGTGAGCGTGGCGGGTGTGGTAGATGCCAGCGGGGCAGGTGCAGCGCAAACGGGCGGTCAAATTACCATCACCGGCCACCACGTGGGCTTGTTTGCTGCCCGTGTGGATGCTTCTGGTGATGCTGGCGGTGGCACCGTACTGGTGGGCGGTGACTACCAAGGCCAGCACAACCCGGCAGTGCCCAACGCCTCGGCCACCTACATGAGCGCCGATGCCAGCATCCAAGCAGATGCCCTCAGCAACGGCCAAGGCGGCAAGGTCATCCTTTGGGCCGACGACAGCACGCGCGCTTACGGTAGCATCAGCGCCCAAGGCGGCGCGCAAGGTGGCAACGGTGGCTTGATTGAAACCTCGGGCCATTGGCTGGACGTGGCGGGCATTCGCACCAACGCCAGCGCCGCAGCAGGCCAAAATGGCACATGGTTGCTCGACCCGGCTGATGTGTCCATCGCGGCGGCCACCACCAACGGCACCTTCGCCGGTGGCGTGTTTACCCCCGATGCTGCCGCCACCACGGCCACCGTGGCCGTGGCCGACATCGTCACTGCCTTAACAGCGGGCACCAATGTCACCATCAACACCGCCAATGCCAGCGGCACTGGCAACGGCGATATCACCGTCGATAGCGCCGTCACTTGGACGAAGGCCTCTGGGGTAGCTCCAGCCTCTATCCTGACATTGCGCGCCGAGCGCGACGTGGTGGTCAACCAAGCCATTACCGCTACTTGGGGCGATGTGCAAGCCATTGCGGCACGCGATGTGACGCTGTACGCGCCCGTTACCACCACCGATGGCAGTTTCAGCGCTACCGCCGTGCGCGATGTCAATATCGTTAAAGATGGAACCCATACCCTGACCGCTGTCACCACGACGCGCGGAGACTTCACCACCAACGCTGGGGGTTACGTGAATATTAAAACGGCTGCCCTGACCACCACCAATGGCGATGTGGTGTTAAGTGCTGGCATGGACGGGGTCAGTGGCGGTACGGTGGTTTTTGACCCCCTTACCCCCAAGTTTGACGTGAGCAATGGCACTGTCAAAATTTACAATCCGCTGGGCACGACTACAGACTATTCGAACAACTTTACTTTGGCTGGCACCACCCCGGCGCCGACACAGTACTTTTATGTATTTGGACAGGGCCTGCCCGGCGCTACGGGTGCTACTGGTGCAGCCGGGGCTACGGGAGCCACCGGCGCTGCAGGTGCCACGGGTGCTACTGGTGCAGCCGGAGCTACAGGTGCCACTGGCCCAGCTGGTGCGGCAGGTGCCACAGGCACTACTGGTTCTACCGGAGCGACAGGTACCGCCGGTGCCACAGGCGCTACGGGCACAGGCACTACAGGGGCTACTGGTTCTACCGGAG
>CAYMAC010000010.1:0-15247 GCA_964388325.1 uncultured Simplicispira sp. | reverse complement strand
GAGCTACAGGCACCGCTGGTGCCACAGGCGCTACGGGCACAGGCACTACAGGGGCTACTGGTTCTACCGGAGCTACAGGCACCGCTGGTGCCACAGGCGCTACGGGCACAGGCACTACAGGGGCCACCGGTGCAGCGGGTGCTACAGGCACTGGTGCCACTGGTTCTACCGGAGCGACAGGCACCCCCGGTGCCACAGGCGCTACGGGTACTGGTGCCACTGGTTCTACCGGAGCGACAGGCACCCCCGGTACCACAGGCGCTACGGGCACAGGCACTACAGGGGCCACCGGTGCAACGGGTGCTACAGGCACTGGTGCCACTGGTTCTACCGGAGCAACAGGCACCCCCGGTACCACAGGCGCTACGGGTACAGGCACTACAGGTACCACCGGAGCCACGGGCACTACTGGCGCTACAGGAAGCACTGGCACAGCCCCACCACCGGCATTCTTTCCCTTGGTATTTCCGCTGCCCGTCTTTCCGGCCAAGCCACCTCTGGATATCTGGTGGTTCGTATGGCCTACCACAGTGGTGCCGCCGGTGACTGTGATTCCCTATCTGCCCCCGGAATTATTGCCCGTGGTGCCATCAGCGCCTACACCACCCGTCTTCATCACCCCTACGGTGCCTGTTGCGCCTACTACCTTGGCCCCTGCACCCAAGCCGGTTGTGGCACCGGTGTATGTAGCCCCTTTCCTGCCGCCTAAACAAGACCGCAACTAAGCTTTAGCCCGTGGAGCCGCCTGCTTACCCTGTTGGCGGTGGGCGGCCCGCTTTAATGCCATGCATACACGCACCTCCCGCGCCAGCGGCCACGCACTTGGGCCTTGGTGGGTCAAGCGCTTACCCTCTACCATCCTTGCTGCCTTGGGCTGTGCAGGGTCGGTGGCATGGGCTCTTGAGCCCGGCCCCATCGTTGAGCGGCCGTTCCATCAAGCCACCCAGCACGGGGTAGCGGCACCCCCTCCCCTGCCCCGGCGGGCGCACTTTGGCGACGAAACCCCCTCCTTAGAGGTGCAGCAGTTGGCAGACTGGGTCGTACACTCCAACGACAGCCCGGCCATGCCCTTTGTGCTGATTGATAAAAAAAATGCCAAAGTCTATGTTTTTCAGGTGGACGGGCGGTTGCACGCCACAGCCCCGGCCTTGCTGGGCTTGGCCGTAGGCGACGATGCCGTGCCCGGCATTGGCCAGCGCAAACTATCGAGCATTCGTCCGCAAGAGCGCACCACCCCCGCTGGCCGGTTTGTGGCCTCATTGGCGCACAACCTACAAGGACGGCCCATTCTGTGGGTGGACTACGAAGGCGCAGTCTCTTTGCATCCGGTGGTGGCTGGCACCCCCCAAGAGCAACGCGCCCGGCGGCTGAGCAGCCCCAGCCCGCAAGACAACCGCATCTCCTATGGCTGCATCAATGTGCCGGTGGATTTTTTTCATAGCGTGATTAAGCCTGCCTTTACTGGTACCAATGGCGTGGTGTATGTCATGCCCGAAACCCGCCCGGTGCAGCAGGTGTTTGCCTCCTACGATATCGATGCGCCGGCGTTAGCCCTTTCTGCCCCACCAGTGTTGAGCGTGCAGACTGCATCTGCCATGAATGCCGATGAAAAATAAAACCCTGTGTCTTTGCATGATTGTCAAAGATGAAGCCCACATCATCTTAGAAACTTTAGAAAGCGTTAAGCATTACCTGGATTATTGGGTGATTTGTGACACGGGTTCTACCGACAACACCATCTCTTTGATTCAAGATTTTTTTGCTAAAGAAAAAATCCCTGGTGAGCTGCATTCTGAAACTTGGGTTGATTTTGGCCACAACAGAAGCCAAGTGTTTACCTATGCTTACCAAAAAGCAGATTATCTCTGGGTGATGGATGCAGATGATATTTTGGTTGGAGATTTTGATGTCCATCAGTTATCAGAAGCCGATTCTTACGCATTGCGCTATGGGACAGATTTTATTTACTGGCGACCTCAATTATTTAACGGATTTGAAAAATGGTGCTACAAAGGGGTGCTGCATGAATATGCTTTTTGTCTTTCTAAGCCCGAGCAGCGCCAAGAGTTTATCGATGGAAGCTACCACATCGTTTCCAGAAGATTGGGTGCCCGCAATTTAATAAATCCGACGGTTAAATACTTGCTAGATGCCCAAGCGATGGAGCGGGCATTGCAGCAAGAAAGTGATTTCTATTTGACAACCCGTTATCTTTTTTATATTGCACAAAGCTACCGAGATGCGGGTCAACCTGCGCTGGCTATCCAGTGGTATGAAAAAAGAATTGCCGCCGGTGGTTGGGCTGAAGAAGTTTGGTTTTCTAAGTACCAAATTGGCCTGCTGTACGAGCAGCTGGGGAATACCAAAGAAGCCAAAATTTGCTATTTGAATGCTTATGAATATCGCCCCACTCGGGCAGAATCTTTGTACAGCTTGGGGAAAATGTGCAATTTGCAGCAAGAATTTTGTCAGGCGCATATGTTTTTAAGTGTCGCCTTAAAAATTCCACCCCCTTCAGACCTGCTTTTTGTATCTCAAGATTTTTACCGTTATTTGATTGCGTTTGAGCTTTCTATCAGCGCTTATTGGATTGCGGATTTTGAATGGTCTGTTTTCTTGTGCAATCAATTAATACAAATGAAAGACCAAATCCCTTTGGCTATTGTAGAGCAAACAGAAAAAAACAAAGCTTTTGGTTTAGAGAAGCTGGCTTTGGGCAATAAAAACTAAAACAAAAAAATAGATAAAAAACAGCCCGCTGCCTCTGGCAGTGGGGCCGTTTTGTTGTGCGCCGTGGTTTGTGGCGCTACAAATTTACCAGCGGGCGCGCAATTTGTCGTAGGTGTATAAACCCAGCTGGCGGTGCGCCGAAGGGGTTAAATAAACCGCATCGGCAAAAACATAGCGGTCTGCATCAGTATTGGGGCGCAGGGTGGCGCTAGTGCAGAGGCTAGAGTTAATTTGCCCCAAACCAATACCAATGCCATTGCCTGCATCCACCGAGGTGCATACCGGCTCGGTGGCGTTGTTAAACGAGAACGAAGACGGGCTAGAGGTATAAAGATTGACGTAATAGGCTACGTCGATATACAGCACGTTTTGGCTCAAATCATTCAGGGCTACCAACAGCCCCCGGTTGAACTGGCTGCTGGCTTGGCTGAGCAGGTCTTTTTGGTTGATGGTGGCAGCCCAAGGGGTCAGGCCCAAATCGTACAAATTAGACACTGCCACATAGTTGGCCCCACCCGCCACCAAGCGGCGCACTTGGGCGGCCAAAGCCTCGCCGTGCTGGCGCGCTTGCAGCAAAAACTGCTCTGGGCTGAGGCGGCCTGCCTGCACGGCGGCCATATCGACAATCACATCGCTCACGCCACCGCTGACCAAGGCAATATCGTTAGCCCCTAAGCGTTGGCTGGCCAAAAAGCCGTCAATTTGCTGCGCCACCGTGCGCGTGCTGGCTTGGCCGGCAGCGTCGGGCTGTTGTTGTAGGCGCGCATTGCCTTCGGCCAGATTGAGCAGCCCGCCGGTGGCATGGCCAGCGCTGCGGTAATACTCCAGCAGTTGCAGTGTCCAATTGTTGATGCTGCCGTTGTTGACGGTGTAGCGGCGCTCGCCCAAGCTGCTGTAGCCATCGCCAAAGGCCACCAAGCGCTCGGGGGCCAAGGCCGATTCAATGCTGCTGGAGCCGCAGGCGCTCAGCAGTGCAGTAGCCGCGCAGGCGAGGGCCAAAGTAGTACGGCGCATCCAGTTTACGGTCATGGTGTGTGGTTTTCTCTTGAGTGTAGATAAGCAATCAGTGTAGCGATGCCGGGCTTAGGCCGCCGCCCGTTGCAGCCGGTCGCGCACGCCTTCCCAGTCTGGGGTGTCGGGGGGGGTCTCAATCCAAATTAAGCGCGCACCGGCATCGTCCAAACTACGCAGGGTGGCAAACAATTCTTGCGCGGCGGTGGCTGGGTCGTGCGGCATGGTGCGTAGCAGCACTTTGCGAGAGTGGCTATGCACCGCAGTGCGTGCATACACCGCCAAATGGGCGGCATCCATGCCCAACACATCCAAACCGGCTTGCAAGGCTTTGGCATCCATCAGGCGCACCTTGGCTTGGGGGGCGTAATGGCTGGCCAGCGTGCCCGAGGCGCGCGGCGTGTGTGCGGGCAAATCTTCGGGCGATAGCACTTGCACGCTACAGGCAGCGGCAATTTGTGCGCGCGTGATGGCACCGGGGCGCAGCAATACGGGCACGCCACGGGTGCAGTCAATGATGGTGGATTCGATACCGACCGCACAGGGGCCGCCATCCAAAACCAGCAACTCTACGCCCAATTCTGCTTGCACATGCTGGGCGGTGGTAGGGCTAACACGGCCAAAGCGGTTGGCACTGGGAGCTGCAACACCCCAGACACCCAATTCAGCAGCGGCGCGCAATACGGCCTGCGCGACGGGGTGCGATGGGCAACGCAGGCCCACGCTGTTCTGGCCACCCGTAGCCGCACTGGCGGTACCGGGCAGGCGCGGCACAATCAACGTCAGGGGGCCGGGCCAAAAGGCGGTCATCAGGGCTTGGGCAAAGGCGGGCACTGCGCTGGCAAAGCGGGCCGCGCTGCTGGCATCGGCCACATGGACGATGAGCGGGTGGTCTGCCGGGCGGCCTTTGGCGGCAAAAATTTGCGCCACAGCGGTATCGTTGCTGGCATCGGCGGCCAAACCATAGACGGTTTCTGTGGGCAGGCCCAGCAATTCACCCCGGTGCAGTGCCTGTGCTGCGGCAGTGATGGAGTCGGGCAAGGTGCCGTCTAAAACCATGCTGGGGCGCTCAAAAGGGGGCAATGCCAAGCAAAGCCGCAGCTTGCAAGGCCGTAGCGCGGGCAGCATCCACAGTGGGGGCGGTGATGTTGAGGTGCCCCATTTTGCGCCCATGCTTGGCTACGGTTTTGCCATAGAGGTGCAAATGGGTGCCGGGCAAGGCCAATACGGCATCCCAAGGTGGGGTGCGGGCGCTGTCGCTGTGGGTAAACCACAAATCACCCAGCAAATTGAGCATCACGGCGGCGCTGTGCTGGCGCGGTTGCACCAGTGGCAGACTGGCCAAGGTACGCACTTGCAGCTCAAATTGCGACACATCGCAGGCGTTTTGGCTGTAGTGGCCGCTGTTGTGTGGGCGCGGTGCAATCTCGTTGACTACCAAACTGCCGTCTTGCAGCACAAAGAACTCTACGCACAGCACGCCCACATAGTCCAAATCTTGCGCTACTGCTTGGGCAGCAGCTACAGCTTGGGCCGCTATGGCTACTGGGACGTTACCCTCATAGACTTCGGTGACTGCCAAAATGCCATCGCGGTGCAGGTTGCGCTGCACCGGCAGGTTCACCACTGTGCCATCGTCCCCACGCGCCACAATCACCGAGCATTCCAGCGCCAGCGGCAGCATTTTTTCTAGCACGCAGGGCACTTGCTCTAAGGCATACCAAGCGCTGGCCAGTTCGGCAGCGGTTTGTACGCGCTGCTGGCCTTTGCCGTCGTAGCCTAAACGGGCGGTTTTGAGGATGCCAGGTAGCAAATCTGCACTGATGCTCGCCAGTTGTTCAGCAGTTTCGATAACGGCATAGGGCGCACAAGGCACACCACAGCCGACAAAATGGGCTTTTTCTTGGGCGCGGTCTTGGGCTACGGCCACGGCACGGGCAGCCGGGGCCACAAAGCACTGCCCGGCCAGCGCCGCCAGCGAGACAGCGGGCACGTTTTCAAACTCGGTGGTCACGGCATCGCAGATGGCCGCCAAACGGGCCAAGCCTTCGGGGTCTTGGTAGCCGGTTTGGATATGTTGGTGGCTTACCAAGCCGGCTGGGCTGGTTGGGTCTTCATCGAGCACCACGGTAAAGTAGCCCATTGCCTGCGCCGCATGGACAAACATGCGTCCCAGTTGACCACCACCCAACACGCCCAGAGTAGCACCGGGCAACAAAGGAGCAGTAAGCGGCTTCATAAAGTAACGGGCGGTAAAGCCATGTTGCGTGCGGTTTCGGTTTGGGCGGCGCGGAAGGCTTCTAGCTTGGCACGCAGTTCGGGGTTTTCATTGGCCAGCAGCGCCACGGCAAACAAGGCTGCATTGGCGGCACCGGCCACGCCAATGGCAAAAGTGGCTACTGGAATGCCTTTGGGCATTTGCACAATGCTGTGCAAGGAATCAACCCCTTGCAAATGCTTGCTGGCCACCGGCACGCCCAACACGGGCACGGTGGTTTTGGCAGCAATCATGCCCGGCAGGTGGGCAGCACCCCCGGCACCGGCAATAATAGCTTTGAGGCCCCGGCCCGCAGCTGCCTCAGCGTAGGCGAACATATCGTCGGGCATCCGATGGGCCGAAACCACACGCGCCTCGTGGGCGATGCCAAACTGCTGGAGAATCTCAACTGCGTGCTGCATGGTGTCCCAGTCGCTGCTGGAGCCCATGACAACGCCAATCTGAATGGTGGTCATAGTGTGTGGAGCGGTGCACCATCGTGGCGGCTGCCGCAAAATGTGAACCTGTGATTTTACTTTGCCCCATCCTTGTGGGAACCCCTGCACCATGATTGACATTACCTTAGAAAATTTTGAAGCCGAAGTTCTCCTACCCTCTATGCAGGCCCCCGTGTTGCTCGACATTTGGGCCGCTTGGTGTGGCCCGTGCAAACAATTGGGGCCAGTGCTAGAGCAGCTGGAAACCGACTATGCCGGGCGCTTTATCCTCGCCAAGCTCGATGCCGACAAGGTGCCGCAAATTGCAGGCCAGCTGTCGCAGATGTTTGGCGTGCGTAGCATCCCGTTTTGTGTGCTCTTCCACGAGGGCCAGCCCGTCGATGGTTTTGTCGGTGCTTTGCCAGCTGCTGAAGTGCGCGAATTTTTAGACCGCCATCTGCCCCCGGCTGCCGAAGCGCCTCCTACCCCAGCGCCAGCAGCACGCGCCCCCGAACAAGACCCGCAAGAACGCTTGGCCAATGCTTTGGCCGCCGACCCCGGCAACAACGATTTGCGCTTTGATTACGTCAAGCATTTGATAGCCACTGGCCAACTCAACGAAGCTGCGGCTGCCTTGGCCCCAGCCATGGCGCAAATTCCGGTAGAACTGCGTTTTGAAGCCCTCAACCAGTGGCTCAATGCCTTAGAGTTTGTGGCCAATGACCCGCGTGGTGCTTGGCCACTGGCGCAGTTTGATGAACTGTTGGCTGAGAATCGGCGCGATTTTGCTACCCGCTTTGCCAAAAGCCGCCTGCTCATTGCCCAAGGTGAATGGCCAGCGGCAATGGATGAATTGTTAGAAATTATCCAGCGCGATAAAAAATGGGACGACGAAGCGCCGCGCAAAACCTATGTCGCCCTGCTAGAGCTGCTCACCCCACCGCGCCCCAAGCCCACTGTTGATGCCTCGGGCAAAACAGCCCCCGGTATTGCGCTGGCGGGCCAAACAGCCCAGCCAGAAGACCCACAGGCCGCCTTGGTGTCGGCCTACCGGCGCAAGCTCAGCATGGCGCTGAACTAATCACCAAGTGCGCGGGAATCCTCGGGGTTCAGCCCGAGGTCGAGAGCGCGGACGCCGTAGGCGTCCTAACGCGAAATAAGTAGGAAGACGACCATAGAATCCCTCTGCGTTTAAGCATAATGCACAGCATGGATTGCACCAAAACCCTACGCCTACGCATCAAAGATAAACACGCTCGCGTGCTGTCTGCGATGGCGCGTGAGGTTAATCAGGTCTGGAACTTCTGCAACGAAACGAGCCACCGCGCCATCCGTGAGCGCCACCAGTGGCTTTCGGGCTACGACCTGCAAAAGCTAACCAACGGTTTCAGTAAGTGCGATGGCATACACATCGGTTCGCCCACCGTGCAGCAAGTGTGTGAAGACTACGCCAAGGCCCGCAAGCAGTTCAAAAAAGCCAAGTTGCGCTGGAGAGTCTCTAACCCCCAGAGCAGCAAATACAGCTTGGGCTGGATTCCTTTCAAAGCGCGGGCCTTGCAGTACAAGGCAGGGCAAGTCGTTTTTGCTGGTCATCGCTTTTCTTTGTGGGACAGCTACGGTTTGGCGGACTACGAACTGCGTTCTGGCAGTTTTAGCCAGGACAACCGGGGGCGGTGGTATCTCAATATCGTAGTCAAGGCGCAAGCCAAGCCCACAACGGCAACGGCCAGTGTGGGTATCGACTTGGGCCTGAAAGACTGCGCCACGGCATCAAACGAGAAAAAAGAGCATGGCCGCTGGTATCGCCAGCATGAATTGGAACTGGCTAAAGCACAGCGGGCGCACAAAAAGCACCGGGTCAAAGCTATCCACGCAAAAATTGCCAATCAGCGCAAAGATGCGCTGCATAAATTTAGCACCACGATGGTGCGAGAAAACGCCGCCATCTTCGTGGGCGACGTAGCCAGCGCAAAGCTGGTGAAAACCAAGATGGCCAAAAGCACGCTGGATGCGGGCTGGGCCACGCTAAAGACGATGTTGGAATACAAGAGCCATCAGGCCGGTATCGTCTTTATGGAAGTCAACGAAGCGTACACAACCCAAACTTGCTCGTGCTGCGGGAGCATTCCCGCCAGCAGTCCGAAAGGTAGGGCGGGTTTGCGAATAAGAGAATGGACGTGCAGCGACTGCGGAGCGGAACACGACCGCGACGTAAATGCAGCACGGAACATTCTTGCGGCGGGGCATCGCCGTCTAGCAGTAGGAATCTTCGGGGTTTAGCCCGGAGAGGATGTCAAACGGGCTGGTTTTAGGCGCGCAGGCGCTCTAGCGCCTCGCGGTATTTAGCGGCGGTTTTTTCAATTACCTCTTGCGGCAGGCGCGGTGCTGGCGCAGTTTTGTTCCAAGGCTGGCCATCTACTTGGGCTTGTTCTAGCCAGTCGCGCACAAATTGCTTGTCGTAGCTGGGTGGGTTTTGGCCAGCGGCCAAGGCCGCCTCGTAGCCCTCTACCGGCCAATAGCGTGAGCTGTCGGGGGTCAACACCTCGTCCATCAGTACCAAGGTGCCATCGGCAGTCAGGCCAAACTCAAACTTGGTGTCGGCAATAATCATGCCCTTAGCTAAGGCCATCTCAGCCGCTTCTTGGTACAGGCGGATGGCGGTATCGCGGATTTGCGCCGCTAGCTTCTCGCCCACCATCTCTACCGTGCGCGCGTAGGTGATGTTCTCATCGTGGTCGCCCATTTCCGCTTTGGCGGCGGGGGTGTAAATGGGGGCTGGCAGCTTGGCCGCGTTGGTCAAACCGGCAGGCAGTGGCACGCCACAGACCGATTGTGATTCTTGGTATTCCTTCCAGCCGCTGCCCGCCAAGTAGCCACGTACCACGGCTTCAATCAGCACTGGCTGCAAACGTTGCACCAACATCGAGCGGCCTTGCACTTGCGACACTTCTTCGGGCGTGACCACCGACTCAGGCGCTTGGCCGGTCAGGTGGTTGGGGCAGACGTGCCCTAGTTTGTCAAACCAAAACAGCGCCATTTGCGTGAGCAACTCACCTTTGCCGGGAATCGGCTCACCCATGATGACATCAAAAGCCGACAACCGATCCGAGGCCACCATCAGGATGCGGTCATCGCCCACAGCGTAGTTGTCGCGCACTTTGCCGCGTGCCAGCAGGGGTAGCGAAGTCAATGCGGAAGTGTGCAGGGCAGAGGGGCTGGACTGGGTCATGGTGTTGGGCAATAAAAACAGAAAGGGCCAGCGCCGATTTTAGGCCGTAGCCGCCCACGGGCACAAATGCTGCTGTGTGCAACAGAACCCAACATTGTGCGGGTTTTTCCTGAGCGTGGCGACAGGGGGTTTTTCCCCCCCACTATGGGGCTGCAAAGGCGTTGCTTTTCTGCGGGCGTGGGAGCATAGTTACTTGGTGTGAAAGCGGTATGACGGGTTTTGGGAGCGGCCCACGTAGCGTCTGTGTTGGGCCTTGTGACAACAAACTAGCGGAGACAGCATGAATTTGACCATCAGCGGCCACCATTTGGATGTAACCCCCTCCTTACGCACCTATGTGCAATCCAAACTAGAGCGCATCACGCGCCATTTCGATCAGGTGGTGGGGGTGAAGGTGTTGTTGTCGGTAGAAAAACAAAAAGAAAAAGAAAAGCGCCAGCGTGCCGAGTGCAACATCCACGTCAAGGGCAATGATTTGTTTGCCGAGTCATCCCACCAAGACCTGTACGCTGCCGTGGACGACATGGTAGACAAGCTAGACCGCCAAGTGGTGCGCCACAAAAACCGCGTGCAAGCGCACCATTCTGATGTGCGTCCTTACCTAAGTGCCTAAGACATTGATTCGTTTTTTGGCAGGCCGCCTGCGTGCGGCCTTTTGTTCTTCTGGCACAAATTGCCAATCTTTGCGCCAGCGGGTGCATAATCTGCGCCAAACCATGAACCGACTTTCCTCCATCCTGCCTGCCGCGCAAGTTCTTGTGGCCGTTGACGCCACCAGTAAAAAGCGCGCCTTTGAAGAAGCTGGTCTGTTGTTTGAAAGCCTGCACGGCCTCTCGCGTGCGCTGATTACTGACAGTCTGTTTGCCCGTGAGCGCTTAGGCTCTACGGGTTTAGGCCACGGCGTGGCCATTCCGCATGGCCGCATCAAGGGGCTCAAGTCACCAATGGCGGCGGTGTTCCAATTGGCACACCCCATTGGCTTTGATGCCCCCGATGAGCAGCCCGTGGGCCTGCTTATTTTTCTGCTGGTACCCGAAGCCGCCACGCAAAAACACCTCGAAATCTTGTCCGAGATTGCCGAGTTGCTCAGCGATGGTAGCCTGCGCGAAACCATCAAGGCCTGCGCCGACGCGGTCGAATTGCACGGCCTCATCGCCCGCTGGCAATCTACCCAAGCGGCCTAAACACGGCAAAGCGGCACCATGAAACACAACGTAGTCAGTGCCGACGCGCTGTTTGAAGAGTTCCGCACCGCCCTAAAATGGGAATGGGTGGCCGGTTTGGGTGCGTCCGAGCGCCGCTTTGAAGAACTGGCCGTGCGTTCGGCGCGTTCGGGGGCCGATTTGGTTGGCCACCTCAACTACATCCACCCCTACCGGGTGCAAGTGTTGGGCGAGCGCGAAGTGGCCTACTTGGCCGGTGCCACCACCGAAGACTGCAAACGCCGCATTGCCCGCATTGTGACGCTAGAGCCGCCGGTGCTGATTCTGGCCGACGGCCAAGGCCCCCCCGAAGGCTTGCTGCAAATGTGCGAGCGGGCGCAAATTCCGATGTTTGCCACGCACGAGTCATCCGCTTTTGTGATTGACGTGTTGCGCGCCTACCTGTCCAAACATTTTGCCGACCGCACCACAGTGCATGGCGTGTTTATGGACATTTTGGGCTTGGGCGTGCTTATCACGGGCGAGTCTGGCTTGGGTAAAAGCGAACTGGGGTTAGAACTCATTTCGCGTGGCAATGGCTTGGTGGCCGACGATGCCGTCGATTTGTACCGCATCAACCAAACCACCATTGAGGGGCGCTGCCCCGAATTGCTGCAAAATTTGTTAGAGGTGCGCGGTATTGGCTTGCTCGATATTCGCGCCATTTTTGGCGAGACCGCCGTGCGGCGCAAAATGCGCCTGCGCCTGATTGTGCATTTGGTACGCAAAGAGACCATGGAGCGCGACTACGAGCGTATGCCCTACGAGCCACTCACCCAAGATGTGCTGGGCGTGCCGGTGCTCAAGGTGATTATCCAAGTGGTAGCTGGGCGCAACATTGCTGTGCTGGTCGAGGCGGCGGTGCGTAACACCATCCTCAATTTGCGTGGCATAGATACCTACCAAGAGTTTGTCGAGCGCCACCGCCGGGCAATGGACCAAAACCTGTAATTTTTATGCGCCCTGGCCGGCTTAGCACTGCTCGCAGTGCTCGCACACAGCCTGCTTGCTTACGCATTGCGCGCACTCGCCATACAGGGCCATAGCGTGGTCATGCACTAGCCAGCCCTTGCTCTTGGCAATCGTTTGCTGGCGCTTCTCAATCTCGGCATCGTAAAACTCCTCTACCTTGCCGCACCGGGTACACACAAAATGGTCGTGGTGCTGGCCTTGGTCTAGCTCATACACCGCTTTGCCGCTTTCAAAATTGCTACGCATCAGCAGCCCAGCCTGTTCAAACTGCGTCAGTACCCGGTACACCGTGGCCAGCCCTACATCCGAGCGCTCTTCTAACAACACCCGAAATACGTCTTCCGCCGTCATGTGGCGCTGCGTGCCCTTCTGGAAAATTTCTAAAATTTTCAGGCGCGGCAAGGTGGCTTTGAGTCCGGTACTCTTGAGTTCGTCGATATTGGTCATGGCCAGAAGATGCAAAGGAAGATTTTGTTGCCAGCCCTAGGCGATGGGCCAACCGCTACAATGAATCGCATCCATCATAGCCCTATGCCTTTGTCCATGCCCGCCCAAGTCTATTGCAGTGCCCGTTTGGGGCTTGTCCTGTTGTCGGCAGCCAGTTTGGCCGCTTGCGGCAGCCTTGACGGCACCAAAGAGCGCCTTGCCAGCGCAGTTACACCTTACCGAGTGGATGTCGTGCAGGGCAATTTTGTCTCGCGCGAGCAGGTGCAAGCCTTGCAAGCGGGCATGGGTCGCCAGCAGGTGCGTGATATTTTGGGCACGCCCTTGGTGACCAGCCTGTTCCATGCCGACCGTTGGGAATATGTATTCACCCTACGACGCCCCGGTGTTGAGGCGCAAACGCGCAAACTCACGGTATTTTTTAAGGACGATGCCTTGTTGCGCTTTGAGGGCGATGAGATGCCCTCCGAGAGCGAGTTTGTCGCTACCTTGGGTAAGCGCAACCCGGCGCGCAGTGCGCCGGTGTTAGAGGCCACCCCCGAGCAGTTGGCCCGTTACCCTGCCCGTTCCACACCTGCCGAAGCAGCGGCCTCGGTGCCACCCACGGCACCGGCCAGTAGCACATATCCGCCGCTGGAGTAGCCCTCAAGCCCCCTTTTTTGTGCGCCAGCGCCAATGCGCTGCTGGGGCCGCCCGCGTTTTTTTCGTAATGCAAGCATGACCACCTCCCTTTCTCCCCGTTCTGCCACCTTCCGCGTGGCTGTTGCTGGTGCTAGTGGCCGTATGGGCCACATGTTGATTGAAGCCATCAGTGCTAGCGATGACTGCGTACTCGCCGGTGCCTTGGACATTGCCGCCAGCCCGATGATTGGCTCGGATGCCACTGCCTTTTCTGGCCACGCCAGTGGTGTGCCGATTACCGCTGACATCCGCGCTGGCCTGCAAAACGCCGATGCCCTGATTGACTTCACCCGCCCCGAAGGCACCTTAGCCCATTTGCGCGTCTGCGCCGAGTTGGGTGTGAAGGCCGTGGTCGGCACCACTGGCTTTACCGAAGAACAAAAAGCCGAAATTACTGCCCTGTCGCAGCGCACGGCTATCGTGCTGGCCCCCAACATGAGCGTGGGCGTGAATGTCACGCTCAAATTGTTAGAAATGGCCGCCAAGGCGCTGGCTACGGGCTACGATATTGAAATCATCGAGGCCCACCATCGCCACAAGGTGGATGCCCCCTCGGGCACGGCGCTCAAAATGGGCGAAGTGGTGGCCAAAGCCCTTGGCCGCGACTTGAAAGATTGCGCCGTCTATGCGCGCGAAGGTGTGACCGGCGAGCGCGACCCGTCCAGCATTGGTTTTGCCACCATTCGCGGCGGTGACATTGTGGGTGACCACACCGTTTTGTTCGCAGGCACTGGCGAGCGCATCGAAATCACGCACAAGTCGTCTAGTCGCACCACCTATGCCCAAGGCAGCCTGCGCGCCGTGCGCTTTTTACAAAACCAGCAGGTCGGCCTGTTCGATATGTTCGACGTGCTGGGCCTGAACTAAGCCCGGATTTTTTATGGACGCGCTGCACTGGTTACACCAAGGCGACTTTGTCACCCAAGGCACGGCAGCTTTGCTGCTGCTGATGTCGGTGGCCAGTTGGGTCGTTATCGTCTGGAAAAGCTGGCTGATGCACCGCGCCCGTGTGGACGTGGCGCGCGGTGTGGCCGCGTTTTGGCAAGCCTCCAGTTGGCCGGTAGCGCGCCAGCAGATTGCTGCCCTAGACCGCGAAGCCTTGGTTTTGCCCTTGGTAGAGGCCGCCGATGCTTTGGCCCAACCCCCCGGTGGCAGCATTACCTTGGCCCAAGCGGGCAGCGCCAGCCAGCAACTTACGCGCGTGCTGCGCGATGCCCTGCATCGGGTTTTGGGCAAGCTGCAATGGGGGCAAGTGTTGCTGGCCACCATTGGTTCTACGGCACCATTTGTGGGTTTATTGGGTACGGTGTGGGGTATTTACCATGCCCTGACAGCCATTGCCAGCGCAGGCCAAATCAGCATTGAGCATGTCGCTGGCCCCGTGGGCGAAGCCTTGGTGATGACCGCTGCCGGACTGGCGGTGGCCATTCCAGCCGTCTTGGCCTACAACATTTTTGGCCGTTTGCTGGGGCGCATTGAAGCCGATTTAGAAGGTTTTGCCCGTGACCTGCGCGAGCTGGTGGTCGATGCCTCTCCAGTAGCCACCACTGCCAAAAAGCTTGCTGCCAAACCAGCCACCATGCCCCCGTTGGCACCCGTGTCGGCGGCTCCTGCGGCTGGTGGCGTGGCTGCCAATTAAATTTGCCCCCAGGAGTGCCCTCTCATGGCTTTTGGCCGCCTCGATCGCCATAGCGCACCCCAGCCCATCAGCGATATCAACATGACACCGCTGATTGATGTCATGCTGGTGCTGGTGGTCATTTTTATCCTCGCCGCCCCCTTGTTGGCCAGCAGCATTCGGCTCGATTTGCCACAAACTGAGGGCGCTACGTCGGGCACGGCACCGCGTTCGGTAACGGTGGCGCTCAACAAGGCCGGTCAGGTGTTTGTGGATGAGCAAGCCGTGGCCACAGCGGCCTTGGCTGAAAAATTACGCGCTTTGGCGGCCACGCACCCCGATACCGAAGTGCAATTGCGTGCCGATGCCGCCGTGCCCTATGGCCGTGTGGTCGAAGTGATGGGGCTGGCGCACCAAGCGGGCCTGCGGCGCATTGGCTTTGTGGCCGAGCCTGCGGGGCCAGCCGCAGCGCCCTGAATTTATTGTTATCTGACCCTATTTTTACGGATACTTCCATGCAAGACAAATACCAACACACCGAAGTAGAAAGCGCCGCACAGGCCCATTGGACGGCCCATGATGCCTACCGCGTGACGGAAGACCAGAGCAAAAAGAAGTTCTACGCCTGCTCCATGCTGCCCTACCCCAGCGGCAAGCTGCACATGG
>CAYMAC010000009.1:0-101267 GCA_964388325.1 uncultured Simplicispira sp. | reverse complement strand
GCAACCAGAAAAAAGCGGCGCGCAGCATTGAAGATTTTTTAGCCAAAGACCCAAAGCGGCTGGCAAAAATACTAGCGGATGCGAAAAAGCCTTTGCGCGATGCAGCGGCAGTCAACGCCACGCGCTGGGCGCTGGCCAATGCCCTCAAAGCCACCGGCCTGCCGGTCGAGCTGGCCTCCGGCGGTCAAACCAAATTTAACCGCTGCACGCTGGGTATCCCAAAAACACACGCACTCGATGCCGCTTGCGTCGGAACCATGCAAGGCATCCAAAACTGGCAACGCCCTACGCTAACCCTCAAGGCCACAGGCCGGGGCAGCTACCAGCGCACCCGCTTGGACAAATTTGGCTTTCCACGCGGCTATTTGATGCGTACCAAACGGGTGCATGGCTTTGGCACCGGCGACATGGTGCGCGCTGAGGTGCCAGCGGGGGTCAAGGCTGGCATCCACATCGGTCGGGTGGCAGTGCGGGCCAGTGGCTCTTTCAACATCCAAAGCTACCAAGACGGACAATCTGTCGTGGTGCAAGGCATCAGCCACAAACATTGCCGCGTCATTCAGCGCGCTGATGGTTATGGCTATTTCTTCAACCGGGCCAACAACAACACAAGACGTGAACAGGCAAGGCCCAAAGCCAGGAACGCTGCGCGTTCCGCGCTCTACCTCCCCGGCATGAATGCCGAGGTTTCACGCGCAAACTGATGAAAAACCGTATCGTTGAATTTGCTGTGGGCCTGATGTTTGGCTTAGGGCTGATAGTTTCGGGTATGACCGACCCCGGCAAAGTGATTGGCTTTCTGGATTTGGCCGGGCTGTGGGACCCTTCGCTGGCCTTTGTCATGGGTGGGGCCATTTTGGTCGGCCTGTTGGCCTTTGCGGTAGCCAAAAAACGCACTACCAGCTTTTTGGGCGGTGCAATGCAACTGCCCACGGCGCGCGATATTGATAAACGCTTGGTTATCGGTAGCATGGTGTTTGGCGTGGGCTGGGGTTTGGCGGGTTTTTGCCCCGGCCCGGCCATTGTGTCGATGGGCGCAGGCGAGCCTAAAGCCTTCGTCTTTGTTTTGGCCATGTTGGCCGGTATGGCACTGTTTGAGCTGCTAGAAAGCCGCACCCGCAACCCGATTGCACCTGCCTAAACCGTGGTGAAAATCCTGCCCGATTGGCTCAGCCACTACCGCCGCAGCGCGCTGGCGGGTGACCTGACCGCTGGCATCATCGTGACGGTGATGCTGATACCACAAAGCTTGGCCTATGCTTTGCTGGCTGGGTTGCCGCCCGAGATGGGTTTGTACGCCAGCATTTTGCCCATTGTGGCTTATGCCCTGTTTGGCTCTAGCATGACGCTGGCGGTGGGGCCGGTGGCCGTGGCCTCGCTGATGACGGCCAGTGCGCTACAGCCCTTGGCTGCTGCTGGTTCAGCGCAATACATCAGCTTGGCGATTACGCTGTCTTTGCTCTCGGGCGGCATGTTGCTGCTGTTTGGCCTGCTACGGCTGGGGTTTTTGGCCCATTTTTTAAGTCACCCAGTTATTAGTGGCTTTATTTCGGGTTCGGCAGTGTTGATTGCTGTGGGTCAGCTCAAGCATTTGCTGGGTGTGCCTGCTAGTGGGCACAGCGCACTGGATACCTTGCTGAGTTTGGCGCACCACCTGCCCGATACCAAAACCGTGACGCTGGCCATTGGGGCCAGTAGCTTGCTATTTTTATGGGTTGCGCGCAAATATTTGGCCCGGCTGCTGGTAGTTTGGGGCTTGCCCGCCAAAATGGCCGATTTGCTGGGCAAGTTGGCCCCTATGCTGGCAGTAATTGTCTCTACCAGTGTGGTGGCGCTGTGGCGGCTCGATAGCAGTGCTGGGGTCAGCGTGGTCGGTGCCGTACCGCAAGGCTTACCGGCGCTGGCGCTGCCTTCCTTGCAAGGCGTAGGCATGTTGTTGCTGCCAGCGTTGTTGATTTCTTTGGTGGGCTTTGTCGAAAGCGTCTCGGTGGCGCAATCTTTGGCGCTCAAACGCCAACAGCGCATCAACCCCAACCGAGAACTGCTGGGCTTGGGAGCCGCTAATGTGGCCAGCGCATTTTCAGGCGGTTTTCCGGTCACGGGCGGCTTTGCGCGCTCGGTGGTCAACTTTGCTGCTGGGGCCAATACGCCACTGGCTGGCGTGATTTCTGCCGTACTGATGGGCGCAGTAATTGCCGCCATGACGGGACTGTTTTATTACCTGCCCCATGCTGTGCTGGCAGCCACCATCATCGTCGCCGTGACATCGCTGATTGACTTGGAAACCCTGCGCGAGGCTTGGCACTACGATAAGGCCGATGCCGTCTCTTTGCTGGCCACTGCTGCCGGGGTTATCGCTTTTGGTGTAGAAGTGGGCATTGTGTTGGGCGTAGCGTTGTCATTGGGAACGCTGGTATGGCGCAGTAGCCACCCCCATATTGCCGTGGTGGGCCGGGTGCCGGGCACTGAGCATTTTCGCAACGTTGAGCGCCATGCCGTTGATACCGAACCCGGCCTTATCGCTGTGCGTGTCGATGAAAGCCTGTATTTTGCCAATGCCAGTCTGTTACAAGACCGCATCGAAGCCCTGGTGGCGGCACAACCTGATACACAACAAGTCTTGCTGGTGTGTTCAGCCGTCAACCTGATAGATGCCACCGCTCTGGGCGTACTGACTGAACTAGAGCGCAGCTTGCACGAGCGCGGCGTGGCATTTTTGCTTTCCGAAGTAAAAGGCCCGGTGATGGACAGGTTGCAAGCTACGCCCTTGGGCCAGCGTTTGCAGGGCCGCATCTTCCTTAGTACCCACGAGGCTTTTAGTCAGGCTCACCAACGCACTGATGGCTAAATGGAACTATGGGGCAGGGTTTGCCTCTTAGTTGGCACGCAATCGCGCTACACTCGATTTTCAACTTATTTTTCATGGGAGCAGCATCATGGATGTCAGCCTGAGCAACCAAATTCTCAACACCGCCAACGTGATGGCACAAGCCAAAGTAGCGCAAGAGGTCAACACCACCGTGCTGAAAAAAAGCATGGACATCCAAGAATCTACCGCTAACGCCATGATTCAATCATTGCCGCAAACACCGCAGTTGGCCTCCTCGGGTTCTTTGGGTACCAAGCTCAACACCTACGCTTAAAGCCGCGCCCAAGCCATTGTCTGGCTTGGGCTGGTGGGCAAATTTCTGCTGCAAACGGTTCGGCTTTAGCGGTAGCCGGTAGAATCGCTTTTTTAACAGCCAACCATTCCTCCATGTCTGCCTGGGTTTTGCCCGATTACATTGCCGATGTTTTGCCCCGCGAGGCCCGGCATATCGAGGAGCTGCGCCGTGGCCTGCTAGACACCGCACGCCGTTACGGCTACGAGCTGGTCATGCCACCGTTGCTAGAACACCTCGAATCTCTGCTCACTGGTACCGGCGAGGCGCTAGACCTGCAAACTTACAAGCTGGTCGATCAAATCTCTGGCCGCATGATGGGCCTGCGCGCCGACACCACCCAACAGGTGGCGCGCCTAGATGCCCATTTGCTCAACCGCCCCGGTGTTACGCGCCTGTGCTATTGCGGCTCGGTGCTGCACACTTGGCCAGACCGCCCCCACGCCACGCGCGAGCCTTTGCAATTTGGGGCCGAAATTTACGGCCACGCTGGTTTACAGGCCGATTTAGAAGCCCTAGAGCTGGCGCTGCATTGCCTGCAAGGTGCCGGTATCCACCAAGTCAGTGTCGATTTGGCCGATGTGCGTATCGTGCGTAGCTTGCTGGCTGGCGTGCCGGTCGAGGCATCACACTTGCGCCAAGTCCACGCTGCTTTGGCCGCCAAAGATGCCAGCGAATTGCGCGCCCTCACGCGCAACTTCCCGGCCACCTCGCGCAATGGCTTGCAGATACTGTTGCAGCTGTATGGCGATGTCTCGGTACTCGATGCAGCGGCGCAGGCATTTTCTGATAGCCCCGGCATCCAAGCTCCCTTGGCCGATTTGCGTGCCTTGGCGGCCCATGTGGGGGCCGAGCGCGTCACCGTGGATTTGGCCGATTTACGCGGCTATGCCTATTACAGTGGTGCGCGCTTCTCCATTTATGCCCAAGGGGCCAATGATGCCTTGGTGCGCGGTGGCCGTTATGACGAAGTGGGGGCCGTGTTTGGCCGCAACCGCCCAGCTGCTGGTTTCAGCCTCGATGTCAAACAGCTGGTGCTGGCTTTGCCAGAGCCAACTTTGCCCAGCGCCATTCGGGCCCCTTGGAGCCAAGACCCTGCGCTCAATGCCCAGATAGCTGCTTTGCGCCGCCAAGGCGAAACCGTGGTTTGCATCCTGCCGGGGCAAGCCTGTGAGGCGGATGCGTTCCGCTGTGACCGTGAACTGGTCTGCACCGATGGCCGTTGGCTTGTGCAAACCATTGAATCAAATTGAGAATAGATTGGGTTTCAAATGAAAGCTACCAAAGGTCGTAACGTCGTCGTGGTCGGTACCCAATGGGGTGACGAGGGCAAGGGTAAATTGGTTGATTGGTTGACCGAAAGTGCCCAAGGTGTGGTGCGCTTCCAAGGCGGCCACAATGCCGGCCACACTTTGGTTATCAACGGCGTTAAAACCGCTTTGCACCTGATTCCCAGCGGCATCATGCGCCCCGGTGTCAAATGCTATATCGGTAATGGCGTGGTGCTGTCCGCCGCCAAATTGTTTGACGAAATTGAGGGCTTAGAAAAAGCCGGTGTCGAGGTGCGCTCGCGCCTGCGTGTGAGCGAAGCTTGCCCTTTGATTTTGCCTTTCCACGTCGCCTTAGATGTAGCCCGCGAAGCCGCACGCGAGCAAGGTGGCACCGAAAAAATCGGCACCACCGGGCGCGGCATTGGCCCCTCCTACGAAGACAAAATTGCCCGCCGCGCCCTGCGCGTGCAAGACCTGAAATACCCAGAGCGTTTTGCCACCAAGCTGCGCGAACTGCTTACCTTGCACAACCATGTGCTGCGTACCTTCTTAGGCTCCGAAAAGTTCAATTTTGGCCCCGGCTTGGCCCCTTATATGCAAGATGGCCAAGTGCAGTTTGAGGCCGTGTATGCCGAAGCCATGCGCCATGCCGAACTGCTCAAGCCCATGATGGCCGATGTCTCGCGCGAACTCAACGAGGCCCATGCCCAAGGCAGCAACCTGCTGTTTGAAGGCGCGCAAGGCACGCTGCTCGACGTGGACCACGGCACCTATCCCTATGTGACTTCCAGCAATTGCGTAGCGGGCAATGCCGCTGCCGGTTCGGGTGTCGGGCCGGGGTTGTTGCACTACATTTTGGGCATCACCAAAGCCTATTGCACCCGCGTGGGTGGCGGCCCCTTCCCCACCGAGCTAGACTGGGAAAAGCCCGGCACCCCCGGCTACCACATGAGCACCATTGGTGCAGAAAAAGGTGTCACCACAGGCCGTAGCCGCCGCTGCGGCTGGTTTGATGCCGCCTTGCTCAAGCGCAGTGCCCAAGTGAATGGTTTGTCTGGTTTGTGCATTACCAAGCTCGATGTATTAGATGGCCTGACCGAGCTACAACTGTGCGTAGGCTACGAGTTGGACGGTGAACGTATTGATTTGTTGCCTATGGGCGCAGACGACATCGCCCGCTGCAAACCCATCTACGAAACCCTGCCCGGCTGGAGCGACACCACCGTAGGCATCACGCAATACGAGCAACTGCCCGAGGCGGCGCGCCGCTATTTGCAGCGCATCCAAGAAGTCACCGGCGTACCGATTGCCGTGATTTCCACCAGCCCCGACCGTGACCACACCATTTTGTTGCGCCATCCCTACGTGGCCGACTAAACAGGCCGATTAAACCCACACCAGCCCATCTGGCCCGTTGCTTGCGGGCTGGGTTTGTGGCGCGCGTGCCAACCAAGCCCCAAGGAGGCGTCATGTTGACGGAAGATGGACAGCATCTGTATGTGAGTTACGACGAGTACCACAACCTCATCGAGAAACTGGCACTTAAAGTGCACCAATCGGGGTGGCAGTTTGACACCGTGTTGTGTCTGGCCCGTGGCGGAATGCGGCCCGGCGATATGCTCAGTCGTATTTTTAGCAAACCCTTAGCGATTATGGCGGCCAGCTCTTACCGCGCCCAAGCCGGCACGGTGCAGGGCCAGCTGGATATGGCACGCTTTATTACCACGGCCCAAGGCGAGATTGCCGGACGGGTGCTGTTGGTAGATGATTTAACCGACTCAGGCCACACCTTGCAGTCGGTGGTGGAGATGCTGCGCCGCGATTACCCGGCCATCAAAGAGTTACGCACTGCCGTCATTTGGACGAAACAGGTTTCTACCTTCGTGCCAGATTATTCGGCGCAATTTTTGCCTAGCAACCCCTGGATTCACCAACCGTTTGAAATTTACGACCAAACGCCACCAGAAAAGCTGCTGCAAAAATGGCGGCTGTAGCTTGCGTTGATACAGGCCCGGTTTAATCTGGCAATTGGGCCAACAGCTTATCTACCACTTCCAGTGCTGCCTTGAAATTAAGCCGGCTGATGGTGGTGGTCAATGTGTCCAGTTCGGGCATTTCTATCCCGGCGGCTTCTTGTTGTAGGGCTTCGTGTAGTTTGCGGGCGCGCAATTGGCGTTTTTCTAGTGGCTCGCGCAGGGCTTGCAACAATTCGCGTAGGCGTTGTGGCGTACATTGCTGCCCTGCTGCGCTGGCCAGCGTAGCGGGGTGCAGTTGTTCTGCCAGTTGCTGCAAGAGTAGCAGTTGGGCCTGTAAAGGGGTCTCTAGCGGGGCTAATAAGGGCTGAATGTCTGCATAGTGGCTACTGCTGTCGGCAGTTGTGCTGTGTTGCAGGATGGCCTCGGTTTGTCCTACTTGTTCGGCCAGAGCTTGCGCGCCCAAAGTGCCTAATAAACCCTTGAGCGTGTGCAAGGCACGCAGTGCCGCTTCATGGTCGTGGTTGCGCCAGTATTGGGCGGCCAATTTCAGGGCATCGGCTTGCTCTAGCGCACAGCTGCGCGCCAGTTTGGCATACAGTGCGCGGTTGTTGTCCACACGGGCCAAGGCGCGCGGCAAGTCAATGTCGGCAGGGTAGTTGGGTAGCTCTGGGGCATTTGCGTTTGCTGCTGCGGTGCTTGGCGCATTGGCCAGCGCTTGCAGACCACAATGGTGGCGTAGCACAGCTATCAAATGCTGAATGTCAAACGGTTTGCCCACATGGTCGTTCATGCCGCAGGCCAAGCAGGCCTCGCGGTCGCTGGCCATTGCGTTGGCGGTCATGGCAATAATGGGCAGCGTCAGGCGCAGGTCTTGGCGCAAGATGTGGGTAGTTTGGTAACCATCAATGCCTGGCATGTGGATGTCCATCAACACCACATCGTAGGCATGGGGCCGTTCTTGTAACAAATCAATGGCTGCTTGTCCGTGGTTGGCTACGCGCACTTGCGCTCCGGCATGGTGTAACAATTCGCGCGCCACTTGCTGGTTGAGTAGGTTGTCTTCTACCAGCAAAATGCGTAAATCTTTTAGGGGTTGTTGTTGCAGGGTTGGGCTGACCACCACTGGTAGGGGTAGGCGCTCGCTGGTGGCCTCGATGGCAGCATTGAGCAGCGTTGAAGGTGTAAATGGCTTGACCACATAGCCATCTAAGAGCTGCACTTGGGTGTTTTGCCGCTGTTCTAGCCATTCGCGCCCGTGGGCGCTGACCATCAGCACTTTGGCTAAGCTGCCCGCAGGGGAAATGCCGCGCAGTTGCTCTAGTGTGGCCCAGCCGTCCATGTCGGGCATCATCCAATCTAATAATACCAAGTTAAAAGGGTCGCTTGCGCTGGTGCGGCGCACCTGTTCAAGCGCCTCGCTGCCGCTGGCTACGGCCACGGCACGCCAGCCAAAAGATTGGGTAATCTCTAGTAGTACGTCACGGGTAGTGGCATGGTCGTCCACAATTAACACATGCAGCCCAGACATTGTGGGCAAACTATTTTCTTGTTGGGCAATTTGTTGTTCTTGTGCCAATGTTTCGGCATCACGCACAAAATCAAGGCAAAAGCTAAAGCAGCTGCCTTGGCCTAGCGTGCTTTGTACGCTCAGTTGCCCGCCCATCGCACTGACCAACGATTGGCAAATAGCCAACCCCAAGCCGGTGCCACCATAGCGGCGCGTGGTAGAGTCTTCGGCTTGGGTAAAGCTCTCAAAAATGGCTTGTTGTCGCTGCGGGGCAATGCCAATGCCGGTGTCGCGCACACTAAAGGCAATGCGGGCATGGTGGGTATCGGTCTCTAGTACCCGCAGTTGCAACACAATTTCGCCCTGTTCTGTGAACTTGATAGCGTTGCTGCTTAAATTGAGCAGCACCTGTTGCAGGCGTGGCCCATCGCCATGCAGCACAGTGGGCAGTTGCGGGTCTATGTTAAACACCATCTCTACGCTTTTGTGCTGCAAAGCGGCGGAAATAATCACCGACAAATTGCGTAACACTTCGTCGATGCGAAACGGCACGGTATCCAATACCAGCTTGCCCGCTTCCACTTTGGAGTAGTCCAAAATATCGTTGATGATGCCCAGCAAAGAGCGCGCTGCTTCTTGGGCTTTTTGCGTGTAATCGCGTTGGCTGGCATCCAGTGGGGTATGTTGTAGCAATTGCAACATGCCCAGTACGGCGTTCATGGGGGTGCGAATTTCGTGGCTCATGTTGGCCACAAAGGTGCTTTTGGCTTGGCTGGCGGCTTCGGCGGCCTCTTTGGCTTGGCGCAATTGCGCCTCGTAGAGCTTTTGTGCCGTTTGGTCGATAAAGGTGATGAGTATTTTGTCGTCAAACCAAATGCCGCCCACTTGCACCGTGCGCTCTTGGCCATTGCCGGTGCAAAACAAAAACGTTTGTGGGGGAATTTCGCTGCCGGTTTGCGCCGCTTGCTCTAGGGCGGCACTCCATGCTTGGTAGGTCTCGGTACGGTATTGCTCATTCGGGTGCAGTAAAGTACGCAGGGCCGTCAGGGTGGGGGTTTGCGCTTCGGTGTAGCCTACCAGTTCGGTAAAGCGGCGGTTGCGAAAATAAATTTCGTCTTGGGCGTTGACTTGGCACAATCCAATCGGCACCTCTGCCAATAGGTGGCGTAGCAGGTGTTCGGTTTTTTGCAGGGCTAGGCTTTTGGCTTTGGTTTCGGTGCTGTCGTAGTTATAGCCATGCCACAAAATGCAATTGTCCTCGGATGATTGCGGTGTGGCCTGCCCATTCACCCAACGCTCGCCCAAGGTGGGGTGTAGCACCCGGTATTCATCGTGCCACGGGCGCATCTCTTGTGCCGATTGCTCAATACTGGCCATTACGCGCGCTTTATCGTCGGGGTGGATGCGTTCTAAGGCTGGGCTGGCATCTTTTTGCACCTGCTCTGGGCTGACGCTGTAAATATCCATAATGCCGGGGCTGGCGTAGGGCATACTGGCGTGCCCATCGGGGCAGAGATGGTATTGGTACAAAAAGCCGGGCAGATTTTGGGCTAATCGTTGCAGCCGTTGTTGTTGTTCGCGCTGCTCGGTCACATCGGTATGTGTACCTACTACCCGCAATGGCTTGCCGTTGCTGTCGCGTTCAATCACGCTGCCCCGGTCTAATATCCACTTATAGCCACCACTTTTGCAGCGTACCCGATGGGTGTTTTGGTAGATTGCCACTTTGCCATCGAAGTGCTGTTGCAGGTCGGCATAAACTTGCTCCCGGTCATCGGGGTGCAGGCGTAAAGTCCATTCGTCTAAGCTACTGCCAATTTCATCATCGGCATAACCCAGCATAGCCTTCCAGACGGAGGAAAAAAACACTTGGTTGGTTTGCGCGTTCCAGTCCCAAACGCCTTGGTTGGTGGCGTTAATCACGGCCTGCCAGCGTTCTTCTAGTGCGGTGGCCTGTTTGTCCAGTTCAGTTTGGCTGGCTACATGAATCAGCCAAGCGCGCTGTTGTCGGTTTTGTAGCAGCCATAGACCAGCACAAGCGGTAAAAGCCAGTAGGCTATAGAGCAACAGCATGTCGTTGGTATTGGATTGCCAATCGGCGTACATAGCTTCTAAATCGCGCCCTATCGCTACCACCAAGGGCTTGTCCATATTCAAGCTGATAGGTTGTATGGTGTGCAGGGCCAGCATCCGAGATTCACCCGTGGCATACACCGTGCCTGTAAAAACATTGCGCGGCTGCCCACTGCCCAAGTGTTGCGAGAAAAAGGAGCCCGGCTGGGCCAAATTTTTACCCGCCTGCTCTGGACGGTTGGGCACTATCATAAAATTGACCCCATCGCCGTGGGCCAAGCCTGACCACATATCCGGTGCATAGCGCACCGAGTTGAGCAGCACCTGAAAATGGTTTGGGTCTAGTGTCACACTGACAATGCCGGCAAAATGGCCATCGGGGTCAGAAATCATGCGTACCACGTTCATGGCCCATACCCCCAGTGTGGTCGTAAAGGGTGCGCCAACGTAAAGCGTGTTGCGACTGGGGGCGGCCAATACCGCCTGAAAATAGTTGCGCTGGCTGTAATCAAGGCCAATAATTTCGGCGCGGCTGGCCGCCTCCACAATCCCTTGGGCATTGACCACCATCATGGTGCGAATGCCGGTCATGGCGTGGGCCATGGTGTGTAGTTGGTGGTTGGCTTGCTCTAGCTGCTGGGGTGAACTGCGCCAGCGTGGTACCGTGTCACGCGCATCGAGCAAGGCCATGTTGATGGCCTCTAGCTGGCTGCTGAGGTTGTCATGCACAATTTGCGCCTGATTTTGCAGGCGTTGGTGCTCGCGCTGGGTTACGTTTTGGCGCTCCGTCCAAATCGACCAGCCAATAAAACCCCCCAGTAACAGCAACCCGGCCAGCAGAAAGAGCCATTCTTTGAGAAATTGTTTTTTGCTAGGGGGCAGGGGTGCTGTATGGGTGCTCATCGAACTTAATACGCTATCAAGCCTTCTATTATCAGGCCAGCAGTTCGCTGTCGCGGCTCAGGCCCGCCGTTTGGCTAAAACCGCCATCCACATAGGTGATTTCTGCCGTCACGCCACCAGCTAAATCCGATAGCAAAAAGGCGGCCACATTGCCCACATCTTCAATGGTGACATTGCGTCGCAGCGGCGAGGCATTGGCCACCGTGCCCAGCAGCTTGCCAAAATCTTTGATACCACTGGCGGCCAAGGTTTTGATGGGGCCAGCGCTAATCCCATTGACGCGCATACCACGCGGCCCTAGCGATTCGGCCAAAAAGCGCACGCTGGCCTCTAAGCTGGCTTTGGCCAAGCCCATGGTGTTGTAGTTGGGCACGGCACGCAGCGCGCCCAAGTAAGACAGCGTGAGCAGGGCCGATTTATCATTCAGATAGGGCAAGGCAGCCTTGGCCATGGCTGGGAAGCTGTAGGCGCTGATATCGTGGGCGATGCGGAAGTTCTCGCGGCTCAGGCCATCTAAAAAATCACCGGCAATGGCCTCGCGCGGGGCAAAGCCAATGCTATGCACAAAACCATCAAATTGGCCCCAAGCAGCGCCCAAGTCGGCAAACAGTTGCTCAATTTGGGCATCTTCGGCCACATCGCAATCAAACACCAGCGTAGAGCCAAACTCGGCAGCAAAATCCGTAATGCGGCCCTTAAAGCGCTCGCCCACATAGCTAAAAGCCAGTTCTGCGCCTTGGGCGTGGCAAGCCTTGGCAATGCCATAGGCGATAGAGCGGTTGGACAGCACGCCGGTAATCAGCAATTTTTTGCCGGTCAAAAAACCCATGATGGTTCTCCTAAAAAAGAAGGGACAGAAAAAAAGCACCAAAAAGGTGCGTCAACGCGGTAGTGAACCTAGTGCAGAATTGTCTCATGCGCTGTTTGTTTCTTTCTTTACTCTGTGTGGCGGCCCCGGTGTGGGGCGCGCATGGCTATGCACTCTGGGGCAGCCCCAAATACCCGGCAGGATTTAGCCACTTTAGCTATGTGAACCCGCAAGCGCCCAAGGGCGGTGAGTTGCGCTTGGTGAGTAACTCGCGCGCCTCCACCTTTGACAAATACAACCCCTTTACCATCAAGGGTAGCGCGCCAGCGTATTTGCCGCAATTGCTGTTTGATTCTTTGCTGGCGGGTTCACTGGACGAGACCGCTACCGCCTATGGCCTGTTGGCCGAAGATGTGCAAGTGGCCCCCGATGGTCTGAGCGCCACCTTCCGCCTGCGCCCCGAGGCGCGCTTTCACCACGGCAAGCCGGTGCTGGCGCTGGACGTGAAGCACAGTTTTGATACCTTGATAGGCCCGCACACCTCACCGGCTTATAAAACCATGCTGGTTGACGTGGCGGGGGTCGATGTATTGGACGAGCGCACCGTGCGTTATCGCTTCAAAAAACCAAACCGAGAGCTACCCTTGACGGTGGGCAGTCTGCCGGTATTTAGCCGCGACTGGGGCGTGGAAGGCGGCAAACCCAAGCCTTTTGACCAAGTAGTCACGGATGAGCCTTTGGGTAGCGGCCCGTACAAAATTGGCCCAGTGCGTTTTGGCAAAGACATCACTTATGTGCGTGACCCGCACTATTGGGCCAAAGACCTGAACGTGCGCCGAGGCACGGCCAATTTTGACCGCATTACCGTCAAAATTTACAAAGATGCCACCGCCCGGCTAGAAGCCCTGAAAGCCGGTGAGTTTGATTTGATGCGCTTTTTTAGCGCCGGAGACTGGGCGCGGCGCGTTACGGGTAAAAAGTTCAATACCGGAGAGCTGGTGAAAGGCGAGTTTCGGCACCAGTTGCCTTCGGGTTTCCAGAGTTATGTCCTCAACACGCGCCGCCCATTGCTGCAAGATGTGCGCGTGCGCGAGGCGCTGGGGCTGGCGGTAGATTTCGAGTGGATGAACCGGCAGATGTTTTATGGCTCCTATGCGCGTGTCAATGGACTGTTTGGCAACACCGCTTGCGCCACCCAAGGCCAGCCCACAGCGGCAGAGTGGGCGCTGATGCAGCCTTGGCGCAGTCATTTGCCCGCCGCTGCCTTTGGCCCCATGACCGTACCACCGCGCACCGACGCGCCGCATTCTTTGCGCGCTAACCTGCGCCGCGCGCAACAACTGCTGAAAGAAGCGGGCTGGGAGGTACGTGATGGAGTGTTGCGTAACGCCCAAGGCCAAGCGCTGGTATTGGAATACATGGACAGCAACGAAGGCGGAATGCGTACCGTGGCCCCGTGGATGCGTAATTTAGAAAAATTGGGCATCACGCTGCGTTTTCGCTCGGTAGATTTTGCCCTGTACCAGCAGCGGCTGCAAAAGTTTGATTTTGACATCACCAGCATTGCCTATGGTGGCACGCACAACCCCGGCCAAGAGTTTGCCGACCTGTTTGGCAGCCAAGCCGCCGACACCGAAGATTCGGGCAACTTTTCTGGCATCCAAAACCCTGCCGTCGATGCCTTTATCACTGCCATGACTGCTGCCAAAACCGAAGCCGAGTTATTGCCCGCCTGCCACGCCCTAGAGCGTGCCATTGCCCATAGCCATGTGCTGATTCCGCAATGGACAGCCCCCACGCACCGCATGGCCTACAACGCTTGGCGGCTGGCGCTGCCAGCTACCGTGCCGCCCTATACCAGTGGCGAGGGCTGGGTGATGGACACTTGGTGGGCCGAGAAGCCTTAATCTAACGGTCTGGGGCGGCCTACCTACCTGTCCTTTAAGCAAAAGTAGGTTATTTTTGACCAGGAGATTGCAATGCGTAAGTTTTTTCTCTCTTCGCTGGCTGCTGCCAGCCTGATGCTCACTCTGCCCTCTTGGGCTATTGCAAGTGCCAATGATGGAGATTGGAGCCTCAAGGCAGTAACACTGTCGCAAACGCCCGAAGCACAATTGATGGTGCGGGTTGGAGATATTGACAATCTAGGCTATGGCTGGCCCGAGGGTTTTGACCCATTCTCTGGACAATCTACGCCTGCACATGCTTGGCCCTGCACACCTAACGATGACAGTGACCCTGCTGGCACCGACCGAATTATGGTGATTAGCAGCTACAACGGCAATACCCCCAATGGTTATGATGGTTACACCAGCTGCACCGAGCGCCCAGCCAATACGGTTGCTCCAGTCACATTGAACTACAACCTGACGGGCATCGAACTACAGGCAGCACGGCTGCAAATTTTCGTCGATGACTTCCAAGCTCCAGTCTGGCAGGCTAATTACCAAATCACTTTTAACGGCCAGCGCGTACCGGAGTTGGAAACCTTAGTCAACAGTTTGAACCAAACGGGGCCAATTGGTAAGTTAATTACTTTTAACATCCCAGCCAACTATCTCAGCCTGCTGCAAGGTGGCACCTTGGCAATCCGCTTTGATGATACGAGCAGTGGTGCTGGTGACGGTTATGCCCTCGATTTTGTCAAGCTGTTAATCAATCCCACGGATACGATAGGTCAGGTAGGACAGCTATCCGGCACTGTCACAGACAGCGCCAGTGGGCAACCATTGCCACGGGTGGCTATTTCGGTCAATGGAGAGTATCGTGCTGTGACCGATACCCAAGGTCGTTACGCTGTCAATGACGTTACCAGTGGTCTGGCGGTGGTACAGGCTATGAAGACAGGCTACACCAATGGTGTAGCCACAGCCGATGTGGTAACACAACAGAGTGTTACGGCAGACGTGCAACTGCAAAAGGGTACTGTACCTACAGCAGTTGGGGGGTCGTGTGTGGCTACGCTCAATGCTGATGCTAGCAGCCTAATGATTCCGTGCCTAGATTATCGTAATGTTTTGGGTACTACCGAGCTGTTCTGGGCAGAGTTGGGCCTGACCAATGCCAACCCACTTAGTTTTGGTCTCAAGCAACTGGGGTCGGGTTATCGGTAAGTAATCTGTAATCTTGCGTAACCAATGTGGAGTTTTTTTGGGTATCTTCCCAGTGTAGCTACTTCCACGGCGGTTACGTTTAAGTACGTTAAACTACCGTACAAAGGAGCCTGCCATGACCACCGCCACCGCCCGTTTAGACCTTCGCCTCGATGCACACGACAAGCACCGCATCGCCAAGGCCGCCGCGTTGCGCGGTCTGCCCGTCTCGGCCTTTGTGCGCCAAGCCGTATTGCGCGAGGCAGACAACGCCATTGCCGCCGACGCGGTGGTACTGCTGTCGGAAGAAGAGTCCCGCCGCTTCTTGGCCGCGCTCGATGCACCTTTCCAGCCCAACGAACCCCTGCGCCAAGCCATGCAAAACGCTGCCGCATTGGTGCCCCGCTGAGTTATGGCGCTGAACTTGGCCCTGCTTGATGCCCGTTTGCACCAGCGCAGTAGCTTTGCCAGTGGTGTAACCGCCCTAGACAGCTACCTGCAACAACGCGCCAGTCAGCATCAGCGCGACGGCATAGCCACCACCCATGTGCTGATGGACAGTGACAACCCTGCGCGCATTTTGGGCTACTGCACTCTGTCTGCCGCGCAACTGACCTTGAGTGCCCTACAAGACGCAGACCGCCAACGCTTGCCCGCTTATCCTGTTCCTGCGATGCGTGTTGGCCGATTGGCGGTGGCTGCCGCCGAGCAAGGCAAGGGTTACGGCCAGCTGCTGCTGGGCCATGCGGTCAACTTGGCCCTGTCGCTGCGGCAAACCTTGGGGGTGCGCGTGCTGGTGGTGGATGCCAAAGACACCCCAGCAGCCCTTTTTTACCAGCGCTACGGATTCACCCCAACCTCGGAAAACGCGCTTACGCTGTACCTGCCGCTGGGGTGGATGTGAAAAGTTGTTTGTTCGAAAAATTGGTCGGTCAAAATTCTGTTTTGAATTAAACCATAAGCATGTTTTCCTACATCCTCAAACGCATTTTGTTAATGCTCCCCACGCTGCTGGGCGTGCTGCTACTCACCTTTATCGTGCTGCAATTTGTTCCCGGTGGCCCGGTAGAGCAGTATTTGGCCGAGGCCAAAGCGGGTGCCGGTGGCGGTGGGGCCGAAGGGGGCGGTTTGGCTTACCGAGGCGCGCAGGGGGTCGATTCCAAGCGCCTAGAGCAAATCAAGGCATTGTATGGTTTTGATAAACCGGCGCACGAGCGCTTTTTGCAAATGCTGGGCCAGTTTGCCCGTTTTGATTTAGGGCGCAGTTTTTTTCAAAACAAAGATGTCTGGCAACTGATTGTAGAAAAATTACCAGTATCTATCAGTTTAGGCTTATGGACGTTCTTCATCAGCTATTTGGTGGCCGTGCCCTTGGGCATCGCCAAGGCGGTGCGCGCTGGTTCGCGCTTTGATTTAATTACCAGCTTGTTGATTTTGGTGGGCTACGCTATTCCGGGCTTTGTGTTGGGGGTAGCGCTGCTGGTTATATTTGGCGGCCAGTTACAATGGTTTCCGCTGCGCGGCCTCACCTCGGCCAATTGGGAAGAATTATCATGGGGCGCACGCATAGTTGATTATATTTGGCACATTACCTTGCCTATCACTGCGATGGTGTTGGGCAGTTTTGCAGTTACTGCCATGTTGACCAAAAATGCCTTTTTGGAAGAAATACGCAAGCAATATGTACTGACAGCACGCGCCAAAGGCTTGTCCGAGCGGCAGGTGCTGTATAAACATGTGTTTCGCAATGCGCTCATTCCGATTGTTACCGGGTTTCCAGCAGCTTTTATTGGTGCTTTTTTTACTGGTTCGTTGTTGATTGAAACCTTGTTTTCACTCGATGGCTTGGGCTTATTGAGTTTTGAAAGCGTCATTCGGCGCGATTATCCGGTGGTGCTAGGCACCTTGTACCTGTTCACGCTGCTAGGCTTGGTAACCAAGCTCATCAGCGATATTTGTTATGTCTGGGTGGACCCCCGTGTCAAGTTCGATTAGTGCTATGACTTCAGTCTCTTTATCGCCCTCGCGGCGGGCTTGGCGGCGCTTTCAGCGCCAACGCCTTGGTTATTGGAGTTTGGTCATTTTTTGCGCCTTGGTGTTGATAAGCCTATGCGCCGAGCTGGTAAGCAACGATAAACCGCTGCTGGTGCGCTACCAAGGCCAGACCTATTTTCCGATGCTCAAAGATTACCCCGAAACTACCTTTGGCGGTGATTTTGCCACGCCCACCGATTATTTAGACCCATTTATCCGCGAGCGCATCACCCAAGGCCATAATTGGGCGCTTTATACCCTCAATTCCTACGGCCCCAATACCCTCAATTATTTTGCCGAGGCACCTAATCCTTCCGCCCCTTCACGCCAAAATTGGCTGGGCACGGACGACCGGGGGCGTGACCTGCTGGCACAATTGCTTTATGGTTTTCGTGTCAGTGTGTTGTTTGCGCTGGCACTGACCTTTACTGGCGTGGTGCTGGGTGTGGTAGCCGGGGCTATACAAGGGTTTTTTGGCGGCAAAATAGATTTACTCACCCAGCGCCTGATAGAAATTTGGGGTTCTATGCCTGAGTTGTATCTGCTGATTATTTTCAGTGCGGTGCTTTCGCCTAGCATCGGCTTGTTATTATTGCTACTAAGTTTATTTGGCTGGATGGGCTTGTCTGATTATGTGCGTGCCGAATTTCTACGCAATCGCCAACTTGATTATGTCAAAGCGGCGCGTGCGCTGGGGGTAGGCAACTGGCAAATTATTTGGCGGCATATTTTGCCCAATAGCCTTACGCCCGTGGTTACTTTCCTGCCATTTCGCATGAGCGCTGCCATTTTGGCGCTCACTTCACTCGATTTTTTGGGGCTGGGGGTGCCACCGGGCACCCCCTCGCTGGGCGAGTTGTTGAGTCAAGGCAAAAATAACATTGATGCGTGGTGGATTTCCCTGTCCACCTTTGCGGTGCTGGTGGTCACTTTGCTGCTGCTCACTTTCATGGGCGATGCGCTGCGCGATGCACTCGACCCCCGCAAGGCAGATTGAGCTTGCCTTTCTTTGATTCCGAATGTGACTTACATGTTTTTAGAGTATGAATGAAAATCAAACAGCAAGTCAACAGAAAAACGATGGTCTCCCCGCCCATCCTTTGTTAGAAGTGCGTGGGCTATCCGTCCAGTTCAACCAAAAAACTGTGGTGAATCAGGTTAGTTTTAAGCTGGCTGCGGGTGAAAAATTAGCCTTAGTGGGTGAATCTGGTTCGGGTAAAACCATCACGGCTTTAAGTTTGCTGCAATTAGCCGGAGCAACTCAAACCAGCGGCCAGGCTTTATTCCAAGGGCACAATTTACTGACCTTGCTAGACCGAGACATCCGCGCCGTGCGTGGTGAGAAAATCGCTATGGTGTTTCAAGAGCCTATGACAGCACTCAATCCGCTGATGAGCATAGGCCAGCAAATAGCCGAAGTTTTAGAGTTAAAGCAAGCACTGACACGCGCACAGGCATGGAACGCTGCGGTAGAAATGTTGGCCCGCACTGGTATCCCAGAGCCTGACCGACGCGCCAAAGCGTATCCGCACCAGCTCAGTGGTGGCCAGCGCCAACGTGCCATGATAGCAATGGCATTGGCCAGTAAGCCTTTATTGTTGTTGGCCGATGAGCCCACCACAGCTTTAGATGTTACCCTGCGCGGGCAAATACTCGATTTATTGTCCGATTTGCAGCGTGAAACCGGCATGGCGGTGTTACTTATTACCCATGATTTGAATTTGGTACGCCGCTTTGCAGACCGCGTAGCAGTAATGGAGCGCGGTGTGCTGGTAGAGCAAGGGCCAGTAGCCAGCGTATTTTCTAAACCACAGCATCCCTACACCTGCCGCTTGATGTCCAGTCAGCCCCGGCGCGATGTATTAGAGACTGACCCCGACAGAGCCACACAACCTCCCATACTGCAAATGCAAAATTTGCAGGTTATTTATCCGGTACCATTAGCAGGTTTGCGTGGTTGGTTTAAAAAAGGCGAATTTGTCGCCGTGCAGGGTATTAGCCAGCAATTATTACCCGGCCAAACGCTGGGCGTGGTGGGTGAATCCGGTTCGGGTAAATCTACCTTGGCGCAGGCTATATTAGGTTTGCTGCCACACACGGGCGATTTAGAACTGGCCGGACAGCGCTGGCAGCTGCCCCCCAGCCGCAACACCCCGGCCAACCAGCGGCTGCGCCAACAGGTGCAGGTGGTGTTTCAAGACCCGTTTTCCTCCTTGTCGCCGCGCTTAACGGTAGAAGAAATTGTGGGCGAGGGTTTGCGTGTTCACGCGCCAGAATTGACCACACCCCAGCGCCGCGCCCGCGTGCAGCAAGCCTTAGAAGAAGTGGGACTGGATGAGCGCCAGTTTCCGGGTTTGCTGGCCCGCTACCCGCACGAATTTTCTGGTGGTCAGCGTCAGCGGCTGGCCATTGCCCGCGCCCTGATTGTGCAGCCGCGCATTTTGGTGTTGGACGAGCCAACCAGCGCGCTGGATGTTACCATCCAACAACAGGTATTAAGCCTGTTGCAAGGCTTGCAGCGCCATAAAGGGCTTAGTTATCTGCTAATTACCCACGATATGGAGGTCATTCGGGCAATGGCGCACCATATCATGGTGATGAAAGATGGCAAAGTGCTAGAAAGTGGCCCATTAGAGCAGGTATTGCACCAGCCACAACATGCCTACACCCAGCAATTGATGGCTGCGGCAGCACTCACCCCGCAAGCAGCTTTTTCTTCATAATTTTTCAAAATACATACACCATGACCACTTACCTTTGGAACCCACCTGCTACCCCATCTTTGCCGGTGCGTGGCAAAATAGAACGCTTGCCTGTGCATCGCCTGTTTTTTATTGGGCGCAATTACCATGCCCATGCCATCGAAATGGGCAGTCCGGTAGATAAGGCAGCTGCACGGGCTTTTTACTTCACCAAATCTTGCCATGCCTTGGTAGAGTCTGGGGCCACGGTGCCTTATCCACCAGAAACGCAAAACTACCATTTTGAGATGGAGCTGGTAATAGTGATTGGCAAAGCCGGTTTTCGCATTACCCAAGAATTGGCCCACGAACATATTTATGGCTATGCCAGCGGCCTAGACATGACGCGCCGTGATTTGCAAGCGGTAGCGCGCAAACAAGGACACCCTTGGGATATGGCTAAAGATGTAGAAAATGGTGCTGTATGCAGCGAAGTAGTACCGATGTCCGGCGTGGTATTAGAGCAGGGAGAAATTTCTCTGTCGGTCAATGGTGCAATCAAACAGCACGCTGATATAAACCAGATGGTTTGGAATATCAGAGAAATTATTGCAGATTTGTCTTTATACTACCACTTGCAACCCGGCGATTTAATCTACACCGGAACCCCTGAAGGCGTGGGGGCCGTGTTGTCCGGCGACAAAATAGTAGGTCAGGTGCAAGGTGTAGGCACGGTAACGCTACACATCGGTGCTGCTGAGTAAGGATAAGGCACGAAAATTGCTTTCCTTCGGGATAAGCGCATCCTCCGCGACAATCCCCCCTTCTGAGTGCTTTTTTTCCTATTTGTATGCGCCGCGCCAGCCTGCTGTCCACTGAAACCGTCAATCGCTCGCGTGTCTTAGATACGCTGGTCAACAACTTGGCGGGCATGGCCTATCGCTGCCTCAATGATGAGCACTGGACGATGGTGTTTGTTAGCCGAGGCTGCGAGGCCCTGACAGGCTACACCCCAGACCAGCTATTAGGCCAACAAGAGGCTACGTCGTGGGAGCACATTACCTACCCAGAAGACCGGCAACGGGTGCGCCAAGTGATTCAACAGGCCGTGGCAACTGGGCAGCGCTTTGCAGTGCAATACCGCATCACCACCCAACAAGGCCAGCTCAAGCAGGTGTCTGAGCGTGGCGTGCCTGTGCCCGATGAGCATGGAGTGCTGGTGGTAGAAGGTTTTATCGAAGATATCACCGAATACCAAGCCACCCTAGATGCCCTGACACACGCCGAGCTGCGCTATCGGCATATTTTTGAACATGCCAGCGAAGGCATTTTTCAAACCACGCGCGAGGGCTACTACCTAGCCGCCAACCCAGCACTGGCACACATTTACGGCTACGACTCTGCCCAAGCGCTGATGGCCGACCTGTCAGACATTGACCGGCGTTTGTACGTGAAGCCGGGGCGGCGCGAGGTATTTCATCGGCTGATGCAGGCCCAAGGGCAGGTGCTTAATTTTGAGTCCGAAGTGTATCGGCGCGACGGCACGCGCATCTGGATTTCTGAAAACGCCCATGTGGTGCTTGGCCCCAAGGGCGAATTTATTTGCTACGAGGGTACGGTGCAAGATATTTCTGAGCGCCGCCACTACCAAGAGCAATTAGAGCGCCAAGCCAACCACGATTTGCTCACGGGGCTGCCCAATCGGGTGTTGTTGGCAGACCGCATCGACCAAGGCATTGCCCGTGCTACTTTGCTGGGCTACTACTTGGCACTGGTATTTATCGATTTAGACAATTTCAAATTCATCAACGATAGCCTAGGCCATGCCGCAGGCGATGAGCTGCTCAAAGAAGTGGCCGCACGGCTGGCCAGTTGTTTGCGTGGCCCTGATACGGTAGCCCGTTTGGGTGGTGATGAATTTGTGCTGGTCATCAATGACCACTACCGCACCAACAGTGTCATCTCCCTGCTAGAGCGCATCTTGCAAGAAATTGGCCGCCCCATCATGCTGTCAGGGCGCGAGTTCCATGTCGGGGCCAGTTTGGGCGTGGCCATGTACCCCAATGACGGTGACGATGCCCAAATTTTGCTCAAACATGCCGATGTGGCCATGTATGCAGCCAAAAATCGGGGGCGCAACAATTTTCAATTCTTTACCCGAGAGCTCAACCGCTTGGCCGATGAGCGCCTGACGCTAGAGGCGGCCATGCGCGCCGCCCTCGAAAGCCAGAGTTTTTCCGTACATTACCAGCCCAAGGTGGATCACCGGCGGCGCATTGTGGGTGTCGAGGCACTGGCGCGTTGGGTGCATCCACAGTTGGGGGCGGTGGGGCCAGACCGCTTTATTCCGGTGGCCGAAGAAACCGGCCTGATTTTGCCCCTGACACGTATCATCTTGCGCCAAGCGTTTGCCGCAGCCAAGCGCTGGAACCTAGCACGAGAAAAACCCTTGTGCATAGCCGTCAATCTATCACCGCAATTATTTTTAATTGACGACATCGTGGCCCAAGTGGCTGGCCTGTTGCGCGAGGCCGATTTGCCCGCGTGCCAAGTCGAGCTAGAAATTACCGAATCGGTGTTTATGGGCGACAGTGAACGCGCGGTGGCCGTGCTCAGTGACTTTAAAGCGCTGGGGGCAAGTCTAGCGATGGACGATTTTGGTACCGGCTATTCATCTTTGAGTTACTTGCGCCGCTTTCCGCTCGATACCATCAAAATTGACCGCTCACTGGTCACCGGCATTGAGCATGAAGAAGAAGTGGCCATGATTGCCCGTGCGGCTATTTCTTTGGGCAAAAGCTTGCGTAAAACGGTGGTGGCCGAGGGGGTAGAAAACCAAGCCCAGTTTGATTTTTTACGCTACCAAGGCTGCGATGAGTTTCAGGGCTACCTGCTCTCGCGCCCTATCAGCGAGGCTGATTTTGGAAAATTGTTGGCGCAGACCGGCGGCGTGATACCGCCGGGGCCACTCTAAGCAGCGGTGCTATTCAACATCCACACAGTGGATGCCAAACTGACCGGCGCGCCGGTCGGCAAAATAGCGCAGTAGGGTTTCGCGCACGGTACGAAACGATAGCTCATCCCAAGGAATATCCTCCTCGGCAAACAAGCGCGCCTCCATGGTTTCTTGGCCGGGGTCAAATTGGTCATTGAGCAGTGTGGCGCGGTAAAAAAAATGCACTTGGCCCACCCGGCGCACATTGAGCAGGCTAAACAGTGGCCCCATTTCAAACTGCGCGCCTGCTTCTTCTAGGGTCTCGCGTGCTGCGCCCTCGGCGGTGGTTTCATCCAGTTCCATAAAACCTGCTGGCAGCGTCCATTTGCCTTTGCGCGGCTCTATATTGCGTTTGCACAGCAGCACCTTATCACCCAGCATGGGCACCGTGCCCACCACATTGAGTGGGTTTTCGTAATGCACCGTATGGCAAGCGCTGCAAATGGCGCGCTGCTTGGTGTCGCCATCATCCGGCAGGCGATAAACCACAGAGGCACCACATTGGCGGCAGTGTCGGATGGGAGGATGAAAACTCATGGCACTGGGCGTGTTGGTAGAAAGAAACTAACAAGTGTGACAAGTGTGCCATGCTTGGCCGATACACTGGAGCAATGCCATCTTCTTCCTTCCATTCTGATTGGATACGCCCCCATTGGCCAGCGCCAGCCCACATCCATGCGCTGTGTACCAGCCGCGCCGGAGGTGTCGGTGTTGCGCCCTACGATAGCCTGAACTTGGGCGACCATGTGGGCGATGTGCCGCAGGCAGTGCAGACCAACCGCCAGCGTTTGCAAGCGGCCCTACAAGCCAACACGCCCCAAGTGCAGACGCAGGCCGTATTTTTGCGCCAAGTGCATGGCGTGCAAACTATTTATTTGACTGCTGGTTTGCACGATGGACATTGCGCCGATGCTTGCATTACCACGGCAGTTGGCCCAGTTTGCACCATCATGGTGGCCGATTGTTTGCCGGTGTTGTTCACTGATTTGCAAGGCCGCGCCGTAGCTGCTGCCCATGCGGGCTGGCGCGGGCTGGCCGATGGTGTTTTAGAGTCGGTATGGCAGGCGTTTTGCACGGCGCTATTGGGGCCAAATGACACCCCGGTGGCGCAACAAGTGCTGGCCCAATCGACCTTGGCTTGGTTGGGGCCGTGCATTGGCCCCACCGCCTTTGAAGTGGGGGCCGAAGTGCAGCAGGCTTTTTGCGCGCACCATCCAGCAGCAGCAGCGCATTTTCAGCAGCAAACTGGGCAGCAAGGCAAATACTTGGCCGATTTGGCTGCCTTGGCACGCCAGCGCTTGCAAAGCTTGGGCATCACACACATTTATGGCAATGACAGCAGCCCCGGTTGGTGTACGGTCAATAATCCGTCACGGTTCTTTTCGCACCGGCGCGATGCTGTCACCTTGGGCGGCAGTGGTCGTATGGCCGTTTGCATCTGGCGTAGCCAACCCGACTGAGGCTGCCGCTTCTTCGGCTTGCTGCTCGGCAATTTGGCGCGCGCGCAAAGCTCGTTTGCGCCCCGGAGTGCCTAAGATGTACACCACAATCGACAAAGGCAAGGCACCATAGAGCAAAAAGGTAAAAATAGCCCCCAACACACTGCCCGTGCTGCTAGTGGCTTCGGCCACGGCCATCATGACGGTGACATAAAGCCATGCGATAACTACAAGATACATTGGCGCTCCAAAAGCTAAAAAACAGTGAAAGGGGCGTTACCATTAACATAGTCATGTGGCTTATGATTTTTGCAACGGAAGTCGTTGCGTGTGCGTAAGCCACCATTTCGGGAGAAAAGATGAGTTCAGAAGCATCCTGGGGACAGAATACCCAGCCATTTCAGCAAATTTTCGGCGATAGCTTGGCACAAATGCTGCAATCGTTGCAAAAAGTCGGTGCTG
Source organism: uncultured Simplicispira sp. (assembly GCA_964388325.1). GTDB lineage: Bacteria > Pseudomonadota > Gammaproteobacteria > Burkholderiales > Burkholderiaceae_C > Simplicispira. Next base: position 76,865 of record CAYMAC010000009.1, on the reverse strand, counting down.
CTGGCACTGTCGGCCCGGTGGCACCGCTCAAAATTGCGCCAGAAAAACTCCAGCAAGTGCAGCAACAATACTTGCAAGAAGCCAGCACCCTCTGGAACCAAGGCTTGCAAGCACCTGCCGAAAAAATCGGCAAAGACCGCCGTTTTAGCAGCGAAGACTGGAAAAACAACCCCGTGGCCTCGTTCTCGGCGGCTATGTACCTGCTCAACGCCCGCACTTTGATGAGTTTGGCCGAGGCGGTAGAGGCCGACGAAAAAACGCGCAACCGCGTGCTGTTCTCGGTAGAGCAATGGTTGGCAGCCACTGCCCCCAGCAACTTTTTGGCCCTGAACGCCGAAGCACAGAAAAAAGCCCTAGAAACCAAGGGCGAAAGCCTGACCAAGGGCGTGCAAAACCTGCTCAATGACATGCGCCAAGGCCATGTCTCCATGACCGACGAGAGCCAATTTGAAGTGGGCCGCAATGTGGCCACCACTGAGGGCGCGGTGGTGTTCGAGAATGCCCTGTTCCAACTGATTGAATACAAGCCCCTGACCGACAAGGTTTATGAGCGCCCCTTCTTGTTGGTGCCACCCTGCATCAACAAGTTCTATATTTTAGATTTACAACCGGCCAATTCTTTGGTGCGCTACGCGATTGAGCAAGGCCACCACACCTTCTTGGTCAGCTGGCGCAACCCCGATGCCGAGTTAGAAAAAACCACCTGGGACGATTACGTTGAAGACGGTGCCATTGAGGCCATCAGCACGGTGCAGCAAATTACTGGGGCCGAGCAAATCAACGCGCTGGGTTTTTGCGTTGGTGGCACCATCCTCAGCACCGCCTTGGCCGTATTGGCAGCGCGTGGCCGCGACCCCGTAGCCAGCCTGACGCTGCTAACCACCTTCTTGGACTTTAGCGACACTGGCGTTATCGACGTGTTCATCGACGAGAGCTTTGTCAAGTTCCGCGAGATGCAACTGGGCAAGGGCGGGCTGCTCAAGGGCCAAGAGTTGGCCTCTACTTTTAGTTTCCTGCGCCCCAATGAGTTGGTTTGGAACTATGTGGTGGGCAATTACCTCAAGGGTGAAACCCCACCGCCATTTGACTTGCTCTACTGGAACAGCGACAGCACCAATTTGGCCGGCCCCTTCTTTGCGTGGTATTTGCGTAATACCTACCTCGAAAACAACCTGATGCAGCCGGGCAAACTGACTGTGTGCGGCGAAAAAATCGACCTGCGCCAAATTGAGACCCCGGTGTACCTCTACGGCTCACGCGAAGACCATATCGTGCCTATCGCTTCAGCCTACGCCAGCACGCAAATTTTGCCCGGCCCTAAACGCTTCGTCGCTGGGGCTTCGGGCCATATCGCAGGCGTTATCAATCCACCAGCCAAGAAAAAGCGCAGCCACTGGGTGCGTGAAGATGGTCAATTGCCCGCCAAATTTGACCAATGGCTAGAGGGCGCACAAGAACATGCTGGCAGCTGGTGGACCGATTGGAGCACCTGGCTGCAAGGGCACGCGGGCGCGCAAGTTGCCGCACCCAAGGGCTACGGCAAGGGAGCCAAGTTCAAGGTAATTGAACCTGCTCCGGGCCGCTATGTGAAGCAAAAAGCCTGATTTCAGGCTGCATTACCCGTTGACAACAAGGAGAAGACTATGGAAGACATCGTTATCGTTTCTGCAGCCCGTACTGCTGTGGGCAAGTTTGGTGGTTCGCTGGCCAAGGTAGCTGCTACCGAGTTGGGTAGCATCGTCATCAAAGAAGCCTTGGCCCGTGCCAAGGTAGCGCCCGACCAAGTCGGTGAAATCATCATGGGCCAAGTGCTGGCCGCTGGCGTGGGCCAAAACCCCGCCCGTCAAGCCATGATGAAGGCTGGCGTAGCCAAAGAAACCCCTGCCCTGACCATCAACGCAGTGTGCGGCTCTGGCCTGAAGTCGGTCATTTTGGCGGCCCAAGCCATTGCCCACGGCGACAGCGACATCATCGTTGCTGGTGGCCAAGAAAACATGAGTGCCAGCCCACATGTGCTCAATGGCTCGCGCGACGGCCAACGCATGGGCGACTGGAAAATGCAGGACACCATGATTGTGGATGGCCTGTGGGATGTGTACAACCAGTACCACATGGGCATCACTGCCGAAAACGTGGCCAAGCAATACGGTATCACCCGCGAAATGCAAGACGCGCTGGCCTTTGGTAGCCAACAAAAGGCCGCCGCCGCCCAAGACGCAGGCAAGTTTGCCGACGAAATCGTGGGTGTAAGCATCCCCCAGCGCAAGGGTGACCCCGTCGTCTTTAACGTGGATGAATACCTGAACCGCAAGAGCTCCTTAGAGGCTTTGGCTGGTCTGCGCCCCGCCTTTGACAAGGCCGGCACCGTGACGGCTGGCAATGCTTCCGGCATCAACGATGGTGCTGCTGCCGTGGTGGTGATGAGCGCCAAAAAGGCTGCTGCCTTGGGCCTGACCCCGCTGGCACGCATTGCCGCTTACGGCACCAGCGGCCTAGACCCCGCCATCATGGGTATGGGCCCAGTGTATGCGACGCGCAAAGCATTGGAGCGTGCTGGTTGGAGCGCTGCCGACATCGACTTGTTCGAGCTGAACGAAGCCTTTGCCGCCCAAGCCTGCGCCGTCAACCAAGAACTGGGCATTGACCCCGCCAAGGTCAACGTCAACGGTGGCGCGATTGCTATCGGTCACCCCATCGGTGCCTCTGGCAACCGTATTTTGGTCACGCTGCTGCACGAAATGCAGCGCAGCAACGCCAAGAAGGGCATTGCTGCACTGTGTATCGGCGGTGGCATGGGCGTGGCCTTGGCACTGGAGCGCTAATTCGCAAGGAGTAGGGTCAAGCAATCATTGGCCCTTATACCAAGCGCAAGCCTAAAAAAAGCCGCGATACATTCGCGGCTTTTTCATTTTGGCGCAATTTTTGTGCTTTGTTTGCTGCAATAGTCCCAGCGCAAGCGTACACTTATCCTTGTATGAACCAGACAGTTTTTGCCCAACCTTTCGAGCCAGTGGGTTGTGCCGTTTGCCGCGACAAAAGTTTGTTGCCTTTTAACTTCACCATGGCCTTTCAGCCCATTGTAGATGTGGAGCTAGAGCGGCCCTTTGCCTACGAGGCTTTGGTGCGTGGCATTGATGGTGAAGGGGCAGCCACGGTTTTGTCGTGGGTGGATGACAGCAACCGCTACCGCTTTGACCAAGCCTGTCGTGTCAAGGCCATTCAGTTGGCCACCAGCTTAGGTTTGGCAGCATTGCCCGATTGCCGTTTAAGTATCAATTTTTTGCCCAATGCCGTTTATCGGGCCGAGACTTGCATCCGCGCCACCATGCAGGCAGCAGCTGAGTTCCGTTTTCCGCACGACCGCCTCATGTTTGAGGTCACCGAGGGCGAGCCATTGAGCAATGGAGATCACCTCAAAGCCATCTTTAATGAATACCGCCGCCAAGGCTTAATTACCGCCATTGATGATTTTGGCGCTGGCTATGCTGGCCTGAACATGTTGGTGCGCTTTCAACCGCATGTGCTCAAGCTGGATATGGAGTTGATTCGTAACATTGACCAAGACCCGGTGCGCCAAGCCATTGTTTGCGGTATTGCCTTGGTGTGTTCGCGCCTTCAGATTGACATGGTGGCAGAAGGCATAGAAACCGCTGAAGAATCGCGCTATTTGCGCTCGGTGGGCATACGCTACCAGCAAGGCTACTGGTTTGCTCGCCCCGGCTGGGAAAGTTTGCCACTATCGTCATAAAAAAACCTGATACCCGTGTTTTCCTTCACTGCGCTGTCGCAAATTTTCGGTACAGTGGAGGGGAGGCACGATTTCCATAATTATTCACAAGGAGCATGAAAATATGAGTCAAAAAGTAGCATACGTCACCGGCGGCATGGGTGGTATCGGTACCGCTATTTGCCAACGCTTGCACAAAGAAGGCTTTAAAGTCATTGCCGGTTGCGGCCCTACGCGCGACCATGCTAAATGGCTGGCCGAACAAAAAGAATTAGGTTTTACCTTTTACGCCTCAGTAGGCAATGTAGGCGACTGGGATTCCACCGTCGAAGCCTTTGCCAAAGCCAAGGCCGAGCATGGCAGCATTGATGTGCTGGTGAATAACGCTGGTATCACCCGCGACCGCATGTTCCTGAAAATGACGCGCGAAGACTGGGACCAAGTGATTGAAACCAACCTGAACTCCATGTTCAACGTCACCAAGCAAGTGGTGGGCGACATGGTAGAAAAAGGCTGGGGCCGCATCATCAACATCAGCTCGGTCAACGGCGAAAAAGGCCAGTCGGGTCAAACCAACTATTCTGCGGCTAAGGCCGGTATGCACGGTTTTTCGATGGCCTTGGCCCAAGAAATGGCCACCAAAGGCGTAACCGTCAACACCGTTAGTCCTGGCTACATTGGTACCGACATGGTCAACGCCATTCGCCCTGATGTGTTAGAAAAGATTGTGGCCACCGTGCCCGTTAAGCGCTTGGGCCAACCCAGCGAAATCGCTTCTATCATTGCTTGGCTGGCTTCGGAAGAAGGCGGTTACGCTACGGGTGCCGAGTTCTCGGTCAACGGCGGCTTGCACATGAGCTAATGCGTTGTTCGGCGTTTTCGCCCAATTGCAAAAAACCCCGTCAGTTGTACGGGGTTTTTTATTTTTCGCAGAACCAGTGACCGCACATCAGAGGCGGCTAGGAGCGCGCTTGCGGTCGCGTTCATCTTCGGGCCAAACTGCGAGGGTAGTGAAGGAAGTCATGGTGTTTGCTCTGCAAAAGTGTCTGTGATGTACCTTCAACGTGGCCGCTGTGCTGGCCGTTGACAGCCTTGAACAAAAAAAAGGCCCCATTTTTGGGGCCTTTTTTGTTTTTAGCTGTGTGCTTCTATTTGCTCAGACAGTTCCAGCCAGCGCTCTTCTAAGCTGGCGATGGTGTCGGTGCAGGTTTTGAGGCTGCGGCCCGCTTCGGCAATGTCTGCTGGGGTCATAGGTTGGGCCATGCGCTGCTCTAGCTGGTGGCGCTCGGTATTGAGCGCTGCCATGCGCTGCTCTACCTGCTCTAACTCGCGCTTGAAGGGGCGCAGGGTTTGTGCCAACTGCTGCCGTGCTTGGGCCTCTTGCTTGCGTTGCTCGCGGGGGTCGGTAGTGATAGCAGAAGCGACAGGTTTATCGGCAACCTTGGCTGCTTCGGTCAGTGGCTTGGCCGCTTCTTGTTTCGCGTCTTGCTTGGCCAATTCACGCTGGCGTTTGGCTTCGTCTAGCAGGTAGCGTTGGTAATCGTCCAAGTCGCCATCAAATGGCCCAACTGCTCCCCGGCCTACCATCCAGAACTCATCGCATACGGCGCGCAGTAAGGCGCGGTCGTGGCTGACGAGCATGACGGTGCCTTCAAACTCGTTCAGCGCCATCGATAATGCTTCGCGCGTGGCCAAATCCAAGTGGTTGGTTGGCTCGTCGAGTAGCAGCAAGTTGGGGCGCTGCCAGACAATCATGGCCAGCACGAGGCGGGCTTTTTCGCCGCCGCTCATGCTGCCCACGCTTTGCTTGACCATATCGCCATTGAAGTTGAACGTGCCCAAGAAATTGCGTAAATCTTGTTCGCGGCTGGGCTCTTTGCTTTGTGGCCCCAATTCTTTGGCCAGACGAATCATGTGCTCTAGCGGGTTTTCGTGTGGGCGCAGCACGTCTAGTTCTTGCTGGGCAAAATAGCCAATCGACAAGCCTTTGCCTTCGGTGACGGTGCCCGCCAGTGGTGTCATGGTGCGGGCAATGGTTTTCACCAAGGTAGATTTACCCTGCCCGTTGGCCCCCAAAATACCAATGCGCTGGCCTGCCAGCACACTGCGGCTGACTTTGTGCAAAATTGCCGTTTCGCTACCATCTTCGGTACGGTAACCAAACGCTGCATCGGTAATCGCCAGCATTGGGTTGGGCAAATTTTGCGGTTCTTTGAACTCAAAGGTAAAGTCTGCATCGGCCAGCACTGGGGCGATTTTTTCCATGCGCTCCAGCGCCTTAACCCGGCTTTGCGCTTGCTTGGCTTTACTGGCCTTGGCCTTGAAGCGGTCAATAAATTTTTGCAGGTGGGCAATTTTGTCTTGTTGCTTAGAAAAGCTGGCTTGTTGCAATTCTAATTGTTGCGCGCGCAGTTCTTCAAACTTGCTGTAATTGCCGCCATAGCGCGTAAGCTGGGCATTATCGATGTGCATGGTGACATTGGTCACGGCATCGAGAAACTCGCGGTCGTGGCTGATGACTATCATGGTGCCTTCGTAGCGTTTCAGCCAAGCTTCGAGCCAGACCAGTGCATCCAAATCCAAGTGGTTGGTAGGCTCATCCAGTAGCAATAAGTCGGATGGGCACATCAGGGCGCGCGCCAGTTGCAGCCGCATACGCCAACCACCTGAAAAGCTATTTACCGGATGATTTAATTCTGAGACCTTAAAGCCTAGACCCAAAATCAGTGCTTGGGCGCGTGATACCGCATCATGTACGCCTGCATCGTGTAAATCGGTATAGGCATGTGCAATGGCCATACCATCGCCAGAATCTTCAGCTTGGGTCAGTTGGGTTTGGGCCTCGGCCAGACGGGTATCCCCAGCGACGACAAAATCGGTAGCAGATTCATCTGTTTCGGGCATATTTTGCGCTACTTGGGCCATGCGCCACTGCGCTGGGATATTGAAATCACCACCGTCTTCGTGCAAGGAGCCGTTGAACAGGGCAAACAGGCTGGATTTACCAGCGCCATTGCGGCCCACCAAACCGACATGTTCGCCGGGGTTGATAATGGCATTGACGCTATTGAGCAGCACTTTGGCGCTGCGGCGCAGGGTGACGTTTTTGAGAGTAATCATTTATAAAATTAAGAGGCAGGCACAGTGAATGCCATCCAGCTTGGCTAGTGGTTTGTCCAAAGACGGCCTGCTTTCATTCCAGGTTTTTCAATAAAAATATAACTTAAGAATGCAACCAAGAGCGTCATCAATACAGAAATCAAAACACCAAGAGTAGATTCTATTCCTAAGCCATGACGAACCCATAAAATAATGGGAAAATGGCAAAGATAAACAGAGTAAGAAGTTTCAGATAGAAAAAATACCAAACGATTTTTAACTGGTGCACAGTTGATGGCTGCCAGCATAAAACACCCCAAGCCCAGGCCGGTAATGAAAATGGGATTAAACACCATGTAATAAGGCATTAGCATAAAAATCAGCGAGCCTAATACAAAACCAGTGGCTGGATTCCATGATTTTAAATTTTCCCTGTGGCTATAAATCCAAGCGCCAAAAATGAAAAAACAAATCTGTGAAAAAAAGTGATTGCCTAAAAAAAGATAAGAAAAACCGGGATTGGTGTCCGTAATGCCTGGAAACAAAAAATTGAAGTGCGTTTTACTGGCCAGATAAGCCCATGCAGAAGAAAAAAGGGTAAAAAATAGCACAGTGGGCCAGCGTACGCTGCCTTTGAGTAGCCACAATAGCAGAGGGGCTAAAGCATACCAAAGAACCTCTACGGTGAGCGTCCAAGTAACATGCAGTACATCAAACTGTAGCAAGGCATTGGGAAATAATTGTTGCCACAATACCAAGTTGGCTAAAAAATAGCCAGGAAATTCTATGATTTTACTGCTGCTGACAGCGCCAGTAATAAAGCCAATTTCTAAAAAAAAGAAAAGATACGCTGGTAAAATGCGAAAACTTCGATGAAATAAGTAATCGCGCAAAGAATGCTTCTGGCAGCTGGCCGTAATCAAGTAGCCACTAATTAAGAAAAAAAGCTGTGGGCCAAACTGGCCACCGTAACCACCTAAAAATGGAAAATTTCCACCAAAGGTGTGTTGGGCATGGTGAATAAAAACGGAAGCAACTGCAATGCAACGTAGCAAATCAATGTTATTTTGACGTGCGTTATCAAAAATTGATTTAAAATGGTCGTTGATGTTAAAAATAGGGTGTATTGCCATGCAAGGTAAAGATAATCGAAGCTTTAATAAGCATCAATAAATACAGGATTGTAGTGCCTCACGGCTCACAAGCAATACATGGTCTTCCCCTGCGCTAGTTTCTAGCCAAAACACGGGCAACTGCGGAAAGGCGGCTTCAAAAAAAGCACGTTCATGGCCAATTTCTAGCACCAATACGGCATCTTCACTCATGCAGGCGGGAGCATCGCGTAGCAGTTGGCGGATAAAATCCATGCCATCATCGCCACCGGCCAGCGCCAATGCAGGTTCAGCGCGGTATTCTTCGGGCAAGCGAGCCATGCTGTCACTATTGACGTAAGGAGGATTACACAGGATTAAATCCCACGGGCCAGGCAATTGCACCAAGCCATCGGATAATTGCAGGTTGATACGCTTTTCTAATCCGTGTTTAGCGACATTGATTTGCGCTACGGCCAGAGCCTCGGGCGAAATATCGGCACCCGTTACGCTAATGTCGGGCCAAGCCATAGCGGCCAGTATGGCCAAGCTGCCGTTGCCGGTGCATAAATCGAGTACCGCGTGCGTGTGTTCCCCTAGCCAATCGTCAAAACCACCGTTGGTAATCAGCTCGGCAATCAGGCTGCGCGGTACGATAGCGCGTTCGTCAATGTAAAACGGCACGCCTTGCAGCCAAGCTTCTTGCGTGAGGTAGGCGGCGGGTTTGCGGCTGCGGATGCGTTCGGCAAACAGGGCTACTACCTGTGCTTGCTGTTCGGGCGTTACGGCTTGGTGCTGTGCGCTATCGGGTGCGTCGCTGTCCAAGGGGGTGTCTAACGGCAGGCCCAGTTGCCAGAGTACCAACCAAGTAGCTTCGTCTTGGGCATTGGTGGTGCCGTGGCCAAAGGAAACCCCAGCCTCTTGCAAGGATTGTGCGCCAGAGGCTATCAAAGCGGCAATGGTGTTGCCTTTCATGGGCGCGCCGCCACGGCTTGCGCCTGTAAATTGTCCAGTGTGCGGCGGTAGATATTTTTTAAGGGTTCGATATCTACCAAGGCGATATGTTCATCGATTTTGTGGATGCTGGCATTGGGGGGGCCAAACTCAATTACCTGTGGACAGAGGGTAGCGATAAAGCGGCCATCGCTGGTGCCGCCAGTGGTGGATAGCTCAGTATGCAGGCCGGTTTCTGTCTGGATAGCCTGTTGTACCGCTTGCACCAGTTCGCCTGGGGTGGTTAAAAAGGGTTGGCCGCCCAGTGTCCATTGCAATTCATATTCTAAATCGTGGCGGTCTAATACCGTATGGACGCGCTTTTTGAGGCCCTCGGCGGTGGACTCGGTACAGAAACGGAAATTAAAATCAATCACCACGGAACCCGGAATAATGTTGCTGGCTCCAGTGCCACCGTGGATATTGCTCATTTGCCAACTGGTGGGTTGGAAAAAATCGTTCCCTTCGTCCCAGCGCGTGGCGGCGAGTTCGGCCAGTGCAGGTACGGCTTCGTGGATGGGGTTGCGCGCCAAATGTGGGTAGGCAATATGGCCTTGGATACCGCGCACGGTCAATTTACCGCTCAGGGTGCCCCGGCGGCCATTTTTAATCATATCGCCAGTGCGTTTGACCGAGGTCGGCTCGCCGACGATGCAGTAATCAAGTGGTTCTCCGCGCTTTTTGAGCTGCTCTACCACTACTTTAGTGCCATTGATAGAAGGGCCTTCTTCATCGCTGGTGAGTAAAAAAGCCAAATTGAGCAGCGGCTCTGGGGTGGCAGCTAAAAACTCTTCTACGGCCACAACAAAGGCAGCGATGGAGGTTTTCATGTCGCTGGCCCCTCGGCCATAGAGTTTGCCATCGCGTTGTGTAGGCGTAAATGGGTCGCTTTTCCATTGCGCTAGCGGGCCAGTGGGCACGACATCGGTGTGACCCGCAAAAACCAAAGTTTTGGCGTTGGCGGCGTTGGCGGGACGTTTGGCCCATAAATTTTGCACCCTAAAATCTGCTGGACCGCTGTCCATCGCTTCGCAGACAAAACCTAATGGTGTCAGGCGTTCGGTGATAAGTTGCAAGCAACCGGCATCTTCGGGGGTAACGGAGGGGCGCGAAATCAGCGCCTCGGCCAGAGACAAGGTCAGGGACATGGGTAAATTTTAGAAAAACGCTATAGTGGCCGGTGCAAATGTTGACACAACACCTTTTCAGGTGCCTGGTGTGACATCGAGGGTGATTTCAGTAAAAGAAGGCGTGTCATCTTCTGATTTGGCATCTTGCTCGGCCTTGTTGGCTTGTGCCGCTTTGGCTGCCAGAGAAAAGTCATTTTGCAGCCGCCACATCAGGTTGGTGGGTGAATCGGCATAGGCCAAGCCTTCTTTGCGGTCGATACGGCCTTCCATAATCAGGCGGGCCAAATCTTCTTCAAAGGTTTGTGAGCCTTCGGCCATTGATTTTTCCATCGCTTCTTTCACGCCAGAAAAATCTGCTTTTTCAATCAGCTCAGACACCAATTTGGTATTGAGCATGACCTCGACGGCGGGCACACGGGCACCGGCAGCAGTGCGTACCAAGCGCTGCGTGACCACGGCCTTGAGCGCCGAAGATAAATCGCTGAGCATGGTAGCGCGTACTTCTACGGGATAAAAGCTCAAAATCCGGTTCAGGGCGTGGTAGCTGTTGTTGCCGTGCAGCGTAGCCAAGCACAGGTGGCCCGATTGGGCGTAGGCAATGGCTGCCGACATGGACTCGCGGTCGCGGATTTCGCCAATCAAGATAACATCGGGGGCTTGGCGCAGCGCATTTTTGAGCGCAATTTGCATCGATTGCGTGTCGCTGCCGACTTCACGCTGGTTAACGATGGATTTTTTATTACGAAACTGAAACTCTACCGGGTCTTCAATGGTCAGGATGTGGCCGGTTTGTAGGCTGTTGCGCTTGTCAATCATTGCGGCCAGGGTGGTACTTTTGCCTGAACCCGTAGCCCCAACCACCAGCACCAAGCCGCGCTTTTCCATAATCAAGTCGCCCAAGATGGGCGGCAGGTTCAGGTTTTCGAGTTGGGGCACTTCTTGGGCAATAAAGCGGATGACCACTGCATAGCTGCCGCGCTGGCGCATAGCACTGACACGAAAACGCCCGACACCAGAAATTGGCACGCCCATGTTGAGCTCGCCGGTTTCTTGCAACTCTTCAATGCGCTCAGGAGCCACCACCTCGGACAACAGATTGCGCGGCGCATCGGGCGGCAAAATCTGGTTGTTGATGGGGATGCATTCGCCGTTGATTTTGATGAGTGCCGGTGCATTGGCCGAGAGGTAAACATCGGACGCTTTTTTCTCGGCCATCAGGCGCAAGATGCGCTCCATCGTGCTCATGAGCAGTCCCTAAAGGTGGTGGTGTGGGTGTGCGGGCGGCTACGCTAGGGCTATCAGTCGCGCAGCAGGTCGTTCAGGCTGGTCTTGGCGCGGGTTTGGGCATCGACGCGCTTGACGATGATGGCAGCGTACAGGCTGTAGCGGCCATCGTCTTTGGGCAGGCTGCCAGAAATCACCACCGAACCGGAAGGCACACGGCCATAGCTGATTTCGCCGGTGGCGCGGTCATAAATGGGGGTGCTTTGGCCGATATACACGCCCATGCTGATGACGGAGTTTTCTTCCACAATCACGCCTTCGACCACTTCGGAGCGGGCACCAATGAAGCAGTTGTCTTCAATGATGGTGGGGTTGGCTTGCAGCGGCTCTAGCACGCCACCCAAGCCGGCACCGCCGGAGAGATGCACGTTTTTGCCCACTTGGGCGCAGGAGCCGACGGTGGCCCAGGTATCAACCATCGTGCCTTCATCGACATAAGCGCCAATGTTGACATAAGAGGGCATCAAAATCGCACCCTTGGCAATAAAGCTGCCACGGCGAGCCACAGCGGGGGGCACGACGCGCACGCCGGTGGCGGCGATGTCGGCTTCGCTCATGCCCTCGTACTTGGTGGGCACCTTGTCAAAAAAGTTGAGCGCACCCGATTGCATCAGTACGTTGTCTTTGAGGCGGAAAGACAGCAGCACGGCCTTTTTAATCCACTGGTGGACTGTCCATTGGCCCACGCCTTCACGGGTAGCGACGCGCAATTGGCCGTCGTTGAGTTGGGCAATGACGTGCTCAACGGCATCGCGCACTTCAGCCGGGGCTAGAGCGGGGGACAGGTTGGCTCGGTTGTCCCAAGCGGCTTCGATGATGTTTTGCAGTTGTTGGCTCATGGTGAATCTTTGAAATCTGAGGGATTGGATTGGATAAATTGAACGATGCGCTGCGCTGCTTCTAGGCATTCGGCGGTTTCGGCCACCAAAGCCATGCGAATGCGCCCTTGGCCGGGGTTGAAGCCTTGGGCTTCGCGCGCCAAGTAGCTACCGGGCAAAACGGTGACATTGTATTGAGCCAGCAATTCACGTGCGAAATCGGTGTCACTGCCGTTCCAGCGTGTGGGTACTGCGGCCCAGAGGTAAAAACCGGCATCGGGCAGGGCTACATCCATCACGCTGGCCAGCAGGGGCGTGACTTGGGCAAACTTGGCACGGTATTGGGCGCGGTTGTCGATGACGTGTTGTTCGTCGTTCCAAGCGGCGATGCTGGCGGTTTGCACTACGGGGCTCATGGCGCTGCCGTGGTAGGTGCGGTAGAGCAAAAATTGTTGCAAGATGGCCGCATCACCCGCAACAAAGCCGCTACGCAGGCCGGGTACGTTGCTGCGCTTAGACAGGCTGGTAAAGGCTACCAAACGTTCGAAATTACTGCGGCCTAATTGAACAGCTGCTTCTAAGCCACCCAAGGGTGGCTCATCACGGAAATAGATTTCGCTGTAGCACTCGTCCGAGGCAATGGTAAAGCCGTAGCGGTCGCTCAGGGCGAACAGTTTGCGCCACTCATCTAGCGGCATCACGGCACCAGTGGGGTTGCCGGGGGAGCAGACGTAGAGCAGTTGGGTGCGTTCCCAAACCTCTGGCGGCACGCTGTCCCAATCCACGGCAAAGTTGCGTGCCGGGTCGCTAGGCGCGTAGTAGGGTGTAGCACCGGCCAACAGGGCGGCGCCCTCGTAGATTTGGTAAAACGGATTGGGGCAGACCACCGTAGCGCCTTCGCGTGTGGGGTCTATCACGGTTTGGGCAAAGGCAAACAGCGCTTCGCGCGTACCATTGACCGACAGCACCTGTGTGGCTGGGTTGACTTGCACGCCATAGCGGCGCTGTAGCCAATCGGCACAGGCTTGGCGCAGGGCTGGGGTGCCGGTGGTGGCCGGGTAGCCCGATAGGCCACTGCCTAATGCCTCTGTGAAGGCTTGCTTGACCAGCGCGGGGGCGGCGTGTTTGGGCTCACCAATGCCTAGGCTGATGGGCGTATAAGCCGGGTTGGGGGTAATGGGGGCGAAAAGTTCGCGCAGCCGCTCAAACGGGTAGGGCTGCAAACGCGAGAGCAAGGGATTCATACCCCTGATTATCGGATATGTCAGTGGTACGCAAGCAATTGTCTTGAGTATGCCGCCTTCCTTGTGAGTAGCTTGCGGGCGCTACGGCGGGGATGGTATCGCTTAAAACTATGATTTTGGAGACAAGCCCATGTTTGGATTTTCATTGCTGCACCCTGGCGTGTGGTTGATGCGGCGTTTGCGTCTGTCGGCAAAAATGCTGCTGTTGGGCAGTCTTTTGGTGCTGGGCTGGCTGGCGCTGGGGGTTGGTATGGCGCTGGGAGCCAGCAGCAGCGGCCTGTGGGCGATTGCTGCCACTGCACTGGCGGTGCTGTTGTATGCCTTGTTGGCACTGCATGTTAGTTTGGCGGCTGACTTGCATTTGTTGGCTAAGGCGATGCAAGAGGCGATTGCTGGCAATTTGTGTGTCCAAGTGCCTGTTAAGGGGGGCGATGAGCTGGCAGGCTTGGCGGGTTTATTTGATAAATTGGTGCTTACGCTGTCTGCGATGGTGGCGGATATCCGCAGCAATGCAGCGCTGGTGGCCACGGCTGGACAAGAACTGGCACAGGACAACCGTGCCTTAGAGGCCCGCACCGAGCAACAAGCGGCCAATTTGGCACAAACGGCGGCCAGCGTAGAGCAAATGTCGGCCTCGGTGCAAAACAGTGCCCAAGCGGCACGCATGGCCGATGAACATGCCAGCGAGGTGAGCCACGCGGCAGGCAAGGGCACCGAAGGTATGGCGCTGGCGGTGCAATCGGTGCAAACCATTGAGCAAGATGCACGCCGCATGAATGAAATCATCGGTGTGATTGATGGCATTGCGTTTCAGACCAACATTTTGGCCCTTAATGCGGCGGTAGAGGCGGCACGGGCTGGTGAACAAGGCCGGGGTTTTGCCGTAGTGGCCTCAGAGGTGCGGATGTTGGCCGGGCGCTCTAGTGCTGCCGCGCGGGAAATTCGTACCTTGATTCAGACCACTGTGCAGCAGGTGGTTACCAGTGCGGAAACCATTCGCGCGGCAGGTGCGGGCATTGGGCAGATGGCTGGCGGCGTTCAGTGCGTGGCGGCTGCCATGTCTAATATGTCGGCTTCTAGCACACAACAAAGCACCGGGCTGCAAGAAATCAGCCAAGCCGTGCGCCAGCTTGACCACATCACCCAAGAAAACGCCCAGATGGTGGCGCAGGCGGTGCAGCAGGCCAATACCTTAGAAGACCGGGCCAGCACCCTGACCGAGGCGGTAGCCCGATTCCGGCTGCAACAGGGCACCGCAGACGAAGCCGTGGCCTTGGTGCAGCGGGCAATGGCTTTGCGCCAGAGGCTATCGGGCGATGCCTTTTTGCGTACCATCACTGACCCGGCCCAGCCCTACTACGACCGGGATATGTATGTCTTTGTGCTAGACCCCGCTGGCATGTACCACGCTTTTGGCGGCAATGTGCAGCGCGTAGGCACCAGAGTGCAAGATGTGCCCGGCATTGCTGGTGATGCATTGGTGCGCGATATTGTGGCCCAAGGCGACCGGGGGCCGGGCTGGGTGGAGTACGATTTTCGCAACCCAGTGACGGGCGCTGTGCAGGCCAAAATGTCGTATGTGCTGCGTGTGGATGAGAACCGCTATTTGGGTTGCGGTGTCTATAAAACGCTGGTGCAGCGTTAAAAAATGGGCCTACCAGCGCTCCAACAGCGCATCGACCGCTTCGGTGTAATCGGTAGTGGCGCGGCTTTTGGGGGCAAAGTAGCGCAGTGGCTGGCCAGCGGCAAAAGCCTCGGCCACGCGAATATCGTTGCGAATGCCGGGCAACATGCGGCCACGGCCAAATTGCTGGCCCAATCCTTCGGTCACTTGGCGGTGCAAGTTGACCCGCGTATCAAGCATCACCGGCAAAAAGCCCAGTACGCGCAAATTTTCGTTGCTGCCCCGGCTGGCTATTTTGAACAGCACCCGTGCCAATTGGCGCACGCCTTCGCCGGCCAGAAAATGCGGTACAAACGGAATCAGCACCCTGTCTGCCGCACACAAGGCATTGAGCAACAAAGCATCCAGCGAGGGCGGGGTATCTAACACGATGGTGTCGTAGGCTTGGGCCAAACCACTTTGCTGCAAGGCATCGCGCAGCAATAACTCGCCCACTTGGCCTGAGCCATGCTCGAACAGGGGGTCTCCGGGGATGAGGTCTAAGCCCGGCCAAGCGGTGGGCAGCACGGCGGCCTCTAGCGGGTGGCGTCCGGCCATAAAACCGTGCAGCGTGGGGGCCTCGCGTGCTACCGTAACGCCTACGCCATAGGCACAGTGCGCTTGGGTGTCCATGTCAATCAGCAGCACCCGCTGGCCTCGGGCTTGTAGCTCTGCGGCAATGTTGACGGCGCTAGAAGATTTGCCAGTGCCGCCTTTGCGGTTGCTGATAATGAGGGTACGGGCCATGATGGTGCTGATTGCCTTGGGCGCGGTGGAGCGTGGTTAGAACTTAGAACAGTTCAATTTTGGGACGGTCATTGGTGGTTGCCCCTTGGGTGGGTGCGGTGCCCATTGCCGCTTGGTGGGCATCTATTTGGCTTTGCATGACGTAGCTCTTGATATGCGCTTCTAAGCGGTCTTTGAGCGTGGTCATGGTGGCGGGGTCCCAAGGGTGGTCAATGAGCTGGTCGGTCATGCTTTGCAGGTGTTGGTCTAGTTCTAGCATGGCCGCTTGCACATGCTCTACCCGCTGGCGCAACACATCATGGAACTGCATGTGGCCCATCGCTTCGGTCAGGCACAGTGAGATGGCACTGTGCCCACGGTCCACACCCGCGATGATTTGCTCCATGTGTTCAGAGGCATCGGCAAAGCGCGCTTGCATTTGTTCAATGTCGGTCAGAACATGGCGCATATTGCTGGTAGAAGCATGGCGCTGGCTACTATCTACGGCTTGGGCCAGCTCGGTATCAATGCCATCGGTAACGGTGGCAATGCGTTGGGCAATTTCTTTGGCAGCGGCAGCGGTGCGTGTAGAAAGCAGCCGAATTTCTGCGGCCACCACGGCAAAACCTTTGCCACTGGGGCCAGCACGGGCCGCTTCGATGGTGGCGTTGATGGCCAGAAAGTTGGTTTGTTGTGCCACATTGGTAATCACATCCACCAAGCCAGAAAGCTGTTTCACTTCTTGCAAGCGTTGAATGCGCTCGACATTGGTGTTTTCGTCCTGTTCTTGCTTTTCAACAAACATTTTCAGGATAGCACCTAATTGGCGGTCAATCAGTACCTTGTCATGAAACACCTGCGTTACTTCTGCGCCTTGTTGCTGCGAAGATGCAATGCGCTCTACCTGCTCTTGCGAGGCAGCGTGCATTTGGTCGAGCAGGCTAATCAGCGCCACCACGCCTTCTTCGGCCTGATGCAAGGCCCCTTCTAACTGGCCGCGCATCACGCTCAGATAGGGCACCACGGTACGAATTTCTTCAGCGGCTACCGCTACCGGCATACGCTGGCCACGGCCAGCGCCAGCTTGCCCATCGGGGCCTTGGCGCTGGTGCCAGCGGCCCCAAGCCCAGTGCAGAGCAGCACCCACGCTGATACTGGCCAAGCTGCCAGACAGCACCCAGAGCCACGGCCCCGACAGCCACAGCACCAAGACAGAAACCAACACCGCCGCAAGAACCGACGAAACCAATGAATATCCGATAGCAGACGACGATGTATGAACTGTCACCGTTCAACTCCTTGCGCTGGCTCAAGCGCCGGGCAGCACTTGTTTGACGATGCGTACCAAATCAGGCCCCGAGACGGGTTTGACCAGCCAGCCCGTAGCGCCCAGTTTTTTGCTTTCGTCGCGTTTTTTGGGGTCACTCTCGGTGGTGAGCGTCAGGATGGGGATAAAGCGAAACCCCGGTAGCAGCTTAATCTGGCGTATCAGCTCCATGCCGTCCATGCGCGGCATGTTGATGTCGGTGATGATGAGGTGCGGCTTGAGGCCCGCTTTGAGTTTGGTCAGGGCTTGTATGCCATCGTTGGCCGACTCTACTTTAAAGCCGTTAAGCTCTAAATTGGATTTGAGGCTCATGGTCATGGTGAGCGAGTCATCAACAATCAGAATGGTTTTGGTCATGGTGAGGGTTGTTGTTGGACTAGAGGTTGGGCTTTAAGCGCCACGCGAAACAAAAATAGACTGAAGAAATTGCTGTAACAGCGCATCGGCAGGCCAAGCGTCAATCGGCACTTGGCCTGCCAACAGTACCTGAATATTGGCCGGGTGCAGATGTTCGCAGGCGGAAAGGTCAGCACTGAGGCCCACTCTTTTTTGCAGGCCAGCCAGCAGATTTTCTGCTTCTTCTACCCCGACAATGCCCTTGAGTAGCACTTGTTTTTTGCGAAATTCAATCGGCATCAGAGCATCTCCTGGATATTGAGCACCATCAGCACCGAGCCATCGCCCATCAGGGCCGAGCCAGAATACATGCTCAGGCCAGCCAACACCCCCGACAATGGTTTGAGGATGATGTCGGCGGTTTCGTGGAAATTGTCCACTAAAAGGCCTAAGGTTGCCTCGCCCACGCGCACTACCAGCACGGCATATTCGTCGTTGCTGTTGCACAGCGGTGGCGGCGCCAGCCCAAGCAGGCGGTTGAGGGATTTGAGGGGCACCACCCGGCCACGCAATACGGTGACCAAGCCTTGTTTAATCTCGCGCACTGCCAGACGTGGCACGCGCACGGTTTCTACTACCTTGTCCATCGGCACGCCAAAAATTTGGCCATCGGCCTCAATGGTCATCACATTACTGACCGCCATAGACAGCGGCAGCGATAACCGGATGCGGGTGCCTTGGCCCAGTACGCTTTCGAGGGCAATGGCTCCATTGACGCGGTTGATGGCGGTACGCACCACGTCCATACCCACGCCACGCCCGGACAATTCTGACACTACCTCGGCGGTAGAGAAGCCCGCCAAAAAAATCAGGTTGATGGCTTCTTGGTCGGTAATGCGCTCTAGTGTGGCTTCGTCAATCAGACCTTTTTCGTAGGCTTTGCGCTTCATGACGGTGGGGTCTATGCCTTTGCCGTCGTCGCTGATTTCAATCAATACCCGGTCGGCTTCTTGGCGCGCAATGATTTTGAGCGTGCCTTGGGCAGGTTTACCGGCAGCCAGCCGCACTTCGGGCAGTTCTAGGCCGTGGTCCATGCTATTGCGAACCAAATGGATGAGCGGGTCGCCCATGGCCTCGATGATGTTTTTATCAGCGGCAGTGTCTTGGCCTTCTAGTACCAAGTTGATGTCTTTGCCCAGATGGCGTGAGGTGTCGCGCACCAAACGCGGAAAACGCTGAAAAATAAACGATACCGGCATCATGCGTACCTGCATGATGGCATCTTGCATTTCTTCGGAGATGCGGTTGATAACGGCGTATTGGGCTTTGATTTCGCGCGCCAGCTCGCGCACGCCATATTGGTTCTCGGCACGGTTGGCCAAGTAGGGAATGGCGTTTTTGGCCACTACCATCTCGCCAATCAGGTTCATCAGCCGGTCAATTTTGACTTGGTCAACCTTGAGGCTCTTGGGGCTGAGGTGGTCGTCGCTGCGCCGGCCCATTTTGGACTCGGTGCTACCAAGGTCTGCCGGTGGGGCTTCTGCTGCTGGCGCTGGGGTGGGTGTTGTGGGTGTTGCCACGGGCGCTGGCGCACTGCTGTTAATGCCAGTGCTCACAACGGTGGCCGTTTCGGGTGCGGCAAAGGCGGTCTCTAGCCATTGGGCCAAAGGCAAGGCTTGGCCTTGTTCTAAGGCGGCGCTGGTGGCAGCTTCTAGGCTGGTTATTTCGGCCAAGCGCCCGGTGGCGCGCAGGCAAGCGGCCAGCGCACTGGATACCGCCTTGAGGCGACCGCTTAGCCAAGCATCGTTGTCGGGTAGCGCCAACACTTCGCGCTGTACCGTCAACAGGCTATGCAGCGCCTCTTGCGTGGGCAAAGGTGCCGCCATAGCGCTGGCCGTGGTGGTTGGAGCAGCAGGAGCGCCAGCCAAGACTACATCGGCGTTATCGGCCTGTTGTTGGATAAAGGCGTGCCAATCGGGTGCTTGCAGGGTACGTATCGACAACACCAAGGCTTGCAGCGCTTGCCAGTCTGGGGCAGCACTTTGCAGCAGGGTGTCGAGCCAGCGCAGTCCTGAGGCCAGCCATAGGCTGCTGTTGGACAGCTCTAGCATCAGGCGCACGGTGCGTGCTAAACCGGCACTATCGCGCGCTTGAACAAACTGCAGCGCGTCTGCCACAAAGTCTTCATAGACGGGGCCGCCGTTGGGGTCTCCTACGGGCAGGGCCAAACACAGTGCCGGGGTGGGCAAAATTTCAATTTGCTCGGGCACATAGCGAAAATGGGTTTCGATGTCACTGCGGTGGCCCAACACCAGCAGCCCAAAATTAAGCTGGCACTGGTAAGCATCAATGTCGGTCAATGGCGGCCAAGGCGCGCGCGCCTGCATACCACCCCAAAGCAAACCGGGGGTCAGTTTGGCTTGGTGCAGGGGGTCTTCACCCTGAAAAAAGCATTCTTCGGCGGGTTGGTAGCGTACCCATAGCACGGGTTCACCATCTTGCGCCCGTTGCCAAGCCTGCAAACGCAGGCTTTCAGGAATTTGCAGCAACTCAGCCGCGCTGGGCATGGCTGGAACCGGCGACGTGCTGCTGCTAGCTGGTGCTGGAGCTTCGGCTGCCTCGTTGTGGCTTTCAGGGGTTACCAGTTGGCGCAAGCCAGCGGCCAAGCGCACTGCCTCGGTCGCCATGGAGGAGTCGGGCGGCTGGTTGCTTTCGATGCCGTCGCACAGACGGCCAATAAAATCCATCGCATCGAGCAGGCGGTCGGCCAAGGTCTCGGAGTAGCCTATGCGCTCATGGCGCACTGCGTCCATCAGGTCTTCACCGGCGTGCAGCACCCGGGTCATCTCTGGAAAATCAAACAGCCCGCTGTTGCCCTTGAGCGTATGCACCAGCCGAAATAGCTGCGTCATCAGCTCTACATCTTGGGGCGCGCGCTCTAATTCCATCAATTTGGTGCCGATGCCCTCTAGCGCATCGCGCGCTTCGGACAAAAATTGCTCTAGCAACTCATTCATGGCTACGCGCCTCCGAGCAACAAATCAATCGGGGCCAGTAGCTGCTCTGGGCGCACCGGCTTGACCAGGTACAAATTGGCCCCGGCTGCATAAGCGCGTTTGCGGTCTGGCTCGTCGGCCTCGGTAGAGACCATGATGGCGGGGGCTTGGGGCAAATTTTGGCGGCGCAATTCGCGCAGAAAGCCATAACCATCGAGCTTGGGCATGTTGACATCGACCAAGTACAAATCAAACGGCTGCACCAAGGTTTTTTCTAGTGCTTCGAGGCCGTTGACTGCCTCTTCTGTCGTATAACCAGCGGCCTCGAGGATTTCTCGGTGGTACATGCGTACCGTAGCTGCGTCGTCAATGATGAGAATCCGTTTCATGGCATTACTCGATGGGTTTTTGGTAAACAATGGCTTCGGGAAACTTACGCACCCGATAGAGGGCTGATATCCGACTCATGGATTCGGAGTGCCCTAGGCAAATAAAACCTCCGGGGCGCAGCGCATCGTAGAAAGTCTCGGCAGCCGCTTTGCGCGAGACATCATCGAAATAAATCAGTAAATTGCGGCAAAATACCACATCAAAATTACGGTAAGGGCGGGTATCGGCCCGGTCAGATAAATTGACCCGTGTAAATTCTACGGAAGAGCGTACATCATCAATCAGTTGAAAGCCACTGGCCACCCGGCGAAAATATTTTTGTATATACGATGCAGGCATTTGCGCTACCGAGCGCTCTGAGTAAAAACCCGCCTTGGCTTGGGCCAAGATATTGGTGTCAATGTCAGAGGCTACAATTTCTACATCGTGCTGGTTCAGGGCTGCCCAGCGCTCTAACAAAAAAATAGCAATCGAGTAGGCTTCTTCGCCCGAGGAGGAGGGCAGCACCCAAATGCGTAGCGGGCCATTGTGTTTTTTGCGTGCCACCAAATCGGGCAAAATAGATTTCACCAAACAGTCAAACTGGTATTCTTCGCGGAAAAAATAAGTTTCATTGACCGTCATTAAGTTGGTCAGGTGTTGTAGTTCTTCACCCGATGCCTGAAAACGTAGCATGGTGAAGTAACTGCGAAAATTTTGGTTGTCGGTAGCGGCCATGCGTTCCAACAAGCGTTTATCTACAAAATAGCGTTTGCTAAAATCAAACTGAATGCCCGTTTTACGGTAAAAAAATTCACGAAACTTGCCAAAATCTTCGTCGCTGATGGTGGGCTCAATCATGGTGGGCTCATGCTTCTTTGATGCGCTTAATGGCCAAATTGGCAGCGAACTGGATATAGGGGTCTTGAGGAAAACGTGCCTTGAGTTGTTGCAGTGGCTCTAAAGCCGTGGCCGAGCCTACTTCGCCCAGCAAATCTACCGCAGTAGCGCAGACGTTGACATGGGAATCGCGCACAATGACTTCGGTAAGCCAGGTTTCTACTTCGGGGTGGCGCAGGGTTTCTAATACATTGACGGCAAAAATACGCACATCGCTCGATGCGTCACTGAGCAGCTGGCGCATGATGGGGGCAATGGCTTGGGGTAGTTGCTTGAGCGCTTCAATCGCCTCGCTACGCAGGGCGGCTTCCTCACTGCGTAGGCATTGCACCAAACCGGCCACGGCGGTGGCATCGCCAATGCGTACCAAGGTGGTAAGCATGATTTCGCGTACCGATTGGTCTGGCTCTAGTAACAGCCGCGCCACAATGGCCGGGCTGCTGTTGGGGCAGTCTTGCAAGTCGCGCGCGGCCCAGCGCCGGGTTTCGGCCTCGGGGGCTTGCAGCTGTTGGCACAGCACTTGGTAATCGCGCGTGGGGCGATGGTGGTCGGCGCTGGCAGAGGGCTTGGTTTGCTCTTGCTGGGATGGTTTGATAAGGGCCATGATGAGTCCAGATGGGGGCTAGAACAAGCTAGAACAATTCAATTTTGGGACGCTCTGCGCCGGGGTGGGGCTTGGTGGCAGCTCCGGTGGCGGCGTGGTGGGTGTCCACTTGGCTTTGCATGACATAGCGTTGCATTTGGGCATCGAGGCGCTTTTGCAGGTTGCCCATGCTGCTGGGGTCCCAAGGGCGCTCTAGCAGTTGGTCGGCCATGCTTTGCAGGTGCTGGTCTAACTCGGTCATGGCCGTTTTGACATGCTCAATGCGCTGGCGCATCACATCATGGAACTGCACATGGCCCATCGCCTCGGTGAGCAGCGCTACCAGTGCATCGTGGCCGTGGCGCACGTTGCTAATCACTTCTTCCATGCGGTTGTTTTTGGCGGCATCGGCAAAGCGTGCCTGCATTTCTTTGATGTCGCCCAGCACGCGGCGCATATTGCTGCTAGAGGCATCGCGTTGGCTGGTTTCGATGGCATGGGCCAATTGCTCATCAATGCCTTCAGTGGCTTTGGTGATTTTGGCCCCAATTTCGGTGGCCGCGCTGGCGGTGCGGATGGATAACTGGCGAATTTCAGCCGCTACCACAGCAAAGCCACGCCCAGCCGGGCCAGCACGGGCGGCCTCGATGGCGGCATTGATGGCCAGCACATTGGTTTGCTGCGCGACATGGGCAATCACTGAGACCAAAGAGGACAGCTCTTTGACTTCTTGCAGGTTGTGGATACGGTCAAGGTTGGTTTTGACATCTTGCTCTTGCTTTTCGACAAACATTTGCAAGATGGAGCCTAATTGCTCGTCAATCATCAGTTTTTCGCGTACTACTTCTAGCAGCTCGTTGCCGCTGCTTTGCGAGGTAACAATGCGCTGCATTTGGTCTTGCAGCACTTGGGGCATTTCGTTAAGTACCGTCACCAATGGCAACACGCCACGTTCAGTTTCTTGCAGGGTGCCTTCGAGTTGCTGGTTGAGTACATGCAGGTAGGGTGCTACGGTACGCAGTTCGGCCACGGCTTCTGGCACGGGCATACGGGCTTGGTTTTGCTTGCTTGCCAGCCAGCGCGGCCCTAACCAGCCCACGGCCACGTAGGCCAGCATACTGCACACGGTCATGAGTAGCAGCAAGGCCAGCATATGCGGCCACGGCCAAGCCGGTGCATGGTCAAACAGCGCTGCTTGTAGCAGGGGCCAGAGGAAAAATACCAGGCCTATGCTCAGCACCATACTGGCCAGCAAGAGCAAGAGATTGCGCCCTGACAGCACTGGCTGGCGTACATCGTGAGGCTTCATTTTGTCGGTATAGCCTTGTTTCAAGCGCCTGGCACTACTTGTTTGACTACTTGGATTAAATCGGTGCCAGAGATAGGTTTGACCAGCCAGCCGGTGGCCCCCATTTGTTTGCTGGCCTCGCGCTTTTTGGGGTTGTTTTCGGTGGTTAAAGTCAGGATGGGCACAAAGCGCACTTCGGGCAGTAGCTTGATTTCACGAATCAGCTCTAGGCCATCCATGCGTGGCATTTTGATGTCGGTGATGATGAGGTCGGGCTTGAGGCCCGCCTTGAGTTTTTCCAGTGCATCCACGCCATCGACGGCGGTGACCACACTAAAACCGTTGTGTTCTAAATTGGAGCGCAGACTCAAGGTCATGGTGCGCGAGTCGTCAACGACGAGGATAATTTTGTTGGTCACGGTAGTCAGGCCGGTAAAGCGCACCATCGGGGATGGGCGCAGGGGGTTAAAAATCGGTGCCTTGTGTGTCCACCGTGCAAAGAGTATGCAGGTAATGGGCAGAATTTAGCGCAAAGCCCAGGCTTTGAGTTGGGCCGCGATTTTGTCAATCGGCAACACCAATGACGCACCACCACGCTCAATGAGTTCGGCGGGCATCCCAAAAACTACCGCAGTTTCCTCAGACTCCGCCACGGTTTTGCCGCCGTGCTTTTTGATGTCGGCAAAGGCCGCTGCCCCATCATTGCCCATGCCTGTGAGTAACACAGCCACCAGCGATTGTGGGTTGACGTGCTCTAGCGCACTGCGCCCAAGCAACTCTACCGAAGGGTGCCACAGATGTTGGCTCGATTCGGGTTTGGGCAAGACGGTTAGCGTGCTACCACGCTTGGCCAGTACCATATCGGCACCGCCTTTGCCAACGTAAATGGTGCCGGGGGTGACCGGCATGGGGCGGCAGGCTTCTACCACTTGTAGCGCGCACACAGAATCGAGGCGCGCAGCAAACGGGGCGGTGAAACTGGCGGGCATGTGCTGGGCTACCAGCACCGGCCACGGAAAATCTGCCGGTAGCAGCGGTAGCACCTCTTCTAGCGCGCGTGGGCCGCCGGTAGAGACACCAATCAGCACCAAGCCCTCGCGCGATTGGCTGGCGCTGCTGGCGCGCGCTTGTGCCGCTTGGGCATGTTGTTCGCGCAGGCGCTCGCCCAAACCGCGTGCGCTAGAGCTGCTGGTGCGTGCTTTGCTGGGGCGAGAACGCACCGCACCGCGCACCTTGGCAATCAGGTCGGCTTGGATGGTGTCAATGGACAGCGAAATGGTGCCGCCGGGTTTGGCTACATAGTCCACCGCGCCCAAATTGAGGGCCTCAAAGGTGGCTAAAGCTCCTTTTTCGGTCAGAGATGACACCATCACCACTGGCACGGGCCGCTCGGCCATGATGAGCGACAGCGCGGTGATACCGTCCATCTGTGGCATGTTGATATCTAGCGTGACCACATCGGGCTGGAAGCTGCGGTTTTCAGCCACTGCCTCGGCACCATCGCGCGCTTGGCGGATTTCAAAATCCCCCTGCGCCTGAAAGAGCAGTGTGAGCTGGCGGCGCATCAGCGCCGAATCATCAACGATGAGCAGCTTAATCATGGATTTATCCTTGGCAAGTTTTTACCCTGCTAGGTCATTCATCGAGGTCAAATCGCCTGCACTGAGCAAATGGTCTGGGTCAATCAATTGCAACATGCGCTTTTGCTTTTCCAAGTTGGCCATGCGTGCCAGTAGCTTGACCTGTTCGGTAGATAAGCAAGGGGCTGGCTCAATGGCTTGGCGTGGCACTTTAAGCACTTCGGCCACCGCATCGACAATAAAGCCGGTACGCACGCCACGAATCAAAAACACCACAATGCGCTGACCATCGTTGCGCTCTACCGTGGGCAGGCCCAAGCGGCGGCGCAAGTCCACCACCGGCAACACGGTGCCGCGCAGGTTAATCACCCCTTCTACGGCGGCCGGAGCTTTGGGTACGTGGGTGAGGGTTTCGGGCACGCGCACAATTTCTTGCACGCTGTCTATCGGTACGCCAAACTCTTCGGTGCCCAAGCGGAAGACGACCACTTGCTCATCGTCGCCGGCTTGGCTGCGCCCGGTGTCGTCGGCGGTGTGGGTGCTGGTGGGGTTGGCGTCGGTGGCGGTCACGGTGCTGAGTGCCTCTTTGATGGCCGAGTGGCGGAATAAATTTTCGGTAGAAACGATGGAGACCAAGCGTTTGCCATCGGCCAAGCGGCAGATGTCGGTGATGTCGGCCATATCGCCATCGCGCGCCAGCAGGGTGGGCATGGTTTCGACATTGCGCCGGGGTACGCGCAGCACCTCATTGACGTTGTCCACCACAATGCCCACCGAGGCGCCGCGAATCGATACCACCACAATGCGGCTTTGCTCGTTGGCCGATTGCTCGGGCAGGGCAAACATGCGCCGCAAGGCTACCAGCGGCAGCAGGCGGTTGCGTAGCGTCATCACGCCCAGTACGTGCGATTGGGCATGGGGCACTTGCACGATTTGCTCGGGCACTTGCACAATTTCTTGCACGTCTTCAATGGCGATGGCGTACTCTTGTTTGGCTACGGCAAAGCTAACCAAGTGCAGCTCTTCTTCGCTGTTGCGCTCTTCGCTGGCGCTGTGTTGCGCGCTCAGGCCCGATTGCAAACCACTGTTTTGGCGTTGGTACAGCTCAGTGAGTTGAGAAAACTCTTGGGCGATGAGTTTTTCAAAATTGAGCACCATGACCATCGCATGGCCGCCCACGTCTTTAATCAGGCCCGACAGCAGTTCCGTATTGACGGTGCCTTGGATGCCCTCAACGCCTTCGATTTTGCTGGCATCGACACCGACCACGCTGGCCACGCGGTCCACCACAAAGCCCATAGGCTGGCCGATGTTAATCACCACCGCGCGCGAGGTATCGTCGGATTCACGCTCGGCAAAGCCCAGCGCACGGCGCAAAGAGACAATCGGCAGCACCTTGCCGCGCAGATTGGCCAAGCCTTCTAGCGTGGGCGGCGACAGGGGCACGCGCACCACGGCAGGCACGCGGATGATTTCTTGCACCGGTGCCATTTCGACGGCAAACACTTCGTCGCCAGCCATAAAGGTGACGTATTGGCGCGTGTCAGACGCTTGTTGCGCTGCCGCGCCATGGGTGCCATCGGCCAATGCCGTGGCAGTTTCGGGGTTGGTTTCGCTGCTCATAGACGGCCTTTGCTTTAGGCGCTTTGCAGCTCGTCAGCCAAAGAAGCCACTTCTTCAATCGCGGCGGCCAGCTCTTCTGCGCCTTGTGATTGTTGGCGCGCAGCCATAGCGGCTTCGTCGGCGGCTTTGGAGGCTTCTTCGGAGGCTGAAGAAATTTGCTCAATACCGCGCTTGACTTGGGCGATGGCCGCACCAATTTCAGTGGAGGCATTGAGAATTTCAGTCGCGCCGCGCTCTACTTCGGCAATATCGGTTTCGATGGCCAGCAAGTTGATGGAGGTGGCCTTGGCTTTTTCTACTTCAGCGGTGGCAGTGGCGACAATTTCATCTAAATCGCGTCCCACCAGCCCAATTTGGTCTTGCACGGCTTTGACCAAGTCTTTGATGCGGTCGGCATTTTCAGCAGAATCTTGGGCCAAATTGCGGATGTCGGTGGCTACGACGACAAAGCCCTTGCCGAACTCACCTGCACGCGCCGCTTCAATCGAGCCATTGACGGCCAGCATATTGGTTTGAATCGACACCGTAGCAATGGCATCGACGATTTTGTCAATGCGCCGTGATACCAGTTCTAGTTCTTTAACTTGCTTGATATTGATGCGCGTAGCTTCGGCAGAAGACAGGATGCTGGCCACCAAACTGTTGACGGTGGCTTTGTTTTCAGTCAGTAGCTTGCGAATGCCGACCACTTTTTCGGTATTGGAGGTGCCGCGTTGCACGGCTACTTGGGCACCTCGGTCAATTTGTGTGATGGCGGCGGCGGACTCTTCTGCACCTGCCGATTGCACTTCGGCCCCTTTGCGAATTTGCTCAATCGCAGCGGCAATTTGGCTGCCTGAGCGGCTGATTTCTTGCACCGCTGCCGACAACTCTTCGGCGGCTGAGGCCACTTCTTCGGCACTCTTGGCCACGTCGGTGGATTTTTTCAGGTCTTCGGCCAATTCAGACAGGCTGGCGGCAGCTTGCTCGCTTTGTGACAAGGCTTGCGTTTGTTCGGCCACGGTTTTGGCGGCTTCTTCGGCGGCGGCAGATTGCTCTTCGGCGGCAGTGGCGATGTCTTCGGAGCCTTTGAGGGCTTGGCGCGTGGCGGCAGCCGATTGCACCGCCCCGGTGGCAATCTCGCCCACACCCTTGACGATTTCAATCATTTCAGAGCGGATGCGTTCGAGCTGCTGATTGATGGTTTTGCCGTTTTCGGCTTCGGCCTCCACGGTTTTGGCCGATTGACCAATGCCATCGGCAATCACCTTGACTTCTTGCTGGATTTGGGCGACCAAGCCTTGGATTTGCTTGGCGCTTTTTTCGGAAGTTTCGGCCAAGGTACGCACCTCGTCGGCCACCACTGCAAAGCCCTTGCCATGCTGACCCGCACGGGCAGCTTCAATGGCCGCATTGAGCGCCAGCAGGTTGGTTTGGTCGGCAATGCGTGCCACGGCCTTGACGATGTCGCCAATGTTGGCCGCTTGCTTTTCCAATTCGGCCACCATCGCCACCGAGGAGCCTTGGCGCTGGGCCGAAACGGCTACGTTGTTGACCAAGGTAATGACTTCGGCGCTGGCCTTGAGTACCAGTGCTTGGCAGCCTTCGGATTTAATGCGGCTTTGCTCAGCATTTTGTAGCTGGCGCGCGACCGAGACTTCTACTTGCTTGAAGGCGCTGAGGGACTCTTGTGCCGCACCGGCGGCTTCTTCAGCCCCGGTGGCGATTTGGTCTGCCGAGCGCTTGAGTTCTTCGGCGGCAGAGGCGGCTTCGGCAATGCCGGAAGACATTTGCGCCGTGGCAGCGGCAATGCGCTCTGCGGCTTGTTGTTGCTTGGCCAAAGTGCGGGCGCGCTTGCGTTGCACTTCGGCCTCGCGGGCGGCACTGGCCGAACTACGGCTGCTGGCAGAGGCGCTGGTGTCTAGGCTGGTGCTAGGAGAGACAGATTTCTTGACAAGTGCCACGGTAGGCTCCTTTAGTTCACAAATAAAACAGGACTAAATTGAATGAGTACGGCGGTTGCTACTTTGCCGATGGTGCGCTATTTTCTTCTGGCGTAGAAGTGAGTAATTTTTGAATCAGGCGCAGCAAATCTACCGGACTAAAGGGCTTGTTCAGATAGGCTTTAACCCCAGTGCCCAAACCAATTTCACGGTCGCTCGGGCCATCTAGCGCGGTGAGCATGACTACCGGAATGCTACTGAGCTGGGGGTCATCGCGCAGGATGCACCCCACTTCAAAGCCATCCATGCCGGGCATCATCACATCGAGCAAGATAAGGTCGGGGTGTTGCTTGCGTGCCAACTCCAGACCCTCGGGGCCGCTGGCTGCCTCTAACACGGTGTGACCATCAAATTCCAAGGTCATCCGCACCAAGCGTCGGATGTCGGTTTTGTCATCGATGGTGAGGATGGTTTTTTTCATATCCCGAAATTTTTTGGCCGAATGTTAAAGAATGTTTCAGTAATTTTAGGGGTTTCTGACTTTTGGATGCAGGCGCAATAAAAGTTGGATGTTTTAAAACGGAATAGAACCATCGGGTGGCCCGTAGCGTTCAGGTGCATCTTGTGGTGGCCAGCGGTCCTCTCTGGAGGATGGGCTTGGCTCTTGCAAGGCTTCGGCTTGGGTGGCGCTGCGTTTGTGGCGCACCTGATAGACCGTCATGACTTGCTGGGCCACGATGTCTAAAGAGGGGCGGTGGTTGCCCTCTTTGTCTTGCCAAGTAGCCACCTTGAGCGGGCCAGCTACGGCAACGCTGTCGCCCTCTTTGAGGGCCAGCAAAGCAGCCACTGGGCCATCGTCAAAGGCAATGACGCTGATAAATTGCGCTTGGCCATCGGTGCCTGTGGCGCGCAATTTGGCCAATGCAAACAGTTTGCCATTTTTGCCACTGCGCTGAGTGGGCTGGCCATACACTTTGCCTGAAATAAGGGCATCAATCATGACGAAATGCCCCAACGGAAATGGTGGTAGTGATGATGTGCATGGAAGGGGAGCTTAGCTGTTTTATGGATATGCCATTGTGCAAAAAATCAAGCCAGCAAATACAACCCCCCTCCAAACAAAAAACAAAAATATCTGCCCAATCTTTGGCCTAGTAGTCTGCGCCTACCCAGTCGTAAAGCGTAGTGCGTTGGTTTTCATCGAGCCAGAGTTCTTCGCGGGCGCAGAGTTTGTCGAGGTTTTGTGCCATTTGCTGTGCCAGTTGCTGCGCGGTATTTTGGCCCGGTGCAAATTGGTGCCCACCCATCAACAGGCCACGCAATACCCAGTTCACATCTTCGCGGCTGATGTCGCATTGTGCCAAGCGGCACAAATCGCGCACCCGTTTGCCGGTGTCGCGCAAATGGAACGGCTGTTCGGCCAAATCGGTGGCAATGGCTTGCCACAGTTGTCGAAACTCGGCCCTGCCTAAACGCGGGGCATCGGTAGCGTCGCAAATTTGGCGCAACAATTGCGGGTCGGCACTGTCTAAAGTGCCGTCGCGGCTGGCAGGCGGCATGGGCCGGGCATGGCGTTGGGGGTCGTACAGATAACCGCCCGAATGTGACCAGTCTAGCAACAAGGGCGATAGTGATAGCGTTTCAATAAAACGCCTAAAACTACCCAGCCCAGCCCAACTGCTGCCGTCTAAGCCCGGCACCTGTGCGGGCAAACGGCTGGCCATGCGCGCCAAAGGCACTGCCAAATCTGAAGTTTCTACTTCGTGGCGGATGATTTGTGTGGCCAAGTTGCGGATATTTTCCCATTCCTGTGGGTCTGACGCAGCTATCGGTATAGACAACTCTGCCGGTGGCATCCACTGGTGTGCAGGTGGCTGGTAACTGTAGCGGCTGGGGGCTGGTGCCAAGGTGGGGATGATTTCGTGGGGGTCATCACTTTCACCCAAGGCATCGCGCACAAAGCTATCGGTGTCAATTAACAAGTCTGCCGAGGCTTGGTAAGCTGCCGAAGGAAAGCCCACGGCCAGCACGGTGGTGCGTCGGTCACTGCGGCGCAATTTACGCAGCACCGGCGTAAAGTCGGCATCGGCAGAAAACACAATGAACTCATCAAAGCGCGTTTCGTGCTGTAGCAGCTCTACCATATCCAGCACCATATGGATGTCGGTGCTGGTTTTGCCCTCGGTGGTCATGGGCGGGCAGTCTATGGTCTCAAAACCGGCGCGGTTGAAGTGAGGCCGAAAGCGTTGATAAACGTGCGGATTGAAATAGCAGCGGCGCACCAACAAGCGCCGCCCTTTAGCACCTATGGGCGCATGGGCGGGCAAAGGCAGGCTATCGGTAAGCCAGTGCAACCAGTCTAGTGGCTGGCGGGCAAAACGTTCGGCATAGTGGATGTCTAAACGGCGCAGGGCGCTGTAAACGTTGTCAAAATCAATAAAGAGGGCGCTTTTCATAAAAATAATATATATTAAATGCCGATTGTGCCTGTCCCAAGAACTTACGAATGAAAAAATGTTTCAGGCCACGCCACTTGATGGCGTAAATGGTCTAAGGCGCGTACCCCATCGACACCAATGCGGCGCACCACTTCAGCCTCGGCCATGCCAGCGCGCAACCATTGCACGATGGCGGTGTTGCGTAGCACCTGTGGCCCTACCCGTTGCAAAGGGTAGGTTTGGCTGTTGGGGTCTTGGGCTGCATGGGCTTGGTGGATGATTTTGGCCGCCACATGGAACAAGGCACGCACCGACAACGGCCGGCCGCCCTTGCGCGAGTAAAACAGCAAGCCGGTAGGCTCTGGCTGGTGCGCGCGCCGATAACGTAACCAATCGGTCAAGGCAGTGCCTACGCAGGGCGGTAAAGTCAAAATGCGTTGCTGGGCCTTGCGTGCGCCCTCAATGCGTAAGGCAGCTGGGGGCACTGCTGCATCTAAAGCGATGGGGATGCGGTTTTCATCGAGCAAGCCTTCATCGCTCAGGGTACGCACTTCTTCCGGAGCCAAGGCCAATTCGTAGAGCAGCAGCAAAATAGCCCGGTCGCGTGCGCCTTGCAAACTATCGCTGGCCGGAAATTGCCGGGGCAGTTGCGCCCACAAGGCTGGCGGTAGGCAATGACCTAGCTGGTCAACTGCTTTGGGGCGCTCGGTTTTGGGTAAGGCGGTGACCGGACTACACGCCAACCAACCCTGCTGCACGGCATAGGCATAGACCCGGTCTAACACGCGCCAATAGCGTCGGCGTGTGACTTCGCTCAATTGCCGGTCGGGCTGGTGGTGTGCGCGCTGGCCAGCACGGATGCGTAAAAAACGCGCCACATCTTCGATTTGTGCTTGGTGCCACTCCAGTGCTGGGGTTTGCAGGCTTTCTAGCCAAGCGTTCCAGATGTCTTGGTACACCGCCAAGGGCTGCGTGCCCAAACGGCGTGCCGTAGGGCCGTTTTTTTGCGCCTCTAGCCATTGCGAAAATACTGCTGCTCCGCTGGGCACTGTGGCGGCCAAAGAAGTGCTCATCGGTGTCCCCTTTTGGGGGGTGGCATTGGTGGTGCACCCGGCAAACGTTTGCGATACACCGAATAACCATAAGACTCTAGTGCTGGATGTACGCCATTGAGGCTTTCAGAATGGCCGACAAAAAACCAGCCACCGGGGCGCAGTTTTTTTTGCAATCTATCAATCACACCGCGTTTGGTTTCTTCATTAAAATAAATAAGTACATTGCGTAAAAAAATCACATCAAAATCGCCTACGTTGGGCAATTCTTGGTTTAAATTAATTTGGGCAAAATATACATGTGCGGTCACTTCGGGGGCAATTAAAAAGCGCCCGGCCTGTGTGCCTACGCCTTTCAGGCAAAATTTGCGTAAAAAATCTTCAGGTATTTCTCGGGCCATTGCTATATCGTACAAGGCTGAACAGGCTTGTTCTAGCACGCGGGTCGATAAATCTGAGCCAAACACTTCCCAAGGTGCTTGCCCCAAAGTATGGGCCAACAGCATGGCAATGCTATAAGCTTCTTGCCCGGTAGAAGATGCAGCACTCCAAATCCGTAGCGGGTGTGCGCCAGTATGGCCGGGCAACACCACATCGCGCAACAACTCAAAATGGCGTGGTTCACGAAAAAAATGGGTTTCGTTGGTGGTAAGCAGGTCAATAGCTATTTGGTGTTCTGCGGTATCACGGTGCAAATGCTCAAAATAAGCATGAAAACCACGCAAGCCGTGGTGTTGCACGCGGCGTGCCAACCGGCCTGCCACCAAAGCTTTTTTACTCGGCCCCATTGAAATACCGGAAATCTCAAAAATCCAGTGCCGAAATTGATTGAAATCATGGTCTGACAACGTCAAACCTGCGGGCGCATTGCCATCCCATTCTTTGTATTTTATCGACATGCCACAGGCCCTTGAATTAGCCTTTAGTTAAAGAGCGCATGGCATTGAGTTCTTCTAGCATAATAACCCGCTGAATATTGAGCAAAAGGATGAATTTTTCCTTCACCTTGGCGATGCCTTGCAAAAAATCAGGGCGTATGTGTGTGCCAAAACTGGGGGCAGGTTCAATGGCCGTAGAAGAAATATCCATGACGGCATTGACCATATCTACCACAAAGCCCAAAGTGTGGCGCTGCTCGGGCAATTCAGAATAAAGTGGAATTTCTAAAATAACAATGCAGTTACGCTTTCCGCTAGCCATCGGTTCCATGCCAAAACGTTGTGCCAAGTCTATCACCGGCACCACCATGCCACGCAAGTTAATAATGCCACGCAAATAGCCAGGCATCATAGGTACGGTAGTAATAGGCCGAAGACCGATGATTTCTTTGATTTGTTCTATGGTAATGGCATACAGCTCACCATTCAGAGTAAAGCTGAGGTATTTTTTAGGCCCGGATGGGCCTTGCGGCAAAGCCCCAGCAGGCTCTGCTTTTAGCAAAGGTCTGCTGGGTACCGCCAAAGATAAAGAATCAGAAGCGGACAAAATCAGCCCCCGGCGAACCTTTAGCGGCAGCGGTGCGCCGTACAGGCATAGTTTGCAATGGTTTTTTACTGGCCGATTTTCCTGCTAACTTATGGGAGATTTGGTGTTCTGATGGGGGCTTGCCCATCATGCTGGTTTCGTGGGCGTGCAGCTTAAAGAAGGCCATGAGTTGTTGTAACTGCTCGGCCTGCGAACTCATTTCTTCGGCAGTGGCAGCCAATTCTTCACTGGCTGAAGCGCCTTGCTGGGTGGTTTGGTTAAGTTGGCCCACCGCCGCATTAATTTGCCCGACACCGCTGCTTTGTTCTTCGCTGGCAGCGGCAATTTCTTTCACCAAATCCGAGGTTTTACGAATAGCGGGCACCATTTCTTCTAACAGTTTACCGGCGCGTTCGGCTTGGTCCACAGAGCTGCTGGCCAATTCGCCAATTTCTTGCGCTGCCTCTTGGCTGCGTTCGGCCAGTTTGCGTACTTCGTCGGCTACTACGGCAAAACCTTTACCATGCTCACCAGCACGGGCCGCTTCAATCGCAGCATTCAGCGCCAATAGATTAGTTTGGTAGGCAATATCATCAATAATACCGATTTTGCTGGCAATGCTTTTCATTGCCTGCACGGTTTGCTTAACGGCTTCGCCACCTTGGCCTGCATCTTGGGCCGCTTGGGTAGCCATGCTATCGGTAATGCGGGAATTTTCTGAATTTTGCTGCACCGAGGCGCTGGCTTCGTCCAAGGTAGAAGAAATTTCTTCAACACTAGCCGCTTGTTCGGTAGCTCCTTGTGATAAAGATTGGGCTGTGGCAGAAATTTCTTCTGAAGCACTAGAAAGATTATCCGAGGCAGCACGCACATCGGTAATAATTTGCGACAGTTTACTGACCATGTTTTGCATGGCTTCTTGCAATTGCGCTACTTCGTCCCGGCCTTGTGGGTTAATTTGCACACTCAAATCGCCGCCAGCCAGCAAAGTGGCTACTTGGGTAGCCTCGGCAATTGGACGGGTGACACTGCGTGTAACCAAAAACGCAGAAAGCAAGGCCAACAGCACGACACCGCAGGCCAAGCCTATCATTAATTTTTCAGAAGCTTGGTATTGAGTATTAGCATCTTTACCTGCCTTTTCTACCAATTTTGTCTGAAAATCAATCATTTCCTCTACCGATTTTTGGTAGGGAACCATGGCTTTTTGTAAATCACCCAACAATAAAATTCGTGCTTCTTCTTGCTGGCCATCGGCCACCAATTGTAAAAACTTCTCCAAATGGCCACCGTATTGGGCGCGACTTTCTTTGATAATTACCAAAAATCGTTTGCCTTCTTCGGATTGAATATTTTTATCTAAAACTGCCAAGGTTTCGGTAAATTTCTTTCGGATATTGGCAATGTTTTGCTGCTCTTGTTTGGTGGCCTCATCGTTTTGTGCTAAGAGAATGTTTCTCATAGCAATGTTGGCCGCATTGAGGCCATCAATCATTTGATTAGAGACTACCACGTTTGGAAAGCGCCTATCGACCAAAACTTGGGTGCCATTGTTAAAATTAGCCAATTCTAGCATCAGCAATACTACCATCGCCATCGTGGCAGCAATGACCAGAAAGAATCCCAGCCCTAAACGCAAACCAATACGCAAATTGTTTAACATGGAAATTCCTTCTTTTTAATGAATGGTGATGGCTGTTGTTTTTGCCTGATGAAATAAATCTGCTGCTGGAAAAGCGGCTTGGTGAATTAATTGTTGTATATCTAACATTAATGCTACCTCGCCGGTGCCTAACACCGCAGAACCAGAAATGCCGGGCAATCCATCAATCAGCGGCCCCAGAGGTTTGATAACCGCTTGCAACTCGCCTTTAAGTTGGTCGACCACCAAGCCCATCTTACGCCCGCCTATTTGCACCACAACGATATTTTCGCGGCGCAGCTCGCGTGGCTCTAGTCCAAAATGTTGGCGCAAGCGCAACAAGGGCAAAATTTCACCACGTAAACTGACATAATTTTTGACATCGGGCTTGAGTTGTACGCACTCAATAACCACATCCAGTGGCACCACATAATGCGAATCACTGACCGACATTAAAAAGCCATCGACAATCGCCAAGGTCAGGGGTAGGCGAATACGGAAGGTGGCTCCGTTGCCGGGGCGATTTTCAATTTCGATGCTGCCGCGCAGGGCTTCGATGTTGCGCTTGACCACATCCATACCCACACCGCGCCCAGATAAGTTACTTACTTGTTCTGCGGTAGAAAAGCCAGGCTCAAAAATTAAATCCCAGACTTGGGCATCGCTTAACTCAGCATCGGCAGCAATCAAGCCTTTTTGTATGCCTTTGGCAATAATACGTTCGCGGTTTAAGCCTGCACCATCATCGCCCACTTCAATGCCAATGATGCCTGCCTCGTGGTAGGCGCGTATTTCTAAGCGTCCGGCAGCGGGTTTGCCGCGTTGCACGCGCACGGTGGGCGGCTCAATGCCGTGGTCGATGGCATTACGCACCAAATGGGTCAGGGGGTCGGCAATTTTATCGACTAAAATTTTGTCTAATTCGGTGTCGGCACCACCAATGTGCAGCTCAATTTCTTTACCCGTTTCTTTAGAAACATCGCGCACCAAGCGCTTGAAACGATTAAAGGTTTCGCCAATTTCTACCATGCGTAACATCATGGCACCGTCGCGTACCTGCTCGGTTAGGCGCGACACCACTGAGGCGGCCTCGCGCATGGAGCGGTCTTTGTGCTGCCGGGCTAATACGCCCACCGATGAGCTGGCAATAATCAGTTCGGCTACGCGGTTAATCAGGGCATCGAGTTTGTCTGAATGCACGCGAATGAGCTTGGCTTCTTGGGCTTGGCGTTGGCGTAATTCATTTTGTCGCCCAATAGCACCTTGCACCAATTCAGGCGCTACGGCCTGCTCTTCAATCAAAATTTCGCCCAGCGCGTGGCGCTCTTCGTCGGGTGCTTGGGCTTGCTCTAGTAAAGCGCGTTGCAGTTCTTGATCGGTAACGGCACCACAGGCGAGCAAAATTTCGCCCAATAACATGCGGTCGGCGGGCAGCTCGTCAATCAGGCGCAAATAATCTTCTACCAAACTGTCAGGAGGCAGAATACGCAATTCGCAGTCATCACTGACAAATTCAAATACGCCTTCAATTTCACTTTTGCTGGCGTTGCTGGCAAAGCGAATTTCAAACCCCAGATAGCAATTTTCTGGATTCAGTTCGCTTAAAGAGGGTAGCGCGTGCGTCAGGGTGCTAATTTGCACGATGCGCCCTAGGGTACATAGATGATGGATAAATGAAGCTGGCTCAAAGCCTTGCTGCATGACACCCGGAGAAAAACGCAGCGACAAATGCCACAGTTCGTTGCTATTGAGGCTTTCGGGATTATTAAAATCTATTTTCGGTAGGCTGGCTACCTGTACGGCACCGCCCACAGCACCGCAGGCCAATTGCAATTGGGCCAGCAACTGCTGCTCTTTGTGAACTAGCGCATCGGTACGCAGGCCACCGGCGGCCATCGCATCGAGCAAATGCCCTACATGGTCGCCACTTTGCAGCAATAAACCGACTAAATCGCTGTCTAGGCTAAGCGTACCTTCACGCACCAGCACCAACAGGGTTTCTAGGTGGTGGGTGAACAACACAATTTCATCCAAGCCAAACAGGCCCGCTGCCCCTTTGATGGTGTGGGCCGCCCGAAACACTGCGTTGATGGCTTCTGGGTCGCTGGGCACCTGCTCTAGGTGAATCAGGGCGGCTTCCATGTCGGTGAGCAAGCCCCGACTTTCTTCAAAAAAGGTCTGTAATGCGTCGTTCAGATCCATGAAACTGGCCTTTGTGCGTGGTTGCGCTTATGCAGGGTGGTTGGCAGCGGCCGCCACCACCAATGGATCGCCCAGCCAAGCGGCCAAGTCATAAATTTCGATGAGTTCTAGCACGGGTGGGCTGTGACCGAGCAGGCGCAGCTCTACGCCGTGCGCGCGCGCATGGTTTTTGGCGGCCATCAGCACCTGTAGGCCAGCGGTGTCTATTTCAGTGACATTAGACAAATCTACATCGAACGACACTGGGGTGCGTAAGGTTTCTAGCAGTGCAGCGCGTAACGCTTCGGCGTGGTAGATGTTGCAATCACCGCGCAGATGGAGGCAGTATTTATCGCCCGATGGCTCCCGAATCACTTCCATGATGACACTCCTCCGACATTAGGGCATTTAAGGCGCCAAACGCTCGCGCACCCAAGCGCCTTGGTCTTGGCGGTAGCGTAGCCGATCGTGTAAGCGACTTTTACGGCCTTGCCAAAATTCCCATTGCTCTGGCAGTAAGCGATAGCCACCCCAGTGCGCTGGACGTGGTGGTTGTAACAGAAATTGCGCCCCATATTTGGCTGCATTGGCCACCAGCACACCGCGCCCAGCAATGATTTGGCTTTGTGGGCTGGCCCAAGCACCAATACGCGAGTCTAGCGGACGGCTATGAAAATATGTATCACTTTCTTCGGCGCTGACTTTTTCCATGCGCCCTTCGATACGTACCACGCGCTCTAGCTCTACCCAGTGGAATTGCAGCGCTGCATAGGGGTTGCCTGCCAACTCACGGCCTTTGCGGCTTTCGTAGTTGGTGTACCAGACAATGCCGCGTTCGTCGTAGCCTTTGATGAGCACCACACGCGTGCTGGGGCGTAAATCACTACCGACGGTAGCCACTGTCATGGCATTGGGTTCGGGTAGCTCTGCTTGGATGGCTTCTTGCAGCCAATGGGCAAACTGGTCTAGGGGCTTGGCGTGCGATGCTTCTTCGTTCAGTTCGGCACGTTCGTAGCTTTTACGCAGCTGGGCAATCGAGGCGGAGGGGTTGGTCATAAAAAAATACCTTCAAAGCTATTCGCACAGGCCAGGTCAGTCTGGGGGCGCTGAGTTGAGCGCTGTAACAGTTGCGATTTTGTCGCCAATTTGTTGCCCATTTTTTATTTTGTGTGCTGGGTGCGATGTTCTGGCGTTTGTAAAGCCTTGAGTTTGCGATACAAGGAGCGTTCGCTAATACCCAAGTGTGCAGCTAATTCGGCACGGCTGCCTCGGTGCAATTTTGCCGTTTGCAACAGAGCTGCATCTGCCAAAGGGGACTTCAATAGCCCAGTGGCTAGGGGTTCTGCTGCCAAGCCCGTGGTGGCAGCGGGTTTGACCCAGGCATCGGCAGCCAATGCTTGTTCGATGTGGTTCAGTTCTATAACATCACCATCGCAAAACAAGGTGGCTCGTTCTATCACGTTACGCAGCTCGCGGATGTTGCCTGCAAACGGGTGTTGCATGAGCCGCTGTTCACCAGCAAAGCTAATGCCCAAATGGCGTTGGGGGGCAATACGTGCCAGCAAAGTATGGGCCAGCAATGGAATGTCTTCGCGCCGCTCCCGCAGGGGAGGGAGACGAATAGGAAAGGTGCTGAGTCGATGGTACAAATCTTCGCGAAATTGTTGTTGCGCGATCATTTGGCCTAAGGGGCGGTGTGTGGCGGCAATCACCCGTACATCGGTGTGGCGCAAATCGCTGCTGCCTACATGGCGGAAAGTACCTGTTTCTAGCAAGCGCAGTAGTTTGACTTGCATACTTAGTGGAATATCACCCACTTCGTCCAGAAACAAAGTTCCGCCGTTGGCTGACTCGGCCAAGCCGATGCGGGTTGAGGTGGCCCCGGTGAAGGCTCCTTTTTCATGGCCGAACAATTCGCTTTCAAACAAATTTTCGGTCAGGCTGGCGCATTCCACCACCACAAAGGGGGCGCTTGCCCGTAGGCTGGCTTCGTGGATGGCCTTGGCTACCAGTTCTTTGCCGGTGCCAGATTCGCCCAGCAGCAATACGCTGGATGAGGATGGTGCCACGCGCATGGCCATGTCCAGTGTGGCCAGAAAAGCCGGAGAGCGCCCCACCATACCTTGTTGCTTGGCCGTGTCTTGCGCGATGTGCAGCGGCTCCATTTTTTCGACGAAATACACCACCTGCCCTTGTTCGTCTTTCAGGGGTACCAACTCGATATTGACGTAAGCCTCCCCTGCGTGGGTGTGGTGCAAGTGCAAGATGCGCTCACGTTGGCCCGAGTGCATGGCACGCGCACGCGGGCAGCTTTCTCCGGCTTGGTCGCAGGGCATCTGGAAGTGGTGTGAAACCTCGTAGCAAGTGCGGCCACAGACGTCTTGGCCATGTGCGTACTCGCGCCTATAAGCGGCATTGGCGCTCAAGATGCGGTAATTGGCATCGGTCAGGATGTGTGGCTCGGGCAGCCCATCCAGATAAGACACCAAGGCGGGTAAATCGTGGGGCATGTAGTTTTGGGGTAGGGCAATGGCTGCCATTATGCCAAATTGGCAGCCATTTGGCAGAAATACTGCCAAATTTGGCAGGTAAAGCAGGCCATTTTTAGATAACTATTTGGTTTATATGTGGTTTTTAGCTGGCATGGATTGTGTATGTGCATAAGCATGACACCAGCAGATCGTCGTCTTTTACGCCACCTCGTCACCGCAGTCGTGCTCAAGTTGCTTGTATTGACAGTGCTGTGGTGGGTATTTATCCGTGATGCCCATGTACCGGTGGACACCAATCGCATCAGCCAACACATGGGCAACGTTGCCCCACTTCAAGGAAGCCCCAAGTGATATCCGAACAACTGGTTGACCTGTCTCGGCTACAGTTTGCCGCCACAGCCATGTACCACTTTCTATTTGTGCCATTAACCATCGGTATGGTTTGGTTGTTGGTGATTATGGAAAGTGTCTATGTAATGACCGGTAAGGTCATCTGGAAAGACATGACCCGCTTTTGGGGTAAATTGTTTGGTATTAATTTTGCTTTGGGTGTGACCACTGGCATTACGCTAGAGTTTCAATTTGGTACCAACTGGGCCTATTATTCCCATTACGTGGGTGATATTTTTGGTGCTCCTCTGGCCATTGAAGGCTTGATGGCATTTTTTCTGGAATCCACTTTTATTGGCTTGTTCTTCTTTGGCTGGGAGCGGCTAAGCAAGTCGCAGCATTTGCTGGTGACCACGCTGATGGCCATCGGCACTAACTTGTCGGCCTTGTGGATTTTGATTGCCAATGGCTGGATGCAAAACCCCGTTGGCGCAGAGTTCAGCTACGAAACCATGCGTATGGAAATGGTTGATTTTTGGGCGGTGGTATTTAACCCCGATGCCCAAGCCAAATTTGTGCATACAGTTTCTGCTGGCTATGTTACGGGTGCCATGTTCATGTTGTCCATTTCATCTTGGTATTTACTCAAGGGCCGCGATGTAGAGTTTGCTAAGCGCTCGTTTCGTGTAGCTTCGGCGTTTGGTTTGGCCTCGGTGTTGAGTGTGATTGTGCTGGGCGATGAGTCTGGCTATATGGTGGGCGAGGCGCAACAAACCAAAATGGCCGCCTTAGAAGCCATGTGGGAAACCAAACCAGCCCCAGCGGGCCTGACCTTGATTGCTGGCATTAATGAGGCCGAGCAAAAAAATGACTGGGAAATTGATATTCCTTATGTAATGGGGATTATTGGCACCCGTTCGTTGGATAAAGAAATTCCGGGCATCCATGATATTAAAGCCAAAAACCGTGAGCGTATTGTGCGCGGTATAGAGGCAGTGAAGGCACTAGAGACCATCCGCCAGCATCGCAACGACGAGGCAGCCAAGCAACTTTTTGAGCAATACAAAGCCGATTTGGGTTTTGGCCTGTTGCTAAAAAAATATACCGCTGATGTCCGTTTGGCCACCCCGGAAATGATAGATAAGGCCGTAGATAGCACCGTGCCACGGGTTACACCAATGTTCTGGGCTTTCCGCGTGATGGTGGGCTTAGGTTTTGCCATGCTGCTACTGTTTGGGCTGGCGTTTTGGACTTCAGTCAAGGGTACATTCACACAACGCCCTTGGTTGTTACGCACCGCTTTATGGATGCTGCCAGCACCTTGGATTGCCTGTGAGGTGGGTTGGTTTGTGGCTGAGTATGGCCGCCAGCCGTGGACTATTTATGGTGTGCTGCCTACGCATTTGAGTGTCTCTACCCTCAGTGTAGAGAGTTTGTATGGTTCGCTGGCCGGGTTTATTGGTTTTTACACCGTTTTGCTAGTGGTTGAAATGTACTTGATGATTAAGTTTGCTCGCATGGGGCCAGGCAGTTTGGGTACAGGCCGTTATGACCACGAGGCTACGCACCACAGTGCCGCCCATGCCTAAGCTGATAAGGACAGATGATGCTAGATTATCCAACGCTTAAAATTATTTGGTGGTTACTGGTGGGCATTTTGCTGATTGGTTTTGCCATCATGGACGGCCATGATATGGGTGTAGGTACTTTGCTGCCTTTCGTTGGCCAAAACGATGTCGAGCGCCGTGTGGTCATCAACACAGTGGGGCCGCATTGGGACGGCAACCAAGTTTGGTTCATTACTGGCGGTGGCGCTATTTTTGCAGCTTGGCCGCTGGTGTATGCCACCGCATTCAGTGGTTTTTACTGGGCTATGTTAGCGGTATTGTGGGCTTTGTTTTTTCGGCCTGTCGGTTTTGATTACCGTAGCAAAATTAACCATGCCACTTGGCGCAGTGTCTGGGATTGGGGTTTGTTTATTGGCGGATTTGTACCACCACTGATTTTTGGCGTAGCCTTTGGCAATTTACTGCAAGGTGTGCCATTTGGCTTTGATGAATACCTCATTTCCACTTATACCGGCAGTTTTTGGCAATTGCTCAATCCGTTTGCCTTGTTGGCAGGGGTAGTTAGTAGCGCCATGATTACGCTCCACGGTGGGGCTTACTTGGCCCATCGCACCGAAGGGCTTATTCAGGCGCGTGCCATTACTGGGGCGACTTGGGCTGCTGGGGTGATGGTGCTGGGCTTTATCGGTGCGGGCCTCTGGCTGCAAGGCATTGATGGTTATCGCATCACGTCTGTGATAAACCCATCGGCCCTGCCCGACCCTATGAATAAAACCGTAGTACGTGAAGCCGGGGCTTGGATGGCCAATTATGCTGCACAACCATTGTTATGGATATTGCCCATATTGGGCATACTGGGGGCTGTGGCAGCGGCAGTATTGCTACGCGCACGCCATACCTTGACAGCCTTTGTTTGTTCGGCCTTTGCTTTACTTGGTGTAATTGGTACGGCTGGTGCCAGTATGTTTCCGTTCATCATGCCCTCTAGCACCATGCCCAATGCCAGCTTGACGGTGTGGGATAGCGTCTCTAGCCACCTGACCTTGGGCATTATGTTCTGGGCCACCTTGCTTTTTATGCCTCTGATTGTGATGTACACCAGCTGGGCTTACCGCGTGATGCGTGGCAAGGTCACTGAAGCCTATATCCGAGAAAATGACCATGCAGCTTATTAAACCGCAAGGAGTACACCATGCACACCTCTGATATTTTGGATGCAGCTGATTTTGAAAACCGACGCGATTGGCTTAAACTGACCACAGCAATGGGGGGGATTGCAGCAGTGGCTACAGCACTGCCATTTGTCTCTACCTTGGCACCTAGTGAGCGCGCCAAGGCGCAAGGTGCCGCAGTAGAGGTAGATATTGCCGATATCCTTCCCGGTGAAATGAAAACCATAGAATGGCGTGGCAAGCCTGTTTGGGTCGTGCGCCGTACGCCTGAAATGCTGGCGCAGCTGCAAGGGCACGAAGGGCAACTGGCAGACCCCTACTCCAAGCAAGCGCAGCAACCATCCTACGCACAAAATGCTACGCGCTCAATGAATCCAGAGGTGTTTTTGGCCGTGGGTATTTGCACCCATTTGGGTTGTTCACCTAGCTCGGTGCCCGCTGGCAGCAATAACCCTAGCGTTGCTTCTGATTGGCCCGGAGGGTATTTTTGCCCCTGTCATGGCAGCACGTTCGATGGAGCCGGGCGGGTGTATAAAAACAAGCCCGCCCCTACCAATTTAGAAATTCCCCCGCACCGTTATCTGTCGGAAACACGGATTTTGGTGGGTGAAGACGACGCAGCTTGAGGAAAAATTATGTGGTATTTTGCTTGGGTTTTGGGCGTAGGGTTTGCAGTTTTATTGGCTATACTCAATGCAATGTGGGGTGAAAACGAAGATGCCCGCGCTACAGGGGAGCACTAATATGCACGAGCTAACCCCCAAACCTCATAGCCCCCAGCCGGGCTTGCATTGGCCTACACTGGGCGTGGCACTTATCATCATGGTAGCTGGTACTTTGTACCCACCCCTGATGGCAGATGCCGCAGGCAAAGCCGACCATAATTTAGCGATGGCTCTATTTTGGGCCATGAGTGTGGGGTTTATTTGTGGCGTAGGTTTTGTACCCCAATTTTGGCTCTGGCGGTGGTTGTTTTCTGGCTGGTCTTGTGCGTTGGGTCTGCTGGCCAGTGCTTATTTTAAATCGATGCACTAAAAAAGGTTGCAGTATGCACATTGGTTTTCGTTCTGTATTGGTGGCAACACAGCTAGCATTATTTTAGCTGTATTAATTCTACCTTGTAGCCGTCGGGATCCGTGACAAAGGCAATTACCGTGCTGCCGCCTTTGACCGGCCCGGCCTCGCGCGTTACATTGCCCCCGGCAGCACGAATTTTGTCGCAGGCAGCGTAGGCATCGGGCACGCCGATGGCGATATGGCCATAGGCGCTGCCGTGCTCGTATTGTTCGGTGCCCCAGTTGTAGGTGAGTTCTAACTCCGCTTGGCCGGGGTTGCCGCCTTCAAACCCTAAAAAAGCCAAGGTGTATTGGTACTCGGGGTTCTCGGAGGTGCGTAGCAGTTGCATCCCTAAGACTTGGGTGTAGAAGTCGATAGAGCGTTGCAGGTTGCCAACGCGCAGCATGGTGTGGAGGATTCGCATAGTGTTTCGGGTTGTGCCGGAGGTTGATAAGCCATAAGAAAATAGCACTGAATCAACGCAACCGCACAGCGACACGCCAAATTCCCATGCCCCAGACAGAACTTCCCCCAAATCCTAGCTTTAGCTCCCCGTGGCGCATGAGCGTTGCGCCCATGTTAGATTGGACAGACCGGCATTGCCGGTTTTTTCACCGTCTTTTGTCTAAAAATGCCCTGCTTTACACTGAAATGGTCAATGCGCGGGCCATCGTGCATGGTGGCACCGAGCGCCATTTGCGTTTCAACCCCGAAGAACACCCGGTAGCCCTGCAACTGGGCGGCAGTGAGCGCGATATGTTGGTACGCAGTGCCCGATTGGGCGAGGCGTGGGGCTACGATGAAATCAACCTCAATTGTGGCTGCCCTAGCGAGCGCGTGCAGCGC
Source organism: uncultured Simplicispira sp. (assembly GCA_964388325.1). Taxonomy (GTDB): domain Bacteria; phylum Pseudomonadota; class Gammaproteobacteria; order Burkholderiales; family Burkholderiaceae_C; genus Simplicispira. The sequence continues at coordinate 31,925 of CAYMAC010000009.1, read as the reverse complement.
GGTGCTTTTGGTGCTTGCCTGATGCAAGAGCCTGCTTTGGTGGCCGATTGCATCAAAGCGATGGTAGATGTGGTGCAAGTGCCCGTTACCGTCAAGCACCGCATCGGCATAGACAAGAACGAAGACTACGGCTTGGTGCGCGATTTTGTTGGCACCGTGGCCGATGCGGGCTGCAAGGTGTTTATCGTCCATGCACGCAATGCGTGGCTCAAGGGCCTATCACCCAAAGAAAACCGCGAAGTACCGCCGCTACGCTATGGCGTGGTAGCGCAACTAAAACAAGACTTTCCGCATCTAACCATCGCTATCAATGGTGGTTTTGCCGACGATGCTGCCGTGCAAGCACAACTGGCGCTGCTCGATGGGGTGATGGTGGGGCGCGAGGCTTACCACAACCCGTGGTGGCTCAGCCGCTGGGATGAAGTGTTTTACGGCCAACCAGCATCCAACCTATCGCGCGAGGAAGTAGAAGCCCAAATGGTGGACTACATGGTGCGCGAAGCCGCACAGCACGGCACCCACTGGTATGCCATTGCCCGGCACATGTTGGGTTTGCGCCACGGTTTGCGTGGTGCACGCTATTGGCGCCAAGTATGGAGCAACCATCACTTGAAAGATTTGCCACCCCACGAAATCATGGCCTTGGCCCACCAAGCATCTGTGTCTTGAGTGCAACACCGTTCTAGGGATATTCACTGACTATGCTCGGCCACAGCCTACGCACGGCCCATATCAACTTGCTATATTGCACTGCAACATTTATATTGCAATGTAACAAAAAAGGATGCCACCATGCTCTACCAGCTCTATGAAACCCAACGCTCTTTGATGGAGCCTTTCTCTGACTTTGCCCAGGCTTCGTCCAAGCTGTTCAGCAACCCCGGTTCGCCCCTGAGCCAGTTGCCCGTGGCACAACGGGTGGCGGCAACCTACGATTTGTTCTACCGTTTGGGCAAAGACTACGAAAAGCCAGCCTTTGACATCAAAACCGTCAAGGTTGAGGGTGTAGAAGTAGCCATCCATGAGCGCATTGCCCTAGACAAACCTTTTTGCGAATTGCGCCGTTTCAAGCGCTTTTCTGACGACCCGGCCACGCTCAACAAGCTCAAAAAGCAACCCGCTGTGTTGATTGTGGCCCCGCTGTCGGGTCACTATGCCACGCTGCTGCGCGACACTGTGCGTACTATGTTGCAAGACCACAAGGTTTTTATTACCGACTGGAAAAACGCGCGTCTGGTGCCACTGTCTGAGGGCGAGTTTCACCTAGACGATTACGTTAACTACGTGCAAGAGTTCGTCCAACTGTTGCAAAGTACTTACGGCAATTGCCACGTTATCAGCGTCTGCCAGCCCACCGTACCGGTGTTGGCAGCCGTGTCTTTAATGGCCAGCCGGGGCGACAAAACCCCGCTGTCCATGACCATGATGGGTGGCCCGATTGATGCGCGCCACTCCCCCACCGCCGTCAACGATTTGGCAGCCAAGCGCAGCTACGAATGGTTTGAGAACAACGTCATTTACCGCGTGCCAGAGGGCTTTCCGGGTGTGGGGCGGCGGGTCTATCCGGGCTTTTTGCAATACACCGGCTTTGTCGCCATGAACCCAGACCGCCACATGGTCAGCCATTACGACTACTTCAAAGACCTTATCAAGGGCGATGGTGCCAGTGCCGAAGCGCACCGCAAGTTCTATGACGAGTACAACGCCGTCCTCGATATGGACGCACATTACTACTTGGAAACTATCCGCACCGTATTCCAAGAATACAAGCTGGTCAACGGTACTTGGGATGTGCGCTCCAGCAATGGCACCTCCGAGCGTGTGCGCCCACAAGACATCACGGCTACCCGCCTGCTGACCGTAGAAGGCGAACTGGACGATATTTCTGGCCCCGGTCAAACCCGTGCGGCCCTCGATTTGTGCAGTGGCATTGATGCTGCCAACAAGCAGCATTTTGAAGCTGCTGGCGCTGGCCACTATGGCATTTTTAGTGGTCGCCGCTGGCGCGAGGTGGTTTATCCGCAAGTGCGTAATTTTATTTACAACAGCCAAGGCAGTGTAGCCGCCACCCCAGTCGCCAGCCCAGAAGCCACCATCACGCCAACTGTTCAGGCAGCAACTCCTGCCACTACCGGTGCTGCCGAGCCCATGCACCAAGCAGAAGCCGAGCACAGCCAAATGGCCGCTACCGCAGTCACTGCCAGCCCACGCAAGGCACCGGTTAAATACAACCGTCGCACTCGCAAGAGCTAAAGCCTGTATGGACGCAGTGGCTGCTCAAGAGGGGGCTTGGCAGGCATTGGCCGTGCGTATTGATGCCGCCCTGCCACAAACGCAATGTGGCCGCTGTGACTATCCCGATTGTGCCGCTTATGCCCAAGCCATTGCCCAAGGTCGGGCGGCCATTAACCAATGCCCGCCCGGTGGTACCGAGGGCATCGCCCGTCTGGCCGCATTAACCGGGCAAGCTATTTTGCCGCTCAACCCAGCGCATGGCCAAGAAGGCCCGCGCAGTGTGGCCGTGATTGACGAAGCATGGTGCATTGGCTGTACCCTGTGCCTGCCACCCTGTCCCACCGATGCCATTGTGGGCGCTAACAAGCAGTTGCACACCATTATTAGCGCGCATTGCACCGGTTGCGGTTTGTGTGTGCCCGTGTGCCCGGTCGATTGCATCCAATTGCTACCCATCAGTGGCACGGCCACGGCTTGGCAAGCTTGGACACCCGTCCAAGCACAGCAGGCGCGCCAGCGTTACCAGCAGCACCAACAACGTCTGACACCACCCCCTTCGGCTGCCAACACCTCCACCCCGGCAGCATCTGCCAGCGCGCCCAGCGAGAAAAAAACAGCGATTGCGGCTATTTTGGCCAAGGCCCGTGCCCAACGCACAGCCAGCAGTTAAACAAAGCTGCACCAGTACCCTGAATCGTCATAGATATTGGACAAAGAGATGGCGCAATAGGTCTAAAATGCCCATTTTCCGCAAGGGGATTCTTTCATGGCGAAACGCGTTTCAGTGGCTTTAAGTGCCGCACTGCTTGCAATTTGTGCCTTGCAGCCGGTGGTTGCACAGCCGTCTCGGGCCAGAGCCACTGCTGATGTTGACTTGAGCGCTCGTCTCAAAGAAGTGCAAGCCAATCCGGCACTAGAAGAAAGTTTGTTCAAACTAGGGCGCAAGGTGGCGGGGGTGTGCGTTCATTGTCACGGCGAAGGTGGCAATAGCCTCAACCCCGACATTCCCAATCTGGCCGGACAAAACCCTGCCTACCTACTAGAGCAATTGCGCTTGTTTGCCACCGGCCAGCGGCGCAATGAGTTCATGGAAGGCATGATTAAGTCCATGAACAGCGATGAAAAAGTGGGCATGGTGCTGTTTTATTCGGCACAAAAAGTCGTCCACAAGCCCAGTACCAACCCTGCCTTGGCCGAAAAAGGCAAGGCGGTGTACCAAAAGCAGTGTTTGGCCTGCCACGGAGCCAATGGTTTGGGTAACGAGCAAATTGCCGGCATTGCAGGCCAGCAGCCCGGATACCTACGCAAAATGCTAGACCGCTACCGCACTGCCCAGTCTGGCCCTTTGGCGCAATCCATCATGACTCCCACCGTGCGTAGCATGAACGATGCGGACATCCAAGCGGTGATTGCCTTTATCAATTCCATGCCATAAACGGGTTTTTCGGCCTTTCGGCCTGTGAGCGCCGTTCTAGGTAGCCGCTTCTAAGCCTTGGGCAAAATGGGTTTGCATGGCTTGGGCGGCTACTGGCGCATTGTGGGCCATGATGGCGGCCAAAATAGCCCGGTGTTCGCGCAAAGAGTCTTCCATGCGCCCCTGCTTAAACAAAGAATTGTGCCGGTTGAGTTTCATCACCTTGCGTAAATCGCTCACCACTTGGCTGCGCCAGCGGTTGTCAGCCAGTTCTAGCAGCAGCATATGAAACTGCTCATTCAAGGCAAAAAAGCGCTCGCGTTCTTGCACAGCGCCCTCTAGTTCGGTGTGCAGGGTTTGCAGACTTTGCAATTGCGCGGCGCTGGCTTGGGTGGCCACCACGGCGGCAGCATCGCTTTCTAGCAAACTGAGCAGGTGATAGACATCGCGCAGGTCTTTTTCTGACATTTCGGTCACATAAGCACCCCGGCGCACCTTCATGGTAACCAGCCCTTCGGCGGCCAGCACCTTTAAGGCTTCGCGCAGGGGTGTGCGGCTGATGCCAAATTCTTCGGCAATTTTTAGCTCATCAATCCAGCAGCCGGGTTCCAACTCGCGCCGAAAAATGCGCTGGCGCAGTTGCTCGGCCACTTGTTCGTACAGTGCGCGGGGGGTCAGGGTAATGGCAGACATAGGCGCAATGGTACCGAAAAAAACTATAAATTAATAATTATGAATTGCGGTACACTTGCGTTTGTCGTGCGGGCCTGCGAAGTATTGCGAGCGCGCCAGCCACTCTCTTAGCGAACGGAGACTCGAACTATGAGCAGCCCTAACGAAAATTCAGACCATACTTTCAAGACTGCAACCCTGCAAGATTGGCAACGCGCTGCCGCCAAGTCAGCCCCCGGTGGCAATGTCGATGCCCTGAACTGGACTACCCCCGACGGCATCGTCGTTAAACCGCTTTATACCGCAGAAGATACCGCTGATTTGCGGCACACCAACACCCTGCCGGGTTTTGAACCCTATCTGCGTGGCCCGCAAGCTACCATGTATGCGGTGCGCCCTTGGACGATTCGCCAATACGCTGGTTTTTCTACCGCCGAAGAATCCAACGCTTTTTACCGCAAGGCGCTGGCCGCTGGTGGTCAGGGTGTGTCGGTGGCTTTTGACTTGGCCACCCACCGGGGTTACGACTCCGACCATCCGCGCGTCACGGGGGACGTTGGCAAGGCCGGTGTCGCCATTGACTCAGTAGAAGACATGAAAATTTTGTTCAACGAAATTCCGTTGGACAAGGTGTCGGTGTCCATGACCATGAACGGTGCCGTGTTGCCCGTGCTGGCCGGTTATGTGGTAGCTGCTGAAGAGCAAGGCGTGCGCCAAGACCAGCTCTCTGGAACCATTCAGAACGACATTCTGAAAGAGTTCATGGTGCGTAACACCTATATCTACCCGCCCAAGCCATCAATGAAAATCATTGGCGACATCATCGAGTACACGGCGCAGAATATGCCCAAGTTCAACTCGATTTCCATTTCGGGCTACCACATGCAGGAAGCGGGGGCCAACCAAGCGCTAGAGCTGGCCTTCACGCTGGCCGATGGCAAAGAATACGTCAAAACCGCTATCGACAAGGGCATGGATGTAGATGCCTTTGCGGGCCGTCTGTCGTTCTTCTGGGCGATTGGCATGAACTTCTATTTAGAAGTGGCCAAAATGCGCGCTGCCCGCCTGTTGTGGTGCCGCATCATGAAAGAAACTGGTGCCAAGAACCCCAAGAGCCTGATGCTGCGTACGCACTGCCAAACTTCGGGTTGGAGCTTGACTGAGCAAGACCCGTACAACAACATTGTGCGTACCACCATCGAGGCGATGGCGGCGGTGTTTGGCGGCACACAAAGCCTGCACACCAACGCACTGGACGAAGCTATCGCCCTGCCGACTGAGTTTTCTTCGCGCATTGCGCGCAATACGCAGCTCATCATCCAAGAAGAAACGCACATCACCAATGTGGTTGACCCTTGGGCTGGTAGCTACATGATGGAAAAGCTGACCCAAGACATGATGGATGCGGCTTGGAAAATCATCGAAGAAGTCGAAGCCATGGGCGGCATGACCCAAGCCGTCGATTCGGGCTGGGCCAAACTGAAGATTGAAGCCGCCGCCGCTGAAAAGCAAGCGCGCATTGACTCCGGTAAAGACGTGATTGTCGGCGTGAACAAATACAAGCTGGCCAAAGAAGACCCAGTGGACATCTTGCAAATTGACAATGTCAAGGTGCGCGATGGCCAGATTGAGCGCCTGAACCACATCAAGGCCACCCGCGACAATACCGCCGTACAAGCGGCACTGGATGCCCTGACCGCTGCGGCTGAATCCGGCCAAGGCAACTTGCTAGAGTTGTCTATCAACGCTGTGCGCCTGCGCGCCACGGTGGGCGAAGTGTCGGATGCGCTGGAAAAGATTTATGGCCGCCATCGTGCCGACACACAAAAGGTGACCGGGGTGTACGCTGCTGCCTACGACTCTGCCGAAGGCTGGGACAAGCTGAAAGAAGAAATCAACGCGTTTGCCGAAGCGCAAGGCCGTCGCCCCCGTGTGATGATTGCCAAGCTGGGCCAAGATGGTCATGACCGGGGTGCCAAGGTCGTAGCCACCGCCTTTGCCGATTTGGGCTTTGACGTGGACATGGGGCCGCTGTTCCAGACCCCTGAAGAATGCGCCCGCCAAGCGATTGAAAACGATGTCCACGCTGTGGGTGTGAGCACCTTGGCCGCCGGTCATAAAACGCTGGTGCCTGCCATTATCCAAGCGCTGAAAGACCAAGGCGCGGATGACATCATCGTGTTTGTGGGTGGTGTGATTCCGGTGCAGGATTACGAACACCTGTACCAAGCGGGCGTGAAAGGCATTTATGGCCCCGGCACTCCGATTCCGGCCAGCGCTAAAGATGTGCTGGAACAAATCCGCAAGGCCCAAGCGGCGTGAGCATGGCCGTGCTGGCGCTGCAAGAAGCCTTGTTGCACGGCAATGCGGTGCAACAGCGGCGGGCGATGGCCAAGGCCATCACCCTGCTGGAGTCCACCCGTGCCGACCACCGCGCACAGGGCGATGAGCTGCTCACTGCTTTGCTGCCGCACACCGGCAAAGCCTTGCGCTTGGGTATCAGTGGCGTGCCGGGGGTAGGCAAATCCACCTTCATTGAAACGTTGGGCCTGTTTTTGATTGCCCAAGGCCACCGCGTAGCCGTGTTGGCGATTGACCCATCCAGCAGCGTCTCGGGTGGTTCCATTTTGGGCGACAAAACCCGCATGGAGCAGCTCTCGGTGCAAGAGCGGGCTTATATCCGCCCCAGCCCCAGCAGTGGCACGCTGGGCGGCGTGGCCGAAAAAACCCGTGAGGCCATGCTGGTTTGCGAGGCCGCCGGTTACGACATCGTGATTGTCGAAACCGTGGGCGTGGGCCAGTCCGAAACCGCAGTCGCCAACATGACCGATATGTTTGTGCTGCTGCAATTGCCTAATGCAGGGGACGATTTGCAAGCCATCAAAAAAGGCGTGATGGAGCTGGCCGATTTGGTGGTCATCAATAAGGCCGACATCGACAAAAACGCCGCTACCCGCGCTGAGGCCCAAATTACCTCTAGCCTGCGCTTGCTAGGCCAGCACGGCAACCCCGACCATGCCCACCATAACGAGGCGCTCTGGCACCCCAAGGTGGTGCAAATCAGCGCCCTGTTAGGCCAAGGTGTCGATGGCTTTTGGGCTGCTGTTGCTGAGTTTCGGCAGTTGCAAACCGCCAATGGCCGCTTGGCGACGCGGCGTGAAAAACAAGCTCTGAGCTGGATGTGGGAACGCATCGACGCCGGGCTGAAACAGGCATTCCGCCAGCATCCCCAAGTGCAGGCCCTGCTGCCCAGCACGCTGGCCGATGTGGCTGCGGGCCGTTTGGCCCCTTCCACGGCTGCAAGAAATCTGCTGCTGGCCAATACCAGATAAACACCAGAAGCCTTCCTACACCACTCCCCCTACACCACCAAAGGACTGACATGCACGAAATCCTAGAAAAACTGGAGCACAAGCGCGAACTTGCCCGTTTGGGCGGCGGCCAGCGCCGCATCGACGCACAACATGCCAAAGGCAAGCTCACGGCGCGCGAACGCCTTGAGTTGCTGCTCGACGAAGGCACGTTTGAAGAATGGGATATGTTTGTTGAGCACCGCTGCTCTGACTTCGGCATGGCCGAGAACAAAATCCCCGGTGACGGCGTGGTTACTGGCTACGGCATGATCAATGGCCGTTTGGTGTTTGTGTTCAGCCAAGACTTTACCGTGTTTGGTGGCGCGTTGTCCGAAGCCCATGCCGAGAAAATCTGCAAAGTGATGGACCAAGCCATGAAGGTGGGCGCTCCGGTCATTGGTCTGAACGATTCCGGCGGTGCGCGCATTCAAGAAGGCGTGGCCAGCTTGGGTGGTTATGCCGACGTGTTTCAGCGCAATGTGATGGCCTCGGGCGTGATTCCGCAAATCAGCATGATTATGGGCCCCTGCGCCGGTGGTGCGGTCTATTCGCCTGCCATGACCGACTTTATCTGCATGGTCAAAGACAGCAGCTATATGTTCGTCACTGGCCCCGAAGTGGTCAAGACCGTGACGCACGAAGACGTGACTGCCGAAGAGCTGGGCGGCGCGATTGCCCACAGCACCAAGAGTGGTGTGGCCGATTTGGCGTTTGAGAACGATGTAGAAGCGCTGCTCATGCTGCGCCGCTTGTACAACTACCTGCCACTGAACAACCGCGAAAAGCCCCCAGTGCGCCCCAGCAATGACCCGGCAGACCGTGCCGACTTGTCGCTGGACACGCTGATTCCGGACAACGCCAACAAGCCCTACGACATGAAGGAGCTGATTGCCAAGGTGGTGGACGATGGCGACTTCTTTGAATTGCAACCTGAATACGCCAAAAACATCTTAATCGGTTTTGGTCGCATGGAAGGCCAAACCGTCGGTATCGTGGCCAACCAGCCGCTGGTGTTGGCTGGTTGCTTGGACATCAAATCGTCCATCAAGGCTGCCCGCTTTGTGCGTTTCTGCGATGCCTTCAACATCCCCGTGATTACCTTTGTCGATGTGCCCGGCTTTATGCCCGGTACGGCGCAAGAATACGGCGGCATCATTAAGCACGGTGCCAAGCTACTGTACGCCTACGCTGAATGCACGGTGCCCAAAATCACCATCATTACCCGCAAAGCCTACGGCGGCGCTTATGACGTGATGAGCTCCAAGCATTTGCGTGGCGATGTCAACCTGTCTTGGCCCAATGCCGAGATTGCCGTGATGGGTGCCAAGGGCGCGGTGGAAATCATCTTCCGCGAAGACAAAAACGACCCCGTCAAGCTGGCCGCCCGCGAAGCCGAATACAAAGAGCGCTTTGCCAACCCGTTTGTGGCCGGTGCGCGTGGCTTTATTGACGATGTGATTTTGCCGCACGAAACCCGCAAGCGCATCTGCCGCAGTTTGGTGATGCTGCGCGACAAGAAGCTCGACAACCCCTGGCGCAAGCACGGGAACATTCCGCTGTAAGTCTGCGCCATCCAGGAGAACGAGAACATGTTTACCAAAATTCTGATTGCTAACCGTGGCGAAATTGCCTGCCGCGTTATTGCCACCGCCCGCAAAATGGGCATTAAAACTGTGGCTGTGTATTCTGATGCCGACCGCGAAGCGCGCCACGTCAAGTTGGCCGACGAGGCCGTGCATATCGGCGCCGCCCCCAGCCGCGAAAGCTACTTGCTGGCCGACAAAATCATTGCTGCGGCCAAGCAAACTGGCGCACAGGCCATCCACCCCGGCTATGGCTTTTTGAGCGAAAACGAAGCCTTTGCCCAGCGTTGCGAAGACGAAGGCATCGCCTTCATTGGCCCCAAGGCGCACTCTATTGCTGCGATGGGCGACAAAATCGCCTCGAAAAAGCTGGCCTTGGCTGCCAAGGTCAACACCATTCCCGGCTGGAATGACGCGATTGAATCGCCAGAGCGCGCCGTAGAAATTGCCAAGGACATCGGCTATCCGGTCATGATTAAGGCATCGGCAGGTGGTGGTGGTAAAGGCTTGCGCGTCGCCTTTAACGACAAAGAAGCCTTTGAAGGCTTTGCCAGCTGCCAAAACGAAGCCCGCAACAGCTTTGGCGATGACCGCATCTTTATCGAAAAGTTTGTCCAAGAGCCGCGCCACATTGAAATCCAAGTGCTGGGTGACAGCCACGGTAATGTGATTTACCTGAACGAGCGCGAGTGCTCCATCCAGCGCCGCCACCAAAAAGTGATTGAAGAGGCTCCTTCGCCCTTCATCTCGGATGCCACGCGCAAGGCGATGGGCGAGCAGGCGGTGCAATTGGCCAAGGCCGTGAAGTACCAATCTGCTGGCACGGTGGAATTTGTCGTTGGCAAAGACCAAGACTTCTACTTCTTGGAAATGAACACCCGCTTGCAGGTGGAACACCCGGTGACCGAGTGCATCACCGGCCTTGATTTGGTTGAGCTGATGATTCGCGTTGCTGCCGGTGAATCGTTACCCCTGACCCAAGAAGACGTCAAGCGCGACGGCTGGGCGATTGAGTGCCGTATCAACGCGGAAGACCCCTTCCGCAACTTCCTGCCTTCGACTGGCCGCTTGGTGCGTTTCCAGCCGCCGGAAGAGAGCATGTTCCAGTCGGACACCAACAAGAAATACGGTGTGCGCGTGGATACCGGCGTGTACGAGGGTGGCGAAATCCCGATGTACTACGACTCGATGATTGCCAAGCTCATCGTCCACGGTACCGACCGCAACGATGCCATTGCCAAAATGCGCGCTGCGCTGAATGGCTTTGTCATTCGTGGCATCAGCAGCAACATTCCGTTCCAAGCGGCGCTGCTGGCCCATCCTAAGTTTGTTACCGGCCAATTCAACACAGGCTTTATCGCCGAGCACTACAGCCAAGGCTTCCATGCTGCGGATGTGCCACACGAAGACCCACTGTTCTTGGTGGCCTTGGCTGCTTACATGAACCGCCGCTACCGCGCCCGTGCCTCGGGCATCAGCGGCCAATTGGCAGGGCATGAAGTCAAAGTGGGCGAGCAGTTTACGGTGGCGGTACTGGGTGTCAGTGGCCACAATGAATACCACCAAGTTTCGGTGAGCGATTTTGAAACCGCTGGCTATATGCGCTCTAGCGCTGTGCTGGTAGATGGCAAAACCTACCAAATCAGCAGCACCGCTACGCTGGGTCAGATTCGGGTGCAAGGCCAATGCAACGGCATGGGCTTTACCGCCCAAGTCGAGCGCGGCACCGCTAAAAACCCGCTGGCACTGCGTATTGCCCATAATGGCACGCAGATTGAAGCGATGGTGCTGTCGCCCCGTGGGGCTGAGTTGCACGCCCTGATGCCTTACAAGGCACCGCCAGACTTGTCCAAGTTCTTGCTCTCGCCCATGCCCGGCCTGTTGGTGGATGTGGCCGTGCAGCCCGGCCAAACCGTGCAAGCCGGTGAAAAGCTGGCCGTGATTGAAGCCATGAAGATGGAAAACGTGCTGTTTGCCACCCAAGATGGCGTGGTCAGCAAAATTGTGGCCGGCAAGGGCGAGTCCCTCAGCGTGGACCAAGTGATTATTGAATTTGCCTAAACGGTACTTTTCATCCAGTTCAAGGGGCCTTGTGCCCCTTTTTTATCGCAAAATGGGAGACATTGATATGAGCACCACTACCCGTCCGTTCAAAGTGCTGGGCATCCAGCAAATTGCCATTGGTGGCACCGACAAACAACGCATGAAAACCCTGTGGGTGGATATGTTCGGCCTAGAGCAAACTGGCACCTTCCAAAGCGAGCGCGAAAACGTCGATGAAGATATTTTGGCGATGGGTCAAGGCCCCTACAAGGTCGAAGTAGACATCATGCAGCCGATGGACATCGAGAAAAAACCCGCCGTCCACACTACGCCCCTGAACCACATCGGCCTGTGGATTGACAACCTGCCCGTGGCTGTAGAGTGGCTGACGGCGCAAGGCGTGCGCTTTGCCCCTGGTGGCATCCGCAAAGGCGCTGCGGGTTACGACATCACTTTTTTGCACCCCAAAAGCAACGAGCAGTTCCCGATTGCCGGTGAGGGGGTGTTGATTGAGCTGGTGCAAGCCCCGCCCGAAGTGATTGCGGCGCTGGGCTGAGTGTCGAAACTAGCGCCCTATTGTCGTCGGCGCTGAGGTTGTAATTGTTCTATCAGTTGTATGTTGGGCTGGGCCAGTCGCACTGCTAGCCAACGTTGTAAGCTGGCGCGCTCGGTTCGACTCAAGGCTTTGCTCAATTCAACCACTACCACCGCCGTGTTATCGGTGCTGGTTTCGCTGGCCGTGGCTTTGTTGCCGAAGGCCAATGTGAGCGCTACCACTTGCACAAATTGGGCTTGTGCTTCCTTGTAAAGGCTCTCGGCCTGCACTATTGGGGGCTGCTCTTGAAGCTGCTTCTGCGCTAAGGCTTGTTGTTCCTGTGCTTGGGCCTGTGCTGCGCTCAGTTGAGTGAGCTGGGTTTCTATTTGGTGTACCTTTTTTTCGGTAATTTGCAATTGCTGCACCAAGGTGTTATCCACATCTTGCTTGAGTTGGCTACGCAGTAGTTTGACATCGACTGGCGCATCGCCGACACGGCGAATCTCAACCTTGGCATTGGCCAAGCCTTCGCGCAGTAGCAATGCTTTAGACAGGTCTTGTAGGCGCGGTTCGTCAAAGTTGCCCACTACCGTCAGGTGCAATATGCGGCGCACGGGGTCAATTTGGTGCCCGACTACATTGAACTGGGGGTTCGATTCAATGTGCTGGGCCACCATCTTGACCCCACTGACAAACACCTCGCGTTGTACAAAGCGATAGCCTAGCCAGACACTGGGGGTGAGAACCACAAAAATTCCCAGTCCAATGATGATACGGTGCCAAAAGCGTGTACCTTCGTCCACCATCCCACGGCGTGGCAATTGCAACAATTTGGAAATGGCCAAGGTAGCTGCTGCGATGAACACCCCGTTGATGATAAACAGGTAGATGGCACCGCCGAAGATGTCCCAGCGGCCTTGCGCCAAGCCAAAACCTGCGGTGCACAAAGGCGGCATCAACGCCGTGGCAATGGCTACGCCGGGCACCACATTGGAGATGTCTTTGCGCGTAGCGGCAATCATTCCTGCCGCACCACCAAAAGCGGCAATCAGCACGTCCCACAACGTGGGGGTAGTGCGTGCAAGTAATTCAGTGCCGGGCTGGTCTAGCGGGCTGAGTGCAAAGTACAGTGTGGAGGTTACCAAGCTAATCAGGGCAAATATCACCAGCGTCTTGCCTGCCTGCCGAATGAGCAACAGGTCGTGCACGGCCGCTCCATAGCCAATCGCCAGGATTGGCCCCATCAACGGTGAAATCAGCATTGCGCCCACAATGACCGCCGTAGAGTTGACATTCAAGCCCACAGACGCAATCAAGATAGCAAAGATCAAAATCCACAAATTGGCCCCCACCGGCTCAGAGCTGGCGCGCATGTCTTTGTCGATTTCAGCTGGATCGTCTTGGTCGCGGTGTAAATTGAGTAGGTGCCAAAAGGTGTTGTGTTTCATGCGATGTGCCCGAGACCGGCTTGGCCATTCATTTCGGATGGCGGCCGTGGAGCAGTTTACGATAGCCGCACCGGCACAACAGCAATAAACAATTTTTTACCACTAAAAAATCTACGACGGCTGCCCCTGTTTACTAAGTCCTACATTCTCAGGCGGGGCACTGGCAATGTGTAAGGTTTGTGTCCGGAAGGCAAATTCAGCACCATGATGGGTCACAATTTGAATAATAATCAATAGCACATCTTCTTTTAAAAAGGAGGTGAAAATATTGACTACCACCCCCACAATAAATTACGCAACACCCATCCTTGAGTTCCATCTTCCGATTGAACCTGTACCCAAGATGGGTGTTTATCTAATGTTCGAAGCAATTGACCATAGGTTGCTTTGCTTACAATATGGTAGCGCGTACCTGGGCCGCTGCGTATATTTGCCTTGCTTGATTTAACAATGTGGTACGGCGTTTTACCAATCAATGATTTGGCTACCCAACCGGTGTCATTTTCAAAATCGCGTACTTTGATCCATTTTCCCTGTCGTTGAATTACATCCAGTGGATAACCTCGTCTCAACTGCCATTGGGTAGGGTGCTGTGTGCCCGGGCCAGAGCGCATATTGAGCACCCGGCTATGAACACTGACCATACCACTGCTATCCGCTAGGGCTGCACTGGGCACAGCAGTTAAGCTGGTAGCGAGGAGGCCCCAAACAGTCAGATGTGATTTTATACTTCTCAATGCTTTTACAATCGATTTTTGTCTCGACATGATTTGCATAAAGCAGTGTTCCTTTGCGATAGGGGTTGAAATTAAATAGCCTAAAAAATACCTTATTAGCGTACCCCGATAGGGGTAAAGTCTTCGCGCTCGGCAATAAAGTTGGGGCGTGGTTTTAAGCCACAGAAAGGTTCTACCGGTGTGTTGTGCACACTGTTAAACACCATAAAAACATTGCTGCGTGCCAGTGGTGTAATATTAGAATTAGAGCCGTGCATCACATTGCAATCAAAAAAAGTCACTGCACCGGCTGGCCCTGTGGGGGCAACAATTCCAAATTCTTTGACCAATTGTGTTAGGGATGCATCGTCTGGCACGCCAATATCTTGCTGCTTGAGCGATGCTTTGTAGTGGTTTTCTGGGGTTGCACCCACACAGCTCACATAATACTGGTGTGAGCCAGGAACAATCATCAGTGGGCCATTGTGTACGGTGTTAGGTGTTAAGGCGATAGAGCAACTCACCATACGCATAGCGGGCACTCCATCTTCGATGTGCCAAGTTTCAAAATCTGAATGCCAGTAAAACTCTTTACCACGAAACCCACCCTTATAGTTGATACGCGATTGGTGAATATACACACGGCTGCCCAGCAATTGTTCTGCAATCGCTATCAGCTTGGGATGGTGGGCCAAATGCTGTAACACGGCGCTGTTACGGTGTACCGCAAAAATGGAACGCAGTTCACGGCTTCCCGGTTCAACGACGGCTTCGTCGCTGTCTTTGATGGCATCATTGGCATGCAGGAGCTTGAGTTCCTGCAAGCACTGCTGCACATCGGCTACCTCGAGTAAATGGTCAAAATGCAGGTAACCATTTTTCTGGTAAAACTCCAGTTCATCGGTACTCAAGCAGCCTTGGCCTGTTTGGGGATACACCACTGGATCAAGGCGTTCATAGATAGCGCCTTGTGCCATAAAACGCGAGGGATAACGGTCATCGAATCGGGGTTGACTTAATAACATGGGACTGGCTGGGCTGTGTTGGGTCATGTGCATCATACGTGTGTTTTCTTTCATTCATCAACAACAGCGTAGGCACCAGTATGGTCATGGATTTCGCGCCCAGTCAATGGCGGGTTGAATACACACACCATACGCATATGCGTGCCTTTATTGGCACGCAGAATATGGCGGTCATGCTGGTTGAGACAGTACAAAGTGCCGGGGCGAATAGCGTGGATGATGCCAGTGGCTAAATCGATGATTTCGCCTTCACCTTCAATGCAGTACACCGTTTCGTAGTGGTTTTTATATTCAAACTCGTGTTCAGTGCCAGGCTTGATAACAGTGTCATTCACCGAGTAACCTACTCCCGCATCTTTATAGATCAGACGGCGGCTATTCCAGCCATTGGTGTCCACGTCCGCAGCCGTGCCGATGATGTCCTCGAGGTGTTTCACAATCATGTCTAAATCCTTGTGGTGTGAGCCCGCACCTTGGTTGCGGGTGCGGGTTTATTGAGATAAAAAGGGAATGCGGCCTGTGGCAGGCTCAGGCAGTGGCTACTGTCAATTCTTCTGGCAATGCGCTCATCGGGGTGTCGCAGGGCTTGGCCAGCACCGCACGCAGTCCGGCTTCGATTACCTCTAATCCGTTCTGGAGTTCCGCGTCGGTAATAGTGAGGCTAGGTAGCAGCTTGAGCACTTGGTCGTCGATGCCAGCGGTCTCAATGATTAGACCCCTGTCAAAACAAGCCTGCGAGACACGCCCTGCCAAGGTTGCATCGCTAAATTCAATGCCCCATATCAGGCCACGGCCACGCACCTTAGCGTCTGGAGTCAGTTGTTCCACTATGGCTGTTAAGCGTTGTTCTACCCACAGACCGTTCTTGGTTACTTTGCTGCTCAGGAGATTGTTTTGCCAGAAGTCCAGCGCGGCAGTGGCGGTCACGAAGGCGGGGTTGTGGCCACGGAAAGTACCGTTATGCTCACCGGGTGCCCATTGGTCTAACTCAGGCTTGATCAATACCAATGCCAACGGCAAACCATAGCCCGAGAGCGATTTGGACAAGGTGATGATGTCCGGCTCAATTTGAGCTTCCTCAAAGCTGAAGAAGGTGCCAGTGCGCCCACAGCCCACTTGGATGTCATCAACAATCAGCAAAATGCCATGTTCTTGGGTAATCTGGCGCAGGCGCTGGAGCCATTCAATGCTGGCTACGTTGACACCGCCTTCGGCCTGCACGGTCTCCAAAATAACAGCGGCTGGGGTATCCATACCGCTACCGCCGTCTTTGAGCAGGGCCTCAAAGTAGTCCAGTGTGTCGGTATCTGCCCCTAAATAACCATCAAAGGGAACCGAGGCACTGTGGCCCAAAGGTACCCCTGCACCGGCACGCTTGAAACCATTGCCTGTCACGGCCAGAGCACCCAGCGTCATGCCATGAAAAGCATTGGTAAAGCCTACAACCTGTTCGCGTCCGGTTACTTTGCGTGCCAATTTGAGTGCCGCCTCCACTGCATTGGTGCCCGTAGGCCCAGGAAACTGGAACTTGTAATGCAGCCCGCGTGGCCGCAAGATGATGTCGTTAAACCGTTCAATAAAGCATTGCTTGGCCTCGGTGTACATGTCCAACGAATGTGTAATGCCATCGCGCATCAGGTAGTTGAGCAGTGCCTGTTTGATTTTGTCGTGGTTATGACCGTAATTGAGTACCCCTGCACCACAGAAAAAGTCCAAGTAGCGTTGGCCTTTGGTGTCGGTCATCCAGGCACCCTTGGCACTGCTGAATACGGTAGGAAAGTTACGGCAGTAGCTACGCACTTCGGATTCATATTGTTCAAACGTATTCATGGATTCTTCCTTTCATGGAGCTAAGGGATGGGTACCGCTGTTGCTAGTTAAAAAGACAACAGCTCCCCAGCGCCCGCCAGTTCGGGGCGCTATCGACAAACCAACCCAGTCTCAGGCTGGGACAGGAAATTGGTGCTGGCCCTGCAAGTCGCGGGCTGGTGTGCCACGGTCTATAGGGCCAATGCGGAACAAGGGTTCAGCGGCGTGACCGACAGGGAATAGGTCGGCTGTGAAATGGGGCTTGACGCTGCAAGGGCAGCTGTACTCACGCGCTAGGCGATGAAATAATGCCTGCGAAGCAAGGTTGTCATTGGCGACGGTGGCTGTGACCCAGCGGCAGTGGGCGTTGGCAGGCAGGGCCAGCCAGTGCCGTAGCAGCTGTAGGCCCAGTCCCCGGCCTTGCTGCTGGGGATGAACGCCCACTTGCCAGACGAAAGCGGTGCCTGGCTCGCGCGGGGGGTGATAGCCCAGCACCGCCCCGATGGTTTGGCCGTCATCTTGTTCAGCCATAAGGCAAGTGTCGCCAAAGTCTGTGGCCAGCAGCACGTAAGCGTATGCAGAATTGACCTCTAGCGTGCCAGTAGCACGCACTAGCTGCCATAGAGAGGCACCATCGGTAGGGCTGGCAGTGCGGAAGCGAATCGAGTGTGTTGAGTCGGATAGTGTGTTGGTACTGGTCATGCCGTGGGTTGTTCTGGTGGCGTGCCAAATACACCAATCGGGGTGCGTTGTAGCAAGCCAGACCACGTCAGCGCCATAGGGCGGGCACCGCGGTCGGTCGATCCCTATTGGGATCCACAAAAAAACTCAAGCGACCTGTTGGCCGTTGAACGAGCACCTGCTTTCGTGTAAGACGCACTCAGCCTCAGAAGAGACAGCTAAAAGCAGGGAGACACTGGCCGCATACAGAGGCTGCGGCTTGCAATCTTTTTTTAGAATAAACCGATACCAAAAATCGTGCAAGTTACCTAGCCCCTGTTGGCAGCAAAACTCGTCTGGAATGAAAATTGGCAGAGCTTAAAAATTTCTTTTAAAAACAATGACTTATTTTTTCTGATGAGTTGGAAAGATGTGCATAAATAGAAATTTTCTATCAAAATATCATTTTTGATAGTCTAAGTCTTGATTTAGACCCCTCACGTTCACGCCGTTTGCCCCCTGTGCCCCCTTTTTTATCGCAAAATCGGGGCTTTCTTATGATTACTCCCCGTCTGTTCAAGGTGCTGGGCTGATGCTGCCACTGCGCCATCTGCTGATTTACAAAGCCGCTGGCTGGAGCGGCTTTTTTGTCATGGGTGTAGAGCTGCTGGGCGCGCGCCTGCTAGCTCCGTTCTTTGGTAACAGTATTTTTGTTTGGGGTGGCGTGATTGCCGTGTTTATGGCCTGCCTGTCGGTGGGCTATTTGCTGGGTGGCCGCTTATCGTTGCAACAACCTTCCTTGACCAAATTGGGCTTGTTGCTGCTGGCCGAGGCGCTGCTGGCCTTGCCCATCATTTTGCTGGGCGATAGGGTGTTGGAGGGGCTGTCCGAGGTGGTGCCAGACCCGCGCTATGGCTCTTTGTTGGGGTCGTTGTTGCTGTTTGGCGCGCCCACGGTGTTCTCGGGCATGATTTCACCTTATGCGGTGCGCTTGTTGATTGTGGCGCTCGATAGCTCTGGTTTGTCGGCGGGGCGCTTGTATTTTGTTTCTACCTTAGGCTCAGCAGCTGGCACGCTGATTACGTCGTTCTATCTGGTGCTGTATTTAGAAATCCACACCATCTTGTTGTGCCTGATGGCCATATCGGCCAGCATCGGGTTGACGCTGATAGTGTTAGACCGGCTACCAGCCCAAAAGCTGCAAAGGCCGCCACAATGATGCGTCGCTGTGCAGCTACGCTGGCGCTGGTGCTACTGGCAGCGCCAGCCAGCGCCATGCCAGAAGACAAGTTTGCGCTACAACGCACCATCTACCAAGAAAAATCTCTGTACCGCAATATCTTGGTGGTCGAAAGCGATGATGGCTACCGCTGCATGAAGTTTGGCCGCCTCCATGCGCGGCAAACTTGTATCCATTTGGCGCAACCCCAGCGTTTGGTACTCAATTACACCAAGGGCTTATTGGCAGCACTTTACATGGCTCCAGCACCGCGCAAAGTGCTAATTATTGGGTTGGGCGGCGGCGTGCTACCCATGACGCTACGCGCGCTGGATGCCCAGCTAGAGATTGATACGGTAGAGTTAGACCCGGCAGTGGTCAAGGTGGCGCGCTCGCATTTTCGTTACCAAGAAGATGCGCGCTTGCGTACCCATGTGCAAGATGCGCGCGTGTTTGTGCGCCAGCAGCAGCGGCGCGGTGCGGCCTACGATGTGGTGTTGGTCGATGCGTTTGACCGCGACTATATCCCTGAGCATTTACTGACCCGAGAATTTTTGCAACAGCTGCACAGCCTGCTCACGCCCAGCGGCGTATTAGCAGCCAATACCTTTACCGCTGGTGCTTTGTCTCGCCACGAAGCCGCCACTTACCAAGCCGTGTTTGGCCAGCTCTATCAACTGGAATTGGCGGGTGGTAACCGCATTTTGTTGGCGCGCCGCGATGGTCTGCCCGCGTGGGTGCAGGTGCAGCAACAAGCCCAACGCTGGGAGCCGCAACTGGCAGGCTGGGGAGTATTTTCGGCCCAGTTGTTGCCACGTTTTAGGCTGCAAGCCAGCGCAGCTGGGGTGCGGGTGTTGACGGATCAGTATTCGCCGTCTAATCTGTTGCTACCATGAACCCAGAATTACACTCCAACCATCCCCCTTTATTGAACCAAGATGAGTTGGATGCGCTTATGCAGCGCAAAGCTGCCTTGCAGGCACAACTGCAGGCCGAGGCTGGCGCTGGCGCTGGCGCGTGCCGCAGCACTGGCGCAGGCGTTTGCCCCTCTTGCCAATGCGGCAGCGGCAGCAGTAGTAACGCAGAGTTTGCCTTACCTACGCAAAAAAGCCGCCTGCTCAAAATTGTGCTAGCGGCCTTGGTGATGCTGGTGGTGGTAGGGCTGGTGCTACAGCTCTAACCTAGCGCTTGTCGAGCGGGCAGGTGTTTACCCCCAACAGGGTATAGGCTGGGCAAAAACGAAACACGCCCGTCAGCAATGGCACTACACCAATATAACCCCACCAGCCCACGGTGCCCGTAGCGGCCAAAGCAATCAGCACCAGCCCGACAACGATACGCAAGATGCGGTCAATGCCGCCAATATTGGTTTTCATGAGATTTTTCCTTAGTAAGTAGTCAATTAATCAAACGAGGGTTGTTCTGGCTTGGCCACAGGTTTACCTGCGCCAGCCCAAGCATCAAAGCCACCGGCAATAGATTGCACATTCAGATAGCCCATCTCTTGCATGGCACGGGCCGCCAAAGCAGCGCGGCCACTGGTTTTGCAATACAGCACTACTTTTAAGTCCCGTGGCTCCATAGCGGGTGTGCTGCTGAGGCGAAACTCTAGCAAGCCACGCGGCACCAAAACAGCACCGGGCAAATGGCCGGTGGCAAACTCATCGGCCTCGCGCACATCAAGCAACAGGTCGGCATCGCGAATAGCCTGTTCAGCCTCGTCTAGCGAGACCTCGCGGATACTGCTTTTGGCTTGCATCACCAAATCGTGGGCAGTTTTCATCAAAAAATTCCTCGTTTTTTCAAAGACGCTGCACAGTGCGGCCCAATTGCAAGGCCAAGGCACTGACACCGCCACCGTTGACGGCTTGGGCATAGCCATTTTGTTGTAGCCATTGCACGGCTACACCCGAACGCGCGCCTGAGAGACAGTAAACCACCAAAGGCTGGTTTTTTTCTGGCAGTGTTTGGGCCACCTCTTGGGGGAGCCGGTCTAAGGGCACATTGATGGCCCCAGCGATGTGGCCAGCGGCAAATTCGCCGGGCGAGCGCACATCTACCAGCAGCGCATTCTTTTGCTCAATCAAGCTTTGCACAGCGGGTTTCCTTTCAACATCAGCATTCAGCAACCGGGTTTCACCCCCAACTTACGCAGCAGCGTTTCCATCAGGCACCAGCGGGTAAGGGCACTTTGCAACAAATTGGCACCAACAAACGCCGTGAACGCCAGCCACCACTGGCTGACAAACACCGGGCTGCCCGGAACGCCCAACGCCAACGACAACAGAATGAACGTACCTGCCACCAGACGCACAATTTGCCAAGAAGTCATGGCCGGCTCCTTCCTACCAAAAACTGAATAGGTTTGATTATTTAACTAATCATCTAATTAGTCAAATGGGGTAAGATTATTCCACTATGAAAAACCTGCCTCCGGAAGTTCTGCAACAAGTAGCCAGCTACTTTCAGGTGCTGGCCGAGCCAACGCGCCTGCGTATCCTCAATTTTTTGCGCCAAGGCGAGCACAACGTGGGTGAACTGGCGCAGCTGTGCGGCTACACGGCAGCCAATGTGTCGCGCCATTTGTCACTGATGATGCAGCAAGGGTTGGTAGCGCGTGAAAGCCGGGGCACTTGTGTCTATTACCGCATTGCCGATGCGTCGGTGTACGCATTGTGTGATTTGGTTTGTGACAGTATTGCGCGCCAGTTTGAGCAAGTCAGCAAAAACCGCCAAGCCCTGTTGGGGTACCCATCGGAACCTGCATAAAAAAACCGGCCTTGTCTAGCCGGTTTTTCATCCTAACACTATTTAACACTATTGCGGCATGGCCAAGTTGGATGGCTGTGCCAATAAGGCATCAATGGCTTGGATGTCTGCATCGCCCAAGCTACCACTGGCTTGGCGCAATTTAAGGCTACCCAGCAGTACGTTGTAGCGTGCCAAAGCCAAATCGCGCTTGGTTTGGTAGAGTTGGCTTTGGGCGTTGAGCACATCGATATTGATACGCACGCCTACTTGATAGCCCAATTGGTTGGCTTCTAGGGCACTTTGGCTAGAGGCTTCAGCTGCTTCTAGTGCCTTGACTTGCCCCAACCCCGATTGCACACCGTAAAAAGCGGCGCGGGTATTTTGTGCTAGGGTGCGGCGCAGGTTGTCTAAATCGGCGCGGGCTTTGGCTTCTAGTGCCAGCGTTTCTTTCACCCGATTTTGCACTGCAAAGCCAGCAAACAGTGGCAGGTTGAGGGCCACACCAATGCTGGTGCTATGGTTTCGGCTAGACACACCGGGGGCTGTGATGGTGCCATTGGGGGCACGTTGCGCGTTATAGCCCAATTGGGCATCAATGGTGGGTAAATGCCCGGTTTCGGCTTTGCGGGTTTCGAGTTGCGCTACCTCTAAGGCAATGGCGGCTTGGCGCACCAAGGGCTGCTGGGTTTGGGCTTGGGCCACCCAATGCTCTGGGCTATCGGGTTGCACACCAGACAAAAGTACCGGTTGTGCCAATGGCAGCGGTTGCAAATTGCTTTGGCCCACCAGTTGTTCTAATGCCAAATTTTTGACGCGCACCTCATTTTCGGCGGCAATTTCTTGGGCCAGCACCAAATCGTAACGGGCTTGCGCTTCGCGGGTGTCGGTGATGGTGGAGGTGCCGACTTCAAAATTGCGTTTGGCAGCAGCCAGTTGCTCCGAAACGGCAGCCTTTTGCGCTTGCACAAAGGTCAGGGTGTCTTGGGCAGCCAATACATCAAAATAAGCTTGACTTACGCGCACCAGCAACTCTTGCACTACGGCATCTAATTGCGCTTGTGCCGCATCAACACCGCGCTGGGCCTGCTCTAAACTGATGCGATTGGCGGGGCGGTACAGTGGCTGTGAGGCATTGATGCCCAAGGTTTGGTTGGTGAGGCGTACATCTTGGGGCAGTTGGGTACTGCCTTGCTGTGTGCGCGACACCCCAGCAGACAAACCGGCACTGGGTAATAACCCGGCGCGCGCTTGCTCGGCCCGGTACTGTGCGGCCTCTAACTGTGCTTGCGCCGCTTGCCAAGGTGCATCGTATTGGCGCGCTGTTTCCACCAAGACGCGCAGGCTTTGGGCTTGTGCTGGGGCTGCGAATGCAGCTGCCACAGCCAGAGTAAGAGGCCACAATGGGCGGAGAAAGCGCATAGTGATGGACTCAGAATTTGAAAGTAGAAGGTTGGGTAAAGCCCTGCAAACGTGGTGAGGTGGTGTCCCAAGGCTGGGTGGTCTCAAAGCGTGGGCCTTTGCGTTCCACAATCGTCATACGCATGACTGGAAAATCACCCACAATGGCCGCCAGTCTGCCGTGGTCTTTGAGTTTGGCCAACAGTTCTTGCGGTACTTCAGACACTGAACCGCTTAGCACAATCACATCAAACGGGCCTTCGGGCAGGGCATCGCGCGAGCCATCGCCTTGGCGCACTGTGGCATTGCTGATGCCTGCGCGTTGCAAATTGGCACGGGCTTTTTCTACCAAGTCGGGTTCAATGTCCAAGGCCAGCACCTGGGCGCTGCAACGGGCCAGTAAGGCAGCCATGTAGCCAGAACCGGCACCAATTTCTAGCACTTTTTCGTGCTTGCGTACTTTTAAATCGTTGAGCAGGCGGGCTTCGATTTTGGGGGCCAGCATACATTGGCCGGTGCGGATACCTTCTTCGGGGGTGCCGTGCAGCGGGATTTCCATGTCCATAAAGGCCAAATGGCGATAGGCCAGCGGGGCAAAATCTTCACGGCGCAGGCTGTGGAGCAGCTCCAGCACGTCGGCGTCATACACGTTCCACGGCCTGATTTGCTGCTCGACCATGTTGTAGCGCGCTTGCTCAATCGGGTCATGGGTGTGGATGGAAGACGTGTTCAGGGGCATGTTCATGGAAAAAATCTCCGCAAGGGGCAAGTTCAGGGTCAATCTTCCGATTTTAGGGTGCCCGGCCTGCTCTGGCAGCCCAACAGTCCGTGCAACAGCAGATTGATTTGGTTTTCTAGGTAACGCTGTGGCGATAGCGTCAGGGCATCGGGTGGTACACAAGCCAAACTGGCGTGGCGTGACAGGGTTAAAAACAACAGCGGGGCTACCACCGCATAAACGGCGGAATCGAGGTCCGCAATTTGGAACTCGCCGCTGTCGAGGCCCCGTTGCAAAATACGCCGGATGAGGGCGTGGCCGGGGGCACTGACTTCGTGTTGGTAAAACAGGGCAATTTCTGGAAAGTTGCTGGCCTCGCACAGCATCAGTTTGGTAATGCCCGATGCTTTGGTGGCCCCCACATGCTCCCACCACGATTGGTAGCAGTAGTGCAGCATGTCTGCGCTGCTGCCCTGAAAAGTCTCAAACTCTTGGTTCCATTGCTGAAAACGGATGCCGATGTTTTGGCGCACCACAGCATTGAATAAATCGGCCTTGCTTGGAAAATACAAGAACAAGGTGCCCTTAGAGACACCAGCCCGTGCAGCCACAGCTTCTACTTTGGTGGCGGTGTAACCCTTTTCGATGAACAAATCTAAAGCCGCATCCAACAACTCGGCGGGACGGGCTTGTTTGCGGCGCACGCGCGCAGGCTTGAGGGGCAAAGCATCAGATGGAATGGAAGGCACGCGGCAAGAATTTTTAATGACTGGCTGGTTAGTAATGTAATCACCTAGCGGCCCAGCGTCAATGGTTTAGCTCCACAATGCACCCATGACTACCCAACACATTACTTTAGGTGGCGGCTGCTTTTGGTGTACCGAAGCCGTTTTTACCCGTTTGCGTGGCATCCACAGCGTCCAAAGTGCTTATGCCAATGGTCACACCCCACAGCCCAGTTATGAGCAGGTGTGCAGTGGTACTACCGGCCATGCCGAGGTCGTGCAACTGGCTTTTAATCCAACCACGATTGGCTTGCGCCAAATTTTGGAGGTCTTTTTTGCCACCCACGACCCAACTACTCTGAACCGCCAAGGCCATGACACAGGTACACAGTACCGCAGCGCTATTTATTGGCACAGCCCAGAACAAGAAGTGCTGGCACATGAGTTGATAGCTGAAATGACGGCTCAAGGTTTGTTCAATGCCCCCATCGTGACCGAGGTGGCACCCTTGCGTGCATTCTGGCCCGCAGAAGACTACCACCAGCAGTATTACGCCCGCCACCCAGAGCAGGGCTATTGCGCTGCCGTGATTGCGCCCAAGCTGAGCAAGTTTCGCCAAACCTTTGTCCAGTGGCTGCAAGCGTGAGTGGGTAGCCTATCCATTTGCTGCATAGTTTTATAAAGATTCTCGATATTTTTATCGGATAGATTGCGATTCATACCTAAAAAAGAGGTTTTTATACCTTTTAAGCGGTTAATTCTGCTTTCTTGTTTAGGTGTTTTCCCTTAAATCTCGAGATTTTTTCTGATGTTCGGCCAGAATCTGGCATATTTGACTGCGGAATACAGCCTTCCGTTAGGGGGCTGCTTTTTGCATCCTCAAGGACACACGAACATGAAAAAAATCCGCAGCCTGTTGGTTGCCAACCGCAGTGAAATCGCCATCCGGGTATTGCGCGCCGCCTCCGAGATGGGCATCCGCACCGTCGCTATCTACGCGAATGAAGACCGCTTTGCCCTGCACCGCTTCAAGGCTGATGAGTCGTATTTGGTCGGCGTGGGCAAAAAGCCCATCCAAGCCTATCTGGACATCCCCGACATCATCCGCATTGCCAAAGAGGCCGGGGTCGATGCCATCCACCCCGGCTACGGTTTCTTGTCCGAAAACCCCGATTTCGCTTTGGCCTGTGCCCAAGCTGGTATTGCCTTTATTGGCCCGAGCAGCGAGGTGATGAAGCAACTGGGCAACAAAGTCGCGGCACGCGAACTGGCCGAACGCGCTGGCGTGCCGGTGGTGCCCGCTACCATTGCTTTGCCGCACAATATTGACAAGGCGCAAGCGATGGCCGAAGCCGTTGGCTACCCGCTGATGCTCAAAGCCAGTTGGGGTGGCGGTGGGCGTGGTATGCGCGTGGTCGAAACTGCGGCTGAATTGCCCGGAGCCATTGACGTGGCACGCCGTGAGGCCCAAAGCGCCTTTGGTAACGATGAGGTGTATCTGGAAAAACTGGTACGCCGCGCCCGCCATGTGGAAGTGCAAGTGATGGGTGATACCCACGGCAATTTAGTCCACCTGTTTGAGCGCGATTGCTCAGTGCAGCGGCGCAACCAAAAGGTGGTAGAGCGCGCACCAGCCCCCTATTTGAACGAGACCACCCGCCAAGCCCTGTGCGAATCGGCGCTCAAGCTGGCCCGTGCCGCCAACTACACCCACGCCGGTACAGTCGAGTTTTTGATGGATGCTGATACCGGCGCGTTTTACTTCATTGAAGTGAACCCGCGCATTCAGGTGGAACACACCGTGACGGAACAGGTGACGGGCGTGGACATCGTGAAAGCGCAAATCCGCATCACCGAGGGCTACCGCATTGGCGAGGCCGAATCCTTTGTACCCGTGCAAAGCGAGATTCGCCTGTCCGGTCATGCGCTGCAATGCCGCGTGACCACCGAAGACCCAGAAAACCAGTTCACCCCCGACTATGGCCGCATGACGGTCTATCGCAGTGCCGCCGGATTTGGTATTCGTTTGGATGCGGGCACCGCTTATTCTGGTGCTGTGATTACGCCGTATTACGACTCCTTGTTAGTCAAAGTGACAGCCTGGGGCCACAGCGCCGATGAAGCCACAGCGCGCATGGACCGCGCTTTGCGCGAGTTCCGCGTGCGCGGCTTGGCTACCAATTTGCAATTTTTAGAAAACGTGATTGCCCATCCGCTGTTCCGTTCGGGCGAATGCACTACGCGCTTTATCGACACCACGCCTGAGCTGTTCCACTTTGCCAAGCGCCGCGACCGTGCCACGCGCTTGCTCAAGTTCTTGGGCCATGTGTCGGTCAATGGCAACCCCGAAATGAAAGGGCGCAAGCTGCCTGCGTTGCCACTGCCGCGCCCCATCAAACCCAACACCGACTTGGCCTTGCCTGTGCCACCCGGTACACGCGACCAGCTCAAGGCGCTGGGAGCTAAAGGCTTTGCCCAGTGGCTGAAAGAACAGCCGCGCGTGATGCTGACCGACACCTCGATGCGCGACGCACACCAATCGCTATTTGCCACCCGTATGCGTACCCACGACATGCTGGCCATTGCGCCTTATTACGCCCGGCTGGCCCCCCATCTGTTCTCGTTAGAGTGCTGGGGTGGTGCTACCTTTGACGTGGCCTTGCGCTTTATCAAAGAAGACCCGTGGGAGCGCCTGCAACGCCTGCGTGCTGCGGTGCCCAACATCCCGTTCCAAATGTTGCTGCGGGCCTCGAATGCCGTCGGTTACACCAACTATGCCGACAACGTAGTGCGCTATTTTGTGCAACAGGCGGCCAAAGAGGGCATCGACATCTTCCGCGTGTTTGATTCGCTCAACTGGGTAGAGAACATGCGTGTAGCGATGGATGCCGTCATTGACAGCGGCGCCGTCTGTGAAGGTACGCTGTGCTACACCGGCGACATTTTTGACAGCAGCCGCCCCAAGTTCAATTTGCAGTATTACGTCAACTTGGCCAAACAGTTAGAAAAAGCCGGGGCGCACATCATTGGCATCAAAGACATGGCCGGTGTCGCCAAACCGCGTGCCATTGCCGCACTGGTCAAGGCACTGAAAGAAGAAGTCGGTCTGCCCTTGCACTTCCACACCCACGACACCAGTGGTATTGCTGCTGCGTCGGTGCTGGCAGCAGTAGAAGCCGGTTGTGATGCGGTGGATGGCGCTTTGGATGCCCTGTCTGGCCTGACCTCGCAACCCAATCTAGGCTCTATCGCCGCTGCGCTGCAAGGCACAGAGCGCGACCCCGGCATGGATGGCGCTGCTTTGCTGTCGCTATCGCAATACTGGGAAGGGGTGCGCCACGCCTACGCCCCGTTTGAGCCTGAAATCCGCTCTGGCACGTCGGATGTCTATAACCACGAAATGCCCGGCGGCCAATACACTAACTTGCGCGAACAAGCACGGGCGATGGGTTTGGAACACCGCTGGCCGGAAATCTCGCGCACCTATGCTGATGTAAACCAATTGTTTGGTGACATCGTCAAGGTCACGCCTACCTCTAAGGTAGTCGGGGATATGGCCCTCTTTATGGTGGCCAATGATTTGACCCCGCAAGAGGTGGCCCATCCTGAGAAAGAAATTGCCTTCCCCGAATCGGTGATTTCTTTGTTCAAGGGCGAATTGGGCTTTCCGCCCGAGGGCTTCCCGAAAGCCTTGGAAGCCAAGGTGCTTAAAGGCGAGCCACCCTTGGCCGGGCGGGTGGGCCACTTTTTGCCTGCCGTTGATTTGGAAGCCAAGCGCCACGAGGCCGAGCAAGCCGTGGGTCGCCAAATCAGCGACACCGATTTGGCCTCCTATTTGATGTACCCCAAGGTGTTCAAAGACTATGCCGAGCATCGCCGCCAATACAGTGATGTATCACTGTTACCCACTTCCGCTTTCTTCTATGGTCTGCAAGACAACGAAGAAGTAGCGGTGGAAATCGACCGGGGTAAAGCGCTGGTGGTGCGCCAGACGGGCCGCTCGGAAGCGCCAGACGAAGAAGGCATGATGAAAGTCTTCTTTGAACTCAACGGCCAACCGCGCGCCGTGCGCGTGGAAAAATCTGGCGCTGGCGTGAGCAAACGCGCCCGCATCAAGATGGATGAGCAAAACGCCAGCCACGTCGGCGCACCCATGCCCGGCATGGTGGTCACGGTGGCAGTGAAGCCGGGGCAAAAGGTAGCCAAGGGCGCACCGCTACTCACCCTAGAGGCCATGAAAATGGAAACCGTGCTCACCGCAGAACGCGATGCCACCATCTTGGCCGTGCATGTGAAATCGGGAGATACGGTAGAAGCCAAAGACTTGGTGGTCGAATTGGCCTAAGCCAGCCCGGCCTATCGCGCGCCGGATAGGTGCAGCTTGAGCAGCTCCAGTACACTGGCATGTTGTCGCGCCAGTGCTGGGGCTGTTTTGTTGTTTTCCAAATCTTCTGAAAGGTGATTTCATCATGCGCCGTGTTTGGCTCTCTTGCGTTGCTGTTTTGCTCTCGGCCCCCATGATGCTGGCGCAAGCCCAGCCCCATTCTGAGAAAGAAAAGCAGCAAGACATTGAACGCCACCGCGCTATGGCGGCAGCGCATACGGCAGCCGCGCAATGTTTAGCCTCGGGCAAAGACGAGCAACAATGCCTGAAAGAATTGCAAGCCGCCTGCAAAAATTTGGCAATTGGCAAATACTGCGGCATGAAGCACGCCCACTAAGTCGCCACTTTTTGCATGGCCATTTTTCGGCAGCAGCAGCGCCAGTTTTTTCTTACCACGGGCCGCCATGTCGCCCTGTGGTGGCTGTGCGCTGTGCTGCTGGTGTTGGCCCCCAGTGTGGGCCAGATACACCGTGTTTTGCACGGCGGACATGCGCCTAGCCCACCGCTGGCGCAGCACTACGCCGCCAGTAGCCATCCTGACCATTCAGGCAATGGCTTACACCGGCTTTTTTCCAGCCACAACGCCACCGATGCAGATTGCCTTTTACTAGACCAAGGTAGTTGGGCCACCCCCGAGGCCCAGCTATACCAACTACCCCCATCGGCACCCGCTACGCAGTGCCCTGCCGTGTTGTATCGCCATTTGGCCAGCACGCGCTTAGTGGCATTCCAAGCACGCGCTCCGCCCGCTGGGCAGCGGGGCTAAAACCTCCATCCCCCTTTCACTGAATTTTTGGTCTGTGCTGTGCCTTGGGCTGCAGCACGGGCTGGATTGTCTTTTTTCGCCCCTACCATCGCTTAGCGTGGGTACGGCGGCAGTTTTTTGCTGGTTTTTTTTATGTCTTCTTTGTTTTCTTTGTCTGGTATTTGCCCCGCTGACCACAGCGTCCCACGGCGTTTGCATCGCCAACCACTGGCCTATGCTGTCGTCTGTCTGATGGCAGGTTTTGGCAGCAACGCACAGGCACAAACAGCTAGCGATGCAGCACCCGTAGCCGCCTTGCCCGATGTCACCGTGTCGGCCAGTGGCTTGCAACACAGCAGCAGCGATATGACCACTCCAGTCACTATTTTGGAGGGCAACGATTTGCTGCAACGGCGGCAAGCCAATTTGGGCGAAACGCTCAATGGTGAGCCGGGCATCCACTCCAGTCATTTTGGGGCCGGGGCCAGCCGCCCCATCATCCGGGGCATGGATGGCCCGCGCGTGCGCGTACTCTCTGATGGTGCGCCCATCCACGATGCCTCTACCATCAGCCCCGACCATGCTGTGGTGGCCGAGCCACTGCTGGCAACACAAATTGAAGTGTTGCGCGGCCCTGCCGCGCTGACGCACGGTGGTGGTGCTATCGGCGGCGTGGTGAATGTATTGGATGGCAAAGTACCCACAGCCATCCCAGCCAAAGGCTACGAGGGCAGTGCTGAACTGCGCGCCAGCAGCGCCAATGCTGAACGTGCAGGTGCCTTTAGCCTTACGGGGGGTGCTGGCGCTGTGGCCATTCACGTCGAAGGCAGCAAAGGCCAAGCCAACGACTACCGTGTGGGCCAAGGTTGGCAAGGTGGGCGCAAAGTAGCAGGGAGTTTTAACGACAACGACAGTGCCAGCGTTGGGCTGTCTTGGGTGGGCGAACGTGGCTACCTTGGTTTGGCTTACAGCCGCCAAAATGCCGATTACGGCCTACCAGGCCACAGCCATAGCTACGAGGGTTGCCACCTGCATGGCCTGCACTTGCATTGCGGCACGCACGGCCCCGAGGTAGAACACGAAGATGACCACCACGAGGACGAGCATGGCGCAGAACATGGCGTGCCCGTGGTCGATTTACGCAGTGAGCGGCTGGATGTGCGTGGTGAACTACGCAATCCCTTGCCGGGTTTTAGCAGTTTGCGCTTGCGCGCTGGCAAAACCGATTACCAACACCATGAAAAAGAAGAGGGGGCCATCGCCACCACCTTTAGCAACCGTGCCCACGATTTGCGCCTAGAACTACAACACCTACCCGTGGCCGGTTGGCGTGGCGTGGTCGGGGTACAAACCAGCCAGCGCCGCTTTGTGGCCGAAGGTGAAGAAGCCTATATCCAACCCACCGACACGCGCCAGCGCAGCCTGTTTTTGTTAGAAGAATACCGCTGGAACAACTGGCGCTTTGAAGCCGCCTTGCGCCACGAGCACCAAACCGTATTAACCAGCCAACAGAGCAGCGACATTAGCCATGACGGAACTTCTGCGGCCTTGGGTGCGGTGTGGAAATTCCAGCCCGGCTACCAACTGCAAGCCTCTTGGAGCCACGCCAAACGCCTACCCACCGCAGAAGAGTTGTATGCCCGTGGCTTGCACTTGGCCACCAGCACCTACGAACTGGGTAACGCCCAGCTGCATAGCGAAACCGCGCAAAACATTGACCTCGGGGTACGCAAAACTGCTGGCGATACCACTTTTGATGTCAGCTTGTTCCATAACCGGGTCAAAAACTACATTTATGGCCGCACCGTAGATGAACTGGATGGCCTGCAATTGCTGCAATACCAGCAACAGGATGCACGTTTTACCGGCTTGGAAGGGCGTTTACACCAACGCCTACCGCAGCAACTGGGCATCAGTGTGTTTGGTGATGTGGTGCGCGCCCGTTTGGATGGGGGGGGCAAACTGCCGCGCATTCCGGCAGCCCGTTTAGGTGTGCGCCTAGAAGGCCAATGGCAGGCTTGGCAAGGCTACACCGAATGGGTGCAAGTGGCGCGCCAAACCCGCATTGCCGCCTTTGAAAGCGAAACCCCCAGTTACGGCATGTTAAATCTGGGGTTGTCTTACCATGCGCGTAGCAGCAGCGGCCAGCCGTGGCAAATCTACCTGCGTGCGCGTAACCTGAATGACCGCTTGGCCTATGCCCACAGCTCTTTTATTAAAAATGCAGCACCGCTCATGGGGCGCAATATCACGCTGGGGGTGCGTTTAGACTTCTAAGAGCGTGTTTGCGCTCTCCTGAGTCGTAGGGCCAGTTTTGAAGCCACGTGCCTTGGCCAAGGTCAGGGCGGTGTCTTCAATCATGTCTTCTTGACCACCCACCATGCCACGGCGGCCCATTTCAACCAGAATCTCGCGCGCCGAGATGCCGTACTTGACGGCAGCGCGCTTGGCAAACAGCAGGAAGGAGCCATAGACACCGGCGTAACCCAGCG
>CAYMAC010000008.1:0-106915 GCA_964388325.1 uncultured Simplicispira sp. | reverse complement strand
TGTTCGCTCGAACCTCGGGCTGAACCCCGAGGCTTGCCGCGAAGATTCCGGTCAAGGCTTTTGTGCCCCACGCACTGCCTCCGGCTGCGCCTGAGTTGGCCGCTACAGCGTGGGCCGGCCACCACCGGGCCGAGCTGGCATTGGCGCGCCTGTCGGGGGTATCGGGGCTGGTGCCGTCGCTAGACTGGCTAATTTACAGCGCCATCCGCAAAGAGGCGTTGCTGACCTCGCAAATTGAAGGCACCCAAGCTATCTTGACCGACTTGTTCGATGGCGAAGCGGGTTTTGTGGTGGCCAACACCGCCGACGTAGAGGAAGTGACCAACTATCTGCGCGCGTTCCGTTTTGTGAGCCAGCAGCTCCAAGACCCCAAGGGTTTGCCCATTAGCGTGCGGCTGTTGTGCCAAGCGCACCAGCATTTACTCGATGGGGTACGTGGCCAAGGCAAACAGCCGGGAGAATTGCGGCGCTCGCAGAACTGGATTGGCGGCACCCGCCCCGGCAACGCGGCGTTTGTGCCCCCACCGCCTGAAAACGTGGCCCCCTTGCTGGCCGACTTAGAACGCTTTATCCACGACCCGCAACCCACGCTGCCGCCCTTGGTGCGTATCGCACTGGTACATGCCCAGTTTGAGACTATTCATCCCTTCTTGGATGGCAATGGCCGTATTGGGCGCTTGCTGATTGCGGCATTGCTGGAAGAATGGGGCTTGATGCCGCAGCCGCTGATGTACCTTAGTGCCTACCTCAAGCAACACCAATCGGAGTATTACCGGCGCTTGTCGGCCATTCGTACCGAGGGCGATTGGGAAGGCTGGGTGGCTTTCTTCATCGAAGGGGTAGAAGTGGCGGCCACGCAGGCCGAGCGCGGCATTGTGGCACTGGCCAGCCAAGTGGCCAGTGACCGACGGCTGCTGCTGGAATCCCCTAAGGCTGGGCCTATGGGCTACAGGCTTTTTGAAGTCTTGCCCATGATGCCGCGTTTCACCATCGACATGGTGCGTCAGCGGTTAGGTACCAGTTTCCCCACCGCCACCGTTGCGGTGAATTTGCTGGAGAGCCTAGGCATCATCAAAGAGTTGACCGGGCAGAAAAAGAACCGCAGCTATAGTTACCAAACCTATATTGATTTGATGTCGCAATGACCGAAGACCAACTCGAACAAGAAACCCTCAGCTGGCTGGCCGAGTTGGGTTACACGGTACACAGCGGCTACGACATTGCCCCCGATGGCCCCCATCCCCATCCCCAGCGCGCTAATTACCGCGAAGTGCTGCTAACGGAGCGCCTGCGCCAAGCCATTGCCCGATTCAATCCCGGCATTCCCAGCACCGCCCGCGAAGATGCACTACAGCGGGTGCTGGACTTGGGCATTCCTTCGTTGTTGTTGGCCAACCGTGCCTTGCATAAACTGCTCGTGGCTGGTGTACCGGTGCAGTACCAGCAAAACGGCCACACCATTGGCGATTTTGTGCGCCTCATCGATTGGGCGGATGCTTCGCGCAATGAGTTTTGGGCGGTTAACCAATTCAGCATTAAAGGCGCGCACCATACACGCCGCCCAGACATCATCTTGTTCGTCAATGGATTGCCACTGGTGCTGATGGAGCTTAAAAATCCTGCCGATGTCGCTGCTGACCTCTGGAAAGCCTACGACCAGCTTCAGACCTACAAAGCGCAAATTCCAGACCTGTTCCACTACAACGAGGTGCTGGTGATTTCCGACGGCACCGAGGCGCGCATGGGTTCCCTATCGGCCAATGCCGAGCGCTTTTTGCAGTGGCGCACCATCGACGGCCTACAAACAGACCCGCTGGGCCAGTTTAACGAGCTAGAAACCTTGGTGCGTGGCGCGCTGGCCCCAGCCTATCTATTGGACTATTTACGCTACTTTGTCCTGTTTGAGGACGATGGCCAGTTGGTGAAAAAGATTGCCGGTTACCACCAGTACCACGCGGTACGTGCCGCCATTGAACAGGTAGTAGCCGCTTCGCGCCCCGATAGCCCCGCCCAGACACAGGGCAAAGGCGGTGTCGTCTGGCACACGCAAGGCAGCGGCAAAAGCATCACCATGACTTGCTTTGCCGCGCGCGTGATGCAAGAGCCAGCCATGCAGAACCCGACCATCGTCGTTATTACCGACCGCAACGACTTGGACGGGCAACTGTTTGGCGTGTTCTGCTTGGCGCAAGACCTGCTGTGCCAAACCCCGGTGCAGGCCCATACGCGGCAAGAGTTGCGCCAACTGCTGGGCAACCGGCCTTCGGGCGGCATCATCTTTGCCACTATCCAAAAATTCATGCCCGGTGAGGATGAGGACATCTTCCCGGTGCTGTCGGAGCGGCGCAATATCGTTGTCATTGCCGATGAGGCGCACCGCACCCAATATGGCTTTCAGGCCAAACTCAAGACGCGCAAGCTGGCCACCACTACTGGCACGGGGGCCACTGTTGCCAGCGCCGAATTTGCCCCGCCCGCCTACACCACCCGCTACCAAGCGGGCTATGCCCAGCACCTGCGCGATGCTTTGCCCTATGCCACCTTTGTGGCCTTTACTGGCACGCCGGTTTCTAGCACCGACCGCGATACCCGCGCCGTGTTTGGCGATTACATCCATGTTTACGATATGCAGCAGGCCAAGGAAGACGGTGCTACCGTGGCCATCTACTACGAAAGCCGCTTGGCCAAGCTCAAGCTGAAGGAAGCCGACCTGTCCGAATTGGACGAAGAAGTGGATGAACTGGCCGAAGACGAAGAAGACGCCACCCAAGCCCAGCTTAAAAGCCGTTGGGCCGCACTGGAAAAAATCGTCGGTGCTGGACCACGCATTGCCAGCGTCGCCGCCGACTTGGTGGCCCACTTTGAGCAGCGCAACGCCGCCCAACACGGCAAAGCCATGCTAGTGGCCATGAGCCGCGATATTTGCGTGCATTTGTACGACGAAATCATCCAGCTGCGCCCCGATTGGCACAGCGACGACCCGGAGCAGGGCCGTATCAAAATCATCATGACCGGCAGTGCAAGCGACAAAGCCTTGCTGCGCCCGCATATCTACCCCAGCCAAACCAAAAAACGGCTAGAAAAACGCTTCAAAGACCCCGCAGACCCGCTCCAATTGGTGATTGTGCGCGACATGTGGCTCACCGGCTTTGATGCCCCCTGCGTGCATACCATGTACGTCGATAAGCCCATGAAGGGCCACAACCTGATGCAAGCCATTGCCCGTGTGAATCGGGTGTTTAAAGACAAGCAAGGCGGTTTGGTGGTGGATTACATCGGCATCGGTAACGAGTTGAAAGCCGCGATGCGCGAATACACTGCCAGCAAAGGCCGTGGCCGCCCTACCGTAGATGCCCACGAAGCCTTGGCTGTGCTGCTAGAAAAAATCGACGTACTGCGCGCCATGTTGCACGGTTTTGATTACAGCGGCTTTAAAACGGGGGGCCATAAAACCTTGGCTGGCGCTGCCAACCATGTGCTGGGTTTGCTACCGGTGCCGGGTAGCCCACAAGGCAAGTTAGCGCGCGATGGCAAAAAGCGCTTTGCCGATACCGCGCTGGCCATGAGCCGTGCCTTTAGCCTGTGCTGCACCTTGGATGAAGCCAAGGCGGTGCGCGACGAGGTAGCCTTTTTGCAAGCCGTGAAAGTGATTCTGACCAAACGCGACCTGAGCCAGCAGAAGAAAACCGACGAACAGCGTGACTTGGCGATTCGGCAAATCATCAACCAAGCCGTGGTCAGTGACTCGGTAGTGGACATCTTCGATGCCGTGGGCCTAGACAAACCCAACATCGGGCTATTGGATGAAGGATTTTTGCAACAGGTGCAAAAGCTACCGGAGAAAAACTTGGCGGTTGAACTATTGGAGCGCCTGTTAGAGGGCGAAATCAAATCCAAGTTTGCCACCAACGTGGTGCAACAGCGCAAATTCTCCGACCTGCTGTCCAACGTCATCAGCCGTTACCAAAATCGTAGCATTGAAACCGCACAGGTGATGGAAGAACTGGTGGCGATGGCGCACCAGTTTCAGCAGGCCGCCAGCCGGGGCGAGCAACTGGGCCTGTCAGAGGATGAAATCAAGTTCTACGATGCGCTGGCCCACAACGAGTCTGCCGTGCTGCAACTGACCGACGAAACCCTGAAAAAAATCGCCCACGAGCTGACCGAAAACCTCAAAAAAAACATCACCATTGATTGGGCGCAGCGCGAAAGCGTGCGCGCCACCTTGCGGCTGATGGTCAAACGGGTGCTACGCAAATACAAATACCCACCCGACCAAGCCGAAGCCGCCGTCGATTTGGTGCTACAGCAAGTCGAGACCTTGGGCGAGAGCTGGGTGTAGGGTGTCGGCGCAGGTACACTGCCAGCCTCTGATATGTTTGCCGTGCGCTGGCAATGGCGCTGGAGGTCAATGGAATGGATGAAGGTACATCGGGCGGGCAAAACCCTGAATTGCTGGTGCGTAAGCGCCGCAAGGGAATTTACATTTTGCCCAACCTGTTCACGCTGGCCGCCTTGTTTGGCGGTTTTTATGCAGTAGTCATGGCGATGAATGGGCGCTTTGACTTGGCAGCCATCGGCATTTTTTGTGCGATGGTGCTCGATAGCCTCGATGGCCGTATTGCCCGCATGACCAACACGCAAAGCGCCTTTGGCGAGCAGATGGACTCGCTATCTGACATGGTGTCTTTTGGTGCTGCGCCTGCGCTGATTGCCTATATTTGGGCACTGAAAGATTTGGGCCGCTGGGGCTGGATTGCCGCTTTTGTCTATTGCGCCTGTGCGGCGTTGCGCTTGGCGCGCTTTAACGTGAATACGGCGGTGGTAGATAAGCGCTATTTTCAGGGGCTGCCCTCGCCAGCAGCGGCCGCTTTGGTGATGGGCTTTATCTGGCTAATGACCGAGTTGGGCGTGCAGCGTGGCCACAGTGGCTTGTGGTTGGAGTGGTATGGCCTCACTTGGGTGATGTTTGCCTTTACCCTCTACTCGGGCCTGACGATGGTGACCAACGTGCCGTTTTACAGTTTCAAAGATATCCGCATGAAAAAAAGCGTGCCCTTTGCCGTGATTGTGTTGATAGCGCTGGGCATTGCGGTTGTCAATATCCATCCGCCGATTGCGCTGTTTGGCGTTTTTGTGTTCTATGGCCTCAGTGGCTATGGCATCTATGCTTGGCGCAAGGCCAAGGGCTTGCAAACCAGCGTGATTAGCACCTCTACCGATGAGCCAGAAGAGCGTGGCCTGCACCAATAAACTCTGCAAACCCATCGCAACTGTGCTACATTGGCTGCCATGAAAACGTTGGCCTACGCTCTACTACTATCCTCCACTGGGCGGAGACAGTAAGCGCGCGCGCACACTTTTTCCTCAAAAGCCCGTATGCAATCGCAGCGGGCTTTTTTTTTGCTATTTCAGACCCTAGGAGCCAGCCATGACCGACCAATTGATTATTTTTGATACCACCTTGCGCGATGGCGAGCAATCGCCCGGCGCCTCTATGACCAAGGACGAAAAACTGCGTATTGCGCGCCAGTTAGAGCGCCTCAAGGTGGATGTGATTGAGGCCGGTTTCGCCGCCAGCTCCAACGGTGACTTTGAAGCCGTGCAAATGATTGCCAACGCCATCAAAGATTCCACGGTTTGCTCGCTCTCGCGTGCCAATGACCGCGACATTGCCCGCGCTGCCGAGGCCCTCAAGGGAGCCAACCGGGGCCGTATCCACACCTTTATTGCCACCTCGCCGCTGCACATGGAAAAAAAGCTGCGGATGAGCCCCGAGCAGGTGTTAGAGCAGGCCAAGCAGTCGGTGCGGTTTGCCCGCAACCTGTGTGGCGACATTGAGTTTAGCCCCGAAGACGGCTACCGCAGTGAAATGGACTTTCTGTGCCGCGTGATTGAAACAGTGATTGCCGAAGGGGCTACCACCATCAATGTGCCCGATACCGTGGGTTATGCCATTCCAGAGCTGTATGGCGAGTTTATTAAAACCCTGCGCGAGCGCGTGCCCAATAGCGATAAGGCGATTTGGTCGGTGCATTGCCACAATGACTTGGGCATGGCGGTAGCTAACTCTTTGGCTGGGGTCAAAATTGGTGGGGCGCGCCAAATTGAATGCACCATCAATGGCTTGGGCGAGCGCGCTGGCAATTGCGCCTTGGAAGAAGTAGTCATGGCCGTGAAGACGCGGCGCGATTACTTCAACCTTGGCCTGAACATCGACACCCAGCACATTGTGGCCGCCAGCCGCATGGTCAGCCAAATTACTGGCTTTGTCGTGCAGCCCAACAAGGCGGTGGTGGGGGCCAATGCCTTTGCCCATGCCAGCGGCATCCACCAAGATGGCGTGCTCAAGGCGCGCGACACCTACGAAATTATGCGTGCCGAGGATGTAGGCTGGAGCAACAACAAAATTGTGCTGGGCAAGCTCAGTGGCCGCAACGCCTTTAAGCAGCGCTTGCAAGAATTGGGCGTAAGCTTAGACAGCGAAACCGAAACCAACACCGCTTTTGCCCGCTTCAAAGAACTGGCCGACCGCAAGAGTGAGATTTTTGACGAGGATATTTTGGCCTTGGTCAATGACGAGAGCCTGAGCCACACACAAGAGCATTTCGGTTTTGTCTCCTTGTCCCAGCACAGTGAGACTGGCGAGCGCCCACATGCTACGGTGGTGTTTACCGTGGCTGGCCAAGAAATCAAGGCGCAATCGGACGGCAATGGCCCGGTAGATGCCTCGCTCAAGGCGATTGAATCGCATGTGCATAGCGGCGCCGAAATGGTGCTGTATTCGGTCAATGCTATCAGTGGCTCTACCGAAAGCCAAGGTGAGGTGACGGTGCGCCTGCAAAGCAGTGGCCGGGTGGTCAATGGCGTGGGCGCAGACCCCGACATTGTGGTGGCCTCGGCCAAAGCCTATCTGAGCGCTTTGAACAAGCTGCACAGCAAAACCGAGCGTGTTGCCGCCCAAGGCTAAGCGGCTTGTAGATGTAAAGGGGCGATAAATTCCTTATATCGGCACTCCAAGCCTATAATGAAGGCTAAGATACAAAAAGTCACGCAAAAGGTTACCATTGCGTGGCTTTTTGTTTTTTTATCCTTGTTTGCTGTTTGGAGATACCCTGTGACTTGTTGTCGTCGTTCACCCACAGCACTGCGTCCCTTGGTTCGGCTATTGTCAGTGGCTGTGCTGGGGCTAGCATTGTTGTCGCCGTCAGCTGGGGCCGCAGAACGTAAAAACGCTCCGGCCAAAAAGGCCGTTAAAGCCAGTGTGGTTGCTGTGAAGGCCAAACCAGCCACCAAGCCCGTGGCCCAACGCGCTGGGCGTGCCCCCGTGTTGGCGCGCGCAGCCGCAGCCAAGCGAGTCAAGGTGGTGTCGGCCCCTCAGTCTAGAGGGCGTGGCAAAGCCGCTGGCCGCGCTGCTGTGGCGGTGGCAGCGGCAGCAGCCACCACGGCTGCCGTGGCGCGACCCTCGTTTGGTGAATTGGCAGGATTGCACTATGCTACAGACCCACTCGACCTTAAATCCAGCGTGGCTTTTGTGATTGACCAAGACACCCAAGAGGTGCTGTTGCGTAAAAATGACCAGGCCGTGCTGCCGATTGCCTCTTTAACCAAACTGATGACCGGGTTGCTGATTTCAGAGGCGCGTTTGCCGATGGAGGAACCCATCACCATCACCGCAGACGATATTGATACCGAAAAGGGTAGCCGCTCGCGCCTGAGTGTCGGCACCACCCTGACGCGCCGTGAAATGCTGCATCTGGCGCTGATGTCCAGTGAAAACCGCGCCGCCAATGCTCTGGGGCGCACCTATCCCGGCGGTTTGGGGGTGTTTGTGGCCAAAATGAATGCCAAAGCACGGCAATTGGGCATGATGGATACCCGCTTTGTCGAGCCTACCGGATTGTCTAGCCACAACCAATCTAGCGCGCGTGATTTGGCGGTCTTGGTCAATGTAACTTACCGCGATTCGTTATTGCGCGAGTTTTCTACCTCTCCCGGTTATGAAGTGGCGGTGGGGCCTAAAACCCTGCAATACAACAACACCAATCAGTTGGTCAAAAACCCCAATTGGGATATTGGCTTGCAAAAAACCGGCTACATCTCTGAAGCTGGGCGCTGCTTAGTCATGCAAACCAAGGTGGCCGGACGCAAGCTCATCATGGTGTTTTTGGATTCTTCGGGCAAATTTAGCCGCTTGGGCGATGCTGAACGGGTACGCAATTGGGTAGAGGCTGGTTTGTCGGCTTCTACCTTGCATTCCGCTGTGACCCAAGGGCGCAACCTGAGCCGTTGAGCGGTGGAGCCGCTGGCCTTAATCGTGGTTGCTGGCTTGCTTGTAGCCCAAAGCAGTGGATATGCGCTGCGCCGTGGTTTGCAATTTAGACAGCCAACCTTCATCCAGCCGGTCGGCGGGCGCAGAAATAGACAAACCTGCCAGCAGCTTGCCTTGGTCGTCATAGACTCCGGCGGCCATACAACGCACGCCCAGTTCTAGTTCTTCGTTGTCACGCGCTACGCCAGTTTGGCGTGCTTTGGCCAGTTCGCGCTCTAATACCACCAGCTGGGTGATGCTGTTGTGCGTGTGGCCGGGCAGGCCAGTGCGCGTGGCGTAGTTGCGTACCTGTTGTGGGTCATCGGCGGCCAAAAACAGTTTGCCGGTAGATGTCAGATGCAGCGGTGCTCGGCCTCCAATGGCGCGCACCACCTGCATTCCAGAGCGCTCGCTGTAAGTGCGCTCTACATAGACGATTTCATCGCCTTGGCGCATACTCAAATTGACGGGCTGTTGGATTTGTTTGTGTAGCTCACGCATGGGGATGAGTGCTGCATCGCGCACATTGAGGCGACCTTTGACCAAGTTGCCTAGCTCTAACAGGCGCATTCCCAAGCGGTAACTGCCCGATTCGGGGCGGTCAACAAATCGGCCTGTGGCCAAGTCGTTAAGAATACGGTGCGCGGTGGAAGGGTGTAGGCCCGATTTTTCGCTGATTTCTTTGAGCGAGATGGCTTCTTCGCGTGCTGCCAAAATGTCTATCAGCGTGAACATGCGCTCAATCACCTGAACGCTAGGTTTGGGGGGGAGGGCAGAATCTTTTTTTTTCATCAGGTTGCGCGCAATCTATAAGAGGGCGTATTTTATAACGTGAAATTTTGCCCGCTAACTTGATGCGTTTGTACGTTCACGCGCTCACGCGCTGCCAGTGCTGGCGCTGTAATACCTCGTGCGGTAGGTAGCTGGACTTGTAGCGCATTTTGGGGCTGTCGGCAATCCAGTAACCCAGATAGAGGTAGTCCATGCCTTGCAGGCGGGCTTGCTCAATTTGCCATAGCACGTTGTAGGTGCCGTAACTGCAACCGGCTTCAGGCTCGTAAAAGGTGTAAACCGCCGATAGGCCATCATCGAGTAAATCTAAGATAGAAACCATTTTCAGGATGCCATCGGGGTGCTGCGCCGAGGGCTGGCGAAACTCTACCAGCCGGGTATCGACGCGGCTTTGCAGCAAAAACTGGCGGTATTGGTCGATGCTGTCGTGGTCCATACCGCCACCGGCGTGGCGTGCCTGCTGGTAGCGCAGGTAAAGTTGGTAATGCTCGGGCACCAAGCTGGGGGCCAGCACACGCGCCTGCAAATGGGCATGGCGCGCCCAAGCACGGCGTTGGCTGCGGTTGGGGGCAAATTCTTGCACCAGCACGCGCAAGGGCATACAGCTTTGGCAGCCATCGCAATAGGGTCGGTAGGTAAACATGCCACTGCGCCGAAAGCCCAGCCGCACCAGCTCTGAGAAGGTGTCACTGCGTACCAAATGGCCCGGCGTGGCTACCTGCGAGCGCGCCTGCCGGTCGGCCAGATAGCTGCACGGGTAGGGGGCTGTGGCGTAAAACTGCAAGGTTTGCGGCGGGAGGTCGTAAGGTTGCGTCATGCGGCGGGGGCGGTGGGCGGCATTAAGGCATCCCAGTCTAGCGGGCTAAATTGCCAGTGCAGGGCTGGTAGCTGTTGTGCTTGGCGTAGATGTTGCAAAAAATCAGCGCGGGCTATTTCGTGCGCCCCCAACGATGCCAAATGGCGCGTGTTTTGCTGGCAGTCAATCAAAACTACCCCTTGGCGGCGGCACAGGGCCACCAAAGCGGCTAAGGCTATTTTGGAGGCATCGGTTTGGTGCGCGAACATGGACTCGCCAAACACCGCTTGCCCAATGGCCACGCAATACAGGCCACCCACCAATTGCCCATCTATCCACGTCTCTACGCTGTGGGCATAGCCAGCGGCGTGCAGTTGCTGGTAGGTAGTGTGCATGGCCGGCACAATCCAAGTGCCGGGTTGGCCGGGGCGTGGTGTATTGGCGCAGGCTTGCATTACGCGGCCAAAGCTGCTGTCGATGCGAATTTCACAGCCAACATTGGCCCGAAACTTGGTTAAGGTGCGCCGCAAAGAGCGGTGCAGCCTAAACTGCGCCACTGGCAGCACCATGCGCGGCTGTGGGCACCACCACAAAATGGGCTGGCCCTTGCTAAACCACGGAAAAATGCCGTTGCTGTAGGCGCGTAGCAGGTGGGGCACGTCTAGCGCCCCGCCAGCGGCCAGCAAGCCGGGCGCTGGGCTGTGCGCCCCCCAAGCGGTGTGCGGGTCAGGAAACGGCTCGCCCGGCTCTAGCCAAGGCAAATCAGCAGACATAGGTAAATAGACAGTGGTGCATGGGCTGGCGATTGTCGTACCCACTGCCTAGCTATGCAAGCGCGTAGGGGTATCGGTAGGTGCTTGTCTTGCGGGCAGCCTAGAATGGAAAGCAATCCAATTGAGATAGATGGGCTGCAAGGCCCACAGGGAGTTTTAGTAGTGCAAGACGAGAAAACCGTGCCACCCACCATCCCCAAGTTGGCACCGCGCGTGATTAAAAAATACCCCAATCGCCGCCTTTACGATACCAATACCTCGGCCTACATCACGCTGGCCGAAGTGAGGCAGTTGGTGATGGAGCATCAAAATTTAGTGGTGCGCGATGCCAAAACTGGCGAAGACATCACGCGCAGCATTTTGTTGCAGATTATTTTGGAAGAAGAAGCCGGGGGCGCACCCCTGTTTACCGAAGCCGTGCTGTCGAACATCATCCGCATCTAT
Source organism: uncultured Simplicispira sp. (assembly GCA_964388325.1). GTDB lineage: Bacteria > Pseudomonadota > Gammaproteobacteria > Burkholderiales > Burkholderiaceae_C > Simplicispira. The sequence continues at coordinate 95,799 of CAYMAC010000008.1, read as the reverse complement.
GGCCACGCCATGCAGGGCTTTATGGGTAGCTACTTGGAAAAAAATGTGCAAATGTTTACCGACATGCAAACCAAGATGGCCGAACAATCGCAAAGCATGACCCCCGAGGTTTGGGCGCAGTTTATGAGCGCCCAATCGCCCATGATGCAGAGCCTGATGGGCAACTATGCCGAGCAGTCGCGCAGCATGTTTGCCCAAATGCAAGAAAAAATGCAACAGCAAACCGAGCAAATGCTGGGGGTGCTGGGTCTCAAGCGCTAAAGCAGCGTTGGCCTTGCCATGCCCGTTCCCGGCGCAATGCTGGGACAATAGCGGCATGACTGAAGCATCTTCTCCCGCCAAAATTCCTAAAATCGGCTTTGTGAGCTTGGGCTGCCCCAAAGCCCTGACCGACTCTGAACTCATCCTCACGCAACTAAGCGCCGAGGGCTACCAAACTTCTAAAACCTTTGACGGGGCCGATTTGGTCATCGTCAACACCTGCGGCTTTATTGACGATGCCGTGAAAGAGAGCCTAGACACCATTGGCGAGGCACTGGCCGAAAACGGCAAGGTCATCGTCACCGGTTGCTTGGGCGCGCGCGCTGGCGAAAGCGGCGGCAATATGGTGCGCGAGATGCACCCCAGCGTGCTGGCCGTCACTGGCCCCCATGCCACGCAAGAGGTGATGGATGCCGTACACCAAAACCTGCCCAAGCCGCACGACCCGTTTGTCGATTTGGTGCCCGGTGGTTTTGGTGTGGCGGGCCTGAAACTCACGCCCAAGCATTACGCCTACCTGAAAATTAGCGAGGGCTGCAACCACCGTTGCACCTTCTGCATCATTCCATCCATGCGCGGCGATTTGGTCTCGCGCCCGGTGGGCGATGTGCTGTCTGAAGCCAAAGCGCTGTTTGCTGGTGGCGTGAAAGAGCTGCTGGTGATTAGCCAAGACACCTCGGCCTATGGGGTGGATGTGAAATACCGCACCGGCTTTTGGGATGGTAAGCCCGTCAAAACGCGCATGTTAGAGCTGGTGCAAACGCTGGGTGAAATCGCCAAGCCTTACGGCGCTTGGGTGCGTTTGCATTACGTCTATCCTTACCCCAGTGTGGATGAGGTGATTCCGCTGATGGCCCAAGGCTTGGTGTTGCCGTATTTGGATGTACCCTTCCAGCACAGCCACCCTGATGTGTTGAAGCGCATGAAGCGCCCGGCCAATGGCGAGAAAAATTTAGAACGCATCCAACGCTGGCGCGAGATTTGCCCCGACATCGTGATTCGCAGCACCTTTATTGCTGGTTTTCCGGGCGAGACGGAAGAGGAATTCCAGCATCTGCTCGATTTTCTGCGCGAGGCGCAAATTGACCGCGCGGGCTGCTTTGCTTATAGCGACGTAAAAGGTGCGCTGGCCAACGAGCTGCCCGGCATGTTGCCCCTGGCCTTGCGCGAAGAACGCCGCGCCCGCTTTATGGCCGTGGCCGAAGAAGTCTCGATTGCCCGTTTGCAGCGCCGCGTGGGTGCCACCATGCAGGTGTTGATAGATTCGGCCCCCGGTTTGGGGCGTAAAGGGGGTGTGGGCCGCAGTTATGCCGACGCGCCCGAGATTGATGGCACGGTGCAATTGTTGCCGCCGGAAAAAATCAGCAAGCAGCTCAAGGTGGGCGAATTTACCAAGGCGCGCATTGTGGCAGTGCGTGGCCATGATTTGGTAGCCCAACCGTTCTAAAAAATGCAGTCCCCATCGTCTGCCAGTGCGGCACCAGCGTTTATTGAGCGCTGGCAAGGCGTGCGCGCCAGCGAGTTAGCCACGGCACAAAGTTTTGTCATGGACTTGTGCGAGTTGCTGGGCGTGCCCAAACCGCACCCCACGCCCGCGCAAGACTATATGTTTGAGCGCCCCGTCACCTTTGTGCATGGCGATGGCAGCACCAGCGCTGGGCGCATTGATTGCTATAAGCGCGGCCATTTTGTGCTGGAGGCCAAAAAGCTCAAAGCGGCCACGCACACCAAAGGCTTTGACGATGGCCTGTTGCGCGCACGCAGCCAAGGCGAAGGCTATGCCCGCGCACTGCCAGCGGCGGAAGGGCGGCCCCCGTTTGTCTTGGTGGTGGACGTGGGCACGGTGATAGAGCTGTATGCCGAATTTAGCCGCAGTGGCGGCACCTATACGCCATTTCCAGACCCGCGCAGCCACCGCATTTTGCTGGCCGATTTGGCCCAGCCCGAGGTGTTAGAGCGCCTGCGCTTGATTTGGACAGCCCCCGATAGCCTGAACCCGGCGCTGATTGCCGCCAAGGTGACGCGCCAAGTGTCGCAGCAGCTGGCGCTGTTGGCGCGTTCTTTAGAGCAAGCCGGGCACGCGCCGCACAGCGTGGCGGCCTATTTGTCGCGCTGTTTGTTTAGCATGTTTGCCGAAGATGTAGAGCTGCTGCCCAAAGGCTCGTTTTTGGCTTTGTTGCGCCAGCAGCGGCAAAACCCACTCGCCTTGCAGCAGATGTTGCGTATTTTGTGGGCCGATATGGACAAGGGCGGCTTTTCTGCCGCGCTGGTGCAGCCGGTGTTGCGCTTTAACGGCAAACTGTTCAAGGGCGCGGACGTTGAGGGTTATAGCCTGTTGCTTACCCCTGAGCAGATTGGTTTGTTGATTGATGCCGCGCAAGCCAATTGGCGCGAGGTAGAACCGGCCATTTTTGGCACGCTGCTAGAGCGCGCCTTAAACCCGGCAGAGCGCCACGCTTTGGGCGCGCACTACACGCCACGCGCCTATGTAGAGCGGTTGGTGCTGCCCACGGTGATAGAGCCTTTGCGCGCCGAATGGGCCAACGCCCAAGCCGCCGCGCTGCTGTTGGCGCACGAGGCCAGCGCCTTAGAGGCGCAACCGCCCAGCGTCAAAAACAAAAAAGATTTTGCCGCGCTAGACCGCCACCATGCCGCCGTGCGTGCCAAGTGGCAAGAGGCACGCCAGCCGGTGAAAGATTTTTTGCACCGCCTTTGTACCCTGCGCGTGTTAGACCCAGCCTGTGGCAGTGCCAATTTTTTGTATGTGACGCTAGAGCATCTCAAGCGGCTAGAGGGCGAGGTGCTCAACCAGCTTAATACTTTGGGCGAGACCCAAGATGCTTTGGATTTGGGCCGCGAGACGGTAACTTTGCAACAATTGCGCGGTATCGAGTTAAACCAGCGCGCCGCCGCTTTGGCCGAATTGGTGTTGTGGATTGGCTTTTTGCAGTGGCATATCCGCACCAACGGCCAAGCCAGTGTGGCCGAGCCGGTGGTACATGATTACGGCAACATTGAGTGCCGCGATGCCGTGTTGGCCTACGATGGCCAAGAGCCGATGACGGACGCAGCCGGGCAGGTGTTAAGCCGTTGGGATGGATGCACCTTCAAGACGCACCCGGCCACGGGGCAGCCGGTGCCCGATGAGGCGGCGCAGGTGGTGCAGTGGCGCTATATCAATCCCCGGCAGGCGCAGTGGCCGCAGGCCGATTTTGTGGTGGGTAATCCGCCGTTTATTGGCAACAAGCGCTTGCGTGTGGCGCTGGGCGATGGCTATGTCGATGCCTTGCGCGCTGCTTGGCCCGAAGTGCCCGAAAGTGCCGATTTGGTGATGTATTGGTGGCACAAGGCAGCAGAAACGGTGCGTAACGGGCAGGCGCAACGCTTTGGCCTGATAACCACCAACAGCCTAACCATGATTTTTAACCGGCGCGTGGTGCAGGCGGCTTTGTCTGGCGCTGGGGGCAGCGCCGAGGCCGGACATGCCGGGGGCCTCATACTGCCAAAGGCGCAGAAATCGGCCCCCGGCACGCCCAGCCCCGACGCATGGGCGCTGCATTTGGCGTTTGCGATTCCTGACCACCCTTGGGTAGATGGCAGCAATGGTGCCGCCGTGCGTATCGCCATGACAGTAGCCGCCCGTGGCAGCGCAGAGGGCAAATTGCAAACCGTAACCCAAGAAACCGAAGCCGACAATGGTGAAGTGGCCGTGGAGTTGGCAACCCGGCAAGGGCTAATTCATGCCGACCTGAAAATTGGGGCCAACGTAGCCGCAGCGCAGAAATTGCAAGCCAACGACCGCCTTTCCAATCGTGGCGTGATTCCGCATGGCGCTGGCTTTATCGTCACACCCGAAGAAGCGCGCCACTTGGGTCTAGGCAGCGTGCCCGGTTTAGAAAAACACATTCGCCCTTACCGCAACGGGCGCGACCTGACCGGCACACCGCGCGGGGTATTGGTGATTGATTTGTTTGGCTTGCAGGCCGACGAAGTGCGCCAACGCTTTCCAGAGGTGTACCAGTGGCTACTGGAGCGGGTCAAGCCGGAGCGGGATTTGAACCCTAGACCTAAGCGACGAGATTTTTGGTGGCGATTTGCTGAAGACCAACCAAGGATGCGGGAATCCATCGAGGGACTGCCCCACTATATCGTCACCGGCCAAGTCGCCAAGCATCGGGTGTTTCAATGGCTGGATGCGTCCATCTTGCCCGATGACAAGCTTATTGCCATTGCCAGTGACGATGCCTTGCATTTGGGCGTGTTGTCCAGTGCCGTGCATGGCATTTGGGCTTTAACTGCTGGGGGCCGTTTGGGCGTTGGCAATGACCCGGTTTACAGCAAATCCACCTGTTTTGAAGCCTTCCCCTTCCCCAGCGACGACACCGGCCTGACCCCGGAGCTGGCCAGCCGTATCCGCCAACTGGCCGAACACATCGACGCGCACCGCAAAGCGCGCCAAGCCGCCCACCCGGAAGTCACGCTCACAGCGCTGTACAACGTCTTGGAAAAACTGCGCCAAGGCCAAGCCCTCACGCCCAAAGAAAAAACCCTGCACCAGCTAGGCTTGGTGGGCGTGCTGCAAAGCCTGCACGACGAACTCGATGCCGCCGTGCTACAAGCCTACGGCTGGCCCGACCTGCGCCTGCCCTTGGACACCGACACCCTGCTGCTGCGCTTGGTGGCCCTCAACGCCCAACGCGCCACCGAAGAAGCGGCAGGAACGGTGCGCTGGCTGCGCCCCCAATTTCAGCAGCAAACCGGCCAAGGTGAACAGGTAGCCTTGGATACCAGCGTCGAACCCTCCACCGACGACCAAGCCACGGCCAAAACCCCCAAGCTGGCGCTGCCCCCCCGCCCTTGGCCCACCGAAGTCACCGAACAAATCAAAGCCGTGGCCCAAGTGCTGGCTGGCGCTGGCCACAGCCTTGATGTGCAAGGCATCGCCGCCCACTTCACCGGCAAAGGCCGTTGGCGCGAACGCCTGCCCACGCTACTAGACACCTTGGTAGCCTTGGGCCGCGCCACCAAAACGGGGTCAGGTTCCAATTATTTTATGGCTATCTGAAATGCTCAAGCCATACTATGATTGCTTGCATGAACAGCAAGCACCGCAAAACGCTCGAAGCCATTTTTGGCCAGCCTACCTCAAGCAACATCAAATTTTCTGATGTCGAGTCGCTGGTGCTGGCTTTGGGCGGAGAGGTGGCCGAGGGCGCTGGCTCTCGGGTGGCCATGCACTTGCGTGGTGGTGTGCAACACGCCCACCGTCCGCATCCCGGCAAAGAGGCCAAACGCTACCAAATCAACGAAATTCGTGCTTGGTTGAAAGCACTAGGAGTACATCCATGAGCAATTTATTGACGCACAAGGGCTTGACAGCGCGCGTTGAGTTTGATGCCGATGATGGCATTTTGTGGGGCAAAGTGTTAGGGTTGCCCGAGCAAATTAGCATCACTTTTGAAGGCGAAACAGCGGCAGCACTGCGCCAAGATTTTTGCCGTGCCGTCGATTTTTACCTAGAAGAATGTGTCCGCAAAGGTGTAGAGCCGCTCAAACCCGCCAGCGGCAAACTCATGCTGCGCGTGCCGCCAGCGGTCCACAGCGCCGCCCTCACGGCGGCCCAAGCCGCAGGCACTAGCCTGAACCAATGGGCCACGCGCGTGCTGAGTGAAGCTGCGGGCATCAGTGGCCGCCAGCAGCACCCGGCTTAAAGCGTTTGCCCTAGCATATCGGCCCAGTCGTACAAGGCCCCTAAAATTTCTTCGGCGCGCTCGTCGGCGCTTTCGGAGAGTTGGTCAATCTCTTGCTGCAACTGCTCTAGCGTGCGTGCGCCGCCTTGGCCATCAAGGAGGCAGGCGCTGCGGTGCGCTTGCCAGCGCTCTTGCTCCATATCGTCCAACGATTCGTAAAAATGGCGCGCCCGGTAGCGGAACAAAATCTCATCCAAGCGCGGGTCATCAAAATGCCCACGCACGCGCGCCAAAGCATCGCCATTGGCTTGGCGCAGGTCGTTGAGGCGGTAGCGGTCATTGTTGCCCACAAAACCAGCATACAGGTCTTGTTCTACATCGGGTGTAGGCTCGGGTGGGCGGGTATAGACGGCAGACCAAATGGCGCTCATATCGGGCAAATCGCGCGCGATGGCCGCGTGTTGCAAGCATTGCTCCATGTTAATGCCCCAACGCTGGGCCAGTTCCGGGCGCAAGGTACGCAGGTTGCCCACCACCATCGGCGATTTATTCAAATGGATGGTTTTAATGGGTAAGCGGGTGCTGCCCTCGGGCAAATCGGCACTGCGGCTAAACAGGCGCAGGCGTAGGCTTTCTACGTCGATGTGGGCCAGTTCGCTGGGGTCTTGGGCCAAATCCCAAACAATGATTTCGTTTTTGTTGGTGGGGTGGTGTGCCAACGGCCAAACCACGGCCAAGCAACCGCGCTGCGCCGGGTACATGCCAGAAACATGCAAAAAAGGCCGCGCCGTCTGCGCCGTGACGGGCAGGTGCAACTCAGCAGCCACGCCATCTTTTTTGTGCAACGCAAAGCAAAAATCAAACAGGCGTGGGTTGTGCTGGCGCACCAGCCGGGCCAGGGCGATAGTGGCGCGCACATCCGACAGAGCATCGTGTGCCTGCTCGTGGGCTAGGCCATTGGCGCGGCTTAGGTCTTCTAGCTTAAAGCTGGGGCTGCCGTCTTCTTTGGTTGGCCAAACGATGCCTTCGGGGCGCAGGGCATAGGCCATGCGTACCACGTCCATCAAATCCCAACGGCCACATTGGTTTTGCCATTCGCGCGCGTAGGGGTCAATCAGGTTGCGCCAAAACAAAAAGCGCGTGAATTCATCGTCAAAGCGAATGGTGTTGTAGCCTACGCCAACCGTGCCGGGGCGGGCCAATTCGGCCTCGATGCGCGCGGCAAATTCGCGCTCGGGCACCCCCAATTGCCCGGCTTGTTGTGGCGTGATGCCGGTAATCAGGCACGATTGGGGGTCGGGCAGGTAATCGTTGCTGGGCTGGCAGTAGAGCATCAGCGGTGCGCCGATTTCGTTTAACTGGGCATCGGTGCGGATGGCGGCAAACTGCGCGGGCCGGTCGCGCCGGGGGTCTGCACCAAAGGTTTCGTAGTCGTGCCAAAGAAAGGTGTGTTGGGGCATAAGGTGGAGCCTTCAGAGCTAGAAAAGAAGATAGAAATACATGGGAACGGCCATTGTCAATGCAGTGATGGTGCTGCACCTTCCCCCACCGAACGGCTTTGCAAGCGTGCATACAGCCCGCCGCTGGCCAGCAGTTGGGCATGGGTGCCTTGCTCTACCATGCGCCCGCGTTCCATCACCACCACCCGGTCGGCGTGTTCAATGGTAGAAAGCCGGTGGGCAATCACCAGTGTGGTGCGCCCTTGCATCAGGCGTTGCAGGGCTTCTTGTACCAAGCGTTCCGATTCGGTATCGAGTGCCGAGGTGGCTTCGTCCAAAATCAAAATCGGTGCATCTTTGTACAAAGCACGCGCAATGGCCAGACGCTGGCGCTGGCCGCCAGAAAGCTGCGTAGCGTTGTGCCCCACCAAGGTATGGATGCCTTGTGGCAGTGCCGCCACATGCGCCCACAGGTTGGCCGCTTCCAAACAGGCTTGCACGCGCACTTCGTCCAGCGTTGCACCCAAGGCCACATTCACGGCGATGCTATCGTTGAGCATCACCACATCTTGGCTCACTAGCGCAAATTGTGCGCGCAAGGCTTGCAGTTGCCATGCGGGCAGCGGCTGGCCATCGAGCAAAATTTGCCCGCTGCTAGGCTCTAAAAAGCGCGGTAGTAAATGCACCAGCGTGGTTTTACCGGCCCCCGATGGCCCCACCAAGGCCACCACCTCGCCCGGCTGGATGAGCAGATTCATTTGGTCTAAGGCTGGGGCTGCTGCTTCGTTGCCAAAATGCACGCTTACTTCGCGCAGTTCTAAGCGACCTTGGGCACGGGCCGGGGCGTAGCTGCCACCGCTTTCTGCTGGGGCTTCGCCCAGCAAGGTCATGCCGCGCTCCAAAGCGGCCAAGCCTCGGGTGATGGGGCTACTGACATCAGCCAAACGGCGCAGAGGCGTAATCAACATCAGCATGGCAGTGATAAACGAGATAAACCCCCCCACGGTTAAATCGTTTTGCGCCGCGCCCAAAGTACGGCTTTGCCATAGTGCGGTGCAAATCACTGTGGACAAGGCTGCCGCTGCCATCATTTGCGTCAGTGGTGTCATAGCCGACGAGGAGATGGTCGATTTAATCGCCAATTGGCGCAGTTCGCGCCCCAAGGCTGCAAAACGCTGTGCTTGGCTGGCTTGGGCACCGTGCAAGCGCACCATGCGATGGGCCAAAACGTTTTCTTCCACCACATAGGCCAAGGCATCGGTGGCTTGTTGGCTGCTTTTGGTCAGGCGATAGAGGCGGCGCGACAGGGTTTTCATCACCCAAGCCACACCGGGGGCCACCACGGCCACAATCAGCGTTAATTGCCAGTTCAGATAGAGCAAATAGCCCAGCAGCGCCAGCAGGGTAAAACCATCGCGCGAGATGCCCAAGGCGGCTTGCACCAGCAGCGTCGAGCCGGTTTGCACCTCATACACGATGGTATTGGCCAAGCTGCTGGCCGATTGCCGGGCAAACAAACCCATTTCGGCGGCCAAGAGGCGGTCAAACAGGGTGCGGCGCAGCGCCAACATACCCTCGTTGGCGATGCGTGCCAGCGCATATTGGGCGGCAAACAGCGCCAAGCCACGCACCAAAAACAGCCCCATAATGGCTACTGGCACTGTCCATAGTGCCAAGGTGCCTTGGGTAAAACCTTGGTCTAATAGTGGTTTAAGCATGGCCGCTAATAGCGGTTCGGTCAGGGCACCCACCAAGGTGCCCATCATGGCCAGTGTCCAAGCCAAGCGTTGGCCACCAAAATACACCGCCAATCGTTTCAGGCGCTGGACTAAGCTGTCTGGGGGGCTGGCAGAGGGGGTGGCAGGGCTGGGCGGGGTAGAAGATTCAGGGGTTTGCATGTGGCGCGAATTCTACGGTTGCCCACTCGGGTTGCACATCCTGTGGGCCGGGGCTTGGTAACATCGCTACTTCTGTTCGGCCATTGCCCGACGCATCGTCTGCTTATGACCCACTACCCGATGTTTTCTTCCTCTTCTGCGGCGGCCTTGCCGCGCCTGTCCCGTCGCCATGCCCTTACGGCGGCCTTGGCTTCTTCGGCCCTACCGGCGCTGGCCCAGTTTCGGGTCGAAGTTGCTGGCGTGGGCCTGACTCAACTGCCGATAGCCATTGCCCCTTTTCGGGGCGAAGCCCAAGCACCGCAAAAAATTGCCGCCATTGTGCAGGCCGATTTAGAGCGCAGCGGCCAGTTTCGCAACATTGACACCAGCGGGGCGATGCTCGATGAGACGGTGCGCCCCGATTTAAGCCAGTGGCGGCAAAAATCCGCCGACGCACTGGCCGCTGGCAGCGTCACCCGGCTGGCCGATGGCCGCTTTGAAGTGCGCTTTCGCCTGTGGGATGTAGTGCGTAACCAAGATTTGGGCGGCCAAAGTTATGCCGTGGTCACGGCTGATTTGCGCTTGGCGGCGCACCGGGTGGCCGATTTTATTTATGAAAAACTCACCGGACAGCCGGGTATTTTTTCTACCCGCTTGGCCTATGTCACTAAGGCTGGCACGCGCTATAGCCTGTGGGTGGCCGATGCCGATGGAGAAAACTCCCAAGCCGCCCTGTCTAGCCCCGAGCCTATTATTTCGCCCGCTTGGTCGCCCTCTGGGATGCAACTGGCCTATGTGTCGTTTGAGTCGCGCAAGCCGGTGGTGTATGTGCATGATATTGCCACAGGCCGCCGCCGCCTGATTGCCAATTTCAGAGGCTCTAACAGCGCGCCAGCGTGGTCACCCGATGGCCGCACCTTGGCCGTTACCCTCAGCCGCGATGGCAACTCGCAGCTTTACACCATTGATGCCAACGGTGGCGAAGCGCGCCGCCTGATGCAAAGTGCCGGTATTGATACCGAGCCGGTGTATTCATCCGATGGCCGTAGCATTTATTTTGTCAGTGACCGGGGCGGCGCACCGCAAATCTACCGCGTCGCGGCCTCGGGCGGCAGTGCCGAGCGCATCACCTTTAGCGGCAATTACAACATTTCGCCCAGTATCAGCCCCGATGGCCGTTGGCTGGCCTATATCTCGCGCGTGGGCGGTGCCTTCAAGCTGCATGTGATGGAGTTGGCCAGCGGCAGCACCACCGCCATTACCGATACCAGTGCCGACGAAAACCCCAGTTTTGCACCCAATAGCCGCCTGATTGTGTATGCCACCCAGCAGCAAGGGCGCGAAGCCCTCATGACTACCACCTTGGATGGAAAAATCAAGGCCCGTCTGGCCGGTCAGGGGGGTGATATCCGTGAGCCTGACTGGGGCCCATTCCAGAAGCAATAATTTTTGACCATTTTTTCTAGCTCATTTTTTTCAAATTGCAGGAGTTTTTTATGTTGAAGCGTTTTTCTTGGGCCGTGGTGGCTGCCATGTTGGTAGCTGGCTGCAGTTCGGGCGTAGATTTGCAAAATCCGGCAGCCGATGGCACCACCACGGCTATCCCAACGCACCATTTGGGCCTCAATGGTGCCCAATCTGGCAGTGCAGGCGTGAGCGGCGTTACCGGGGTAGATTTGTCGCAATCGGCGGCCAACAAAGCCGGCCCCGCTGGGGTCAGCCGTTTGGTGTATTTTGATTACGATAGCTACGCCATCAAGCCCGAGTTCCAAACCCTGATTGATGCCCACGCCAGCTTTATCAAATCTGGCCAAGGGCGCACGGTGATGATTGAGGGTCACACCGACGAGCGCGGTGGCCGTGAATACAACCTCGCGCTGGGCCAAAAACGTGCCGAAGCGGTGCGCCGCTCTTTGGGCTTGTTGGGCGTGCCTGATACGCAGATGGAAGCCGTCAGTTTTGGCAAAGAAAAACCAGCCGCCACTGGCAACAGTGAAGACGCGCACGCACAAAACCGCCGCGCTGAACTGTCTTACCGCTAATGGCCCGCCCCAGCACCTTAGCCCGCCGTTTTGCGGTGGCCCCACTGGCACCTTGGCTGCTGGCGCTGTCGGCAGTCTGTCTGCCCACCGCCCAAGCCGCCCTGTTTGAAGACGGCGAAGCACGCCGGGCCATTTTAGAGCTGCGCCAGCGTATCGATGTGCTGCAACAGGCCAATCAACGCACCAGCGAAGATGTGCGCCGCACTGGCGACGATGGCTCCCAAGCGCGCCGTAGCTTGTTAGAGTTGCAAAACCAAATCGACACCTTGCGTAGCGAGATGGCCAAACTGCGCGGCCAAAACGAGCAACTGCAACGCGAAGTGGCCGAGCTGCAACGCCAGCAGCGCGATATTGCCGTGGGTGTGGATGAGCGCCTGCGCCAGTTTGAGCCGGTCAAAGTGATGGTGGATGGCCAAGAATTCATGGCCGACCCGGCAGAAAAAACCGCTTTTGAGGCCGCACTGGCGCAGTTTCGTGCGGGCAAGTTTCCAGAGGCGCAAACCGCCTTTGCTGACTTTCTCAGGCAACAGCCGCGCAGTGGCTATGTCGCTTCGGCGCGCTTTTGGCTGGGCAATGCCCAATATGCTACGCGCAACTACAAAGAAGCCATTACCACCTTTAAGGCCCTGTTGGCGGCAGCCCCTAAGCACGCCCGTGCCCCAGAGGCTGCTTTGTCGATGGCCAACTGCCAGTTGGAGCTAAAAGAAGTGCGTGGCGCACGCAAAACGCTAGAAGACCTGCTGGCCGCCTATCCCAAGTCTGAAGCCGCCAGTGCGGCCAAAGAGCGCCTAGCGCAAATGAAGTGATGCAAACCGCTTTGCATGAAGACACCGATGAACGCCAAGCGCTGCTACAGCGCCGGTTTGGCGGCCTAGAACGGCTGTATGGCCGCGCTGGTGCCGCCCAAGTACGCGCCGCCCATGTGGCGGTGATAGGCATTGGCGGGGTTGGTTCTTGGGCGGCTGAAGCGCTGGCGCGCAGCGGGGTTGGCCAGCTCACGCTGATTGATTTAGACCATATCGCCGAATCCAACCTGAACCGGCAAATCCATGCCTTGGATACTACGGTGGGCCAAGCCAAGGTGCAGGCCATGCGCGAGCGCATCGCCCATATCCACCCCGATTGCGTGGTGAACTGCATCGAAGATTTTGTCGAGCCTGCCAACTGGCCCGGCATTCTGCCCCCCGGCGTGGATGCGGTGATAGATGCCTGTGACCAAATTCACGCCAAAACGGCAATGGCCGCTTGGGCGCGGCAGCAGCGTGGCCTGTTTATCAGCGTGGGGGCGGCGGGTGGCAAACGCCATGCCCACAAGGTGGATATAGACGATTTAGCCCATACCACCCACGACCCGCTGTTGGCCCAATTGCGCTACCGCCTGCGTAAGCAGCACGGCGCACCGCGCGAGGGTAAAAAAATCGGCGTGGCCTGCGTATTCAGCCGCGAGGCCGTAGCCCCGCCCGATGCCTCTTGCGCTATCGAGGGCGGCGATGGCAGCCTCAATTGCCACGGCTATGGCTCGGTAGTGGCCGTTACGGCCACCTTTGGCCAGTGCGCTGCCGGTTGGGTACTAGAGCAGCTTAGTAAGTGATGGTTTCCACGCCTTGGGCCGTGCCCAGCAGGCACACCGAGGCTTTGTGGTGGGCAAAAATGCCCACCGTCACCACGCCGGGCCATTGGTTAATGGCCGACTCCCAGCCCAGCGGGTCACTGATTTGCAGGCCGCGCACATCCAAAATATGCTGGCCGTTGTCCGTTAGCAGCGGTTGGCCATCTTTCAGGCGCAACGTGGCCTGACCGCCCAGCGTGACAAAACGGCGTGCAATTTGCTGCGCGGCCATCGGAATCACCTCTACCGGCAGCGGAAATTGCCCTAAAACCGGCACCAGCTTAGAGGCATCGGCAATGCAAACAAAGCGCTGTGCCAAGGCCGCGACAATTTTTTCGCGCGTGAGTGCCGCGCCACCGCCCTTGACCATATAACCGTGGTGGTCAATTTCATCGGCACCATCCACATACACCGATAGCTGTTCCACTTCGTTGGCATCCAACACCGGAATACCGATGGCGCGTAGCCGTTCGGTGCTGGCTACCGAGCTAGATACGGCAGCGCGCACTTGGTCTTTGATGCTGGCCAAAGCATCAATAAACTTGTTCACGGTAGAGCCAGTGCCCACGCCAACAATATCGCCGGGGGTGATGTAGCGCAGTGCGGCTTGGCCGACCAGCGCTTTAAGTTCGTCTTGGGTGGGGGTAGGTGCAGTCGTCATGGGGGAAAATCTAGGGATTAACCCCTTATTATCCCCCCCATGTCCCTGATTCCCTACGCCCTTACCCGCCCGTTTCTGTTTGGCATGGATGCCGAAGCAGCCCACGACCTGACGATGGACACGCTTAGCCGTGGCCAAGGCACCCCCCTGCAATGGGCGTGGTGCCACGAAACCGTTAATGACCCGATAGAGCTGGCGGGCCTGACCTTTCCTAACCGCGTCGGCATGGCCGCCGGGCTGGACAAAAACGCCCGCTGCATCGATGCCTTGGGTGCGATGGGCTTTGGCTTTGTCGAAGTGGGCACCGTGACCCCTAAACCCCAGTCGGGCAACCCCAAGCCGCGCATGTTCCGCCTGCCCAAGGCCCAAGCGCTGATTAACCGCTTGGGTTTTAACAACGACGGCCTAGAAGCCTTCATCCGCAATGTGCAGCAGGCCAAATTTCGGCAGCAAAAACGCCGCCACCCGATGCTGTTGGGCCTGAACATTGGTAAAAACGCCACCACGCCCATTGAGGAGGCCACGCGCGACTACCTCACCTGCTTGGAGGGTGTTTATCCCCATGCCGACTATGTGACGGTCAACATCAGCTCGCCCAATACGCAAAATTTGCGTAGCCTGCAAAGTGATGAGGCTTTGGATGCCTTGTTAGGTGCGATTGCCCAGCGGCGTGAAACCTTGGCACGCCAACCCGGCCCCGATGGCAAAGCGCGGCGCGTGCCGATTTTCGTCAAAATTGCCCCTGATTTGGACGCATCGCAAGTGTCTGTGATTGCCGCCACCTTGCAGCGCCACGGCATGGACGGGGTGATTGCCACCAACACCACCATCAGCCGCGAGGCCGTGCAGGGCTTGCCGCACGCCCAAGAAACCGGCGGCCTCAGTGGTGCCCCGGTGCTAGTCGCCAGCAACCGCGTGATTAGCCAATTGCGTGCCGCTTTGGGCAAAAACTTTCCGATTATTGGTGTCGGCGGCATCATGAGCGCCCAAGATGCCGTCAGCAAAATTCGTGCTGGTGCCGATGTGGTGCAAATTTATACCGGGCTGATTTATGCCGGGCCGGGCCTGCCCAGCAGCGCGGCCAAGGCTATCAAGGCCATGCGCTGAAACTTTTAAGTTTTTAGGCGCGTCGGCGCAGCAGTAAAGGCAGCAAGGACAGTAACAACTCTGTCCAGCGGCTCAGGCGTTTGGGGCCAGCAGCCCAAGCTACCCCCACCAGTGCCACCGTGGCCAACGGGTACTGGCGCACTAGGCGAATAGACTGATTTACCAAAGGAGAAGACAGCAAGCTGGCCCCCAGTGGCAGGGCGCGGCGCTGCTGTCTTTCGTGTTGGTGTTGTATGTACCGCACCAGCAGCCGCTGGCGCTGGGTTTGCATACGGTTTAACAGGCGTTGCTGTTCTGGCGTGATAAGGATGGAGGAAGGCATAAACTTTTGCGGCACCCTGATTAGAGTTGCTCTTTGATTGTTTGCCAATCTTTGTGCAGCTCTTGGCGGGTCAGGGTAAAAGCACGACTGGCCTGCCGCACCGCCGACAGCAAAGCCAGCACCGCACCTATCCAGACTACACTCCACGCCCCTGCCAGCAGCCAAGCTACCAAGGCACGCTGTGGGCTGTCCCAAAACTGCACCAGCAGTGCTAATGACAGCACCAACAAAGCCACCACCGTGAGGGCTATCACGGACACTGCCAGCAGCAGCAAACGGCGCAAATGGCGTTTTTGCTCTAGCCACTCTAGGCGTGCCAACGCCAAGCGGTCTTCGGCAGCCATTGCGCCTTCGGCCAGCAGTAAGCGCCAACGGGCCAGCCAAGCATCTAGCCCCAGCAGAGCAAGCCAGTTCATTTACTGGCCTTTGCTGGGGTGGTTTGCCCCGGACAGGGCGGTGAAAGTTTGCAAAGCCAGCAAGAGCTTAGCGGCGCGAGAGCACAAAGCCCACTACGGCACCCACGGCCAGCGCAGCACCAGCTACACGCCAAGGTTCATCGTGGGCGTAGCGGTCAGCGGCGCGGGCGGCATCTTTGGCTTGGCGTGCGGCTTCTTGGGCGGCATGGACAGCTGCATCGCGCACATTGTGCATACCATCGTCTAGGCGCTGGCGCAGGGCTTTGATTTCGGGCACGTTGTCTAGGTCTTTGCTAGAAATCATGCTACGCAGGTCAGTGACCAGACGTTCCAGTTCGGTTTGGGTGCTGGAGATGGTTTCAGAAACGGGATGGGTCATGTGAGCCTTTCGTGAGGGGGTAAAACAGGGTTGCCGCCTTGCAAAATGCCAAAGGGGGCAATGCACAGTGCCATCTTAACCAAGTGGGGGCAAAGGCAGAATATCCAAGAGGCCATGAAAGGGTTTTTTGCCAGAAAAAACCCTATCAAAGTTACTTTAAGGACGTATCTCAGGATGCTTTGAGCTTGCTTTTGGCATGGCTGTGCCGGAGCCACGCTTTTTCTGCCTCAATCAGCAAAAACACCACCATGCCAATGCCCAGCGACACCAACCAATGGCGCAGCTCTAGCGGTGTGGTGCCAAACCAGAGGTTCATAAAGGGCAAATAGACAAAGCCCAGTTGCAGCAGTACCAATAAGCCCACGGCAATCAGGGCAGCGCGGTTGGTAAATAACAAATCGATACGCAGGCTCGATTCGGTCAGGAAGCGCGCATTGAACAGGTAAAAGGTTTGTGCAATCACCAAGGTGGTCACAGCCATGGTGCGCGCCACATCTTCGGGCATCCCTTGCGCTAGTTCAAACTCAAAAATAGCAATGGTGGCAGCACCAATCAGCAGTGAAACCATCAGCAGGCGCACCAACATAGGGCGGTCCATGATAGAGCCACCGGGCTTGCGTGGGGGCCGCTGCATGACACCCGGTTCAGCCGGTTCAAAGCCCAAGGCCAAAGCCAGCGTAACGGCTACCACCATATTCACCCACAAAATTTGTACCGGTGTCAGTGGCAACGTCAGGCCAAAAATGACAGCAGCCAACATGACCAAGCCTTGCGCGCCATTGGTAGGCAAGCTAAACAGAATGGCTTTTTTCAGGTTGTCGTAAATAGTGCGGCCTTCTTCGATGGCGCGTTCGATAGAGCTGAAGTTATCGTCGGCCAACACCACATCGGCGGCTTCTTTGGTGGCTTCGGTGCCTTTGATGCCCATCGCCACGCCCACATCGGCGCGTTTCAGGGCTGGCGCATCGTTCACTCCATCGCCCGTCATGGCTACTACTTCACCACGCGCTTGCAGTGCTTTAACCAAGCGCAGTTTGTGTTCGGGGCTGGTACGGGCAAAAATGTCGCAATCTTGGGCAATTTGCTGCAATTGTTCGTCCGAGGCGGCTTCAATTTCGGCCCCAGAGATAACCTTGAGTGCGCCTCCCTTTTTGCCCAAGCCCATTTCCATGCCGATGGCATGGGCCGTGCCAGCGTGGTCTCCGGTAATCATTTTGACGCGAATACCTGCGGCGTGGCACGATTGGATAGCAGTAATCGCCTCTGGGCGCGGTGGGTCAATGATGCCGAACAGACCTAAGAAAACCATGTCTGTCTCAAGGTCGTGCAAGCTAAGCTCGTCCTTGTCGTCTGTGGTTTCACGCGCCGCTGCTGCCAGCACGCGCAAACCTTGGGCGCTCAGTTTGTCGATATGCGCTTCCCAAAAGCTACGGTCCAGCGGCGCTGCTTGACCGTCTGCGCCAAGCTCTTGGCCACAGCGGTCGAGCAAGCGGTCGGGCGCGCCCTTGAGCAAAATAGCACGTCCGCCAGCAGGTTTGGAATTGAGGGTGGCCATAAACTTGTTGGCCGACTCAAACGGGATGCTGTCATGGCGCTCATGGC
This sequence comes from uncultured Simplicispira sp., assembly GCA_964388325.1. Taxonomy (GTDB): domain Bacteria; phylum Pseudomonadota; class Gammaproteobacteria; order Burkholderiales; family Burkholderiaceae_C; genus Simplicispira. The sequence goes on along the minus strand of CAYMAC010000008.1, from coordinate 78,394 downwards.
CGGTGGCATCAAAATTCATTTTCAGCGCCAGCGTACGCAATGCGCCCTCGGTAGGCTCGCCGGTAACGCGCCATTGGCCGTCTTTTTCTGCCACTTCGGTATCGTTGGCCACAGCGGCCACCTCTACCACGGCGCACAGGTGCGCGTCTTGCGCCAGATGGACTGGTGCGCCATTGAGGGTAACCTTGCCTTGGGGGCGGTAGCCGGTGCCTTCTACCGCGTAATCGCCACTGCGGGTAACGATGTGGCGCACGGTCATTTCATTTTGTGTCAGGGTGCCGGTTTTATCTGAGCAGACCACTGTGACGGAGCCTAAGGTTTCAATGGCTGTCAGTTTGCGTGTAATGGCATTGCGCTGCGCCATGCGCTGCACCCCCAGCGCCAGCGTGATGGTGAGGATGGCAGGCAACCCCTCTGGAATCGCTGCTACGGCAAAACTAATGGCCGCCAAGATTAACTGTGCCAGCGGAAAGTCGTGCAATGTGAAGCCGATGAGCAGCATTAACCCCGCCAAAGCAACAATCACCAGCGACAAAATTTTGCCAAACTCGGCCATCTCGCGTGTCAGTGGCGTTTGTAGCGTTTGCACCTCGGCAATCATGCGATTGATGCGGCCCAACTCGGTGTTGGGGCCGGTGGAGGTAACCACGCCCACGCCGCGCCCGGCAGCCACCATGGTGCCAGAAAAGGCCATGCCAAAGCGGTCGCCCACACCGGCCCCAGTTTCTACCGCATCGGTAGTTTTGTCTGCGGGTACCGATTCACCCGTGAGGGCAGATTCTTCGATGCGTAAATTGATGGTTTCGATTAAACGCAAGTCTGCGGGTACGCGGTCACCCGAGCGCAGGCGCACGATGTCGCCCGGCACCAAGGTATCGGCCTGCACTTCTACCCATTGCCCGTTGCGCCGCGCTTGCGCGTTTTGCGACAGCATTTTGCGGATGCCTTCTAAGGCATCTTCGGCCTTGCCTTCTTGAATGAAGCCAATGATGGCATTGATAATGACCACCCCCAAAATCACGCCGGTGTCTATCCAATGCCCCAACAGCGCGGTGATGGCAGCAGCGGCAATCAGAATGTAAATCAGGATGTCATGAAAATGCTTGAAAAAGCGTTTCAGTACCCCGTCTTTGGCTGGCGTGGGCAAGCGGTTGGGGCCTATGGTGGCAAGGCGGCGCTGGGCTTCGTCTAAAGACAGGCCGTCTTTCTCGGCGCAGAGCTGGCGCAGGGCCTCGTCTGCGCTAAGGGCATGGGGGTTGTCGGTTTGAAGCGAGTCGGGTTTTGCCAAGGTCATACGCTTTCCAGTAGAAGGTTAAAGTCTGGCACAGGCAAAATTGCGGTGCGCGACGCGGCTTGGGATTTAGCCATGCGACTTTTAAAATGATGGGCAAGTTCCTCACGCCCTGAGAGTTTCTCGCTGCCGAAAAAAAAAAGGACTTGACCCAATGGGCAAGTCCTTGATGTTACTAACAAAATTGGTGGGTGATACATGGATCGAACATGTGACCCCTGCCGTGTGAAGGCAGTGCTCTACCGCTGAGCTAATCACCCGATGGCTTTGAGCAGAAAAACTAAAGCCGCAAATTGTGGTGGGTGATACATGGATCGAACATGTGACCCCTGCCGTGTGAAGGCAGTGCTCTACCGCTGAGCTAATCACCCTGTCTTAATGACAAGACCAAGATTATCGCATAGTTTTTAGCTGTTTTGCAGCGTGCGCCAAACCGTTTTGCCGCCGCTGGCTTTGTCAATCTGCGCTAGCAGCGCCTCGTGGGTGGCCAATTCTTCTTCGCTAGCTGTCAGAACCGGTAGGGTGATGGCACGCAAATCCGTTGTGTGGTGGTGCATACCGCCGTTGGTTTGCGTGTCTTCCTCTACCACCAGTAAGGCATCTTGACCGCGCGTGAGGTTGATATAGACATCGGCCAGTAATTCGGCATCCAGTAACGCACCGTGTAGGGTACGCCCAGAGTTGTCCACCTCCAAACGGTCGCACAGGGCATCGAGCGAGTTACGTTTGCCGGGGTACATCTCTTTGGCCATCACCAGCGTGTCGGTGATGTTGCCGACAAATTCTTTCAGCGGCGGGCGCCCCGTCAACTCTAATTCTTTGTTCAAAAAGCCCAAATCAAACGGCGCGTTGTGAATGATGAGGTCCGCCCCGCGCAGGTAATCGAGCAGCTCTTGGGCCACCGCCTCAAACTTGGGCTTGTCTTGCAAAAACTCGTTGCTGATGCCGTGGACGCGCAGGGCATCGGGGTGGCTATCGCGCCCAGGGTTGAGGTAAAAATGCAGGTTGTTGCCAGTGAGCTTGCGCGCCACCAGCTCGACACAACCGATTTCAATGATGCGGTCGCCATTGTCTGCCGACAGGCCGGTGGTTTCGGTGTCGAGAATAATCTGGCGTAGCATCTCAGTGGTTTTCTCGGGCGTGGTTGATGGTGTATTTGGGGATTTCTACCGTCAAATTTTGTGTGCCCACAATGGCTTGGCAGCTCAGGCGCGATTGGGGTTCTAAGCCCCATGCACGGTCTAGCAGGTCTTCTTCTTCTTCTTCGGCGGCATTTAAAGATGGGTAACCCTCGCGCACGATGACATGGCAAGTGGTGCAGGCACAACTCATGTCGCAGGCGTGCTCAATGGCGATGTGGTTTTCTAATAGGGCTTCACAAATGGAGGTGCCCGCAGGGGCGTTGATTTCTGTGCCTTGGGGGCAGTATTCGGCGTGGGGCAGGATTTTGATAACTGGCATAAGGTGTGGGGGTCAATTTATAGGCTTTGGACGTTTTTACCAGCCAGCGCTTGGCGTATGCCTTGGTTCATGCGCTGGGCGGCAAAATTTTCGGTGCCTTTGGCCAGCGCTTGGGTGGCGGTCTCGATGGCGGCGGCATCATCGCTGTCTTTTTGCTGGCGCAGGGCAGCCATGAGCTCGTTAATGCTGGTGTGCTCGTCGTTTTGTAGCAGGTGGCTGTCGATGTCTAGGGCGCTTTGCGTGGCCAACAACATACGGTCGGCATCCACACGCGCTTCTACCAAGGCACGGGCTTGGATGTCTTGGGTGGCGGTGGCAAAGCCCTCTTGCAACATTTTGGCAATCTGCTCATCGCTTAGGCCATACGAGGGTTTGACATCGATGTGCGCTTCGACACCGCTGATTTGCTCTTTGGCACTGACAGACAACAAACCATCGGCATCTACCGTAAAAGTGACGCGGATACGCGCCGCCCCGGCGGCCATCGGTGGAATGCCGCGCAGCTCAAAACGCGCCAAACTGCGGCAATCTTGCACCAAGTCGCGCTCGCCTTGCACCACATGCAGCGCCAGCGCGGTCTGTCCGTCTTGGTAGGTGGTGAAGTCTTGTGCTTTGGCGGTGGGGATGGTTTCGTTGCGCGAGACAATGCGCTCGACCAAACCGCCCATGGTTTCAATGCCCAAGGACAGCGGAATCACATCCAACAGTAGCAAATCGCCAGCGCTGCTGTTGCCCGCCAATTGGTTGGCTTGGATGGCTGCGCCCAAGGCCACTACTTCGTCGGGATTGAGGTTGGTCAAGGGGGTACAACCAAAAAATGCGCCCACCGCCTGCTGAATCTGCGGCATCCGGGTAGAGCCACCGACCATGACCACGCCTTGTACCTCATCTACGGCCAGTTGGGCATCACGCAGCGCACGGCGCACAGCGGCTAAAGAGCGCGCAGTGAGGTGTGCCGTGGCAGCTTCAAAGTTGCTACGCTGTACGGGGTGCGCGATGCTGGTTTCGGCCAGTGTGGCGCTGAACAGGGCGCTGTCATTGGCGGTCAAGGCTTCCTTGCAGGCGCGTGCTGCCAAACGGGCTGCGGTTTTGTCGCTGGGGGTTTGTACCGCAAGGCCAACTTGTGCCAGCACCCAATCGGCCAGCGCGGCATCGTAATCATCACCACCCAAGGCGGAATCGCCACCCGTGGCAATCACCTCAAACACGCCTTGCGTCAGACGCAGGATGGAAATATCGAAGGTGCCACCCCCTAGGTCATAGACGGCATAGATGCCCTCGCTGGCGTTGTCTAAGCCGTAGGCAATGGCGGCCGCTGTGGGCTCGTTAATCAGGCGCAGCAGGTGGATACCGGCCAATTGGGCGGCATCTTTGGTGGCTTGGCGTTGGGCATCGTCAAAATAGGCCGGGACGGTAATCACGGCACCGTACAGGTCGTCATTGAAGGTGTCTTCAGCGCGGTAGCGTAGCGTAGCCAGAATATCGGCGCTGATTTCTACGGGCGATTTCACGCCCCCAGCAGTAGCCAGATGCACCATGCCGCTGGCGCTGGCCGCACCCCCTTCGGCATTCACCAGTGCATAGGGGAGTTTGTCGGGTTGCTGGATGTCGGCCAGCCCGCGCCCCATCAGGCGCTTGACCGAGGCAATAGTGTTGCTGGCATCCTCTGTCTGTGCAGTGGCAGCGGTATAACCAATTTGGCGTTTGCCACCTGCTAAGTAGCGCACGATAGAGGGCAACAACACCCGGCCTTCATCGTCGGGCAGGCATTCGGCCACGCCATTGCGTACAGCAGCCACTAGCGAGTGGGTAGTGCCCAAATCAATGCCCACGGCAATACGCCGCTGGTGGGGGTTGGGGGATTGGCCGGGTTCGGAAATCTGCAACAGCGCCATGAATTTTTCTTTTATCGAATAGAGAGAATAGGAAGCCGAGGCCTTATTGTCCCAGTTGCTCTTGGCGCTGTGCCACGTCTTGGGCAAAACGCGCAATGAACATGAGGGCTCTGACTTGTTGGGCGGCAGCGGCAAAATCTTGCTGGCTGTCTATCAGGGCGGCGCAGCGCTCTAGCCCAGCTTTTTGTGCTTGGCGCACTTCACGCTCTAGGGCATCGATTTCTGCAAGGGTTTTAGCTTCTTCGAGGGCTTCGCGCCATTCCATTTGCTGCATTAGAAACGTGGCAGGCATGGCGGTGTTGTCTTCGGCGCGGATGGGCATACCATGCAGTTCGCACAGGTAGGCGGCGCGGCGCTGCGGGTCTTTTAGGCGCTGGTAGGCTTCGTTGATGCGTACCGACCATTGCATGGCAATGCGTTGGGCAGCGGCCCCTTGGGCAGCAAAGCGGTCGGGGTGGGCTTCGCGCTGCAGCTCTTTCCAGCGGCTGTCGATGGCGCTGCGCTCTTGGGCAAAGCGCCGGGGCAGGCCAAACAGTTCAAAATCGTCAGATTGCAGGTTCATCGGGCAAATCCATAAAAAAACCGCCAGCACGCTGCGCGGTGGCGGTTTTGCAGCAAGCGGCCAGGGGTAGGGTCAGACGCGAAAACTCTCTCCGCAGCCGCAGCGGTCGCGCTCATTGGGGTTGTTAAAGCGAAAGCCCTCGTTTAAGCCTTCGCGCACAAAATCGAGTTCGGTGCCGTCAATGTAGGCCAGACTTTTGGGGTCAATGATGACCTTGACACCGTGGTTTTCAAACACTAAATCTTCGGGGGCCATTTCATCGACATATTCGAGCTTATAGGCTAAGCCAGAGCAGCCGCTGGTTTTCACCCCCAGCCGCACCCCCAAACCCTGCCCCCGGCGGCTCAGGTAACGGGTGACATGCCGCGCAGCGGCTTCGGTCAACGTAATAGCCATGGTGCAAATCTCTCAAAATCTCTCAAGCTGCCGCAGCGCTGCCGTGGCCAGCGTGGCGCGCTTTGTAGTCATTCACAGCAGCCTTGATGGCATCTTCGGCCAAGATAGAGCAGTGAATTTTGACTGGTGGCAGCGCCAATTCTTCGGCAATTTGGCTGTTTTTGAGGGCAGCGGCCTCATCCAAAGTTTTGCCTTTGACCCATTCAGTTACCAAGGAGCTGGACGCAATGGCCGAGCCGCAACCGTAGGTTTTGAAGCGTGCATCTTCAATCACCCCGGTATCTGGGTTGACCTTGATTTGCAGCTTCATGACATCGCCACAGGCGGGTGCGCCTACCATGCCAGTGCCTACGGTGTCATCACCTTTGTCGAATGAGCCAACGTTGCGTGGATTTTCGTAGTGATCTACTACTTTTTCAGAGTAAGCCATGATGTTGTTTCCTTCGGTGTCAGTGGGCAGCCCATTGGATGGTGCTGAGGTCAATGCCGTCTTGGTACATCTCCCACAGCGGACTGAGTTCGCGCAGACGCGCTACGTTGTCGCGAATGGTGCTAATCGCGTAGTCAATTTCTGCTTCGGTGCTAAAGCGTCCCAAGGTCATACGCAAACTGCTGTGCGCCAGCTCATCACTGCGGCCTAGGGCGCGCAACACATAGCTAGGCTCTAAGCTGGCCGAGGTGCAGGCTGAACCAGACGACACCGCCAGTCCCTTGATACCCATGATGAGTGATTCACCTTCAACGTAATTGAAGCTGATGTTCAGGTTGTGCGGTATCCGGTGCTCCAAGTCACCATTGATGAACACCTGTTCGATGTCTTGCAAGCCCTTGAGCAGACGTTGCTGCAAGGCCTGTGCTTTGGCGTTGTCTTGTGCCATTTCTTCTTTGGCAATGCGGAAGGCTTCGCCCATGCCCACGCATTGGTGCGTGGGCAGTGAGCCTGAACGCATACCGCGCTCGTGGCCGCCGCCGTGCATTTGTGCCTCTAGGCGCACGCGGGGCTTGCGGCGCACATACAGCGCGCCGATACCCTTGGGGCCGTAGGTCTTGTGCGAAGCCAAGCTCATCAAATCGACGGGCAGGGTTTGCAAATCAATCTCAATTTTGCCGGTGGCTTGGGCGGCATCGACATGGAAGATGATGCCTTTTTCGCGGCACAGTGCGCCGATGGCCGGAATGTCTTGAATCACGCCGATTTCGTTGTTCACGAACATCACGCTGATAAGGATAGTGTCGGGGCGAATAGCCGCTTTCAGAACCTCAAAATCTAGCAGACCATTGGCTTGCACATCCAGATAGGTGACTTCAAAGCCTTGGCGCTCCAGCTCACGCATCACGTCCAGCACGGCCTTGTGCTCGGTTTTGACGGTAATCAGGTGCTTGCCTTTACCTTGGTAAAAATGCGCTGCGCCTTTGATTGCCAGGTTATTCGATTCAGTAGCGCCGCTGGTCCAGACGATTTCGCGCGGGTCGGCATGGATGAGTTCGGCTACCTGCTCGCGGGCTTTTTCTACCGCAGCTTCGGCTTCCCAGCCCCAAGCGTGGCTACGGGATGCGGGGTTGCCAAAATGCTCGCGCAACCAAGGAATCATGGCATCTACCACGCGCGGGTCACACGGCGTGGTGGCACCGTAGTCCATATAAATCGGAAAATGCGGGGTCATAGGGCTGGCTTACTCAATGAAGGGTTTTGGCGGGCGAGAGACAGTTGGCGGGCAGAGCAAAGCTGACCTGTGCAGGTCAGCGGGCTGGCCCGGCGTAAAAATCAGGACTTGGCGAAGGCGTTGCCCAGCGCAAACACCGAATTGGGTGCATTGATGCGAATGGGCTTGACCACTGGCGTGGTAGAGATGGCGCGGCGCACGGCTGGCTTGTCTTCTACTTGCACGCCTTTGGCGACTTGGTCATCGACCAGCTTTTGCAGCGTGACGGCATCCAAAAACTCCACCATGCGCTGATTGAGCGACGACCACAAATCGTGCGTCATGCAACGCCCCGACTCGCCCAAGCAATTTTCTTTGCCACTGCATTGGGTGGAGTCAATCGGCTCATCGACCGAGACGATGATGTCGGCCACGGTAATGTCAGAGGCTTTGCGCGCCAAGGTATAGCCGCCGCCGGGGCCACGGGTGGACTCGACCAGTTCGTGGCGACGCAGTTTGCCAAACAGTTGCTCTAAATACGACAAGGAGATGCGTTGGCGCTGGCTGATGGCAGCCAAAGTGACAGGGCCGTTGTTTTGGCGCAGGGCCAGATCAATCATGGCGGTGACCGCAAAACGGCCTTTGGTAGTAAGACGCATGGCAAGCTCCTTTTTAGCTAGTGGGTTCATGAAACGGCACTCGTGGCGGGTCGCGCACTGGGGTACCAAGCTTCAGCCCCATCGCCTTGCAATAGTTGCAAGGCACTTTCATCGGGGTAGTTGTTGAGTGTTTCACCCCAGTATAGCACAATTCCCATTAAATTTGTCGGATAAGTAAGTTGGTGGTCATTAACGAGGCGTAGAGACAACACTTTGGCAGCTATCAGGGCGTTAGTCGGTCTCCAAGGCCACCAAATGCTTGTTTCTTGAGCTGGGTCAATTGGTCGCGCACCCGCGCAGCCTGCTCAAACTCCAAATTCTTGGCATGGCCCAGCATCAGCTTTTCTAAGCGCTTGATTTCTTGGGCTACATCCTTAGGCGACATCGACTCTACTTTGGCCCGCTCTAGTGCTGCTTGCGCCAGTTTTTCGGCTTCTTTGCCTGATTTTTCGCTGTACACGCCGTCAATCAGGTCTTTCACCTGCTTGACAATGCTGCGCGGCGTAATTCCTTGCAATGAATTGTGTTGGAGTTGTTTTTCGCGCCGGCGTTCCGTTTCGTCGATGGCTTTTTTCATCGACGCGGTGATGCGGTCGGCATACAGGATGGCTTGGCCGTGCAGGTTGCGCGCCGCGCGGCCTATGGTTTGAATCAAACTGCGCTCCGAGCGCAAGAAACCTTCTTTGTCGGCATCCAAAATCGCCACCAATGACACCTCCGGCAGGTCTAAGCCTTCGCGCAGCAGGTTGATGCCCACCAGCACATCAAACGTGCCCAGACGCAAATCGCGGATGATTTCAACGCGCTCCACGGTGTCAATGTCGCTGTGTAGGTAGCGCACCTGCACGCCGTTGTCGCTCAGGTAGTCAGTCAGCTGCTCGGCCATGCGCTTGGTGAGGGTAGTGATGAGTACGCGCTCTTGGCGCTGTACGCGCAGGCGGATTTCTTGCAACACATCGTCCACTTGGTTGCTGGCCGGGCGCACTTCGACTGCCGGGTCTACCAAGCCAGTGGGGCGCACCAGTTGCTCTACCACTTTGCTGGCGTGGTTTTTTTCGTAGTCTGCTGGGGTGGCCGAGACAAAAATCACCTGTCTCATGCGTTGCTCAAATTCTTCCAATTTCAGCGGGCGGTTGTCTAAGGCGCTGGGCAGGCGAAAGCCATATTCGACCAATGTGGTCTTGCGCGAGCGGTCGCCGTTGTACATGGCCGCCAATTGGCCAATCATCTGGTGGCTTTCGTCCAGAAACATCAGCGCATCTTTGGGCAGGTAGTCGGTCAGTGTGCTGGGTGGCTCACCCGCTGCCGTGCCAGACAAGTGGCGCGAGTAGTTCTCAATGCCCTTGCAGTGCCCAACTTCACTGAGCATTTCCAAATCAAAGCGGGTGCGCTGCTCTAGGCGCTGGGCCTCGACCAGTTTGCCGTCCGCCACTAATTGCTGCAAACGCTCGGCCAGCTCGGTTTTGATGGCCTCTACCGCCAGCAACACCTGATCGCGGGGCGTGACATAGTGGCTGCCCGGATAGACGGTAAAGCGTGGAATGCTTTGGCGCACCCGCCCAGTGAGTGGGTCAAACAGTTGCAGGCTCTCGATTTCTTCATCAAACAGCTCGATACGCAAGGCCAATTCAGAATGTTCGGCGGGAAACACATCAATCGTGTCACCCCGAACCCGGAAATTGCCGCGTGAAAAATCCGTATCGTTGCGCTGGTACTGCATCCGCACCAGTTGGCCGATGGCATCGCGCTGGCCCAGCGTGTCGCCCACGCGCAGCGTCATCACCATGCGGTGGTAGCTTTCGGGGTTGCCAATGCCGTAGATGGCCGACACCGTAGCCACGATGACTACATCGCGCCGCTCCAAGAGGCTTTTGGTACATGACAGGCGCATCTGCTCAATGTGCTCGTTGACAGCGCTGTCTTTCTCGATAAATAAATCGCGCTGCGGCACATAGGCTTCGGGCTGGTAGTAGTCGTAATAGCTGACAAAGTATTCCACCGCATTTTTGGGGAAGAACTCGCGGAACTCGCTGTACAACTGTGCGGCCAGCGTTTTGTTCGGGGCAAAAACGATGGCCGCGCGCCCCAGCTGGGCGATGACATTGGCCATCGTGAAGGTTTTGCCTGAGCCAGTCACGCCCAACAGGGTTTGGAAGACCTCGCCATCGCGCACGCCCTCGACCAACTGGGCGATGGCCGTGGGCTGGTCTCCGGCGGGGGGGTAGGGTTGGAACAGCTCAAAGGGCGAGCCGGGGAAAGTGAGAAAAGACGTTGTAGAAGGTGGCATACAATATCCTGTATAAAGTGATGGCGCAGCAATGATGCGACGGGCAGTTTAGGTAAAAAATGCTCCATTTATTATTTTAGTTTGGGTAGTAACAATATGAGCTATACAGTCGCGCTTTTTGACGTGAAACTTCCAGAAAATTTCGAAGAGGCCCTCAAAGTCTTTGATGAAATTGATAAATCCCAAGAAACGGAAATCAAACCAATTTTTCAAAAATTTCATGATGAAATTACAAAAATATTTCCCTGTATTTGTGATATAGATGACGATGATGGAGAGGAGGGGGTGTGGTGTGATGGCCCTTTGATTAATAATTTTAGATGCCAAGTTCCAGTGATTGGTTTTACTTTTTCAAACGTAGGCGAAGCATTGCCAGTGGTGATTGAAACAGCGAACAGCATGGGAATCAGCGTGTTGGATTGGCAAATCGGGATGGTTTTCAACTTCTAAGACTTATTGGAGTTTTGTAAAATAAAAAACCATGCCACATAGGTCGATTTTTGCAAGAAAAATTTAGAGCTGTTGCCTGACGAACTGGCGCACACCAGTGTCCCAGAGGACGAAAAATTTGCCGCAATGGACAGCGCCAGCACCCACCAGCCCGTTCAAATTTGGTTCGGAGGCAAGCTCTCGCCAAAGCCCAGGGAGTTACCTGATGGTGGTGGTCAAAAATTCCACATGGATTTCACTTGAGTTTCAAGTAATGACTGAGCTGTGGGTGATTTTATTTACTCAATCCAGCGCACGTTTTGCAACATTTCGCCAAAAAAGCTACGCAAGCTCTCTGAGCCCATGCCGTACGGGTCAAATTCGGTGCCCGTTGAGTATTTTAAAAACAGTTGGCGGTTACTTTCCATCGAGGGTAGTAAGCCCATAGACCAGCCGGTAAACTGGCGGCAAGTTATTTCTGCGTAATCTAATACAGCAGTATCACGGTGGCGCTGGTCTTTTAAGATGCGATGGTATAAAGCATTGACCGCTAGGCGGTCACCTTCAAGCTGTTGCAAGAAAATACCATTATTGATGCACAAAGCACCTGTTACCCCTAAAATAGCATTGTTGCGCTGTGAAGCCGACAGAATATCCTTCACGTCGGCAGGCCCCAAAATTTTGGCGCAGCGGCTGGCATAGGTCAGTTGTATCAACATAGATGGGCTACTCAAAAAGATGCCAGTGTGGCACAGCTTTTGGCGGCCGGGGGCTGCCCGGCACCAGTAGCCCCAAAGCAGCACGGACAAGCCCTGCGCCGTAAAATCAGCCACTTCTTCCCCCACCTCCCCTCATCTGCATGAACGCCCCGGTTGACGTTTCCTTTTTTGCGCGCGCTGCCAAGCCCCTGAGCAGCTATCGCCCCTACTGGGCCAAGCGCTTTGGCACGGCACCGTTTTTGCCCATGAGCCGGGCCGAGATGGAGCAACTTGGCTGGGATAGCTGTGACATCGTGCTGGTTACCGGCGATGCCTATGTCGATCACCCCAGTTTTGGCATGGCCGTGATTGGCCGGGTGCTAGAGGCGCAGGGCTTTCGCGTCGGCATCATCGCCCAACCCGATTGGCACAGTGCCGACGCTTTCAAAGCCTTAGGCAAGCCTAATTTGTTTTGGGGCGTGACGGCGGGCAATATGGATTCCATGATTAACCGCTACACGGCGGATCGCAAAATCCGCACCGACGATGCCTACACCCCCGGCGATGTCGGTGGCAAGCGCCCCGACCGCGCCGCCATCGTGTACAGCCAGCGCTGCCGCGAAGCCTACAAAGACGTGCCCATCATTTTGGGCGGCATCGAAGGCAGCTTGCGCCGCATCGCCCATTACGATTATTGGAGCGATAAGGTGCGCCGCAGCATTGTGGTGGATGCCAAATGCGATTTGTTGCTCTACGGCAATGCCGAGCGGGCATTGGTCGAGGTGGCGCACCGCATTGCCGCCCGTGAGCCGGTAGAGAGTATCACCGATGTGCGCGGTACCGCCTTTGTCTGTCGCAATTCAGAAGCGGGGTGGTTTCAGATTGACTCCACCGAGGTCGATCAGCCCGGCCCGGTGCAATCGCATATCAACCCCTACCAAACCACCAGCGAACAAGCCGCCGCCCAAGGCAGCACTTGCAGCCAAGAAGATGGCAACGCCACGGCACCAGCGCCCACCGCGCAGCCCATCCACTTTGCGCCCAATCCGGCTTTGCAAGGCAAGCTCAAGTTGCCAGCGCGCAACCGCAGTGTGATTCGCCTGCCCAGCTACGAGCAGGTGAAAGCCGACCCCGTGCTCTATGCCCATGCCAACCGCGTGCTGCACCTAGAAACCAACCCCGGCAACGCCCGTGCTTTGGTGCAGGCGCATGGCGAAGGCACTACCGCCCGGGATGTCTGGATTAATCCCCCGCCCATTCCTCTCACCACGGCAGAGATGGATTGGGTGTTTGGCCTGCCCTATGCCCGCAGTCCACACCCTACTTATGCCGATGAAAACGGCAGCCACGATGGCGCTACCAAAATCCCAGCGTGGGAGATGATTCGCTTGAGTGTGAACATCATGCGCGGCTGCTTTGGCGGTTGCACCTTTTGCTCTATCACCGAGCACGAAGGCCGCATCATCCAAAGCCGCTCCGAAGATTCCATCATCCACGAGATTGAAGAAATTCGCGACAAAGTCAAAGGGTTTACTGGCACTATCTCTGACTTAGGTGGCCCCACGGCCAACATGTACCGCTTGGGCTGCAAAAGCCCCGAAATTGAGGCTGCCTGCCGCAAACCCAGTTGTGTTTACCCGGGTATCTGCCAAAACCTGACGACCAACCACGACCCACTTATCCAAATTTACCGCCGTGCGCGGGCGCTCAAGGGCATTAAGAAAATTTTGATTGGTTCTGGTTTGCGCTATGACTTGGCCGTCAAATCGCCCGAATACGTGCGCGAGTTGGTGCAACACCATGTGGGGGGCTACCTGAAAATTGCCCCTGAGCACACCGAGTCCGGCCCGTTGTCTAAGATGATGAAGCCCGGCATTGGCAGCTACGACAAGTTCAAACAAATGTTTGACAAGTTCAGCGAGGAGGTGGGCAAGAAGCAATTTCTCATCCCCTACTTCATTGCCGCCCACCCCGGTACCAGCGATGAAGACATGATGCACTTGGCACTGTGGCTGAAGAAAAACGGCTTCCGCGCCGACCAAGTGCAAACTTTTTACCCTAGCCCGATGGCTACCGCCACCGCCATGTACCACAGCAACCTCAATCCGCTGGCGGGCATCCACCGGGATGAGCGTAGCGAGCGCGTGGACATTGTGCGCGGCGATAAACGCCGCCGTCTGCACAAAGCCTTTTTGCGTTACCACGACCCCAACAACTGGCCCCTGCTACGCGAGGCCCTCAAAGCCTTGGGCCGGGCAGATTTAATTGGCAATGGTAAGCACCACTTAATTCCCACCTTTCAGCCTGTTACCGATGGGGCTTACCAAAGCGCCCGGCGCACCAACTCCACGCCGGGCAAGACGGCTGCGCCCACCAAACCCATTAAAGGCCGTGTCCTAACGCAACATACCGGCCTGCCCCCGCGCGAAAGCGGCAAGGGCAGCAGCAAACCAGCATTGGGAAAATCAGGGCGGCGCTAGGGTTAGAACGGGCCTCAGTTCTCTGTTTTACGCTCAGAGACAGGCACTGAAGCCGTCCATTTTTGGCTGTCGGTGGCTATCAGTTTTTGAAATGCTGCTGGCTTCATCAGCAGCGGTTCGGCCCCCAAAGCATTCAAGCGTGTTTTGGCCAAGCTAGATGCCATGATAGTTTGCACTTCGGTATAAAGGCGTTTGCTAATGGCTTTGGGCAGCCCTGCTGGGGCGAGCAAACCATACCAAGGAGCGGCATCAAAGCCTGTAACCCCACTTTCTGCCAAGGTGGGGACTTCTGGAAAAGTCACGGAACGCTGGGCACCAGTGACGGCCAGTACCTTGAACTGCCCGTCCTTCATTTGTGATTGAACGAATGCTGGATTCTCAAAAGTCATGGTTACTTGACCGCTCTGCAAATCTTTCAGTAGCGGGCTGATGCCTTGGTAGGGTACATGCTGTAGTTTGGCACCTGTGGCCGCATTGAACATCTCGCCCATCATATGCTGCAGCGTGCCTGAACCTATCGATCCAAAAGAAATTTTTTCTTCTTTGCTACGGCCCACTACATCCGCTACAGAATTTAAGCCCGCCTTCTCGGGCACAGCCAGCGCCCAAGAACCCAATGCCAACGAGGCCACCGGCGTGAAATCGCGCGTTACCTTGTAAGGTAAGTTGGAATCGGGAGTACCCGCCAGCGCCAAAGGCTCATTGGAAGTTACCAAAAAGGTATAGCCATCGGGTTTAGCTTGGCTGACATAGTTGGCTGCCATAGTACCTGCTGCACCGTCACGATGTTCCACGATTACGGTAATACCCAAACGTTCCTGCAATTTACCTGCCAGTAAACGGGCCAACAAATCCGTGGTGCCACCGGGTGCTTGGGACGATACCAGCACCATCGGTTGTGCCGATGGCCAAGCCACCCCTTTCGCATGGGCCACAGGTAAAAAGGCCAATACGGCCAAAGCCGATAGAACGGTTCGACGAGAGCTAGAAAAAGTGTCAAAACGCATATTTTCCTTTCGGTGAAAGCGGATGGTTCAACTGTATATGAGATAAAAAGAGACACCACCATCCCACACGGAGGATGACCAGCAATCCTGTATTCTTGAAACAGCCCAGCCAGAGAGGAGATTTTACCCATGCCCCGCAACACCCACGAGCGCCTGCAAGCCACTTTGCGGCGCGACCAAGAAGCTCTATCACCGCGCGCTTTGCGTAAACTGCTGAGTGATTTGCAAGCCGCTGCCGCCCCCCAAGTCAGTGAGGTGGAAGGCGCACGCCATGCCCAAATTGTGGCGGCATGGTATGCCCAAGCCCGCCCCGAAGAACGCAAAGACCTGTGGTGGCTGCTGTGTGAACAATTTACTGCCGATGCGGCCAAGGTACAAGCTGCAGGCCAAGGCTACGAGGTGGCCGTAGGCACCGAAGATGAAGCCCAAGCCGAAATCGCTTTGCGTCGGGCCTTGGTCTCACCGCGCATACGCCTGCTGCAACGTTTTGTTGTTTTTCCTGGTGGGATGCGTTTTTTAGTCGATTTGCGCGCCGAACTGCTACCCCAACTCAAAAGCGACAAGCGCTTGCTGGCACTAGATGCCGATTTGGAGCAACTGTTCTCTACGTGGTTTGATGTGGCTTTTTTAGAGTTACGCCGCCTGTCTTGGGACTCGCCCGCTTCGCTGCTAGAAAAGCTCATCCAATACGAAGCTGTACATGACATCCGCAGTTGGAGTGACCTGAAAAACCGCCTCGATAGTGACCGGCGCTGCTACGGCTTTTTTCATCCCAGCTTGCCCCAAGAACCGCTGATTTTTGTCGAAGTGGCCTTGGTGAACCAATTGTCCGACTCCATCACGCCCTTGCTGGATGAAACGGCTGCGCCAGTGGACATCACGCGCGCCAGCACGGCTATTTTTTACTCTATCAGCAACACGCAAACTGGGTTGCGCGGGGTCAGTTTTGGTGATTCGCTCATCAAGCATGTAGCGGAAACCTTATCGGCAGAGTTTCCACGCCTACGCACTTTTGCTACCTTGTCGCCCATTCCGGGCTTG
The DNA here is from genome assembly GCA_964388325.1 of uncultured Simplicispira sp. Classification (GTDB taxonomy): domain Bacteria; phylum Pseudomonadota; class Gammaproteobacteria; order Burkholderiales; family Burkholderiaceae_C; genus Simplicispira. Next base: position 62,545 of record CAYMAC010000008.1, on the reverse strand, counting down.
CGTGCTTGGCTGCAAAAGCACGCCGATAACTGCTTGGCCGATTTACCCGCCAAGCGCCAAGCAGAATTGGCCCGCACCTTAGACATCACCAGCCCACAAATCCTAGAAGCCAGCCAACTGCTGGCGGCCCTAGATAAGCCTTTAGCACTAGAGGCCAAATCACCTTTGGGCCAGTGGTTGTTGCACTGCGCTGCGCGTTACTTGGTCACAGAACTGTCCGCAGGCAAACCAGCCGACCCCGTGGCGCGCTTCCACTTGGGCAATGGTGCCCGTGTGGAGCGTATCAACTGGGCGGCAGACCCATCGGCCAAAGGGATAAAGCAATCTTATGGCCTGATGGTCAACTACCTGTACGACCTGAAAGGCTTAGACAAGCACCGTGCCATGCTGGCACAAGGGCGGGTGGCTGCCTCGCGCGAGATAGAGCGCTTGTGCCGGGCGTGATGTTGCCTGTGCTTTAGCGCAGTACCAACACCGGAATATGCGAGTGCGTTAGCACATGCTGCGTCTCGCTACCCAGTAACAAGCGCTGAATACCTTTGCGCCCATGCGAGGCCATGACAATCAAGTCGCAATCGTGCTTTTGGGCAGCGGCAATAATGGCCTCAGCCACCAAGTCGGACTTGGCAATCAGTGGCTGCACCTTCACCCCTTGGGCTTGGCCTGCTGCTTTGATGTTGTCCACCAAATTGTGGGCAGTCTCGTCCCATTGCTTCTCAATGCGTTCAATGTCTTGGGCATCAACCGGCAGACCGCCTTCAAAATAGCTGCGCGGATAGCGTGGCACCACTTTCAGGGCAATCACACTGGCCCCGGCCAAAGCCGCCAGTGCCAAACCTTGTTGCACGGCTTTGTCAGAAAGCTCGGAGCCATCGGTGGCAATCAAAATACGTTGGTACATAGTTCAAGCAAACAACACAAACAAGCCAGTATGGCACGCAAAAGGGGTAAGCTTGCCACATGTCCACGAATTCCGATAGCATTTTGGCACCAGGCCCTACTGTGGGCGCTACCCTAGGCAGTAGCTCGCCCCAATTGCTGGATGACCCGCAAGAATGGGCGGCGTTTGGCCGTCCCTGTCACACCGATAAAACCAGCAGCGCCGCTGCTCCTGAACAAACCCCGTGGGAGTCCCATGTGGTGCTAGAGGGGATGCACTGCGCCGCCTGCGCCCTCACCATCGAAGATGCCCTGCGTGCTGTACCGGGCGTCATGCAAGCCGAAGTCAGTGCCGCTACCCAGCGTGCGCGCGTGGTTTGGCGGCCCACCCAAGTGCTGCCCTCGCAATGGGTAGCCGCCGTGCGTCGGGCCGGTTATGGTGCCTTGCCCGCTATGGATGCCTTGGCACGCGAACAACGCCGCAATGAAAACCGCCGTGCCCTGTGGCGCTGGCTGGTGGCTGGCTTTTGCATGATGCAGGTGATGATGTATGCGTGGCCAGCCTATGTAGCTGCCCCTGGTGACCTCACCCTAGAGATGGAAACCCTACTGCGCTGGGCTTCTTGGGTGATTTCTTTGCCCGTAGTGCTGTTTGCCTGTGGCCCATTTTTTAGCAGTGCGCTGCGCGACATTCGTTTGCGCCGCATCAGCATGGATTTGCCGGTGGCTTTGGGCATGGCCATCACTTTTATCGTCAGTACCGCTGGCACCTTTGACCCTACAGGGCCGTTTGGGCGCGAAGTCTTTTTTGACTCGCTCACCATGTTCGTTTTCTTTTTACTTACTGGGCGTTGGCTAGAGTTGCGCCTGCGTGACCGCACCGCCGGCGCCTTAGAGGCCGTCATGAACCGCCTGCCCGACAGCGTAGAGCGTCGCCAAGCCGATGGCAGTTTTGAGCGCGTAGCCGTGCGCCGCTTGCAAGCGGGCGATACGGTGCGCGTGTTACCCGGCGAGGCTTTTCCCGCCGATGGTCAAATCGTGGTAGGCCAAACCTTGGCCGACGAAGCTTTATTAACGGGTGAATCGACACCCGTATTGCGGACTGAAGGCAGTAGTGTTACGGCAGGCAGCTACAACCTGCAAGCCCCCGTCGAAGTGGTGGTGCAAGGCACCGGAGCCGCCACCCGTTTTGGCCAAATTGTGGCGCTGATGGAAAGTGCCTCTTTGCAAAAACCCCGGCTGGCACAACTGGCCGATAAGGTAGCCCGGCCTTTCTTGCTGGCCGTGCTGGTGGCTGCTGGTTTGGCGGCGCTGTGGTGGTGGCCCACTGACCCAGCCCATGCCCTGATGGTGGCGGTATCGGTGCTGATTGTCACTTGCCCCTGTGCCTTGTCTTTGGCTACACCGGTCGCCATGCTATCGGCAGCGGGCACTTTGGCCCGCCAAGGGGTACTGGTACGCAATTTACAGGGCTTAGAAGCCTTGGCCAGCGTCGATACCTTGGTGTTTGATAAAACCGGCACCCTGACGCGCGATGGCATGTTGGTAGCTGCGGTACAGCCAGCGGCAGGCTTGTCTGCCGACGATGCACTCACGTTGGCAGCGGCGCTGGCGCGCCATTCTTTGCACCCCGTTTCTCGGGCCTTACTGGCCAAAGCCCAAGCCCTGCCCAGTGATAGCAGCACTGGGCGCTGGCAAGTAACGCAAGTGCAAGAACAGGTCGGACAGGGCCTCTCGGCGTGGGTAGAAGACCGCCAAGCACAATATTCCCCCAGCCAAGTGCTGCTTGGTTCAGCACGCCATACCCATGCCAGCACAGCACCCGAAGATATGGCACAGCAAGTTTATTTGGTGCGCCAGCAAGCAGACGGCAGCTTTGCCGAATTGGCCCGTTTTGATTTGCTCGAAGACCTGCGCCCCCAAGCCGCTGGCGCAGTGCGTGCCTTGGCCGATGCAGGCGTGCAGGTGCAGCTTTTGTCCGGTGACCAACAAGCTGCCGTGGCCCGTGTGGCCGCACAGTCTGGCATTGCACAATGGCGCGCCACTTGCACCCCGCAAGAAAAACTACAGGCCATGCAAGCCTTGCAAGCCCAAGCCAAACAAGTGGCAATGGTGGGCGATGGCCTGAACGATGGGCCAGTGTTGGCTGGTGCCCATGTCTCTTTTGCCTTTGGCAAGTCGGTAGCACTGGCACAATCGAAGGCCGACTTCGTGGTGCTGGGCGATAGCCTGTGGCTGATTCCACAGGCTGTGTTGCTGGCGCGTCACACTTTGCGTGTGGTGCGTCAAAATTTGTGGTGGGCGGCAGGCTATAACGCCTTGAGTGTGCCGCTGGCCGTAGCAGGGTATATGCCCGCTTGGCTGGCGGGCTTGGGCATGGCCTTGAGTTCACTGCTGGTAGTGCTCAATGCTGCGCGCCTGTCCCGGCCTTTGCCAGTGCTGGAGCCTGCTCCAGTACCGGCGGGCCAGCCCAGCCACCATGCAGTTGTTGCATAACTAATGGAGAAAGCGTCCCATGGACATCCTGTATTTATTGATTCCCTTGTCTGTGGTGCTGGTGTTGATGATCTTGCTCGGTTTGTGGTGGGCCGTCTACCGTGGACAATTTGAGAACATTGAGCAGGAGGGAGAGCGGATTCTTCGCGATAATTGACGGCTGTCAAAAACACTACGCCTTCTCCGGTTAATACTTTCTCTGAAATCAAGAGGTGCCCGATGGATATACCCAAAAACGCAGATACTGCACACTACAACGATACCGTTGTGCGGCAGTTTTCTATCATGACCGTAGTCTGGGGGGTGGTTGGCATGTTGGTTGGCGTCATCATCGCCGCCCAGCTTGCTTGGCCCGAACTCAACTTTGGCATTCCGTGGCTTACTTATGGCCGCTTACGACCACTGCATACCAATGCGGTGATTTTTGCTTTTGGCGGCAGTGCGCTGTTTGCCACCAGCTATTACGTGGTGCAGCGCACTTGCCAAGTGCGCTTGTTTGCAGGCAAACTGGCCTCGTTCACCTTCTGGGGTTGGCAACTGGTCATTTTGTCGGCTGCCATCAGCTTGCCTTTGGGTTATACCCAAGGCAAAGAGTACGCCGAACTCGAATGGCCCATTGACATCTTGATCGCTGTGGTCTGGGTGTCCTATGCCATCGTTTTCTTTGGCACGATTGGCATCCGCAAGGTGCGCCATATCTATGTGGCCAACTGGTTTTACGGTGCCTTTATTTTGGCCGTAGCCTTGCTGCACATCGTCAACAGCGCTGCCATTCCGGCTGGTGCCATGAAGAGCTACTCGGCTTATGCGGGTGTGCAAGATGCGATGGTGCAGTGGTGGTATGGCCACAACGCGGTGGGTTTCTTCCTGACCGCTGGTTTCTTGGGCATGATGTACTACTTCATCCCTAAGCAAGCAGGTCGCCCCGTTTATAGCTACCGCTTGTCCATCGTCCACTTCTGGGCGCTGATTTTTACCTACATGTGGGCCGGCCCACACCACCTGCACTACACCGCTTTGCCAGACTGGACGCAATCCGTGGGCATGGTGTTCTCTTTGATTTTGTTGGCACCCTCTTGGGGCGGCATGATCAACGGTATCATGACTTTGTCGGGTGCATGGCACAAACTGCGTGACGATCCTATCTTGCGCTTCCTAATTGTGTCGCTGTCGTTCTACGGCATGTCCACCTTTGAAGGCCCGATGATGGCCATCAAGACCGTCAACGCCCTGAGCCACTACACTGACTGGACAGTGGGTCACGTTCACTCTGGCGCTTTAGGCTGGGTGGGTCTGATTACTATGGGTTCTATGTACTATCTGGTGCCCCGCCTGTTTGGCAAAGAAAAAATGCACTCGGTCAAAGCCATTGAAATCCATTTCTGGCTGGCTACCATCGGCATCGTGCTTTATATCGCTGCGATGTGGATTGCTGGGGTGATGCAAGGTCTGATGTGGCGCGCGGTCAACCCTGATGGCACCCTCACCTACACCTTTGTCGAAAGCGTCAAGGCTACTTATCCGTTCTACGTGATTCGCTTTACCGGCGGCGTGCTCTACCTTACAGGTATGGTCATGATGCTGTGGAACGTGGTCATGACAGCTACTTCGGGTCGTGCCGTGACAGTGGCCATTCCTGCTGCCCAACCGGCGCACGCCTAAGCTTCGAGGAACTATTTCATGTCTGATAACAACCATAGCCCCTCGAAAGGCTTCTCGCACGAAACCATCGAAACCAACAATTTCCTCATGATCGTCCTGATCGTGATTGTGATTGCCTTTGGTGGTTTGGTCGAAATCGTGCCGCTGTTCTTCCAAAAGTCCACCACCGAGCCGGTCAAGGGTTTGCAGCCCTACACCGCCTTGCAGTTGGCTGGCCGCGATGTGTATGTGCGTGAGGGTTGCTACAACTGCCACTCGCAGATGATTCGCCCCTTCCGCGCAGAAACCCTGCGCTATGGCCACTACTCGGTTGCTGGTGAGTTCATTTATGACCACCCCTTCCAGTGGGGCAGCAAGCGTACTGGCCCTGACCTGCACCGTGTGGGCGGTAAATACAGTGACGAATGGCACCGTATTCACCTGAACAACCCGCGTGACGTGGTGCCTGAATCCAACATGCCCGCCTATCCTTGGTTGGAAAAAAATCTGGTTAATCCAGACACCATTGGCTCGCACATGAGCGCACTGCGTAAAGTCGGTGTGCCTTACACCGACGAGGAAATTGCGGCAGCACCGGAACAAGTCAAGGGTAAAACCGAGATGGAAGCCACGATTGCTTATCTCCAGGTTCTGGGCTTAACGCTCAAGTAAGAAAGGACTTGGCCATGGACATCACTACCATGCGCGTTGTGGTTACGTTGATATCGTTTGCTATCTTCATCGGAATTTGGGTTTGGGCCTATTCCCGTAAGAACAAAGCGCGGTTTGACGAAGCAGCGCATCTACCGTTTCTGCAAGACTGAAACCACCAGAACGAGAACACACTATGAGTGACTTCACTAGCAATTTCTGGTCGGTTTTTATCGCCGGAATTACCCTCATCGGCATTTTTGGCTGCTTACTGCTGCTGTGGATGACTGGACGCAAAAAGGTCGTCTCTAGCAGCGACAACACCACCGGCCACGTCTGGGATGGTGACTTGCGCGAAATGAACAACCCCATGCCACGTTGGTGGGTGTGGATGTTCGTTATCACCGTCATTTTCTCTTTGGGCTACTTGGTCATCTACCCCGGCTTGGGCGCTTACCAAGGCAAAGCCGGCTGGAGCCAACAAGATGCCCATGCCAAGGAAGTAGCTGATGCCAATGCTAAGTTAGAGCCTTTGTATGCCCGTTTTGCTTCGATGAGCACCGAGCAAATGGCTGCTGACCCAGAGGCTATGGCCATTGGTGACCGTTTGTTCATGAACAATTGTGCCCAGTGCCACGGTTCTGACGCACGCGGTAGCAAGAGCTTCCCTAACCTGACGGACAACGACTGGCTGTACGGTGGTGCCCCTGAGCAAATCAGCGAAACCCTGCACAAAGGTCGTATTGGCAACATGCCTCCTATGGCGGCCGCTGTCGGTACGCCAGAAGATGTACGCAATCTGGCCCACTATGTCATGAGTTTGTCTGGCAGCCCACATGACTCTTTGCGGGCTTCTTTGGGTAAATCCAAGTTCGTCTCCTGCGCTGCCTGCCACGGTGCCGATGGCAAGGGTATGCAAGCAGTGGGTGCGCCTAACTTGACCGATGACATCTGGTTGCATGGTTGGGGTGAAGCAGCCATCGTCGCAATGATTAATAATGGCAAGGTCAACCAAATGCCCGCACAAGCTGGTACTGGTAAGTTGACGGAAGCGCAGCTAAGCGTACTGACCGCTTATGTCTGGGGTCTGTCGAATAAGCCGGGTGCTACGGCTCCCCGCTAATTTCGTTAGCCTTGGTGGTGCCCAAGGGCACCACCCGCTGTAAGTGCCAGTGATTTTTGAGATATTGCACTATGTCATCTTCTGACGAAAAACAGCCTAAGATCATTCCGATCAAGCCTGTAGCAGCAGAATCTAGTCCCAACCAAGAAACTATTTCGTTGTACGAAGCGCAAAAAAAGGTTTATCCGCGCTCTATTAGTGGTTTGTTTGCACGCTGGCGCTGGGTCATGGTTTTCCTGACCCAGCTTATTTTTTATGGATTGCCGTGGATTGAGTGGGGGCAGCGCCAAATCGTGCTGTTTGACCTTGGAGCACGGCGTTTTTATATTTTCGGTTTGGTACTGTACCCGCAAGATTTTATCTACCTGACGGGTTTACTCATTATTTCGGCCTTATCTTTGTTTCTGTTTACAGCAGTGGCTGGGCGTCTGTGGTGTGGTTTTGCCTGCCCGCAAACGGTCTATACCGAGATTTTTATGTGGATAGAGCACAAAGTCGAAGGCGACCGCAGTGCCCGTGTCCGCTTGGATAATAGTGGCTGGACATTAGAAAAAATCTGGAAAAAATCGCTCAAGCAATTTTTGTGGGTTGCTGTGGCGGCTTGGACAGGATTTACCTTTGTGGGTTATTTTGTGCCCATCCGAGAGTTGGGTGCAGAACTCATCGCTCTGCAAGGCTCTTGGCAAATTTTCTGGGTTGGTTTTTATGGTTTTGCCACCTATGGCAATGCTGGCTTCCTGCGCGAGCAGGTGTGCAAGTACATGTGCCCCTATGCGCGCTTCCAAAGTGCCATGTTTGACAAAGACACCCTGATTGTCACTTACGATGCTATCCGTGGTGAAAAACGTGGCCCACGCAGCAAAACAGTAGATTACAAAGCCAAGGGCTTGGGTGATTGTATTGACTGCACTTTGTGTGTGCAGGTGTGCCCCGTAGGTATTGATATTCGCAATGGTTTGCAATACGAGTGCATTGGCTGTGGTTTGTGTGTAGATGCCTGCAACACCGTGATGGACAAAATGGGCTACCAGCGTGGTTTGGTGCGTTTTTCTACGCAGCACGCAGTAGCCCAAGGTTGGACACAATCGGAAATTGTGCGGCGTATTTTCCGGCCCCGGGTTTTGGTTTATTCTGCTATTTTGCTTGCTTTGTGTGTGGCCATGTTGGTTAGTTTGGTAACACGCACCCCCTTGAAGGTGGATGTAGTGCGTGACCGTGCGGCCTTATCGCGCATTGTGGCCGGTGGTAAGCTCGAAAATATCTACCGCTTGCAAATCATGAATGCCACCGAGGCACCACAGCGCTATCGCATTTCTGCCCGTGGTTTAGATGGACTAGAAGTGGTCTCTGAGACCGAGGTAGAAATTGATGCCGCGCAATCGCGTTGGGTGCCGGTGCGTTTGCAGATTCCTTATGGCTCTTTGCCTGCAGGTTCACATACGTTTAATTTTGATATTCAAGCCATAGATGCCGATGCCCATTTGACAGAAAAATCTGTCTTTTTGGTGCCCCGTTAAAATTTACTCTTAGGAAAAATACCATGACAAGCACAACGCTTTCTCAACAACCGGATTCACCAGCACCTCCGTGGTGGAAGTTTGGTTATGTGTGGCTGATTTTGGCTGGGCCTATCATTGTGATTTTTGCTGGCTTTTATACCCTGTGGCTGGCCATCAAAACCCCTGACCCGGTCATCAGTGCAGATTACTACCGCCAAGGTATCGAAATCAACAAAACCTTGGTCGATAAAACTTTGTTGCCCGCACTGAATGGCCGTAACCATGCGGCCACTCCGTCCGTGGACCAGCCAGCCCCTCGGTAAGGACTGGCACGCTTGCAGCGCTGGCCTACTTGTTTAGGCCATTGCTTGCAGCAAAGTAGCTACAGCGGCTTCGGGGTCTGGGGCATTGACCAAGGCACGCACCACGGCAATCGAGCCCACGCCGGTGGCCAAAATGGCTGGGAATTGCTCCAAGCCAATGCCGCCAATCGCCACCAAGGGGTAATGTTGCATCAGCTGCACATAGGCCGCTAAACGGCCTATGCCCTGCGGTGCGGTGGTCATGCGTTTGAGCGTGGTTGGAAACACCGCGCCCAAGGCGATATAACTAGGGCCTAGGGCATGGGCGCGCAGCATTTCTGCATAACCATGTGTACTAACCCCCAAGCGCAACCCGGCAGCCCGGATTTTTGCTAAATCTTGCGGCAGCATGGCATCCAAATCTTCTTGCCCAAGGTGGATACCATACGCCCCAGCAGCCAAAGCGGCTTGCCAGTGGTCGTTAATAAACAGGCGCGCTGTGGTGCCTTGCACGGCTTGCACAGCAGCGGCCACTTCGGCAGCAATCGCGCCAGCATTGGTAGATTTGTAGCGCAATTGCACCGTTGGCACCCCGGCACGCGCCATGCGACCAACCCATTGGGCATCAGGCAGCACGGCATACAGCCCTAAAGCTTGGGGGCAAGGGGCAAAATGGCTGGCGGGTGGAAGTAAGCCAAAATCTTCCGCAGTATCGGGCCAATGGTTGGGGTCAAAATGGCCCATGCGTGCTGTTTGGGCTTGCCACGCTTGCGCCAAACATTCGGCATCCGGTGCGATAAAGCCTAAATGGCTACAGGCTTGCAAAGCGGCACGGTAAACCAAATCGGTTTGGGTGGTGCGAGGCACTGGCTGCGCCTGACAAAGCGCAAGGCTGGCTTGGTGCAGCCCCACGATGGCGTTTGCCAGAGGGTAAATGTCAGATGGATGCTGCATTATGGGCTATCGTGGTGCCAGAAAGGGGTGCCCAATACAGGGGTGCTAGGCTGGGCGGCATCTTGGGCTTGCATAGCACCAGCGCGGTAGGCAGCGCGTCCGGCCTGTACCGCATCGGCAAAAGCACCCGCCATGCTGACCGGGTCTTGGGCCAAGGCCACAGCGGTATTGAGCAACACACCGTCATAACCCCATTCCATGACTTGGCAGGCGTGGGAGGGCAGGCCCAAGCCAGCATCTACCAGCAGTGGCACCTGTAGGCGCTCACGCAACAATTGCAAGGCGTAAGGGTTCACGGGGCCGCGCCCGGTGCCAATGGGGGCCGCCCACGGCATCACCGCTTGGCAGCCTACATCCACCAGACGCTGGCACAGTACCAAATCTTCGGTGCAATAAGGTAGCACCTGAAAGCCTTCGCGAATCAGGTGTTCTGCCGTACTGACCAAATTGAGGGTGTCGGGTTGCAGGGTGTAATCATCGCCAATCAGCTCTAGCTTAATCCACGGCGTTTCAAACACTTCGCGCGCCATTTGGGCGGTGGTGATGGCTTCTTGGGCGCTGTGGCAACCGGCGGTGTTGGGCAACACTGGCACTTGCAATTGGCGCAGTAGCTCCCAAAAGCGTTGGCCGTTTTCTGCCGGGTTGCTACCTTGGCGGCGCAACGAGGCTGTGACCATCGCCGGGCGGGCGCGTTGTACGGCAGCCTCTAAGACACTGGGGGAGGGGTAGCGTGAGGTGCCCAGCAATAAACGGCTGTGAAACACTTGCCCGTAAAGCACCAAAGAATCGGTGGAAGAGGAGTGGTTTTGCATGGCGTTAGCCCCCAGTGACGGGGGAAATGATTTCTACCCGAGCGCCGCTGTGCAACACATGCTGGGTGTATTGGGTCTTAGGAACAAACACGGTATTGACTGCCACGGCAAAGGGTGGTTTAGCACCCATAGTGTTGATGGCATCCAGCACGGTGGAGCCTTCTGGCAGTTGGTGCGGCTGTTGGTTAATGGTCAGATAAATAAGCATGATGGACTAGGCGGTGGCGCTCGATAGCAGCTCCAAATGCAAATCAAAACGTGGGGCCAGCGCCGATTGGCCAGTGCCCAGCAGCTCTAGCACTACGTCTAACAAAGCCGGTGCAATCATGAAGCCGTGCCGGTACAGGCCATTGATTTCTAACACCCGTGGCGCTGTTTGACGCACAGCGGGTAAATTGTCGGGCAAGGTGGGGCGGCATTGGGTGGCAATTTCCAAAATGCGCGCTTCGGCAAAACCAGGGTGCACCGCATAAGCGGCGCTCATCAGTTCTAGGGCCGAGCGCATACTGGCGGGCGACATATCGTCCGATTCAATTTCGGTAGCTCCAATCACAAATAGATGGTCTTGTTTGGGGGCGATATAAATTGGGTAGCGTGGATGCACCAAGCGGGTGGGGCGTTGCAAAGTCACATCGGGGGCATAGACGCGCAGCACCTCGCCACGCACGCCGCGCAATGCGGGCCATTGGGTTTGGGCACCCAAGCCACGGCAATCTAACACCCAATCAGGCTGGCCGTTGCTGCCGGGCTGAAAATGGCTGGGCGCTTGCGGGCTGTTCCAGTGGTACTGCACTGGCAAGGTGTGCATGGCCTGCTCTAGGGCCGTGAGCAGTTGGCGGTTGTCGAGTTGGCCCTCGCCGGGCAGGTACAGGCCCTGATGAAAGCGTTGCGCCAGCGCGGGTTCTAGCGCTGCCATGCCTGCGCTATCGAGGGCTTGCATGGCTGGCAAGCTGGCCACGGTGCGGCTGGTGGTTTCAAACAAGCGGCGCAGGCGGGCGGCCTCTGGGGCATCTTGGCGGTGCCAAACCACCAAGGTACCGTTTTGTTGAAAAAATACCGGTTGTGGTAAGCCTGCCAACAATTGCGGCCAGCGGTTCAGGGCGTATTCGCCCATACGCACCACACCCGGCTCGGTAATGGCCGATTCTGCCAAGGGGGCCAGCATGGCAGCGGCCACACGGGCAGCACTGCCTTGGCCGCTGGCATCTTGGGCCTCGTAGAGATGAATGGTGTGACCACGTTGCGCCAGCGTGACGGCCAGCAGCCGCCCCATCAAGCCCGCGCCCAAAATAGCAAAAGAGGAGGAGGAAGAAATCATCAGGTTTGCCCGTTGGTGGAAAATCCAAGGACAAAACAGGCAAGCGCCTGTGCCGAAAACTCCCCACGCCAGCATGATCTGGATCGGGTGATGGAGGGTTTTTCTCAGCCTGCGCCTTGTGGTACAGACACCCCTGTTTCGTCCGAGCAAGATTACAGCATAAGCTGCGGGTTTCGGCTTTGATTTGGCGCATAAGCCACAATCGTATTTTTCTGGGATGTTTTTTATGTCGCGTGTTGCCTTGTCCACTGCTGGCGAACCTCGTTATGTGCGTATTCTGTCGATTGCTGGCTCGGACAGCGGCGGCGGTGCCGGTATTCAGGCCGATTTGAAGACCTTTAGCGCCTTGGGCTGCTATGGCATGACGGCCATCACGGCGATTACGGCGCAAAACACCCAAGGGGTGCGCGCCATTCATGGGGTGCCACCAGAGATGTTGCGCGCGCAGATTGCGGCAGTGGTGGAGGATATCGGCGTGGATGCCATCAAAATTGGTATGTTGCACTCGCCCGAGGTGGTGCAAGTGGTGGCCGATGCCATTGGCCAATACCAGCTGGCGCAGGTGGTGCTAGACCCGGTGATGGTGGCCTCCAGCGGCGACCGCCTGATGGCCAGCGAAACCGTGCAGGTATTGATAGAAAAATTGTTTCCACTGGTGCAGGTAATTACGCCCAATTTAGACGAGGCCGCTTTGTTGCTGGGCCAGCCGATTGAGGGCGCGCAGGCACTGGAATCGGCAGCCCAAGCCTTATTGGGTTTGGGGGCTTCGGCGGTGCTGCTCAAGGGTGGGCATTTAGCCGGTGATGCGGTGGTGGATGTGCTGGCCCAAGCCGATGGCCGCTTGCAGCGCTGGCAATCGGCGCGCATTGTCACGGCCAACAGCCACGGAACGGGCTGCACCTTGTCATCGGCGTTGGCGGTGTATTTGGCTTTGGGCCATGCCTTACCCGAGGCGGTGGCCTTGGCGCGCAGTTACATTTTGGGCGCTTTAACTGCTGGGGCAGTTGTACGCACTGGGCACGGTCATGGGCCACTGAACCATGCTTATGCCCCGGTGGTGCAGCATGTGCGCGCCTGCTAAAAGCGTTTTTTTACCAACCCCAAGCTAGCTGGCTGGCAATCCAGCCTTGCTGGCCATTGCTACGCTGAATTTGTACCCAATCGCCTGATTTTTTCAGGGTTTGCACAATTTCTTGTGCCTCTAGTTTGGCCAATACCTTGTCTTTTTGTGTGGGGCCAGCGCGCAAATTGGCCACCTTAGCGGTAATGACCATGTGTGGTTTTTTGCTGGTACGTGGGGCATAAATCCAGCCCAAACTGGTTTCAAAGTCTTTGACTTGCAGCCAGCCATTTTTGCGCTGCGTGATTTGTAGGGGATAGCCATCACTGAGTTCCCAGAGTACATCGGCTTTGGTGGAGGGCTGTTCACGCACTTTGGCACTGTCGCCTTTGACGCTAACAAACTCTTGGGCTTGGGCTTGCACAGGCAGGGCGAGTAGGCCAGCAGCAAGGCTGACGGCAAATAGAGACAGCGAACAACGGCGAGACAGAGACAACACAGCGCAAACTCCTAGTGGAAAACAATAAGGTAACAGAAAACGATAGAAAGTTACAATTATCTGTGCTCAAGGTTATCCCTAAAGTTCCAGCTCACGCACGGTACGGGGTTTGCTAAACAAATAGCCTTGGTAGGCATGGCAGCCGTTGCGGGCCAAGCTATCGCACTGTTCTTGGGTTTCTACGCCCTCAGCAATCACTTGCAGACCTAGGCTATCGGCCAAGGTAACGATGGTACGCACAATGGCTACGGCGCGTGGCTCCGAGACCAAATCGCGCACAAAGCTGCCGTCAATTTTGAGTTGACTTAAAGGCAAGCGGCGCAAGTAGGCCAATGACGAGTAGCCGGTGCCAAAATCATCCAAAGAAAAGCCCACACCATGCTGCTTGAGGGCCGTCATTTTGGTGATGGCATCTTGGGGGTTGTCTAGCAGCAGGCTTTCGGTCAGTTCCAGTTTGAGCCGTTGTGCTGGTGCTCCGGTGCTGGCCAAGGTATCTAGTACCTGTTGTACAAAATCGGCTTGACGCAATTGGCGGCCACTGACATTGACCGCGAGTGTCAGATGGGCATGGGCCGGGTCTTGCGCCCAGCGGGCCAGTTGCTCGCAAGCTGCTTGCAGCACCCATTGACCTAGCGGCAAAATGAGGCCACTTTCTTCGGCCAGCGGAATAAACTCAGCGGGTGAGACCATGCCATGCTGTGGGTGTTGCCAGCGCACCAAGGCTTCGGCCCCCAAAATATGGCCGTGCAGGTTCACTTGGGGTTGGTAGAGCAAAAACAGCTGCTGTTGTTGCAAGCCCGTACGCAAGTCTTTTTCTAAGGCGACCCGTTTGACCACGGCCTCGTGCATTTGTGGGTCAAAAAAGCGTACTGCATGGCGGCCAGATTCTTTGGCTTGGTACATGGCCAAATCTGCGTGCTTCATTAAATCTTCTGCGCTGGCTTTGGTATCGGTAAACAGCACTACACCGATGCTGCACGAGCTTTTTACCTCGTTGTTGTCCAAGATGTACGCCTGATTGACGGTATGCAGAATTTTCTTGGCGATGGCATCGGCTTGGGTGGCTGCTTCGTCAATGTACAAACTGAGTTCTTCTAACAGTACGACAAACTCATCACCCCCCAAGCGGGCCACGGTGTCGCCAGCACGCACCGTTTTGAGTAAGCGCTGGGCCACTTCTTGCAACAAAATGTCGCCCTTGTCGTGGCCTTGGGTATCGTTAATTAGCTTGAAATGGTCTAGGTCTATGAACATCAGCGCTGCTTGGCGGCCCGTGCGCTGGCTGGTCAGCAGTGCTTGTTGCAGCCGGTCGAGTAGCAAGCGGCGGTTGGGCAGCTGTGTCAGGGCATCGTAATAGGCTAGATGGCGAATTTCTTCTTCAGCGGCCTTGCGCTGGGTGATGTCGGTCAGGGTACTGACGTAATGGGTAATTTCGCCTGTTTCGGTTGTAACGGCAGTAATGGTCAGCCACTCGGGCGAGACGGTGCCATCTTTGCAGCGATTCCAAATTTCGCCATACCAAGTGCCCGTGTTGGCCAAGGCCTGCTGCATTTGCAGGTAGAAAGCATCGTCATGGCGGTCTGACCTTAGTAGAGAGGGGCTTTGGCCAATCACCTCTTCGGCACTGTAACCAGTGATGTTGGTAAAAGAGTGGTTGACACGCAAAATAATGCCCTGCGGGTCAGTGACAAAAATGCCTTCTTGCGATTCAAAAGCAATCGCTGCAATGCGTAGGTCGGCTTGGGCTTGTTGTAGTTGTTGGTGGTAGCGATTAAATAATTTTTTAGACCAGCGCGAAAACACCCATGAGCCTAGAATGCCCAAGGCGGCTACGGCTAGCAATACCAACAGCAAACGCAGGCGGTATTCTCCGTCGCCTTGCTGGTGGGCATGGGTTTCGGCGCGCAGGGTTGATTGCAACTCATCGTTGAACATGGAGGTAACCAACACCCAGTTCCACGGTTCATAGCTACTGACCAAGGCCGTTTTGCGGCCTAAAGTGCGCTGCGTGCTGCCTGGTGCTTGGCGTGGCCAGTCGTATTCAATAAAGCCACCACCGGCTTGGGCGGTGGCTAATAATCTATGCAATGCCTTTTTTTCATCTTCTGGCATTTCATCGGGGAGCTGGCCTTCTAGTGCCGGGTTGTTGGGGCTGAGGAGCGAGCGACCATCGCTCTCTAGTAATCCAATCGAGCCACTGGAGCCAAAACGCAGGCCGCGCAGACGCTGCATGGCTTCTTGTTTTTGCCGGGCTTCCCATTCATAAAGGTAGTCTCCGGTGCCTATCAGCCAGTTATAAGGGGCAAACAAACGCACATAGGCGATTTTGTCAGCCATGACTTTGGGGGCATCGGGCCGATACCAGCGGTAGCGTGAAAAGCCTTCGCCTCGCGGTTTGCGCGCGGCTTCTATCAGGCCGCGCATGATGTAGTGCCCGGTATCGTCGCGGTTGTCTATACCTGCACGGCCTTCATATTGGGGCGCTGTGGGCAACAGGATGAAGCGGCCATCCATATCATCAATGAAAAAATAACCCCGGCCCTCAAAGAAGCGCGCTGGGCGCAAGGCTTCCCGGATAAGCTGTTGTACCTCGGCGGCTGGGCGGTGTGGCGATTCGCGTGCATAGATGGATTCGACCATCTGCATAGCGGTATCGACTTGCTCTACGGCGCTTTGGCGCAATACGGTCTCGGTGCGCTGGCGCAAAAATTCTAGGTAATCTACCGCCGAGCGCATTTCGCTGGTCAGGCGCGCTTGTTGTTGCTGGATGATGACTTTTTCGATGCGCTCTAACGAGGCACGGTGGTCTTGTACGCTTTGCCAAGAAAAAAAACCTGCCATTGCCAGCGTAACAACCAGCAACAAACAGAGCGTCCCGATGAGGTGTAATCGGGGCATGGTGGTTTCGTTAACGGACAAAGACATGCACCCGAAACATGGACAAAAAAGAAGGTACGCCCATTCTAGGTTGCTTCTAGGGCAGGATGCCAGAGGGTTTCTTGCCGGTTGTAGGGTTGTGTAGGTTTCCAGTATCCAACAAGCCCAAACGTTGCTGCAAGCGGGTGCTGCTGCTGGTGTATTCGAGCGGCATGGTGTGGCCGCTGAGGTATTCTGCGGCAGCAAAAGCGGCCAAGGTGGCCTCGTGAAAGCCACACACCAGCAGTTTGCGCTTGCCGGGGTAGGTCACGATGTCGCCCACGGCATAAATGCCGGGGCTGCTGGTGGCAAAGGTGGCGGTGTTTACTTCCAGCTGTTTGCGCTCTAGTGCCAAGCCCCAATCTGCCAGCGGCCCCAAGCGTGGCACCAACCCCAGTTTCACTAGCAGCACATCGACTGGTAGCTGTTGCGTTTGTCCATTTGGGCTTAGGAGGACAAGAGCGCGCAGTTGTTGGGTGGTGGAGTGTGTCTCAAAGCCGCTGGCTTGGCCAATGGCTATCTGCACTTGGCCTTGCTGGCGCAGGGTGTCTAGCTGCTCTAGCATATCCGGCGGGGCTTCAAAGGCATCGCGCCGATGGTGCAGGGTGATACTGCTGGGGCGCTGTGCTGCTGGCAAGCTGGCCACTTCAATCACTTGGGCCACGGCAGCTTCTCCACCGCCGTGAACCACGACCTGCTTTTCTGCCAGCATGTCGGGGGTGTCGAGTGTATAGAAGAGCTGCTGGCCGGTAAAACGCTCTAAGCCAGCCAGCGCCAGCGGGCGCGGCATGAAGGCCCCAACACCAGCTGCAATGAATACGGTGCGTGCCAGCAAGCGGGTACCTTGGGCGGTAGTGACTTCAAAACGGCCATCGAGTTGTCGGGCTAGGCTGTGCACCAGCTGGCCCAAGTGCCACTGCGGTGCAAAAGGGGCGCATTGTTCTACCAACCTTTGCACTAATTCATGGCCGTTGCAGGTAGGCAGGGCTGGGATGTCGTAAATGGCCTTGTCCCCGTAGAGTTGGGCGCATTGGCCGCCCAAATTGGGTAGGGCATCAATCACATGGGCCTGTAAACCTTGTAGGCCCAATTGAAATACTTGAAACAGCCCCACCGGGCCAGCACCGATGACCACGGCATCGGTAGCGATAGCATCAGCGGTAGGGCGCATGGGGTTAGCGCACCAAGTCTTTGATTTTGCCGGGCTGGCCGTTCCACGCATCGGCATCTGGCAAAGCAGCTTTGCGTTTGGTGATGGCTTTCCAACCGGGAGCGTTGGTTAAATCGGCATTGATTTTGATAAAAGCCAATTCAGCGGGGGGTAGGTCTTCTTCGGCAAAAATGGCGTTGGCCGGGCACTCGGGCACGCAGACGGCGCAGTCGATGCACTCATCTGGGTTGATGACCAGCATATTGGGGCCTTCAACGAAGCAGTCCACCGGGCACACATCCACGCAATCGGTGTATTTGCACTTGATGCAGTTTTCGGAAACAACGTGGGTCATGGGATTTTTTTGTGGGGACGGTGAAAACCTGTAATTTTAGAAGTTTTCACCGCCAAAGGGAAAACAAAGCCCCCCAGTGTGGGGAGGCCGTGGACAAGGACAGGCTAGGGTTAATTCACCAGCACTGCAGCAGCCGTCTTGTGGCTGGCAGTATCTACCAAAATCAAAGAGCCTAACACGCGCGCCTGTGCAAATGGCGCAGCGGGCAGGGCTTCTTGCAGCAGCAGCTCCACATGGCCGATGGCGTTGGGTTCGAGTTGGGTGGCTTCTTCTTCGGCCAAGGTGTTGATGTTGAGTTTGTGTACCACGCGGCGCACCTTGGCTTTGACCCAGCGGTGGCCGTGCAGCGCCCAGTAGGTGCGGCCTGCCACCAGTGGCTCGTCATCCATCCAAGCGATGGTGGTAGAGAGTTCTTTGCGGCCCGGCCACGGACTGACGGTGGCGGGGGTGTCAAAGTCGTCTTCGGCCACCGCAGTAGCCACGGGGGCAGCCACAATCCAGTCGCCGCGTGACACATCGACTTCGCGGTCGAGGGTGATACCGGCACTGAGGCCAGCGGCCACGCTGCCGGGTTGGCGGGCATGGTCAATCACTTGGGCCACTACAGCCTTTTGGCCGCTAGGGAAAATTTGTACCTCGGTGCCCACGGCCACATTGCCCGCAGCCACGCGGCCCCAGAACACGCGCCGCCCTTGGGTGGTGACGGCGGAGTCGTGAAATTTTTCTACCCATTGCACTGGGAAGGCCAAGGGCAGGTGGGCATCGGTGGGGGTGTTGGGCAATTGCTCCAGAATTTCCAGCAGTGTTGGGCCGGTATAGCCGCACCAACCCGGCTGGGCATCCACCACGTTCCAACCTTTGAGCGCCGAGATAGGCACAGTGGTATGCACGTCAATGCCAGCTGCGTCTGAGAAAGCATCCAGCGCAGCGCTGATATGCTTCCAAGCCAGCGCAGGGTCGGCCACGGCGTCAAGTTTGTTGACAGCAAACACCAGCGAATGCACGCGCAGTAAATGCACCAGCAGGCTGTGGCGGCGCGTTTGTGGCAGCAGTTCTAGTTGTGGGTTTTGCCAGTCGAGTTTGGTGGCATCGACCAGCACCACGGCGGCATCGGCGCTGCTGGCTGCCGTGACCATGTTGCGCGTGTATTGCTCGTGGCCGGGGGCATCGCCAATGATGAACTTGCGCGCTTCGGTGGCAAAGTAGCGGTAGGCCACATCAATGGTGATGCCTTGCTCGCGTTCTGCCGACAGGCCATCGGTGAGCAGGGCCAAATCGGTTTCACCTTGACGCTGCACACCGGCCAAGTGGTCTTGCAATACGGCTTTGCTGTCCACCAATAGGCGGCCAATCAGCGTGCTTTTGCCATCATCCACACTGCCGCAGGTGATAAAACGCAGGGCGGAGATGTGATGGTTGATTTCGGCGGGGGTGTTGTTGGGGCTAGTCATCAGAAGTATCCGTCTTTCTTGCGCTTTTCCATCGAGGCATCGCTGGTCTTGTCGTCCATGCGCGTGGCACCGCGTTCACTCACATCGGCAGCCAAGGTCTCTATGACGATTTCGCCTGCCGTGGCGGCCAAACTTTCTACCGGGCAGGTGCAGGTGATGTCGCCCACGGTACGAAAGCGCACATCGCGCAGCACCACTTCTTCGCCATCTTTGGGCGGCGTGAGGGGGGTGACGGGTACCAACAGGCCACGGCGGTCCACTACTTGGCGTTGGTGCGTGTAGTAGATGCTGGGCAGGGCAATGTTCTCGCGGTCAATGTATTGCCAGACATCCAGTTCCGTCCAGTTGCTGATGGGAAAGACGCGGAAATGCTCGCCCGGTTGCAGTCGGGTGTTGAACAGCGTCCACAGCTCAGGCCGCTGGGCCTTGGGTTGCCATTGGCCAAAGCTGTCGCGGTGGCTAAAGATGCGCTCTTTGGCGCGGGCTTTTTCTTCGTCGCGGCGTGCGCCCCCCATCAGGGCGTCGAAACGGAATTCTTCAATCGCTTCGAGCAGCGTGACCGATTGGTGTACGTTGCGCGATTCGCCGGGGTGGGCCAAGCGCACCGTGCCACGGGCCATCGAGTCTTCCACGCTACGCACAATGAGTTCTGCACCCAGTTCTTTGGCGCGAAAATCGCGGAAATCGGTGACTTCGGGGAAGTTGTGGCCGGTGTCAATCATCAACAGCGGGTAGGGGATGCGGCCAGCGCCAAAGGCTTTTTCGGCGCATTTGAGCATCACCAGCGAGTCTTTACCACCAGAAAACAACAGCGCCGGGCGCTCAAAGGCGGCAGCCACTTCGCGCAGAATGAAGATGGTTTCTTCTTCCAGAGCATCCAAATGGCGGTTGCTGAGATGGCTCAGCGCAGAGGTGTCGATACGGGCATTCATGTTGCGGTTTCCAATCAATTCTTGACGTGCAGACCGCACTCTTTGGCGGCTTCATCTTCCCACCACCAACGGCCAGCGCGGAAGTCTTCACCCAAGGCAATGGCACGGGTACAGGGCGCGCAGCCGATACTCGGGAAGAACTGGTCGTGCAGTGGGTTGTAATCCACCTGATTTTCAGCGATGTAGTGCCAGACGTCGCCCAGCGTCCAGTCGGTCAGGGGGTTGAACTTGGTCAATCCCTTGCTGGCTACTTCGGCGGTGTCGATGGCAGGCACCTCGGCGCGGGCGTTGGATTGTTCGCGCCGCAGGCCGGTAATCCAGCCTTGTTTACCAGCCAAAGCGCGTGCCAGCGGCTCCATTTTGCGAATCTGGCAGCAGGCTTTACGCAATTCAATGCTGCGGTACATGGCATCTTGGCCGTTTTGCCGAATGAATTGAATCACTGCATTAAATTCGGGCCGATAGACCACCATCGGGGCGCGTGAATGCGCTTGGGTGCGCTCTAACAGCGCCAGCGTTTCGGTGTGCAGTGCGCCGGTTTCTAACACAAACACTGGGATATCCAATTCCAGCGCATTGATGAGGTGGGTAATCACCACATCTTCGGCCCCCAAGCTAGAGGCTTGCGTGACGGCACCGGGCGCACCCAAGGCGGCTGCTTGGCGCAACAGGGCGCGGGTTTGCTCCAATTTGGCCGCAAAATTGGCACTGGGGCGGGCATGGACGGTGGTGGCTTTGGCGGGCGCACCGCGTGAAAGCAAACTGCTGCTCATCATGGCTCCAAGGCAAAAATGGGTTTGGTTTGTACCGCATCGGCTTGGTAAAAGCCTTGAAAGCGCTCAAATTGGCGTTGTGCGTCGGCGGCATCCACCCCTGCTTTCAATACGGCAGAGCTAAAGCCGGTGCGCTGCATTTGTACCAACTGGTCAATCAGCACATCACCCGTGGCGCGGATGTCGCCCGCAAAGCCTCGGCGACGGCGCAGCAAGTAGGCTTGGCTAAAGGCACGGCCATCGGTGAAATTGGGAAAATGCAGGTCGATGCGTGTCACGCCATCTAGGGGTAACTCTAAGGCGTTGGCATCGTTCGCCAAAGCTACCACGCTGGTGTCGCTGTCGGTGGGTGGGGTGTGGCTGCTAGCAGCCAAAATTTGGAAGTTCATAGGGCAATCATCCTCCACGGTAGGTTTAGGCGGCTACCGGAATGCGTACCGCATTGGCAGCTTGTTTGAAAGCATCCAAGCCAATGCGGCGCACGGTATCGACAAAATGTTCGTTTGGCTGGCGCTGGTCGCGGTAGGTGGTCAATAGGGCCTCCATCACATCGGGCACTTCGGCGGCTGAGAAAGAAGGGCCAATCACTTTACCGGCCACCGCAGCACCAGACAGGCGCGAGCCATCGGAGCCACCCAAGGTAATTTGATACCACTCTTTGCCGTCTTTATCGACACCCAAGATGCCGATATGGCCGCTGTGGTGGTGGCCGCAGGAGTTGATGCAGCCGCTGATGTGCAGGTCAATCTCGCCGATGTCGTCCAGCTCGTCCAAATCTTGGTAGCGCTGGGTGATGGCTTCGGCAATGGGCAAGCTGCGCGCATTGGCCAAGGCACAAAAATCGCCGCCGGGGCAGGCAATCATGTCGGTCAGTAGTTGCACATTGGCGCTGGCCAGCCCCAAGGCTTTGGCTTCTTGCCACAAAGCAAACAGTTGGCTGCCATGTACCCAAGGCAGCAGCACGTTTTGGTCGTGCGTGACGCGGGCTTCGCCTGCGGAGTATTTATCGACCAGCGCGGCCAAGGCATCGAGTTGGTCGGCGCTGGCATCGCCGGGGGCTTGGCCGACACGCTTGAACGACAACGTGACGGCGCGCAGTTGGGGATTCTGGTGGACATGGACATTGCGCGCCAACCAGCGGGCAAAAGCGGGGTGCTCTTTGCCTTGGGCTTGCAATTGTGCGGTCAGTGTGGCGGGGGCAATGGCTGGAATATCGGCCAAAACGGGCGGCACAAAGCAGGCGGCTACGCGGTCTAATTCAGCCTGTGGAATGGTGTGTGGGCCACCGTCGATTTCCACAATCTGGCGGAATTCCTCTTCCACCGCATCAAAGTAGCTTTGGCCTTCGGCCTTGACCAAAATTTTGATGCGTGCTTTGTATTTGTTGTCGCGGCGGCCTTGCTCGTTATAAACGCGCACAATCGCCTCGATGTAGTTCATGATTTGGTTCCACGGTAGGAACTCACGAATCACCGTGCTGATGACGGGCGTGCGGCCCATGCCACCACCCACCGACACCTTAAAGCCGACTTCACCTGCCGCGTTTTTCACCAGTTGCAGGCCCACATCGTGCCAAGCGCTGGCGGCGCGGTCTTCGCTGGCCCCGGTAATGGCAATTTTGAATTTGCGTGGCAAAAAGGCAAACTCGGGGTGCAGGGTAGTCCACTGGCGGATGATTTCGGCATAGGGGCGTGGGTCCACCACTTCATCGACGGCAATACCGGCCAGCGCATCGGTGGTGGTGTTGCGGATGCAATTGCCGCTGGTTTGGATGCCGTGCAAGTCCACACTGGCCAGCAAGTCCATTACATCGGCAGCTTTGGACAGTGGAATCCAGTTAAATTGCACATTAGTGCGCGTGGTGAAGTGGGCGCAGTTTTTGGGCAAAAAAGTAGTGCCCAGCTTGCCTTGGCCTTCCATCGCCGTTTTGAAGACTTCGGCTTCAGGCTCGTCGTATTGGCGGGCAATGGTGGCCAGCACGCGCAGTTGGTGGCTGGCAATCTCGCCATAGGGGACGGCCACGCGCAGCATGGGGGCGTAGCGTTGCACATACCAGCCGTTTTGCAGGCGCAGTGGGCGGAAATCATCTTCGCTCAGTTTGCCAGCTTGCCAGCGCTCTAATTGGTCGCGGAATTGGTCGGCGCGCAGGCGCACGAACTGTCGGTCAAAGTCGGTATATTGGTACATAAAACAAAACTCAAATCAAAACCAGTTTGGCACCCGCCCAAGCGAGCAACACAGAAAGTACCGAGCGGATAAACCGCTCTGGAGCACGCGAAACTAAACGCGAGCCTATCCAGATACCCGGCAAGGAGCCGGCCAGCAACAGCGCCAGCAAACTCCAATCTACTGAACCCAGCGAGGCATGGCCTAAGCCTGCTACCAGCGTCAGTGGCACGGCATAGGCAATGTCTGCGCCAATCACCTTGGGCAAAGGCAACAGCGGATAGACCAGCAGCAGCACCGTTACGCCCACGGCACCCGCGCCCACCGAGGTAAACGTAACTAGCGTGCCAATCACTGCCCCCAAAAGCAACGGCAAGCTCCAATGGCGTGGCTGGGTAGCTAATTCTGGATTGGCTAACCGCTTGGCATGGTCACTGGCATGTTTGGCATGTGAAAAAGCAAACACTTTGTACAGCGTGGCTGCCGCTGTTAGCAACAAGGCCACGCCCAAAGTGGTCGTCATAATGTGCTGTGCTTTGGCGCTGGCTGGCCCTAAAGAATGCAAAACCCACAGCGAAGCCAAGGCCGCCGGAATGCTACCAGCACACAACATGCCCACCACGCGCCAAGGCACCAAGCGCTGGCGTGCCAAACTAACCGTGCCGCCCATCTTGGTAAAGGCAGCAAATAGCAAATCAGTACCAATCGCCATGTGCGGCTTGATGCCAAAGAAAAAAATCAAAATCGGTGTCATCAGTGAGCCACCGCCCACACCGGTCAGGCCCACAATCAGCCCAACGGCAAACCCGGCAAAAACAAAGGCGAAATCGTGCATAGCGGCGAATGTAGCGGGCTTGCATATAAAAGCAAACTATTGTTTTGTGCTTCTTATATATCTAAAATTGCATATAAAAATAAATGCTGGCACAAGGCCAAAAAAGAAGCCATGCGCTGGCTTGACCAACTGCAAGCACCGCATAAAATCTTTTCTTCGCTTTACGTTTACGTCAATCGTCAGCAAGCCGTCAGGTTTTCTGCTTTTTGTCCTCCCCTATTGAACGAGAAATTTTGATGACCCATGAAGAAATCCTGGCCCAATACGGCCCCCGCGAAGCGATGGAGTACGACGTGCTGGTGGTGGGTGGTGGCCCGGCCGGGCTGTCCACGGCCATCCGTCTGAAACAGTTGGCCGCAGAAAAAGGCCAAGATGTCTCGGTGGTGGTGCTAGAAAAAGGCTCTGAGCCGGGCGCGCATATCCTGTCTGGGGCCATCATGGATCCCAAAGCCCTGGGCGAGTTGTTTCCGAATTGGAAAGAACTGGGCGCACCGCTGAACCAGCCGGTGACCGAAGATGCAATGATTTTCTTGGGCGAGAAATCGGCTATCCGTACCCCAGATTTTTTGTTGCCGCAGTGTTTCCAGAACCACGGCAACTACATCGTTAGTTTGGGCAACGTCACGCGCTGGCTAGGACAGCAGGCGGAAAATTTGGGCGTGGAGATTTTTCCCGGTTTTGCCGCTGCTGAAGTGCTCTACAACGAGAATGGCTCCGTCAAGGGCGTAGCTACCGGCAACATGGGTATCAGCAAAGAGGGCGAACCGACGGCAGACTTCCAATTGGGCATGGAGCTGCACGCCAAATACACCATCTTTGCCGAAGGCGCACGCGGCCATCTGGGTAAACAGGTGATTGCCAAGTTCCAGCTGGACAAAGGTTGTGACCCGCAAACTTACGGCATCGGCATCAAAGAACTCTGGGAAATTGACCCCCAACGCCACCAGCCCGGCTTTGTCATGCACACCGCTGGCTGGCCGATGGACAGCGACACCTATGGCGGTTCTTTCTTGTACCACATGGAAGACAACAAGGTCACGCTGGGCTTTATCACTGGACTGGACTACAGCAACCCTTACCTTAGTCCGTTTGAAGAATTTCAACGCTGGAAAACGCACGCCAATATCCGCTACTACCTAGAAGGCGATGCCGAAAAGGGGATTAAACCGGCCAAGCGTATCAGCTACGGCGCGCGCGCTATCACCGCTGGTGGTTTGCTATCGCTGCCTAAAACGGTGTTCCCCGGTGGTGCTTTGGTGGGTTGCGATGCCGGTTATTTGAACGTCAGCCGCATTAAGGGCAGCCATGCTGCCATCAAGACCGGCATGTTGGCCGCCGAAGCCGCCTACGATGCCTTGGTGGCAGGCCGCCAGCACGATGAGTTGAGCGCCTACCCGCGCGCCTTTGAAAATAGCTGGCTGCACACCGAATTGAACAAAGCACGCAACTTTAAGGCGTGGTTCAAGAAGGGCCTGACCGTAGGCACGGTAATGAACGGGCTAGAGCAATTTTTGCTCAAGGGCCATATCCCTTGGACGCTGCACCGCGATAAGCCCGACCACGCTTACCTCAAGCCCGCGTCAGAATGCACCCCCATCGACTACCCCAAGCCCGATGGCAAGCTCACCTTTGACCGGCTTTCTAGCGTGTTTATCAGCAACACCAACCACGCGGAAAACCAGCCCGCCCACCTGACGCTCAAGGATGCCAGCGTGCCCGTGAATGTCAATCTGGCAAAATTCGCTGGCCCCGAGGCGCGCTATTGCCCGGCAGGGGTGTACGAGTTTGTACCCGATACGGCCAAGGGTGGCAGCGCCCAGCGTTTGCAAATCAACGCGCAAAATTGTGTGCATTGCAAAACCTGCGACATCAAAGACCCGACGCAAAATATCGTTTGGGTGACACCCGAAGGCGGTGGCGGCCCCAATTACTCTGGCATGTAAGCGTAAGGGGGCTGCATTACGGCGGGCGCGGGGTGTCCAGAAAATCAAAGGCTTGAAAACGCTCTTGCAAGAAGTGTTCGTTTGCCAGCATGGCATCCACATCTTCGGCCAGCGCGTTTTCTAGGATTTTTTCTAACTGCTCGTCTAGCAGTGTCATCTGTTCTAGCAGCAACTCGCGTGGGGTTTGGTTGCGGCCTGCTACCCGGTGCATGGCCGAGTAGGCCGGGGGCAGACGCATATAGGCATTGAGTGTGTTGGGCAAGTATTCGCTCACGATGCGTTGCACCAAAAACAAATCGCGTCTGTCCCAGCTTTCGCGTGCATAAAACTCTTCTAGCTTTGGCACCAGATGGCTGAGGGTGGCGATGATGCTATCGAGCTGGCGCAAAGAGTCGTGCGGAATTTTCATCTCCACTTGGGCGCGCAAACGTTGTACCCAGACCAACAGTTGGCCAATCTCCAGCGTTGGTGCAGTTTGGATAGGTTTGTCGGCCAAACGCAACCAAGTAGCCAGCCAGCCAATGCCGTACAAGCCCGCTACTATCGGCAGCCAGCCTGGCCCCAGCAAAGCGAAAAAATGCAGCCCAACGCCCAGCAGTGCCAGTGAGCAGCCTACGATGTTGGGCCAACCATAGAGAAACAGCCATAGTCGCTGTGGAAGAGAAAAGCTCATTGGTAGCCGCGAATTTCCTTAAATACTTGTTGTAGGCCAATTTTTCGGCCATCAAACACTCTGCCGCCCGAAATTTCGGCGATAGCGGTCAATTCTTGCGGCACGGCTTCACCAAACAATACGGGAAATACCCGCACCCGCTGGACGGCTGGCGCAAGTGCGCTGTGATTGCGGATAAATTCTGGTGCCGTCAAGCCTTGGTTGTTGGCACCATCGGTCATCAGCACCACCGAGTAGAGGCGCTCTTTTTCGGGTGCTGTGGCATCCTGTGCCATCTCTTGGCTGATGAGTTGTAGCGCCCGGTCTAGGGCTGAATAAATCGCCGTACCACCAAAAGCGTTGAGCTGATTGACGGTCTGGCGAATTTGCGCCCTGGTAGCGTCGCGCTGCTCGGGCTGCTCCAGAGAAAAGTGGTGCGTCTCTTTGACCACGCCATTAAATTCAATCATGACAAAGCGCTCGCGGTCTTGCAGCCGGGCAAAGCGTCCAGACAGCGATTGGTCATCGCCCGACAAGCCGCGCAGCGAAGCTTTGAGTTGATGGAGGCGCTCGCCGTCCATAGACCCGCTGGTGTCGAGAACAAAATAGCTGGTGGCTGGGCGTCGCCATTCATTAAGCCAAGCTGACAGCAGGCTATCGACCACCTCGACATTGCGCGGAAACGGCAGCTCTAGCCATTGCACCGCTGGCAACGTGGCAACGGCTGCACGGGCATCGGTATGGATGGGACGGCGCAACGTGGCACCGGCAGCCTGTTGCTGCCAAGCGGCCCCCTTGAGGTAGGCCACCAACTGCTCATAGTGGGTGCGGCGTGCCTCTTGGAGCAGCACCAGCGGGTAGTCGGCGGTGAGCAATCCGTCAGAGGGGTAAATCAGCGTGAGTGGTTCTTTCAGTTGGCCCGATTGGTTGAGCGATAGCAGTACCGATTCATAATTGAACAAGGCATCAATTTGTTTCTGATCGCGTACAAAAGCCTCCGCCAGCCAGCCCGAACTGCCCGCTGTGAGTTTTTGGCCTTTGGCAAAGCGCTTGAGGGCTGCGGCTTGGATGTCTTTGGCTTGCAGCGCATCTTGCGTGCCAGCCAGGGCTGAAGCTGCACCCACCAGCGTGGTGAGGCCAGAGTTGGAAGTTGCCGGGCTGGTCATGCCATACGATAGCTTGCCCGCATCGACGGCAGCAATGATGTCTTTCCAGGCTACAGGCTTGTCTTGCCAGCCCAGCTGCCGTGCCTTGCTGGTATTCACGCCAAGCACCACCGGCGACAGCAAAATGCGTTCACTGGCCTTGATTTTGTCCTTGGTATCCCCAGCCAGCATCAGGTATTTGGCGTGCGAAAACCAGGCGCAGTCAAAAGATTCACCCGCGCCAATGCGCTCTATGCCTTCAAGGGTGCCACTGTAGGTCAGGCGCACGGTAATGCCAGTGGCCTGTTCTGCTTGGCGCAGCAGCGGCTCTAGGTCCTTGAGTTCGGAGCCAGCAATGCAATGCAGGCTTTTGGCCTTAGAGGCTTCTGTAGAGGCTGCTTCGGGCACCTGGTCTTTGCAGCCACTGACCGACAACAACAGTGCAGCGCCCAGCGCCCAGCTCCAGAGTGTGCGTGGTGTGTTCATGGCGTTAAATTCCGAGCACGCTGCCGGTGTGGGTGGCGGCTTTAACCTCGCCACGTGCCCTATCCACATAGGGCTGCGTCTTGTCAATCAGTCCTTGCAACAGGGTGTTGTTTTTTGCCATGTTGCTCAGGGCCGCAGCACGGAAGCCGTCAAAGGAGTCAATCGCTTTGAGGGTATTTTCAAGCGAGGTTTGCAAGGTTTGTACGCCTATCAAGGGGTTAGAGGCGAATTCGGCGGTTTTTTGTACATGCTGGCCTAGCATCTCGGAGCTGCCGACAATCAGCTTCTCTATGGTTTGTGAGGTGCCTTGCAGCAGTTCCATCACCTTGACTTGGTTGCCAGTAGCGCGCGCTACCGTCTGTGCCGTGGCCAGTGCGGAGATTCCCAGCGTGGCTACCCGGTCGCAGCCGGTAATCATTTCGCGGGCAGTTTTCTTGAGTTGCTCCATCGTCAGGTAGGCATTGACTGTGACGGTTTTTTGCGCCAGCAGGTCGGAATGGTTTTGGCGCACGTAAAACAACACTTCTTGCTCTAGCGCGCGGGCGCGTTGCGAATCGCTGGCACGGATGTTGTCGATGCGTGCGCTGATTTCTGCGTCCAGTTGGGACACAAAGGCGATGCCGGCTTCAAGCTTTTGCAGTGCATCCCACATGCGTGCCTTGGTCACTTCGATTTCTGCGGCATCTTTACGCATCTCATCTTCGGCCAAGGCCAGCTGGTTCATTAACTGTTGGATGTGGCTGGCCGCCGACTGGTATTTTTGAAAGTATTGCTCTAGTTTGTTGCCAAAGGGAATAAAACCCAGCACTTTGCGCGGTGCAAGCAAGTCTTGCCCCGCTGGGTTGAAATCATTAAAAACCTGGCGCAACTCGGTGATGGCAGCGAACGCGGGTGAATCTTCGATGCCCACATAGTTGCGCTCTAAAAAGCGCCCCGTCAGCAGCGTAGAGGCATCCGTAATCTCTTTGCGTCCGGCACGAAAGGCATCATCTACCTTTTGTTGAAACTCGGGTGATTGCGGGTCAGCCCCCAGCAAAGCTTCGACAAAATGGGCTACCTGTGCTGCCACCTTGTCTTGGTACTCGGGCTTGAGTGGTACGGCGTTCTGTGTGGCTTCAGAAGCCACGGGGGCCAAGACATCAGGGGGCGACAGAATCAGTGTTGGGCTGGCAGCGGGGGTGGCAGACATGGGGAGCCTTTCAGTTCAGTTGGGCCTCGATGGCGTTGAGCATCCGCTCCAGCATTTCGTAGGTTGGCGGGTCAATGATGTGGGTAAGCGTGGCCGGAATGCCATCGCCTAGGGGTTGGATGGTGCGGGCAAAGATGGCGGCATTGCTGGTGCGGTAACCGTATTGGCTTGCTAAGGCTTGTAGTTGTGGCTCGGTAGCCAACAGGCGGCCCAGCTTTTTACCCTTGTCGTTGAATGGCACGAGGATGTGCTTGGTAAACAACGTTGGCTCTGGGTAGAGCATCACCATGGCCGGGTCGCGCTGTGGGCTGTGCAATAAATGCTCAATAAACTGTGATTCATACACCATCACCAGCGGTGCTTTGCCTATGCCCATGCTCAAATAATCGTCAAAAGGGCCGGCACTTGAGGCTTCTTGGTAGCCCTGTTTCAGAAATACCGGCAGCAGGCGTGGTAGCACCTTGTCGGCTTCGGTTTCTGACTGCACAACATTGTTGCCATTGGCGACATAGGACATCAGCGCCAAAAACATGGCCGCTGAATTGGAGCTGCGCGGGTCGGTCGTGTTGATGAGGATAGATTTGCCCACGGCAAAATCTTTATTGCCGGGCAGTTCTTTCCAGCGTGTGCCCTGCTCCATCAGTTGCAGCAGCTTGGGCATATCGACCACATAGGCAACGCCATTGTGCTTTTGCACGATACCGGCTTGCATTAGTGGTGGTATCAGTTTGGCCCAAGATGCAATCACCATGGGCGTGTAAAAAGTATGAAATACCTCGTTGGCTTGGGTGATTTGCTGTAGCCGCACAGCCGAGGGCTGGCCAGCGGGGTAGCCAAAATCGTAACGCTTGAGGTCGGTGCGTAGGGCAATTTGGCGGCTGCCTGCCTTTTCAACTTCAAGTGCAATGTGGTGCTGGCGCAGCACCGCTTGAACCTGCGGGTCGTTTAGAAAGCTTTCTTTCTCTGAACCAATCAGGCCCCGGATGGTTTCTAACCCCGCGTTGGTGGAGGCCGGCGGTTGATGCCAAGATTGCCAGAGACCATATCCTACGCCGGCAATCAGCAGTATCAGCAACAGGGGCGCAACAATTTTTCGGATTAACATGTAAAGGATAAGGAGAAGGCAACAAGCAAGTGTGAGCGCCACCGTGTGACAAACGTATGACAAATAGCCGCATGGTGGGGTTTGTTTCCTTGCAGCGGTAAAATGACCGTCTGGTTGGGCACCTTTGGGATGCAGGGCCGGCCTGCTTCTCCCTCCACTTACACAGCAGAAAGACCAAATTGATGATGTTCTCCAAAATGCCTTGGATGTCTTTGGGTGCTATCGCTTTGGCGGTAGCAGCAGTGGCCCCGGCCAGCGCACAGCAAAAATCGGTGGCTGTCACGGCCATCGTTGAGCATCCCGCCCTGGATGCGGTGCGCGACGGTGTGCAGGCGGCGCTGAAAGAAGCTGGTTTTGAAGACGGTAAAAACTTAAAGTGGCAATACCAAAGCGCCCAAGGCAACACTGGCACAGCGGCGCAGATTGCACGCAAGTTCATTGGCGACCAGCCCGATGCCATCGTCGCTATTGCTACGCCATCGGCCCAAGCGGTGGTAGCTGCTAGCAAAACCGTGCCCGTGGTGTTTTCTGCTGTCACCGACCCAGTAGCGGCCAAGCTGCTGGCCAGTTGGGAGCCATCCAAAACCAACGTCACTGGGGTGTCGGATATGCTGGCGCTAGACAAGCAGATGGACTTGGTCAAGCAGGTGGTGCCCGGTGCCAAGCGCGTCGGCATGGTCTATAACCCCGGCGAGGCCAACTCGGTGGTGGTGGTCAAACAATTGCAAGTTCTGCTGCCCAAGCTGGGCATGACTTTGGTCGAGGCGGCAGCGCCGCGTTCGGTGGATGTGGGCAGCGCAGCACGTAGCCTGATTGGCAAAGTGGATGTGATTTACACCAGCACCGATAACAACGTGGTCTCGGCCTACGAGGCGCTGGTGAAAGTGGGCCAAGAAGCCAAGTTGCCCCTGGTAGCTGCCGATACCGATAGCGTCAAACGTGGTGCTGTGGCTGCCTTTGGTATCAACTACCGCGATTTGGGCGAACAAACTGGCCGTATGGTAGCGCGCATCCTCAAGGGCGAAAAGCCCGGCGACATCAAGCCCGAAGTAAGCACAAAAATGGAATTGTTCGTTAACCCCGGCGCGGCAGAGAAGCAGGGCATCAAGCTGTCGGACGCACTTATCAAGTCAGCCGCCCAAGTTGTAAAATAAAGTAACGTCTTTGGATGAGGGGGGCCGCAAAGCTTATCCCACACTACTGTGCAGGAGCCATGCAACGCTTGGCTCCTGCTTTATTTTTTGCTTGCCTGCCCTTGCACCATGTCCCTTTTTTCTCTGCTTGGCGCCGTTGAAATTGGCCTCATTTTTAGCCTAGTGGCGCTGGGCGTGTTTATTTCGTTTCGGCTACTGCGCTTTCCCGACCTGACGGTGGACGGTAGTTTTCCGCTGGGGGGTGCTGTTTGCGCTGTGTTGATTGCTTCGGGCACCAACCCCTATGTAGCTACTTTGGCAGCGATGGCGGCAGGTGCGCTGGCGGGGCTGATTACCGGTTGGCTCAATGTCAAGCTCAAAATTATGGACTTACTGGCCAGCATTTTGATGATGATTGCGCTGTATTCCATCAACCTACGCATCATGGGTGGCCCTAATGTGCCCCTGATTAACGACCCCACGCTGCTGACCTCGTTGCAACCAGAAGGCATGAGCGACTATGTGGCCCGGCCTTTAATTTTGCTGGTGGTGGTGCTGGCGGTCAAGCTGGCGCTGGATTGGTTTTTTGCCACAGAGCGCGGTTTGGCTATTCGGGCTACTGGCTCTAATGCGCGCATGGCACGCGCCCAAGGCATCAACACCGGGGCGATGGTGTTGCTGGGTATGGCGGTATCGAATGGCTTGGTGGGTTTGGCTGGGGCCTTGTTTGCCCAAACCCAAGGCGGCGCAGATATCTCTATGGGCATTGGCACCATTGTGATTGGCTTGGCCGCCGTAATTGTGGGCGAGAGCATTTTGCCCTCGCGCAAACTGATATTGGCCACGCTGGCGGTGGTGGTAGGGGCGATTGTTTATCGCTTCTTTATTGCCTTGGCCCTCAACAGTGACTTTATTGGCTTGAAGGCACAAGACCTGAACTTGGTTACTGCCCTGTTGGTCACCGTAGCCTTGGTGATTCCGCAGCTCAAGCGCAAACTAGCGGCGCGCCGTTCACACTAAAGCCCAGAGAACATTGCCATGTTAAGCGCCCAAAACCTGCAACTCACCTTCAACCCCGGCACACCGATTGAAACCCGCGCCCTGCGCGGCATGTCTTTGAGTATCCCCGCTGGACAATTTGTCACGGTCATTGGTTCCAATGGGGCCGGAAAATCTACCTTCTTAAATGCTATTTCGGGCGACCAATCAGTCGATAGCGGCACCATCAGCATTGATGGCAGCGATGTGACACGCCAGCCGGTATGGGCGCGCGCCTCGCGCGTGGCGCGGGTGTTTCAAGACCCGATGGCCGGTACCTGTGAAGACCTGACGATTGAAGAAAACATGGCGCTAGCCCAAGAGCGCGGCACCATCCGTGGTTTGCGCGGAGCGGTCAAGGCGCACCAGCGCGAGATATTTCGTGCCCGTTTGGCCACCTTGGGGCTGGGGCTAGAAAACCGCCTGACCGACCGCATCGGCCTCCTCTCGGGCGGTCAGCGCCAAGCCGTCAGTTTGCTCATGGCCGCTTTGCAGCCCTCGCGCATTTTGTTGCTGGATGAGCACACGGCTGCTTTAGACCCGCGCACGGCTGATTTTGTGCTGCAACTGACCGCGCGCATCGTGGCCGAAAACCAGCTCACCACCATGATGGTCACGCACAGTATGCGCCAAGCGCTGGACGTGGGCCAACGCACCGTGATGCTGCACCAAGGCCAAGTGGTGTTGGATGTATCGGGCGAGCAGCGCAAGCGCCTAGACGTGCCCGATTTATTGCAAATGTTTGAAAAGGTGCGCGGTGAGAAGCTGGCCGATGATGCCTTGCTGCTGGGTTAAGCAAAGGTGATGAAATTTCAGTAGGCCATTTTTGGCTTGCCTTTGTAACATGGATGTGTCTAAGATGCCTGCATGTTACTGCCCTAGCGCAGGTTATCACCACAGCTGAGGTAAAAAATTCATACTGCCCCTTTACCCTTGTTTGAAAGTAGTTTGCCTGTTGTGCCAACTACCTCCTTGCCTTTTTCATCGATTTCTTTGGGTGTTGAATTGGAAATGGTGGTAGCTCGGTGCCATGATGGCAGTTCGTACCCAGTAGAGCAGTATTTCTCCCGTTTACATAGAGATAGACAGTTGCGGGGGGAGTTTGCTAACTTAGAGGTTGCCCACAATGGTCAACCCATAGCTGTTACTGGTCTGCGTGGCTCATCTTCGGTAGACAACGGGTTTAACAATCTGGAAAGTGCTTTGGGCCCTTTGGGCACAGTTAAACAGCCTGGTGATTTAG
The DNA here is from genome assembly GCA_964388325.1 of uncultured Simplicispira sp. GTDB lineage: Bacteria > Pseudomonadota > Gammaproteobacteria > Burkholderiales > Burkholderiaceae_C > Simplicispira. The sequence continues at coordinate 28,799 of CAYMAC010000008.1, read as the reverse complement.
GAACCCTGCACAGTTGGATTCGAGATGAGGTGGCCGATGTGTTAGCCACCTTGGCCCAAGAAGATGCCATGCTGCTCAATTTTGCACAGCATCCGGCAATGGCGATTGACGAACAGACCTACCAGCGCATTCGGGCACCCAAACCTATCTATGACTACTGGGTGCATGGCCGTGGGTGGAACCATAGCATTGGCATTGATGCCAAAGCGCAAAATGGCCCAACCACTGGAGTACCCTTAGATAAGGCAGTACAGGCACTTAACTTGATACTGGCTACCAGTCCGGCTTTTATTGCGCTGTTTGCCAACAGTCCATTTGAAAATGGAGAAATTACTGCCTACAAAGAAAACCGATTAACGCTGTGGCCGCGCATGTTCTGTAGCAGTTATTTTGCGGCCGATGTTCGGCTTCACCGTTTTCCCAGTCGGCCATTTATCCATTTGCGTGATTATTTTGAATGGATGTTTGGCTTCGACAGTCGTATGCAGCCGGTAACGGTTAGCGCTGGGCACGATTACAAAGGGAATCTCAATATGGCCCGTGTGGTAGGAGACCCGGCCTTGCTCGATTATTTGCGTCGGCCTTCATGGTCTGCGTGGCACTTACACCACAATGAAGCCGTCACGGTTGTACCATCTGTAGAGCACTTGGTATTTCAACAATTTGCCCATTTTTTAGATGCACGTATTCGCTATGGTCTGCACGAAACCCCCACACTAGAAAGCTTTTGGGCGGCTTGGCACAGTCCTGAAAAATTCGAGGCACTGTTGCAAGATTGTTTGGCTTATTGCTATATCGAAGGACGCTCACCGGGGGCCAACTTTCCCGATCGGGAGATTATGGAAGGCGGTGAAATAGTGGGTGCCTCGGTAGTGATAGCCCCTAGCGCTTTGCAGTATGGTTTGTTGCGTAATTTGGAGCAATCCAGTCGGTGGTTAGCCCAGCTGCCTTGGGAAATGTTGCCTGCTTTGCGCGCTGCTGCCATGCAAGATGGCTTGCAGGGACGTGCTGGCTCTTTGACGGTACATGCCTTCTGCCAAAATGTGCTGGAATTGGCGGGTGCTGGGCTTGATAGTACGGATGCTTGGATGTTAGCCTATCCAGAACAGGTGTTGCGCCGAGGCTGCAATGGTGCTGATCGTGCGCTAGCTACTTATGCGCGCTTGCCCGGCAGCCACCACATTAAAATGCAGACCCTCATTCAAGCCCGGCAGGCACTCCCAGTACCTGGGTCTTCCATTCCTTCTGTTTCTTTACCATTGACCTAGTAGCTGCCCATGAATTCCATCAAAACCCGGATTTTCTTGGCGCTCATCTTTGTCGTGGGCATTATTGCAGTCATTGTGATGACTTCTGCCCACCATGCTCTCAAGCAAGAAATCACCAATGCAGAGGCGCGCGCCGTGCATAACGTGCTCAAGTTGGTAGAGGACAATATCCGTGGGCGCTACCACACCTTGCTGCAAAACAAGGTAGACACCATACAAACACGCAAGCAAGAGTTTCGTGAGTTTGCCCAATTGATTCAAGTCACACTTGACCATTTTGCTGATTTAGCAGACCAAGGTACGGTCAGTGATGCAGTGGCCCAAGCAATGGCCCAGCGTTGGCTGGCCCAAGCACTGCCTAGCCACGGTGATTTTCTGTTGGTGCTCGATGCACACCAGCGCGTACTGCTATCACCCATTGCAGGACAAACCGGCAACCTTTTACTAGGGGTACAAGACATTAAGGGCCGTGACATCGTGTCTGCTGCGTTAGACGAAAGTAGCCGCTTTAACGATACCTTTTTATCCTTTCGCTGGACAGGGGCAGACGGTAAAGCACAAGCCAAGTTTGCCCATTTTGCCCAACATCGTCGCTGGAAATGGCTAATTGGCATTGTCGGAGATGTAGGCCAAGTAGAGGCCCAAGTAGCACGCCAGTTAGACCAGCTACGCAGTGAACTGACCAGCAACCTGCCCCATATTCTGACCAATGGGCGTGGCTCCATTTTTATTTTTGATGGCCACGACACCATGGTGGTGCCGCCCCAAGAGGCACCCTACACTGAGGTATCGGCAGAAATTGTCGAAGAATTACGCAAGCTAGCCCAAATACCCACCGACAGAGCTATTAGCCTGAACCTGCCCAATGGTGCGGCGCTGGAAGGACGTGCGGTACATATCAAGTCGTTTGATTGGTACATCGCTTCTTTAGTCTCGGTAGAGGCTATGCAGCGCCCCATCGATGAGTTAATGACCCGCCTGGGATGGATTTTTACTATAGCCTTGGGTATTGGGTTGGTGCTGGCTTACTTGTTTGCCCACTACCTTACCCGCCCACTCAATCGCTTGACCGATTATGCCATTGGGCTGCCAAATACTGACTTTGCAGCCGTTCAGCGTTTGGATGACCATACCCTGTTACCAGTAGAGCGCAAAGATGAAATTGGTCGCTTAGCGCGGGCCTTTGTTTTCATGGAAAACAACCTCCATGAAAATGTGCGTGGATTAATGCAGGCCATATCACAACGTAAGCGGATTGAAAGTGAGTTGGATGTGGCCCACGGTATCCAGATGGACCTGGTGCCCAAGATGTTTCCAGCCTTTCCAGAGCGGGCTGAAATTGATTTATTTGCCACGGTAGTTCCCGCAAAAGAAATTGGTGGTGATCTTTACAATTTCTATTTTTTGGATGAGCACCATCTGTGTTTTACTGTAGGTGATGTTTCGGGTAAGGGTGTACCTGCTGCGCTGTTCATGGCCATTACAATGGCCTTGATTAGGGTGGCTTCCGAGCGTGAATCTGATCCGGCACAAATGCTACGCAGAGTCAATGCAGACCTTAGTCGTGACAATCCCAACTGTATTTTTGTTACCCTGCTGATTGGTGTGCTGGATGTACGCACAGGTAATATTTTATTTGCCAATGGTGGGCATAGTCCGCCGTTGGTGTTGCGTCAAGGTGGGGAAATAGAGACACTGCATGGCATCAGTGGCCCAGCAGCTGGGGTGGTGGATGATGTAGATTTCACCTTGATGCAAACGCAGCTCCAGGTAGGTGATTGTCTGCTTTTGTACACTGATGGAGTGAATGAAGCAATGAATACAGATTATCAACTTTATGGCAACGAGCGCCTGTACCACGTATTTTCTGGGTGCCAGCATCTGACGGCCGCAAAGGTAGTTGAGGCTATCATGACCGATGTGCGTACCCATGCGACAGGTACTGAACAATCGGATGACATCACGGTGTTGGCCATGCGTTTCCAAGGCGCAACCCATGCTTTTGAAAAAGAAATTGATTCATGAAAAATTTTTTGCACAGCTTGTTTTGGATGCTGGCGCTGTCTGTGGCTGGCTCTACCTCGGTATTGGCCGCCGATGCGTCCCATAAAACTATAGCCCATCCATCTGTAACCACTACTTTCTCTACCCTGCCAAAAGCTAAAGTGGGGGGGAAATGGAAAATTGCTTATTACGAGGGCGGGCAATATCCAGATTATGAAATTATTCTGAAAGCTACGGTGCGCGGCATGATTGCACTGGGTTGGATAGAGTCTTTGGATATTCCAGAGAAAAATAATCCTGTTCCAGGTGGGTTTTGGGCGTATTTGGTTAAAAATGCCAAGAGTCGTTATATAGAATTTGTTCCCGATGGCTATTACAGTGCAGGAAATTTTGACCGAGATTTGCGCCCCCAAATCAAGGAAGAATTACTAGCGCGCTTGCGTAGCCGACGTGACATCGATTTAGTGATTGCTATGGGTACGTGGGCTGGGCAAGATTTGGCCAACGATCAACACCAAGTGCCGGTCGTGGTGGCATCTACCAGTGATCCGGTAGGTTCTCATATTGTTAAAAGCGCACAAGATTCTGGTTTAGACCACATCCATGCCAAGGTAGAGCCAGACCGTTACGCGAGACAGATTGAACTTTTTCATGACATTATTGGTTTTCGTAAGCTTGGGGTGGTGTACGAAGATTCACCCGAGGGTAGAACATTCGCTGCGGTAGATGCCATTGAGCGTACGGCCAAAGCGCGCAAATTTGAGGTGGTGCGCTGTCTCGCCCCATTCAACGATGTGCCCCAAGAAGAGGCCGAGGCCAAGGTAGTGGCTTGTTATGAAAAAATTGGCAAAGAAGCCGATGCTGTGTATTTGACGGTACATCGGGGTCTTAGTAGTCAATCTTTGCCCAAGGTGGTGATGCCTTTAATGCGTTACGAGCGTCCCTCGTTTTCTATGTCGGGCGAAAGCGAAGTTAAGCGTGGTGTGTTGATGAGTGTGGCCCAAGGTAATTACACCTATGTAGGGCATTTTCATGCAGAAACCATTGCACGCATCTTCAATGGGGCCAAGCCGCGCCAATTGTCGCAAATTTGGTTAGCACCGGCCAAAATTGCCTTGAATCTAAAAGTGGCCGAAGCCATCAGCTACGATCCTCCAGTAGATATTTTGCTGGCCTCTGATGAAATTTTCCAGAAAATCGACTAATTCCACCATCTCGACGATGGCTATCGGAGAGTTATTTTGACCCCTGCTGCATCCAGCCCGGCACCGCAAGTCCCTTCGCCTGTGCCTCGCCAGAGTACCTTGCGTTTATTTTTAGCTTTTTTTGCTGTTTTGCTGTTAGTGCTGCTGCTCAACGGGGGATTGACGTTGGGGGCGCTGCACAAGGTGCAGTTTGAATCGACCACTGCTGCTGTGCGTATGGTAGGGCACGATTGGGCGCAACGCATTCAGGGAGCTATCCGTTTTGGCAAACCCATTGAGCAGTTCTACGGCCTCCATGCGACACTGACTGAAATTCAGAAAGATTTGCCTGCTGTGGCCACCGTGGCTATTACCAATCCACAAGGCAGTTTGATTCAAAGTGTGGGGCAGGCTCCCATGCTGGATGACTTGGCTAGCAGTGTCCGACGCACGCTGGCGGCCAGCAAACCCGTAGCCAGTAAATTACAGGGCCGCCACTATTTGGTTTTTCCTATTCAAGGTCGAGAAGCCCAGGCAGCTGGAGCGTTGGTTATGACGGTAGATGAGGCTACCATCACCCAAGCGTTGTCTGAACATTTGGGGCGCAATTTGATGGTACTTGCGGTCGTTGCTTTATTGGCCGCCTTGGTACTTTTGGCTGGTTTGCCTTTGTTGGGCTTTGGTGGCATTGGCATACAGAGTAGCCGTTGGCGTTTGTTTGCTTTACCCATTTTAGTGGCTGTGTTGGCACAGGGGGTGTACTCTTGGGACAGTATTCACACCTTTCGTCAACAATACCTAGGGGCGGTACAAGAAACAGCCAAAATTGCGGTACAGCGCCTAGGGCGTGATTTCCAACGCCTTTTTGACAAGGGTGTACGCATTGAGCGCTTGGTAGGTATTGAAGCCCCATTTAAACGCATTATGGATGAGGCTCCAGAAATTGGCTATATGGAGATGCGCGCTGCCGATGGTGCGGTGTTGTACCGCGTCTATCGGGATGGGCGTTTAGAAAAATCTCCTCCTATTTTGCCGCTCGACTCTGTACTAGACCTGACCACCACCTTTCAAGCCACCGGCCAAGGGCAGCTTGGTAGCTTGCGTTTGCATCTGGACGAGGAGGCTATCGCGGCAGGGGCACGCCAACGCTTGCTCGATTCTGGCACCGTGGTGCTGCTATCCATTTTGTTTGTGATTGAGCTTTTTGTCTTGCTAGGGGTATTGATGCGCCGCCAGCCAGCGCTCCACTTGTCTATACATCAGTCTGAATCAAAGTCAGTCCTGTCGGATGATGGCCGCCATGTGCTGGGCCGCCCAACAGCCTTTCTGTTGCTGTTTGCTTGGGCCTTGCCGTTGTCGTTTATTCCCCTGCGAATGCGCGAGATTTACACCCCTATTTTGGGTTTATCTGAGCATGTGGTGTTGGCGCTGCCTTTATCGGTAGAAATGCTGTGTGCCTTAGTCACGGCACTGGTGGCGGGGGCCTTAACAGACCGCCGTGGCTGGCATGTGCCTTTCCTTGCGGGTGTGGTAATTAGTTTGGCAGGGGCCTTGTTTTCCAGTGCTGCGGACAACGTCTGGACTTTTATGCTGGCGCGTGCGTTGGTCGGTGCAGGCTATGGCTTAGCTTGGATGGGTATTCAGGGCTTTATTGTGCTGTGGGCTACACCCCAGACCCGTGCCCAAGGCATGGCGCATTTGGTGGCTGGTATTTTTGCTGGCCACATTTGTGGCAGCGCCGTAGGAGCCATGTTGGCGCAGCAAGTAGGCTACACCACGGTATTTTTGTTCAGTTCAGCCCTTAGCTTGTTGCCTGGGCTGTTTGTGCTGATTTATATGCGTTCTTATTTTGGCCTGCCCAACAGTGGTGCTGACGTGCAAGCTGCTCAGTCTTCGCGCAAGCTCGATTGGCCCAGTGTGCGCCAGTTGTTAGGGGATAGAAACTTTGCCTTGTTGATGTTAGGTAGCGTGGTGCCTTTTTCAGTGGCCCAAGTGGGCTTGTTGTATTTCACCTTGCCACTGTTTTTAGTCGATCAGGGTGTCAGTCAGTCAAGTATTGGCCGGATTATGATGATTTATGGTTTGTCAGTCATTTATTTTGGCCCATTTTTGGGGCGCTATATCGACGCATCGCACAGCAAAAAGAACTTTATTGTGCTGGGGGGGCTAGTGGGTTCACTGGGCATGATTTATCTGTTCTTCGACAAAAGTTTGTTTGCGATTACTCTGTCGGTTTTTGCACTGGGGCTGGCCAGTTCGCTGGCAGGAGCAGCACAGTCCGCGTTTGCGCTCAATCTGCACGCGGTGCAAGCAATGGGTATGGGTAAGGCTATGGGGGTGCAACGGGCTGCCGATAAATTGGGGCAGATGATTGGGCCCTTGTTGATTGGTGCCTTGTTCGCATCGGTAGGGGCCGCATCGGGGTTGGCGATTACGGGGCTGCTCTATTTGGCGGCGACGATGTTGTTTTTGCTGTTCGCACAAACACCACGCTTGCCACCGGCAGTTTCATCTTAGATTGGCCATGTAGTAGTAAAAAAACCGCTACAGTGCAGGCTTTTGACCTTGCTTTCAGATTGTCACCATGAGCCTGCTGTTTTCCCCAGACCACCAATGGATCAACGCTGCCGATGTGCAAGCGGCTACGGTGGGCATTACCGTCCATGCCCAAGAGACCTTGGGCGATGTGGTGTTTGTTGACTTGCCCGCTGTGGGTAAAACCTTCGCCCAAGGCGAGGTAGCCAGCGCAGTAGAGTCTGTGAAGGCGGCAGCCGATGTCTTTATGCCCGTAGCGGGCGAAGTCGTAGAGGTCAATGAGGCCCTGCGCGCTGACCCCGCTTTGGCCAACACCGACCCCTTGGGCGCAGGCTGGTTTTTTAAAATCAAATTAACCGATTCGGCCCAGTTATCCTCCTTGCTGGACGAGGCCGCCTATGCCGCCTTGGTGCAAAAGGCTTGATTGCCTATTCATTCACAGGTTGTAGGCCGATATTGCTGTCCAACTGCCAGGGGCGTTGCTTACCATGAGCCGCCTTGACTTTGCTTTTTTACTGCGTAGCACCGAACCCGAGCCTCTGCCCGCCCCAAGCACCCCAGCAGAGGAGCTGGAGCGGCGCAATTTGGCCGAGCGCCCCAGCGGCCCGATGGCCGATTTAATTGCCGAGTTGCGCGCTTACCAAGCCGAGCTAGAAGCACAAAATAAGGTGCTGCGCTACAGCGAATCAGCTGCCGAGAGCGCCTCTGAGCGCTTTGAGACCCTGTTCTCTAGCGTGCCGCTGGCGCTGATGGTGCTGGATGAGCATGGCATGGTGGTGCAGGCCAACTCGATGGCGCACCGCAGTTTTCAGCCCACCGAGCGTGACCGCCCCCTGACCGAGCTGCAAGCCTTTGTCTGTGCCGACCACGCCCCCCAAGTGCGCCAAGCCTTTGCCCAAGCCTTGGCCGAGGGCCACAGCGAAGCCACCGAGGTAGTGTTCACCATTGGCGAACAATGCCAGATTACCGGCGATTTGCACATTGCGCGCATTGAAGCGCACCAACACGATGGTGGGCCACCGCAGTGGCAATTTTTGTGCGCTGTGATTGACCAAGGCCCGTTACTGGCCGAGCGCCAAGCCTTGCAGCAAAGCGCGCAAGAGTTGCAGCAGCGCAATGCCCAGCTCCATGCCAGCGAACGGCGGCTAGAGGCGGTGATTAACTCCTCACTCGATGCGATTATTTGTGTGGACCAACACCAACGCATTACGGTGTTTAACCCCACAGCGGCGGCCTTGTTCCAATGCAGCGCCAGCGATGCCTTGGGTAGCCCCTTGCAGCGTTTTTTGCCCGATGCCCAGCAGGTACTGGCCTTTGCCCAAGTGGCCACCCAAGCCATGTTGGGCGAGCGCATAGCGCACACGGTGAGCGGCAAAGAACTGGCCGTGGAAGTGAGCGTCTCTTTTGAGCGCCATGCCGAGGGCGAAACCACCACCATCTTTGCCCGCGATTTAACCGGGCGCAAAAAAGCCGAAGCCCATCGCAACGAGCTAGAAGTGCAACTGCGCGAATCGCACAAAATGCAGGCTGTAGGCACCATGGCCGGTGGCATCGCCCACGATTTCAACAACATTTTGAGTGCCATTTTGGGCAACGCCGAATTAGCCAAAGCCGATTGTGGCTCCGGCTCCCCTGCCTACGAGAGCTTGGTAGAAATCGAAAAAGCCGGACGGCGGGCGCGCGATTTGGTGCGCCAAATTCTTACCTTCAGCCGCAACGAGCCACCCCGGCGCACCAGCGTAGCCTTGGCCGAAGTGCTGGCTGACACCGAACGCCTGTTGCGCGTCACCCTGCCCCCAGCCATTGACCTGCGCTTGCACATGGCCCCTGCTTTGCCCGCCGTGCTGGCCGACCCGACGCAAGTAGAGCAGGCGGTGTTGAACCTGTGTACCAATGCCATCCATGCCATTGGCGAGGGGCGCGGTAGCGTGCAAGTAGAGCTACGCACCCTGCGCCCTGAGCAGCGCCAGTGCGAGCGCTTAGGGCTGGCGCTGGGCGATTATGTGGTGCTGAGTGTTTCTGACAGCGGCCCCGGTATTGATGCGACCATCTTGCAGCGCATTTTTGAGCCATTTTTTACCACCAAACCGGTGGGCCAAGGCACCGGCTTGGGGCTGTCGGTGGTGCATGGCGTGATGCGTACCCACGGTGGTGCAGTGGATGTACACAGCGTGCGCGGCCAAGGCAGCCGCTTTACGCTGTATTTTCCGGCGCTGGCACCAGAGCTGGCCCCCCCAGCACCAGAGCCAGTGCCAGAAGCCAGCCCCCCTACGCCACCCGTGCAACCCAGCCGCCAGCACCATGTGATGTATGTGGATGACGACAAAGCGCTGGTGTTTTTGGTGCAGCGCCTGCTCAAGCGCCGGGGTTACATGGTCAGTGGCTTTACCGACCCGCACCAAGCCGCCGCCGCCCTGCGCGCTAACCCGCAGACTTACGATTTGTTGGTCACAGACTACAACATGCCCGGCTATTGTGGCGTGGACTTGGTGCGCGAGGCGCTCAGCATCCGCGCCGATTTGCCGGTGGCGCTGGCCTCGGGCTACATCACCGCAGAAATCGAACACGCGGCCCGCGCCGAAGGTGCGCGCGCCCTCATCCACAAGCCCAACGATGTCGAGGAGATGTGCGCCACGGTGCAAAAGCTCCTGCTGGGTGAACTGTGAGCATAGTGACCACTTCGCCCCCCGACGCTGCCAACGCTGGCCCACCAGAGGGCATACACTGCTTGCATCAAGATGCCGATTTGCTGGTGCTGGTCAAGCCCTCTGGGTTACTGTGCGTGCCGGGGCGTGGGCCAGACAAGCAAGATTGCCTGAGTGCGCGTGTGCAACGCTGCTGGCCCGAGGCTTTGATTGTTCATCGGCTAGACCAAGCCACTTCGGGCTTGGTGCTGATGGCGCGCAACTTGGCCACACAACGCGCCTTGAGTGCCGCCTTTGCCGAGCGCCGCATCCACAAACGCTACCAAGCCGTGGTGCAAGGCTTGTGGACACCCGCACAAGGCGATGCCAGCGCGTGGCAGTTGATTGATTTACCCATTGCCGCCGACTGGGAGCGCCGCCCCTTGCGCGTGATAGCGCCACTGCACGGCCAACCCAGCCAAACGCGCTGGCGCGTGCTCACCACCGATGCCCAAGCCCAAACCACCCGCGTTGAACTAGAACCCCTGACCGGACGCACGCACCAACTGCGCCTGCATCTGGCGGCCAGTGGCCATGCTATTTTGGGCGATGCGCTGTACGCCGATGCAGCCACGCTGGCCCGTGCGCCGCGTTTGTTGTTACATGCCACGGCCTTGCAGTTCGTACATCCCAGCACCGGCCAAGCACTGCACTACACTTGCGCCGCCGATTTTTAGCAGGAGCATTGCACACCATGAGCGGCCATCTCACCATCTTGACAGGTGCCTCACGTGGCATGGGGCTGGCGATGGCCCAACAGTTGCTGCAACCGGGCAACACATTGATTGGGCTATCGCGCCAACGCCACGACGGGCTGGCACAACAAGCTTTGGCCCAAGGGGCCGTGTTAGAGCAGTGGCAACAAGATTTGGCTGATAGCTGTACGGCAGCAGCGCGCTTGCGCCAGTGGCTACAAGCCCAGCCGGTGGGTGCGTTTGTCAGTGCTACCCTGATTAACAACGCCGGGGTGATTCCACCCATTGCGCCGCTATCGGCCAGCGACCCAGCAGCGCTGGCCCAAGCACTGCGTGTCAATTTGGAAGCCCCCATGCTATTGACGGCAGCATTTCTAGCCGCTACCGAAAGCTGGCCCGTGCCGCGCAAGGTGTTGAACATTTCTTCGGGGCTGGGGCGGCGGGCTATGGCTTCGCAGTCGGCCTACTGTGCCGCCAAAGCGGGCATGGACAACTTTAGCCGCTGTGCCGCCTTAGACGAAGCCCTGAAACCCAACGGGGCCAAAATATGCGCTTTAGCACCGGGGGTTATAGACACCGACATGCAGGTGCAATTGCGCGGCGCTGCACCGCAAGATTTTCCCGATGCCGCCAATTTTGCCGCCTTGCAAGCTGCCGGTATGCTGACTTCGGCACAAGAGGCCGCAGCCCGTGTGCTGGCATGGTTGCAGCGTCCAGATTTTGGCAGCTTGCCCGTGGCCGATGTGCGCTTAGACTGAGCAAAAAAACAAAAAATAAGCAAACAAAAACCCCGCTGCATGGCTAACACGCAGCGGGGTTGTTTTGGCTCCTCAACCTGGGCTCGAACCAGGGACCTACGGATTAACAGTCCGGCGCTCTACCGACTGAGCTATTGAGGAATAATCGGCATACAAAGCCTTGCAAGGGTAGCAAGGCAGGAAAATTTTGGCTCCTCAACCTGGGCTCGAACCAGGGACCTACGGATTAACAGTCCGGCGCTCTACCGACTGAGCTATTGAGGAATAATCGGCATACAAAGCCTTGCAAGGGTAGCAAGGCAGGAAAATTTTGGCTCCTCAACCTGGGCTCGAACCAGGGACCTACGGATTAACAGTCCGGCGCTCTACCAACTGAGCTATTGAGGAAAGACGCATATTATATACATAAAAAATAGCCTACTTCCACAGCTTGTCCCCGCTATACCATCACCCCCCATGAAAGACCATACCTCTGAGCTATCCACCCGCCTGATTCACCACGACTACCAGCCGCCCGAGGGCTTCATGGCCCCAGCGCCAGCGGTACACAAGGCATCCACGGTGATTTTTCCGAACGCAGCGGCCATGCGTAGCCGCGAGTGGAAAGACAAAAGCAGCTACACCTATGGCCTGCACGGCACACCCACCACCTTCATTCTCGAGGAGCGCCTGTGCGCCTTAGAAGGTGGCTTGCAATGCGTATTAGTACCCAGCGGGCTGGCGGCGATTGCCACGGTGTCTTTGGCTTTATTGCGTAGCGGCCAGCAGGTGCTCATTCCTGACAATGCCTATGGCCCCAATGCGGCAATGGCAGCGGCCACATTGGCACAGTTTGGCATCAGTTATGCCCTGTACGACCCGATGAATCCGGCAGATTTGGCCGCCAAAATCACCCCAGCCACCCATTTGGTTTGGTTAGAGGCCGCTGGCTCTATCACGATGGAGTTTCCAGACCTACCAGCGCTGGTGCGTATCTGCCAAGCCCACCGCATTACCACGGCTTTAGACAACACTTGGGGCGCGGGTATCGCCTTTACCCCGTTCGACTTGCTGGGTGATGGCCAATTGGCGGTAGATGTGTCGGCCCATGCTTTAACCAAATACCCCAGCGGTGGCGGCGATGTGCTTATGGGCAGCATCATTACGCGCGACCCAGCATTGCACCTGAAAATCAAGCTGCTGCATATGCACTTGGGGCTAGGCATTGCGGGCAACGATGCCGAGTTGCTGTTGCGCTCTTTACCTAGCATGGCACTACGCTACCGCGCCCAAGACATGGCAGCGCGCCATTTGGCACACTGGTTGCAGCAGCAGGCTCCAGTGGTGCAAGTATTGCACCCGGCCTTGTCCGATGCGCCCGGCCATGCCCATTGGCAAGCCTTGTGCTGCGGTGCCCAAGGGGGGGAGGGGGTAGCGGCGGGTTTGTTTAGCTTCATTGTGGATGAGCGCTACAGCCAGCAGCAAGTGGATGCCTTCTGCGATAGCCTGTGCTGGTTCAAAATTGGTTACAGCTGGGGCGGCCCCATCAGCTTAGTCATGCCCTACGAGCGCGCCAGCCTGCGTAGCTTGCCGACACCGCATTTGCGCCCCGGTAAGCTGGTGCGTTTGGCGATTGGATTAGAGGCAGTATCCGATTTACGGCAAGATTTACAGCAAGCGCTGGTACACGCCTTGCCGCCAATCTAGTGTTTGGTCGCATCAGTCCAGTAAAAAAGCCCGCCAACTGTACGTAGTTGGCGGGCTTTTTCTTATCTACTGGCGGAAGGTCAGGGATTCGAACCCTGGAGGGCGGTAAAGCCCTGCCGGTTTTCAAGACCGGTGCAATCGACCACTCTGCCAACCTTCCGTGGCGCGGATTGTAACTGGTTTATGCGGCTTACTGGCGCACCACCAGCACTGGCACATGCACCGCACTGAGCACACGCTGGGCCACGCTGCCGAGCATCAGCTTTTCTAAGCCACGGCGGCCATGCGAACCCATCACAATCAGGTCTGCCCCCGTTTTTTCTAGCGCTTGCACGACACCTTCATGGACGGCATGGCCTTCGCCTAGCAGCACATCGACGTTCACCCCGGCTTCTTGCATGGTTTGACGCACGGCCTCTAAGGCGGCATTGGCCTCTGCTGTGGCGGCACTGAGGTATTGCGATTGGCCATAGGCAAAATCAGCCCCTACACCGGTAAACGGGTAAGGGTCAATCACATACAGTGCTGTAACGGAACTACCAAAGGCTTTGGCTAAACCAACTGCTTTGGCCACTGCCAGCATCGAGGTAGGCGAGCCATCAACGGGTACCAGAATATGCTTGAACATAGGGTCTCCTTGCAATCTACTGTGAATACGCCATCCTACCCGCTTCCAGTCCATCTATCGTGCAAATTACCTTACTTATTACTTACCAATGCGAAATTTTTTTCTGAGTTTGTTACTGGCAGCTGCGGCCCCGCTGGCACTGGCCGATGGTCTGCAAAGACTAGACCAGTTCTTGCGTGGCACCCACACCGGGCAGGCACAATTTACCCAAGTAGTTACTTCCCCCGGCAAAGACGGACAAGCAGCGCGGCAAAAAACCTCTAGCGGCAGTTTTGCATTCCAACGCCCAGGGCGCTTTCGTTTTGTTTACGAAAAACCGTTTGCCCAAACCATCGTCGCTGACGGTCAGCATTTATGGCTCTACGATGCCGATTTAAACCAAGTTACGCAACGCACGCAAGCGCAAGCTTTGGGCAGTACCCCCGCTGCTTTGCTGGCCGCCGCCCCAGACCTCAAAGCCCTGCGTGCCAATTTTTCGCTAGAGGCTAGCACGCCGCCCGCTGGCGAAGAAAAGCTGCAATGGGTTCTGGCCCAACCCAAAAGCAAAGAAGGACAGTTGCAGGCGGTACGCATTGGCTTTGACCAAGCACAATTGGCCGCACTGGAGATTGTCGATAGCTTTGGTCAGCGCTCACTGATGCGCTTTTCGCAGGTAGAAAACAACCCAGCACTACCGGCCAGCACCTTCCAATTTGAGCCTCCTGCTGGGGCCGATGTGTTGCGCCCATCAAAGTAGCTTTCTCTACCACCGCCTGCCATGTCGTCGCCTGTTGCACCTATTCCACTGGCAGAACTCCTGCGCCCACAAACTTTAGACGAAGTCATTGGCCAGCCGCATTTGTTAGGCCCCGGCAAGCCGCTGCGCTTGGCCTTCCAATCGGGTCAGCCGCATTCCATGATTTTTTGGGGGCCACCGGGGGTGGGAAAAACCACCTTAGCCCGGCTTACGGCCACAGCGTTCGAGTGCCACTTCATCGCCCTATCAGCGGTATTTGCCGGGGTCAAAGAGATTCGCGCTGCGATGGAACAAGCGCAGCAGCAGCGCGCGCTGGGTCAGCGTACCCTGTTGTTTGTGGATGAAATCCACCGCTTCAACAAAGGGCAACAAGATGCCCTGTTGCCCTTTGTTGAAAGTGGCCTCGTCACTTTGATAGGTGCCACCACCGAAAACCCCTCGTTTGAAGTGAATGCGGCCTTGTTGTCGCGCGTGCAAGTTTATGTGCTGCAAGCCCTGACCGAGCCACAATTGCGCCAACTGTTGCAACAAGCCCGGCAAAAAGCCTTAGGCCCTTTGGTGTGGGACGATGCTGCCCAAAACACCCTGATTGCCCATGCCGATGGTGACGCGCGTCGCTTGCTCAATTTACTAGAGCAATGCGCTCACGCGGCCCAAGTAGCGCAAGTGCAACACTTAGATGCCGCTTTCGTCCAAAACGCCTTAACCCTGCCACCACGGCGCTTTGACAAAGGTGGCGATGTGTTCTATGAGCAAATGTCGGCCTTGCACAAATCGGTACGCGGTTCGCACCCCGATGCGGCGCTTTATTGGTTTAGCCGCTTGATAGATGGTGGCGCTGACCCGCGCTATATCGCCCGGCGCATGGTGCGTATGGCTTGGGAAGACATCGGCTTGGCCGACCCCAGAGCGATACAACTGGCCAACGATGCCGCCACTAGCTACGAGCGCTTGGGCAGCCCCGAGGGCGAGTTGGCCTTGGCCCAAGCGCTACTTTATTTGGCGGTAGCGGCCAAAAGCAACGCCGGCTACCAAGCCTACCAGCAGGCCAAAGCCTTTGTGCAGCGCGACCAAAGCCGCCCGGTGCCGCCACATTTACGCAATGCGCCCACCCCATTGATGCAAGAACTGGGCTATGGACAAGCCTACCGCTACCCCCACGATGAGCCCCATGCCTATGCCGCCGGAGAAAGCTACCTGCCCGAAGGTATGCCCGCGCCGGGCTGGTACCAACCAGTGCCACGGGGATTAGAAAGCAAAATTGCTGACAAGCTGGCCCAACTCAAAGATTGGGATGCAAGCGCCAGAAAGCGCCGCTAAGCCACCTAGCAGGCAGATGCCACAGCTACACTTCAGGGATTCACAAATTTGTCATGATTTTGTCATGATGGTGTAACGATTGTTCCTGATTCCTAGCTAGGAGATTTGATGCTATTTAGCAAGCTGCTGCCGCAAGAAGGCAATTTCTTTGAAATGTTCAACCACCATGCCGACCGCATCGTCGAAGCGGCCCACGCTTTGTCACAGCTGGTGGCCAACTACAGTGACAGCGATTTGCGGCAAAAATACGGCCAAGCCGTCGATAGTGCCGAGGCTGCCGCCGATGTCATCACCATCGAAGTCAATCGCTCCGTCCACCAAACCTTCATCACCCCAATTGACCGTGAGCAAATTCATGGTCTGATTAACGCGATGGATGACGTGGCCGACCTGATTCAAGATGTGGCTGAAGCGATGGAACTATATGATTTGCAGCACATGACTGGCGAAATCACCCGCCTGACCGACTTGTCCGTCAAATGCTGCGAGCGCGTACGCGAAGCGGTCAGACTGCTGGGCAAAATTGCCGACCCCGCAACCGCCGAAGCCGCCCTGAAAACCTGCGCTGAAATTGACCAACTAGAAAAAGATGGCGACCGCGTACTGCGCGCGGCCATGAGCAAATTGTTCCGCGAAGAACCCGATGTGCGCGAACTCATCAAGCTCAAAGCGGTGTACGAGCACCTAGAAACCATTTCCGACAAGTGTGAGGTTGTCGCCACCCGCATCGAGGGCATCGTCCTCGAAAATGCCTAAGCCCGGCAGGACAACACAAGATGGAAACTGCACAAGCTGCCCTCTGGATTGTGGTCATGTTGGTGGCCTTGGCCCTGCTGTTCGATTTCATGAATGGCTTTCATGATGCGGCCAACTCGATTGCCACGGTGGTCTCTACGGGGGTGCTCAAACCCGGACAAGCGGTGCTGTTCGCCGCTTTTTTTAACTTCATCGCCATTTTTATTTTTCACCTGAGCGTAGCAGCTACAGTGGGTAAAGGCATCGTCCAACCGGGCATTGTCGATACCCATGTCGTGTTTGGTGCGTTGGTGGGGGCCATCACTTGGAACGTGGTTACTTGGTATTACGGTATTCCGAGCAGCTCCTCCCATGCGTTGATTGGTGGCATTGTCGGTGCTGTGATTGCCAAGGCTGGCGCTGGTGCCTTGATTTCGGCAGGCATCCTCAAAACCGTGGCTTTTATTTTTGTCTCGCCGTTGCTGGGCTTTTTGCTTGGCTCGCTGATGATGGTGGCCGTGGCTTGGATTTTTCGGCGCACCCGGCCTAATAAAGTGGATAAATGGTTTAGGCGGCTGCAATTGTTGTCGGCGGGCGCTTACAGCTTGGGCCACGGTGGCAACGATGCCCAAAAAACCATCGGCATCATTTGGCTGCTGCTGATTGCCACCGGCTACACCTCGGCCAGCGATGCCGCACCGCCCACTTGGACTATCGTCTCTTGCTATGCGGCCATTGGTCTGGGCACCATGTTTGGTGGCTGGCGCATTGTCAAAACGATGGGGCAAAAAATTACCAAACTCAAGCCGGTGGGTGGCTTTTGCGCCGAAACCGGCGGTGCCATGACTTTGTTTCTGGCCACGGGCTTGGGTATTCCGGTCTCCACCACGCACACCATCACCGGGGCGATTGTGGGCGTTGGCTCTACCCAACGTGCCAGTGCCGTGCGTTGGGGCGTGGCGGGCAACATCGTTTGGGCTTGGATTTTGACTATCCCAGCCAGTGCTTTTGTGGCCGCTATGGCTTATTGGGTCAGTCTGTACCTATTCTGAATCGTTATAATGTTAGACTTTGCAGCGTGTCGCTGGCCGGGTGGTCATGTCGCGTGTCTCAAGCGCTGCGAACACCGGGCCTAGGTAGCTTGTCCTAGCCCACCACCCCAAGGATTACATCATGGTCGTCATTCGACTCTCTCGCGGCGGCGCCAAGGCCCGTCCTTTCTTCAATATCGTCGTTGCTGACAAGCGCGTGCGCCGCGATGGCCGCTTTATCGAGCGCCTGGGTTTTTACAACCCCAGTGCCAAGGGTGGCGAAGAAGGTCTGCGTATTGCCCAAGACCGTCTGGCTTACTGGGTTGGCGTGGGCGCACAAACTTCGCCCACCGTTGACCGCCTGATTAAGCAAGCTGCTAAACAAGCCGCTTAAACGCTTCTAGCGACACAAGGCGGGTTTCGTCGGTAGCTACTGACGAAACCCGCCTTTTCTTTTTTCTCCTTTTTTGTCCTTGCCATGTCCGCTGCCCTGAATTTGGAATCCGTTGCCCTGCCCGAGGATGCCGTCGAGGTCGGGCGCATTGCCGATGCTTGGGGCATTAAAGGCTGGTTTAAAGTTATTTCGCACAATGCCGCGCCCGATGCCCTGTTTGCGGCCAAGCAGTGGTATTTGCAACCCAGCGAGCGCGGTGCGCGCGCCTTCAGCGGCACAGCAGCCTTGGTCATACGCCAAGTGCGTCCGCATTCCGACACCATCGTCGCTTGGGCGCAAGGCATTGAAGACCGCAATGCGGCAGAGGCCCTGCGCGGCGCGCGTATTTTTGTACCGCGTGCAGACTTTCCAGCACCCGCAGAAGATGAGTATTACTGGGTCGATTTAATCGGCCTAGAGGTGTTTAACCGCGAAGGCGTGGCCTTGGGCCAAGTGCGCGAGTTGATGTCCACCGGCCCGCAAACCGTATTGGTATTAGAACAAGAGCAGCCCGGTGGCAAACCTATAGAACGCATGATTCCGTTTGTTGGTGCTTTTATCGATAAGGTCGAATTAGAGCAGCGCCGCATTTTGGTCGATTGGCAGCCCGATTACTGATAGCGCCGCCCGCCATGCGTTTTGATGTCATCACTCTGTTTCCAGAGCTGTTTGCGCCTTTTCTAACCAGTGGTATCAACCGGCGTGCCTATGCCAGTGGTTTGGTGGATGTGCGGTTATGGAACCCACGCGACTATGCCGAGGGCAATTACCGCCGGGTTGATGACCGCCCCTTTGGCGGTGGCCCCGGCATGGTGATGATGGCCGCACCGTTAGAGCGCTGTTTATTGGCTATCCGCACTGAGCGCGCCGAAGATGTAGCCGCCCAAGTGCCGTTGGTGCTGTTCTCTCCCATTGGTGCGCCGCTCAACCATACGGCGGTGGAATCTTGGTCGGGCAGTGCTGGGGCGGTGTTGCTCTGTGGCCGCTACGAAGGCATAGACCAGCGCTTTATAGACCGCTACGTCACCACCCAAATCAGTTTGGGCGATTTTGTGCTCTCGGGTGGCGAGATTGCTGCGCTGGCGCTGCTCGATGCGGTGGCGCGGTTGCAACCGGGGGTGCTCAATGATGCAGGCAGCCACCAGTTGGACAGTTTTAACCCGGCCTTAGACGGCCTACTCGATTGCCCCCATTACACCCGCCCCGAAGATTGGCAAGGCCAGACCGTCCCTGCCCCCTTGCTATCAGGCCACCATGCCCAGATTGAACGCTGGCGGCGTGAGCAATCTTTGCGTACCACGGCCCAACACCGCCCCGATTTAATCGCCATCGCACGTCAGGCGGGCCAATTGCTGCCTGCTGATGAGGCGCTGCTACGCGGCTTGTCGGGCACGCTATAATCTTGGGTTTTTCGATCCTCTGGTCGGCCGCCTTGCCAGTGCAAGGCACAAGGTCAATCCTGACCATGCCAATAATGGCGCGAACATGATCGATGGATGCAACCATGAACCTGATCCAAACCCTAGAAGCGGAAGAAATCGTCCGCCTCAACAAAACCATCCCCGATTTTGGCCCCGGTGACACCGTCATCGTGAGCGTGAACGTGGTTGAAGGCACCCGCAAGCGCGTGCAGGCCTACGAAGGTGTGGTGATTGCCAAGCGCAACCGTGGCATCAACAGCGGCTTTACCGTGCGTAAAATCTCCAGCGGCGAAGGTGTAGAGCGTACCTTCCAAACTTACAGCCCCCTCATCGCCAAAATTGAAGTCAAGCGCCGTGGTGACGTGCGCCGTGCCAAGCTGTACTACCTGCGCGAGCGCAGCGGCAAGTCGGCACGTATCAAAGAAAAGCTGCCCCAGCGCAAGGCCCCCGTGGCCGCAGCAGTGGCCACCGCAGCATAAAGCCTGCCCCCCACCGCCGCCTTGAGCGCATCAGCCGCTACAGCAGTGCCTGTAGCGGCTTTTTTCTTTGTTATCAGGATTTTTAATGTCCTCCCGCTCTCGATTGCCGCGCTTTGACCCCCAACAGGTGCCTGTGTTGGGCATAGACAGCCATTTGCCCGCTATACCAGCCACAGCACAAACACCCGCTGCCCTGCGCCAGCGCTTTGCCCAACCGCCGCTGCATTGGCAGCCCGAGGTACGGCGTGAACCCGCTTTTTTAGACCGTCCCCAAGCTGCTGCCGCCGTATTGGTGCCGATTGTGTTGCGCCCCCAACCTACCGTGCTACTCACCCAGCGTAGCCTGCACCTGTCTAGCCATTCCGGGCAAGTAGCCTTTCCGGGTGGGCGCGTCGATGCTGAAGATGCCTCGGCCACCGCAGCGGCCCTGCGCGAGGCACAGGAAGAAA
Organism: uncultured Simplicispira sp.; assembly: GCA_964388325.1. Lineage (GTDB taxonomy): Bacteria > Pseudomonadota > Gammaproteobacteria > Burkholderiales > Burkholderiaceae_C > Simplicispira. The sequence continues at coordinate 8,753 of CAYMAC010000008.1, read as the reverse complement.
TTGGACTTGACCCCCATTGGGTAGAAGTGCTGGGCACCTTGCCCACCTATATCACCGGCACGGCCTATGCGGTATCACCCGTCGTGGCTTTAGTGCAACCCGAATGCCAGTTACAAGCCAATCCGCACGAAGTGACAGAGATTTTTGAAGTGCCCTTGGCTTTTTTGCTCAACCCAGCCAACCACCGCCGCCATGCGTTTCACTGGCAGGGCGTGCGCCGCGAGTGGTTTTCTATGCCCTACCAAAATGGCGACAAAAACCACTATATCTGGGGGGCCACTGCTGGGATGTTGCGTAATTTTTACCGTTTTCTGCAAGCCTAAGCTACTACGTTGCCCCCAGCAGAAAAACTGCTGGGTATGATGCAGGCATGAGTTTCTTTGCCATCTTGTTCGCCCTGCTGCTAGAGCAGGCCCGGCCACTGGCGGCCCATAACCGCATCCATGCCGGGTTGCGCGCTTGGGCGCTGTGGGTGGGGCGCAATTTTGATGCAGGCAGGCACCACCATGCTTGGGTAGCTTGGTTTATGGCCGTGGCCTTGCCAGCGCTGCTGGCGCTGGCGGTGCATTGGTTGTTGCTTTGGGTGTTGGGCTGGCCGTTTGCCGTGCTCTGGAGCGTGGCTATTTTGTACCTGACACTGGGTTTTCGCCAGTTTAGCCACCACTTTACCCGTTTGCGCGATGCCTTAGAAGAGGATGACCAAGAGCGCGCCCGCCGTTTGTTGGCTGAGTGGCAACAGGTAGATGCTTCTGATTTACCGCGCAGCGAAATGGTGCGCCATGTGATTGAGTATTCGGTGCTGGCCGCGCATCGGCATGTGTTTGGTGTATTGGCGTGGTTTTCGTTGCTGGCGGCCTTGGGTTTGGGGCCAGCGGGGGCCGTGTTGTACCGTATGGCAGAGTTTGTAGCACGTACTTCTACCCCGCGCCGTGGGGCTTTGGCCGCTCCCACCAGTCTGGCTTTGCAGGTCGTTGCCTTGCGTTGCTGGATGGTGGTCGATTGGCTACCTGCACGCCTTACGGCACTGTGCTTTGCCGTGGTGGGCAGTTTTGAAGAAGCCATTGATGGCTGGCGTTTTCATGCCCAACGCTTTCCCAATGACAACGATGGTGTGGTGTTGGCCGCCACTGCTGGGGCCATCAATGTGCGTTTGGGTGGCGAAGCGCTCAAATTGCAAGTAGAAGCCCTGCCCGCGCCGCCGGGTATCGCCGTAGAGGCCAATATCGGCGACAGTGACCGTACCCCTGGCCGTGAACCCGAAGTGGGCCATTTACGCAGTGTGGTGGGGCTGGTGTGGCGCTCGGTGGTAGTTTGGTTGTTGCTGCTGGCTTTGTTGACTTTGGCGCGCTTGTTGGGTTAAATCCCTACTCAGTTTATGGAATAATCAGGCCATGCACCAACTTCGTTCCATGCCTATTGTCATCCGCTGGGTGCTGGCGTGTTTCGTGTTGTCTTTAAGCTCGGCCATTGCTGCTCCGTTTACTGGGCAGCAGTCGATGGAGTTGGTCTGCTCCATACACGGCGGCATGAAATTGCTGCTCAAAGACAGCAACGGCGAAGTAGAGTCTGGCTATACCGTACTAGACTGCCCTTTGTGCCAAAGCCTATTGGCTCCCCCCCCGCTTTTGGCGCAAGCGCCTTCTTTGCTGGATAGTTCGCTGGCTTATGCCATGCAATCTATCCCAGCGGCGCGCATTGCTGCGCTGGTGGCTCCGCCCATGCCAGCGCGTGGCCCCCCGTTCTTCGCTTGACATTGTTCCCTTGATTTCACAATTCCCACCCCCTGCGGGTGGGGTTGTTTTTTATCGTTTTTAAGCACCTGTTTTTTGGCGCACTGCCTTGTGGGGCGGTGGCTTGCTGTCGCCTGCCCGTAGCGTGCAGGGGCTTATCAGCACGCCCCAATAGGTGCTATTTGGATTGGAATGTGTATGTTTAAGCGTGCTTCGGTGGGTTTTTCTGGTGGTTTGTCGGTTTTGGCGCTGGCTTTGTTAAGTGGCTGTGGTGGTAGTGGTGACGATAGCAGCGCAAGCACGACGCGCGAGGTGGCGCTAGAGTTTGTTGCTGTGGCAGGCCATACGCCAGTGCAGTGTGGCACGCTGGTAGCTGGTTTGGGCACGGGTGCTAGCACCGCACACATCAAGGACTTGCGTTTTTATATCTCGAATGTGGCACTGCTACAGGCCGATGGCACGGAAACGCCTTTGGCCTTAGCCGCCAATGACAACTGGAACCTCAGTGTCGGCAATGACCGCGTGACGCTGATTGATTTAGAAGATGCCACGGGCGCTTGTATCGGTGGCACTGCCGCCACCAATGCACTGGTGCGGGGCACTGCCCCAGCCAGTGATTATGTGGGCGTGAAATTCACCATGGGCGTGCCCTTTGCCCTCAACCACACGCTGTATTCGGATGCGGCTACCGCCAAACCGCCGCTGGATATTGGCGCGATGGCTTGGTCTTGGCAGTCGGGGCGCAAATTCAGCAAAATTGAACTGACCGACCCAGAAGGTGCTAACGGCCAGTGGACGGCCAAAACCTTTGCGGTGCATTTAGGCTCTACCGGTTGTGTGGGCAACCCAGCCACCGGCGAGACCGTGCAGTGCCAAGCCCCCAACCGAACGCAAGTGCATTTTGCAGCCTTCAATCCCGAACAGCAAAAAATTGCCTTGGATGTGCAAGCCTTGGTGGCTGGCAATGACGTGACCAAAAACTTGGGTGGGGCGGCTGGCTGCATGGCAGGCGGCACCGACCCCGAATGTGCGGGCGTGTTCCGCGCGCTGGCTTTAGATTGGCAGGCCAATGGCACGGGCACCGGCTTGCCTATCGCGGGTGGCGCTTCGCAAACTGTTTTCCGGCCCCTTGCACGATGAGCACCGCGCAGCGCAAAAACCATGCGCTGCGCTGGTTGGCTGGTAGCCTCCTTGCGGGGGCTGCCGTGCTGGCTGGCTGTGGCGGCGATGGGGTATCGGTTAATGATACGGTGCCAAGTTCGGGTGATGGTTGGCAGTGGGTACTACCGGCATATTTTCCGGTGCCCAAGGTGCCTGAGAGCAATCCGATGAGCGAGGCCAAAGTAGATTTAGGCCGCCATCTGTTTTATGACCGGCGCTTGTCGGGCAATGGCCAGCAATCTTGTGCCAGTTGCCACCACCAAGACAAAGCTTTTACCGATGGTTTGGGGCGTGCCATAGGCTCTACTGGCATGGTGCATCCGCGTGGTGCCCAAGGCTTGGCCAATGTGGTCTATAACGCCACCTTGACTTGGGCCAACCCATCGCTGGTAACGCTAGAAAAGCAGATGGAAGTCCCCCTGTTTGGTGATGACCCAGTAGAAATGGGCGTGAACGACCACAACCGGGCGCAAGTGCTAGAGCGTTTGCGCGCTGAGCCGGTGTATGCGCCCAAATTTGCTGCAGCGTTTCCGGGTGTGGCTACGCCGATAGATTGGGGGCAGGTGATTCAAGCCATTGCCAGTTTTCAGCGCTCGTTGCTGTCAGGCAATAGTCGCTATGACCAGTACCTGCAAGGCAAGGTGCAACTATCAGACCCAGAAACGCGCGGCATGAGGCTGTTTTTTGGCGAAAAAGCCGAGTGCTTTCACTGCCACGGCAGCTTTAATTTCAACGACCAAATCGTTCATGGTGCCAGCCGGGTGGTAGAGACACCCTTCCACAATACCGGCCTGTATAACTTGGGCGGCACGGGGGCTTTTCCAGAGCCTAACCGGGGCCTCTTTGAGTTGACGGCGCTGGTCAAGGACATGGGATTTTTCCGTGCCCCTAGCCTACGCAATGTAGAAGTGACCGCCCCTTATATGCACGACGGCAGCATTGCCAGCTTAGAAGAAGTGCTGGATTTTTATGCCGCCGGTGGCCGCAACCTCACTACCGGCCCCTACGCTGGAGATGGCCGCCAAAACCCCCATAAAAGCGAATTGGTGAGCCTGATTGACCTGAACACTCAGGAAAAGTTTGACATCGTTGCCTTTCTCAAGACATTGACCGACCATGAATTTCTTAGCAATTCCCAGCATTCTGACCCGTGGCCACGCCCGTAAAGCCGCCCTGCTGGCTTTGTTGCTGGGTTGCCCCCTGTGGGCAACAGCACACGGCAACGCTGACCCAGCAGCACCAGCCACACCAGAACCCGGCCTGCGCTTGGGGGCGGCGGTTGCCGTAACTTACGTGAATGCTGATGCCGTATTGCCCTCGGCGCGCATGGATGGCTTTTTGTTGCAGGGCGATGAGGGCATAGACCGGCGCCGCTGGGGGCTGGAGCATGGCGTACTTGATGCTGCTTGGCGCTGGAGCCCACAGTGGCAAGCCTATGCGGCTATCGGCAAACACGGTAGCGACCGAGCGCACACGGAAGCCTTCTGGGTGCAAATGCGCCAGCCACAAGGCGATGCTACTTGGCTGATTACGGCGGGGCGCCAGCGCCCTGCGATGGGTGCTGTGCTAGAGCGTGCCGGCCACTTTGACCGTTTTGCCCTGATGCCCTTGGCCAAGCAGGCCACCTTGGGCGGCGACTGGATAGAAGATGGCCTGCAACTGGGTTGGCGTGGTCTGCTGGCCCAGTGGCCGGTGGCGCTAGATGCTGGCTTATGGAAAGGCAAGGTGTTTCCGGGTGCCGCCCAAGGGCCGGTAGTACCTACGCTGCATATCGGTACAGCGCTGCCTGTGGCACAGGGTTCGCTGGCGCTGGATGGCTTTGCTGCCCATTTGGAGCCAGAGGGGCGCGGTAGCCGCACTAGCAATGTCGGTGGCGGGCACAGCCATGCCGCACCCTTGTGCAATGACAGCACCTTAGGAAAGGTAGCCTGTTTTGATGGGCGCACCCATTTGGCTGCCAGCAGCGCGCGTTGGCAAGGCCATGATGTACCGTGGATTTTGACGGCAGCCGCTTGGTGGCGGCGCGACAATGGTGGGCTGACATCAGCCAATGGCAGCGCCCACTACCGGGGCACATCGTATGGTGGTTGGTTAGAAGCGCGTTGGCGTTTTCATCCCGGTTGGGATTGGGGGCTACGCACCGAACGGGCGCAGGCCAGCCATTATCTACAAGGGCCGGGGGCCGCTCTGTTGGCCACCGAGACACGCCTGAACCACTACCAGCGCGCCCAGCGCACGGCCACCACCTTGGGCTACCAGTGGCCGCAAGGGGTGGAGTTGCAACTGGAGCTGGGACGTGAGTCGGTGGCCGGGCAGCGCCAAAACTACGCTTTGTTGCGCGGTATCTGGCGCTTAGAAAAGCAGGTGCTGCCCTAAGGCAGTAATAAGGCAGCCCTGATTTAGCCCTGTGGGTGCTTGTCGGCCTCGCTGGTGAAGGCATCGGCATAAAACTCATCCGCAGGCAGGCCGCGCTCTTGGGTGTAGCTGGTGCGTGCCAATTCCACCACCATCGGGGCGCCACAAGCATACACTTGGTGGCCGGACAAATCGGCAAAATCATCCAGCACCGCTTGATGGACAAAGCCGGTGCGCCCTGTCCAAGCATCTTTGGGTAGGGCGTTAGAAACCACGGGCACATAGCACAACTGCGGCAGGCTGGCGGCCTGCTCGCGTACCCACGCATCCATGTACAAGTCTGCGGGGCGGCGGCCACCCCAATACAAACTCACAGGACGTTGGCTGCCCTTGAACTGCAATTGCTCAAGCAGTGCCTTGATGGGGGCAAAGCCAGTGCCCGAGGCCAGCAAAATAATGGGCTTGTCGGTATCTTCACGCAGATAGAAGCTGCCAAAGGGGCCTTCAACGCGCAAAATCTCTTTTTCTTTCAGGGCACCAAACACATGGTCGGTAAAACGACCACCGGGCATGTGGCGAATGTGCAGCTCGATGCTAGGGGCTTGCGCTTGGGTGTGGGGCGCATTGGCCATCGAGTAAGCGCGCCGTGCGCCGTCGCGCAAAATAAACTCGATATATTGTCCGGCGTGGTAGCGGAACGGGTCATTGGCGGGCAGTTGCAATTGCAGTTGCATCACATCATGCGAAAGCTGCGTGCGGCTGCTTACGCGCACCGGCATCCGTTTGATGGGAAAGGCACTTTCATCGGTTACTTGGCGCGATTGCAACACCACATCAGACTGGGCTTGGGCGCGGCAAGTCAGTACCCAACCTGCGGCGGCTTCTTCGGCACTGAGGGCCTTGGCTTGGTAATCGGCGTGCAGCACTTCGCCCTCTAGCTTTTGGCATTTGCACGAACCGCAAGCGCCGTCTTTACAGCCGTAGGGCAGGCCAACACCTTGGCGAATAGCGGCTTCGAGGATGGTTTCGCCGGTTTGGGCTGCAAAGGTGCGGCCACTGGGTTGCACGGTAATTTGTACGTGGGCGGGTGCATTGCTCATGGGCTTGGGTATCCTTGAAAGATAAAACAGCTTTTCAGCCCCAATTTTGCCAGCCATCAACATGATGTTCTTCACTCCTTTCGCGCGCCGCCGTAGCGCTTTGCCAGCGCGTTTTCGGCGGCCACGCTTGCTTATCATTGGTTGTGGCGATATTGGTCTGCGCGTACAGCGTTTGGCGCCAGCCACAGCGGTGGTGCGTGGGCGTGTTTATGCCCTGACCTCTAGTCCCAAGCGTTTGCCACTGCTGCGCGCTGTCGGCATCACGCCCTTGTTGGGCAACCTAGACCAGCCGCCCAGCTTGCGCCGCTTGGCTGGGCTGGCTACCCATGTGTTGCACTTAGCACCACCACCAACACAAGGCGAGCAAGACCCGCGCACGTTGGCGCTGGCGCGCAGTTTGCGCCGGGGGCGTTTGCCGCGTGCCTTGGTCTATGCCTCTACCAGTGGGGTGTATGGTGATTGTGCTGGCGCTTGGGTGGCAGAAACCCGCCCGGTGGCCCCAGCTACCGCCCGCGCCCAACGGCGCGTAGCGGCTGAAAAACAGTTGCGCCAAGGTTTAGGGCTGGCCGGGGTGCGCGTGAGCATTTTGCGCGTGCCCGGCATTTATGCCCCCAACCGCGAAGGTGGCACACCGCGTGCGCGTCTGTTGCGTGGCACCGCCGTTTTACAAGCCAGCGACGATGTATTTACCAACCATATCCACGCCGATGATTTGGCCCGCGCCTGCCGCTTGGCCTTGTGGCGTGGTGCAGCCCAGCGCATCTACCACGCCAGCGACAACACTGTATTAAAAATGGGCGATTATTTTGATTGGGCCGCTGATTGGTATGGCCTACCACGTCCGCCACGCCTATCGCGCCAAGAAGCCCAAGCCCAACTGCCACCCATGCTACTGAGCTTTATGAGCGAGTCGCGCCGCTTAGACAACCGACGCTTGTGCCAAGAATTGCGCCTGCGCTTGCACTACCCTACCGTTGCCGAAGGCATGGCCACAGAAAACGTACAGAGATGAGCCCCCGTTTGCCGGTACATGCACACCACAGCGTTAAACACGATTGACAGGGGGGCACAATAGCCATCCGTACCCAATTTGGAGGTCATCTTCATGCTCAACGCCTTGTGGCTGGGCTTTTTTATCGCGGCTGGTTTCGCCGCTTTAGCACAATGGCTGTTGGCTGGCAACGCGCAAATTTTTGCCACAATGGTCGAGACCTTGTTTGCTATGGCCAAGCTCTCAGTCGAGGTCATGGTGTTGTTGTTTGGTACCCTCACCTTATGGCTCGGCTTTTTGCGTATTGCAGAAAAGGCGGGGCTGGTCGATGCCGTAGCAAGGTGGTTAGCGCCCCTGTTTGCACGTCTTATGCCCCAAGTGCCGCGTGGGCATCCGGCACTGGGCTTGATGACCTTGAATTTTGCTGCCAACGCCTTGGGTTTAGACAACGCTGCCACACCCATCGGCCTCAAGGCCATGCGGGCTTTGCAAGAGCTCAATCCTCAGCCAGATACCGCTACCAACGCACAAATCCTGTTCTTGGTGCTCAATGCTTCCTCGCTCACTTTGCTGCCTGTCACCATTTTCATGTACCGAATGCAGCAGGGTGCCACTGATCCTACCTTGGTATTTTTGCCCATTCTCTTGGCTACCTCTGCATCAACTTTAGTGGGCCTGTTGAGCGTGGCTACTGTCCAACGTTTACCCTTGTTCAGTCCTGTGGTTCTGGCTTATCTCTTGCCGGTAGCCTTGGCTTTAGCAGCGTTCATGGCTTTTTTGACCACCCTCAGTGGCGCAGCGCTGGGACAGCTATCGTCCCTGTTAGGCAACTTAACGCTCTTTGCCCTCATTCTTTTGTTTGTTGTGCTGGGCGCTTGGCGCAAAGTTCCTGTCTACGAAGCCTTCGTCGAAGGGGCCAAAGAGGGCTTTGATGTAGCCAAGGGCTTGTTGCCTTATTTGGTGGCAATGTTGTGTGCTGTGGGCGTGTTCCGGGCCTCGGGGGCGTTAGGCTATGTGCTGGACTTTATCCGTTGGTGTGTTGACATCTTGGGTCTTGACACCCGCTTCGTTGAAGCATTGCCGACAGCCTTGGTCAAACCCTTCTCTGGCAGTGCGGCCCGCGCCATGCTCATCGAAACCATGCAAACCCAAGGAGTTGATAGCTTTGCCGCTCTAATAGCAGCTACCATCCAAGGTAGCACCGAAACCACCTTTTATGTCTTAGCAGTCTATTTTGGTGCCGTGGGCATACAACGTGCGCGCCATGCCGTTACTTGTGCGCTCTTGGCTGAACTGGCGGGCGTGGTGGCCGCTATTGTGGTGTGCTACCAATTTTTTGCTTGAAAACGCTGCTACAATTACGCCCTTGCTGCCAACCAAGCCTCTCTGTCAAAAGAAAAGCTACTGGCAGCAAAT
>CAYMAC010000007.1:0-107125 GCA_964388325.1 uncultured Simplicispira sp. | reverse complement strand
TTTGCGCTACCGCGCCCCGCGTTTTCTTAATCGTGGCAACCAGCAGCGCGGCTGGTTAGCACCCTCGCTGCAACATCGAGTCGATACCTGCATGGCGTGGGTGCGACGTATTCAGCGCTGGGCACCGGTCAGCGCTATCAGTAGCGAGCTGGTGCGCTTTGATATGCAGGCGCTGCAAAACCCAGAAATTTCCGGCATCGAGTACCAACAAGGCACTTTGTTCGGTTACGAATTGCGCGAATATCTTTTAGAAAAATGGAACCGCCAGTGCGCGTATTGCGATGCCAAGGACGTACCACTGCAAATCGAACATATCCACCCTAAAGCGCAGGGCGGTAGCAATCGGGCAGCCAACCTAACGTTGGCTTGCCCATGCTGCAATCAAAAGAAAGCAGCGCGCAGCATTGAAGAATTCCTAGCCAAAGACCCAAAGCGTCTAGCCAAAATACTGGCCGATGCAAAGAAACCTTTGCGTGATGCAGCAGCAGTCAACGCTACCCGCTGGGCGCTGGTCAATGCCCTCAAAGCCACCGGCTTACCGGTCGAACTGGCCTCCGGTGGTCAAACCAAATTTAACCGCTGCACGCTGGGTATCCCAAAAACACATGCCCTTGATGCCGCCTGTGTTGGCACCCTGCAAGCCGTTCAAAACTGGCAACGCCCTACGCTAACCCTCAAGGCCACAGGCCGGGGCAGCTACCAGCGCACTCGGTTAGATAAATTTGGCTTTCCACGCGGCTACCTGATGCGTACTAAACGGGTACATGGCTTTGGCACCGGTGACATGGTGCGCGCTGAGGTGCCAGCGGGGGTCAAGGCTGGCATCCACATCGGACGGGTGGCAGTGCGGGCCAGTGGCTCTTTCAACATCCAAAGCTACCAAGACGGACAATCTGTCGTGGTGCAAGGCATCAGCCACAAACATTGCCGCGTCATTCAGCGCGCTGATGGTTATGGCTATTTCTTCAACCGGGCCAACAACAACACAAGACGTGAACAGGCAAGGCCCAAAGCCAGGAACGCTGCGCGTTCCGCGCTCTACCTCCCCGGCATGAATGCCGAGGTTTCACGCGCAAACTGATGACCGAACTACAAGCCCTGCGCGATAGCTACCGCCGCCAAAAGGCCGAGCTGCTGGCCACGCTGGCCGCCTCGCAAGCCTCTGCGCGCGGTATCCATACCCATTTACGCGCCTTAGCGCGGATTGTCGATAGCTTGCTCACGCAGCTTTGGCAGCGTGCCGCTTTGCCCGATACCATGACCTTGGTGGCCGTGGGCGGCTTTGGCCGGGGCGAGTTGTTTCCGCATTCGGATGTCGATGTGCTGCTATTGTTGCCCGATAGCGACACCGCCACCACGCAGCGCCCCGCGATTGAAGCCTTTATCAGCAGTTGCTGGGATGTGGGGCTAGAAATTGGCTCTAGCGTGCGTACCGTGGCCGAATGTACCTCTGAGGCCGCGCAAGACGTGACCGTGCAAACTTCCTTATTGGAAGCGCGCTTGCTCTGTGGCCATGCCCCCCTGTTTGCTGAATTTCAACGGCAATACCAAGCCCACCTCGACCCCAAAGCCTTCTTAATTGCCAAAACGCTGGAAATGCGCCAGCGCCACAACAAATACGACAACACCCCCTACGCCTTAGAACCCAATTGCAAAGAATCACCCGGCAGTTTGCGCGATTTGCAAACCGTACTCTGGGTGGCGCGTGCCGCTGGCTTGGGCCACAGCTGGAAAGAGCTGGCCCGCAGTGGTCTGGCCACGGTGTTTGAACTGCGCCAACTGGTGCGTAACGAAGCCCTGCTGTCTTTGGTGCGCGCGCGCTTGCACGCCATTGCTGGGCGGCGTGAAGACCGCCTGGTGTTCGATTTACAAACTGCCGTGGCCGAATCGTTTGGCTACCGCTCCGAAGCACCCGATGGCAGCGGCCTGCCCCTGCGCGCCAGCGAAACCCTGATGCGCCGCTACTACTGGGCGGCCAAAGCCGTGACGCAGTTGTGCCAAATTTTGCTGCTCAATATTGAGGAGCGCCTCAATCCTTCAGACTGTGCGCCGCGCCCCATCAACGCGCGTTTTTTAGACAAGGCCGGCATGATTGAGGTGGTCAGTGATGACCTCTACCAGCGCGACCCGCACGCCATCTTAGAAACTTTTTTGCTCTACCAAACTTCGGCAGGTTTGCAGCACCTCTCGGCGCGCACCTTGCGCGCTTTGTACCGGGCGCGCAGCGTGATGGATGGTGCCTTTCGGCGTGACCCCGTCAATCGGGCGGCTTTTTTGCGTATCCTGCAACAACCCGCAGGCATCACCCACGCCATGCGCTTGATGAACCAAACTTCGGTGCTGGGGCGCTACCTGTGGCCGTTTCGGCGCATCGTTGGGCAGATGCAGCACGATTTGTTCCATGTTTACACCGTGGACCAACATATCTTGATGGTGCTACGCAATGTGCGCCGCTTCTTCATGGCCGACCATGCCCACGAGTATCCGTTCTGCTCGCAATTGGCCGCCGGTTGGGATAAACCTTGGATTTTGTACGTGGCGGCGCTGTTCCACGACATTGGCAAAGGCCGGGGTGGCGACCATTCCCAAATTGGTGCCGTGGTGGCCCGGCGTTTTTGCCGCCAGCATGGCGTAGCGCGTGAAGATGCCCAGTTGATTGAGTTTGTGGTGCGCGAACACCTCACCATGAGCCAAGTGGCGCAAAAGCAAGACCTGAGCGACCCCGATGTGATTGGTGCTTTTGCCCAACGCGTGGGCAACGAGCGCTACCTCACAGCGCTGTACCTGCTCACGGTGGCCGACATCCGAGGCACCAGCCCCAAAGTGTGGAACGCTTGGAAGGGCAAGCTGCTCGAAGACCTGTACCGCGCCACGCTGCGTACCTTGGGCGGACGCGCCCCCGATGCCGCCGCCGAGATTGAAGCGCGCAAACGCGAAGCCTTGGTGCTGCTGGCGCTGGTGGCACAGCCCTTTGAATCGCACAAAAAGCTCTGGGACACGCTGGACGTGAGCTACTTTATGCGCCACGAGGCGGCAGACATTGCTTGGCACACGCGCCATCTGTCGCGCTATGTGGGCAACGAGCGCCCCGTGGTGCGCGCACGCCAATCCTTAGCTGGCGACGGCTTGCAAGTGCTGGTCTATGCCCCCGACCAGCCCGACTTGTTCGCCCGAATTTGTGGCTATTTTGACCGTGCAGGTTTTAGCATTTTGGATGCGCGCGTACACACGGCGCGCAACGGCCATGCACTCGATACCTTCCAAGTAGTGGCTGCCTCGCAACCCGGCCACTACCGCGAGTTGACGCACATGGTAGAAAGCGACTTGGGCCAAACCCTGCAAGCCAGCGGGCCGCTGCCCGAGCCGGGACGCAAACGCCTATCGCGCCGGGCTAAAAGTTTTCCGATAGCGCCGCGCGTCACGCTACACCCCGACGAAAAAGCACAGCGCTGGCTGTTGGCCATCTCAGCCAGCGACCGCGCTGGTTTACTCTACCTGGTAGCGCGCGTGTTGGCACGCCACCAACTGAATGTGCAATTGGCCAAGGTAAGTACCTTGGGCGAACGGGTAGAGGACACCTTTTTGGTCGAAGGCCCTGAATTGCAACACAGCGCGCGCCAAATTGCCATTGAAACCGAACTGCTACAAGCCTTATCCGACTGAGAAGGCCAGCGTCCATGTTCCAAAACCCCTCCCTGCACCCCAATCCAGCAGTTGCCGTAAAATAGAGCCCCTCTCGAAAGAACCGTCATAGCCACTGCTGTGAAAGGCTTTCATTCTTGCAGCCAAATGTGGTGAAGATGACTAAGCCTTTCATTTCTTTGTGTCCCGAGATTACTCGGGCAAACGCGTTCCATCTGATGGACTGGTTAGAAGACGAGTGCGTCACCCGCTACCTGAGCGATTCGCGCCATGTCTCGCGCTTCATTGAGCAGCTTGTCGGACGGGTTCAATTGCCCACCCTGACCCATCTGTTCAACCAAGGTGGGCGCTTTTTTATGGCTTACGACCGAGATGATATTCCGGTGGGGTTTGTCCGTTTGGTCAAAAGCGGCACCGACTGCGAGATGGTTCTGGTCATTGGCAACCGCGACAACTGGGGCCGCAAGCTCGGGGTGAACACCATTCGCGCTGGCATGAAGCACGCATTTTTTGAAATGCGCTCCGACAAGCTCATCGCCAAAATCCACGCAAAAAACGCACGCTCGCTCAAAGCCTTTGAGCATTGCGGTTTTTTGCTAGAACACCAAACACCCAGCCTGAAGTCATTGACCATGACCGCGCAACGCTACCTGCGGCTTTTGCGCGAAAACCCAGCAGACTACGTTACCCATATCCACATCACCGAAATCGACAAGGCCCGTCTCAGAAGCTTACTCGCTTTCGAGGATGCCTCGGCGGTGTTTGAGCTGGAACATGAGATTGAGCGCGCTATCGTCGTGCCGCCTCAGCAAGTACCCGAGGATGTCGTGACCATGAACTCCCGGGCGGTGGTGCAGCTAGACGACGAATCCGTGGAAGTGGCGCTGGTCTATCCAGAAGATGCCGACGACACCACCGGTAAGCTGTCGGTGTGCTCGGACATAGGTACCGCCATCCTCGGCTACAAAGAGGGCGATGCCTTCGACTGGCGCATGGCCAACCGCACCCGCCATGTACGCATTGAGAAAATTCTTTATCAACCCGAAGCGGCGGGCGACTTTCACCTTTAACTGATGTGCCAACATGCCAGTCGGTATAAAAACCGACTGGCATAGGATAAACCTGCGTGCGTGGCGGTTCAAGCCACCATCGGGTTTATTTAACGTGCTTGCCAATCAGACCGGCCATCTCGAACATCGAGACTTGGGGCTTGCCAAACACTTTTGCCAGCTTGGCATCGGCGTTGATATTGCGCTTGTTGGCCTCGTCTTGCAGCTTGTGTTCTTTGATGTAAGCCCACAGCTTGCTGATGATTTCGGTGCGTGGCAGAGGAGCCTTGCCCACCACAGCGGCCAGTTCGGCGCTGGGGGTCAGGGGCTTCATGAAAGCGGCGTTGGGGGTGCGCTTTTTGGCCGCAGGCGCTGCTGCTGGCGCAGCTTCGGCAGCAGCAGGTTTGCTGACCTTGGCGGCCTTTTCAGGCTTAGCAGCGGCGGTGGTGGCTTTAGCCGGGGCTTTTTTTGCAGTTGCCATGTTGAATTTCCTTGTTGATAACGGGCAGTGTGAACCAGCGAAAATCTGCTTCTCCACTGGCTGTAGCGATGCTACTGGGAAAAAAAGAGCTTTCCAAGAGGAAGGGTGCTTTTTTTGCCACAAACTATAGCCCTCAGGGTGCCCATAAAACCGTGCTAGCGTTACATAAAAGCTTAGAATCTGCGCCCTTACTCGTCATTGGGGAGTAGCCGACCTGCAAATTGCAGGGGCTTGCGTCAACATACTTGTCCTGCTCGGACATGGCACAAGCAGCTTCCAAGCCTGGCAAGACCTTTGACTGCACTGCCTGCGGATGGGCCGCTGGGCTGTGCAGTCTTGTGTTGCTTGCGGCCCTTGGAGTTGTGATGGAATCCTTCTTTGTCTCGACCGGCGTGGTGGCGCTGGGCGAAATGGGCGACAAAACCCAGTTGCTGGCCGTATTGCTGGCCGCCAAGTTTCGCAAGCCGTGGCCGATTATTTGGGGCATTTTGGTGGCCACCTTGGCCAACCATGCCTTGGCTGGGGCCGTAGGCCAATGGGTAGCTAGTTTGTTGGGGCCAGAACTGTTGCGCTGGGTGATTGGTGTGTCTTTCTTGGGCATGGCGGCGTGGATGCTGGTTCCAGACAAGGTAGATGACGATGCCGCCGACAGCAAAGTGCTGCTGGGTGTGTTTGGCACCACCGTGCTGGCCTTCTTTTTGGCCGAAATGGGCGATAAAACCCAAATTGCTACCGTAGCCTTGGCTGCAAAGTACCCAGATTTTATTTTAGTGGTGGCCGGTACCACTTTGGGCATGATGTTAGCCAATGTACCAGCCGTGTATTTAGGCAACAAAGTTGCCGAGCGCATCCCTATGAAGCTGGTGCATGGCATTGCAGCAGCCATTTTTGCCGTGCTGGGGGTGCTTACTTTGTTGAATGTGGGTAATTTTTGGTAGCCTCGAATACCCAAAAGGAGTGCGCGCTTGAGTATTGCCACAGCATTTTTGCTCATCATTCTGGCCAGTCTGGTGTTGGCATTGGCGTTGGCGGTGGTTTCGTACCGCCGCACGCATGTGTTACACATTTGGGCTGGCGGATTGGTGGCCCATGCCGGTGCTTATATCTTGTTTGCCTTGCGTGGCCAAATCAGTGATGTGCTCTCCATTGTGCTGGCCAATACTTTGGTAGGACTCACTTTTGCATTGTTTTTTTTGGGGGTGGCCCAATTTCAGCAGCGCAGATTGCCATTTTTGTGGCTTTGGGGGCCGGTGGCAATAGTGCCGCTGCTGTTTAGCTTTTTGCTCCCTTACAGCACAGCGCGCATAGCGGCAGGAGCCGTCGTTTTTGGCACACAAGCCGCGTCGGCTGGGTACTTACTGTGGCAACGACGCAAACAGACTCCGGGGCGCGGCCAATACATTTTAATGACCGGGTTTGTGCTGATAATTTTCGTGTTTATCTTGCGCTGCGTGACTACGCTTGCCGGCTATGTCACCATCCATTCAATCCTAGACAGCAACCCGGTGCAATACGTTTCGTTTTTGATGGTCGTGGTGGGTCTGATGTTGCTGGCGATGGGGTTGGTGCTGATGGTCTATGAACGCCTAGAAACCGCCCTGCTAGACAGCCAAGCCCTGTTGCAACAACAAAACCAAGAGCTGGCACAGTATGCAATTGACTTAGAACAGGCCAATCACCAGCTAGAAACCTTGTCTATTACCGATGGTTTAACCGGACTGTTCAACCGCCGCCATTTTGACCGCCTATTGGCGCAAGAATGGGCGCGTGCCGCCCGTGAAGGTGCGGTGTTTTCGGTGCTGATGATGGATGTGGATTGTTTCAAGAGCTTTAACGACCACTACGGCCACCAAGCCGGAGACATCTGTTTGGTACAGGTGGCCCAAGTGTTACAACAGTTTAGCCGCCGTGCAGGCGATATGGCAGCGCGCTATGGCGGCGAGGAATTTGTCTTGCTACTCGCCAACGGCACGCCCGCCACGGCGGCAGCCGATAGGGCCGATGCTTTGCGGCAAATGGTGCAAGCCTTAGGCATTGCCCATGCCCAATCGCCTTGGGGTTGCATGACTATCAGCGTGGGCGTGGCCTCGGTGGTGGCTACGCCCAATGGCAGTGCCGAGGCCGTGTTAAAACTGGCCGACAATGCCCTGTACGCGGCCAAAGCCGCCGGGCGCAATCGGGTTTGCACAGCACCACTCAAGGCCAGCCTGCGCGCCCCTGGCAATGCTCATTGATGCGCGCCACAAAGGCAGCAGCCTGTGTTTGTGACAGGCGCAGGTGCAATGTGACCAGCGAGGCGTGTTCTACCTGCAACAGTTCGGCCCCGGCGTGGTCAATCTCCCGGCGCAGCAGGCCCTCTAGGGCATAGGGCACCAGGCATTGCAAGGTTTGCATCCGTTGCAGTTGCACTTTGGGCGCGGTAAGCAAGGCTTGGGCGATGGTGTCGGTGTAGGCGCGCACCAAGCCTCCGGCCCCCAACTTCACGCCGCCAAAATAACGCACCACGGTAGCCAACACCCCCTCAAGGTCTTGGTGGCGCAGTACGTCTAACATGGGCCGCCCTGCCGTGCCCCCCGGCTCACCATCATCCACCGCTGCCGACTGCCCGCCAGCCAGCAAGGCCCAGCAGATATGGGCCGCGCCTGGATGCTCTTTCCAGAGGGCATCCACATGGGCTTGTGCGCTGGGGCGGTCGCTCATCGGTTGCACACAACCAATAAAGCGGCTTTTTTTGATGATGAGTTCGCTGTGCGCTGGGGCGGCCAGGGTTTGGGGCATGGGACGACGACACAAAGGGTGGCAGTTTACGCGCCTAGGTAGGCTTTGCGAATTTCGCCGTTGGCCAATAAATTGGCCCCGGTATCTTCTAACACCACCCTGCCATTTTCTAGCACATAGCCCCGGTCGGCAATTTGCAGTGCCTTGTTGGCATTTTGTTCCACCAAAAACACCGTCACGCCTTCACTACGCACTTTTTGAATAATCTCAAAAATTTGCGCGATGATGAGCGGTGCCAAGCCCAAGGTAGGCTCATCGAGCAACAGCAAACGGGGTTTGGACATCAGCGCCCGCCCAATGGCCAGCATTTGCTGCTCACCGCCCGACATGGTGCCCGAACGCTGGTGCGCCCGCTCACGCAGGCGCGGAAACAGGCCAAACACATGCTCAATGCCGGCTTCAATTTCAGCATGGTCGAGAAAGAAACCGCCCATTTTCAGGTTCTCTGTGACGGTTAAATCAGCAAACACACGCCGCCCTTCTGGCGAGATGGCAATACCTTTTCGCATGATTAAATGCGCGGGCAAGTTGGTGATATTTTCACCCTCAAACCAAACGCTGCCACTGCTGGCGCGTGGGTTGCCACACACCGTCATCAACAGGGTGGTTTTGCCCGCACCGTTAGAGCCAATCAGAGAAACGATTTCGTCTTGGTTCACGCGCAGGCTGACATCGCAGGCCGCCCGAATGGCACCATAGTGGGTGTTGATGTCGCGCAGTTCCAACATGGTTTGCATTATTCTTCTCCCAGATAGGCTTTAATCACTCGCTCGTCGTTGCGAATGGCCTCGGGCGTGCCCAAAGCGATGGGTTTTCCATATTCCATCACCAAAATGCGCTCCGAAACCCCCATCACCAAGCTCATATCGTGCTCAATCAACAAAACTGTGACTTGGTGTTGGTCGCGCAATTGCCGAATCAAGCCTTGCAGGTCTTTTTTCTCTTGCGGATTCAAACCAGCCGCAGGCTCGTCCAGCATCAAAACACGCGGGCGCGTAATCATGCAACGGGCAATTTCTAGGCGGCGCTGGTGGCCGTAGGCCAAATTACCGGCCTCGCGGTTGGCAAACTCGCGCAGACCCATATAGTCCAGCCACTGCACCGCTTGGGCGATGGCTTCTTGCTCAGAGCGGCGGTAAGCGGCGGTATTGAACAAGCCCGCCAAAAACCCAGCACGCACATGGCTATGTTGGGCTACTAGCAGGTTTTCTAGCACCGTCATGTTTTTGAACAGGCGCACATTCTGAAAGGTACGCACCAGCCCATGCGTCGCTACGGTGTGGCTACCCAAACCGGCAATGTCACGGCCTTCTAGCGCAATGCGGCCCGTGCTGGGCTTGTAAAAACCACTGATGCAGTTAAACACTGTGGTTTTGCCCGCGCCATTGGGGCCAATGATGGCAAAAATCTCGCCACTTTGCAGCGAAAATTCGACACCATCTACAGCCAACAGGCCGCCAAAGCGCATCGACAACTGGCTAATTTCTAACAAAGGGGCGCTCATGTTCGCACCTCGATATGGTGGCGTTGCATCGGCAGCAGCCCTTGGGGCCGCCAAACCATCATCAAAATCATGACCAAACCAAAAATCAACATGCGATATTCAGAAAATTCGCGTGCCAGTTCAGGCAACACCGTAATCAAAATAGCTGCAATAATTACACCCAACTGCGAACCCATACCACCCAACACCACAATTGCCAAAATCAAGGCCGACTCGATAAAAGTGAATGATTCTGGGCTGACAATCCCTTGGCGCGCTGCAAAGAATGCCCCACCAAAACCGGCAAACATGGCCCCCAGCGTAAATGCTGATAGTTTAATTTTCATCGGGTTCAAGCCCAAGGAGCGGCAGGCAATTTCATCTTCGCGCAATGCCTCCCAAGCCCGGCCAATCGGCATCCGAATCAGCCGGTTAGAAATCCACAGCGTCAATACTGCCAGCGTCAGCGCCATCAAATAGAGAAAAATTACCATGTGCAAAGAGTTGAACTCCAGCCCCAGCCATTGGTGGAAGGTGGTACCGTCCTCCACACTAGGGTTGCGCGCCAACTCTAAGCCAAATACAGTAGGCTTAGGAATGCTAGAAATACCATCGGGGCCACCCGTCCAATCGGTCAGGTTGACCAACAGCAGACGGATAATTTCACCAAAACCCAACGTGACGATGGCCAGATAATCGCCGCGCAAACGCAGCACCGGAAAACCCAGCAAAAAGCCAAACAGCGCCGCAGCGGCTCCTGCCAAGGGCAGCGCCTCCCAGAAGCTCCAACCAGCCCAATGGAACAGCAAACCATAGGTATAAGCGCCCACGGCGTAAAAGCCGACAAAACCCAAATCGAGCAAACCGGCAAAGCCGACCACAATATTCAGGCCCAAACCGAGCATGACGTAAATCATGGCCAGTGTGGCAATATCGACGGCATTGCGCCCGGCAAAAAACGGCCAGCTCACAGCAATCAGCAAAGCCGCCAACATCAGGCCGGTACGCTGGCTGCCCGAAACTGCTGGCAGAGTAGGCCAAGGTAGATGGGACAGGCGTTTACCCACCAAGGGGCGCAACATTTGCACCACAAATACCAAAGCACAGGCCAAAAATACCCAATTCCACTGTGGCTGCACGGTGGTGCGGCCACCGACGCGCTCTAAATGCAGGCCAAAAATGGGAATCACCACCAAGGCCGTCAATACAGTAGCCATGAGCGCATGGCGAAGGTTAGAACGCAGCATCACACCTTCTCCACTTCAGGTTTACCCAGTAGGCCGGTGGGGCGGAACAGCAAAATCAGCACCAGCAGGCCAAAAGCCACAATATCTTTGTATTCGGACGAGATATAAGCGGCGGCAAAGGTTTCGGCCACTCCCAATAGCAAACCGCCCAACATGGCCCCCGGAATACTGCCAATACCGCCCAGCACCGCTGCCGTAAAGGCTTTGATACCGACCAAAAAGCCAATAAACGGGTTGAGCTTGCCCACAGCCAGTGCAATCAGCACCCCGCCGACGGCAGCCAGCATGGCCCCCAAAATAAAGGTGAAGGAAATCACACGGTTGGTATCAATACCCAGCAAATTAGCCATGTGCATATCTTGCGAGCAAGCGCGCGAGGCCCGGCCCATGCGCGAGTGCTTGATATACAACGTCAGGGCAACCATCAAGGCCACCGCCACCACGATAATCAGCACGCGCGAGTAAGGGATATAAATCTCAAAACCACCTTCTGCGCCAAAGCGCATGGCACCGGGAATCAGCGAGGGCACGGCCATATCGCGTGCGCCTTGGCCCAAAGCTACCCAGTTTTGCAGAAAAATGGACATACCAATGGCCGAAATCAGCGCTACCAAGCGGGGGCCGTGGCGCACCGGCTTGTAGGCCACTTGCTCGACCACAAAACCATAAACACCCGTCAGCAGGGCCGATACCAGCAGCATCAGGCCAATCACCACGGCAATCGGCAAACCGCTTTGCGTGCCAATCACCGACAAAGTGACCAACCCGGCATAAGCGCCAATCATGTAAATTTCGCCATGCGCGAAGTTAATCATGCCGATGATGCCGTACACCATAGTGTAGCCAATAGCAATCAGCGCATAAATGGCACCCAGCGACAGGCCGTTGAACAGCTGTTGAATCAGCTGTGGCAAGAGTTCAGACATCCAAGGACATCCTCAAAAAAGAAAGGGGGTGCTAGGCCCCCCCAAAGTGAATGACGCACCAAAGCATGGCCGCCGCTACTGCGGGGCCATGCTCAGGCAAGGGGCTAAAGAGGGAGAGGCGGCGCTTTACTTGGTGGCCAAGGATTTACCACCGTCTTTGTGCCATTGGTAAATCTGGAACTCAAACGACTTCAAGTCGCCCTTTTTGTCCCAAGCCACACTGCCGATGGGGGTGTCGAACGTGGTTTTGTGCAAATACTCGGCCACTTTGGTCGGGTTATCACCCACAGCCTTGATGCTGTCAATCAGCACTTGGGCGGCAGCGTAAGAAGACAGTTGGAACGCACCCGATGGGTCGCGCTTCTTGTCCTTAAATGCTTTGACGATGGCCGCATTTTTCGGGTTGGCCGAGAAGTCCGCTGGCAATGTCAGCAACATGCCCTCTACCGCTGGGCCAGCAATGGAGTTCACTTCGGGGTTGCCCACACCTTCTGGCCCCATGAAGCGGGTTTTCAGACCCTGCTCGGCCGACTGGCGCAGCAGCAAGCCCATTTCAGGGTGGTAGCCACCGTAATAGACAAAGTCAATACCGGCACTCTTGAGCTTGGTAATCACGGCAGAATAATCGTTGTCGCCCGCATTGATGCCTTCAAACAAGGCTACGGGGATGCCAGCTTTTTTCAGGTCATCGCGCACCGAAGCGGCAATCCCTTGGCCGTAAGATTGCTTGTCGTGCAGCACCGCCACTTTCTTGGGCTTGACCTTTTCGGCAATGAACTTGGCCGCTGCCGGGCCTTGTTGGTCATCGCGGCCAATGGTGCGGAAGATGAACTGGAAGTTTTTGCCCTCGGTCAGGGCGGGCGAAGTGGCCGAAGGCGTAATGGCCACGACACCTTCGTTGTTATAAATGGGCACACCGGCAATGGCGGCACCAGAGCAAACCGGCCCGACGACATAGCCAATTTTGGCATTGACCACACGGTTGGCCGCTACCGGGCCTTGCTTGGGTTCGCAAGCATCATCCACCGGCACTAACTCAATCTTTTTGCCGTTGATACCACCAGCAGCATTGGTCATTTCCACAGCGGTAGTGACACCTTCTTTGACCATATCACCGTACTGGGTGACGGGGCCAGTGGCCGGAAGCACCATCGCAATTTTAATATTTTGGGCGTGGGCCACGGGCAACAGCATGGCACCAGCCAAACCCAAAGCAGCAGTGACAGTGTGCAAACGGAATGGGAGCAGCATCAGAAATCCTTCCAAAACAATTTGATACCAAACTTACGGTTTGGTGAAAAGTAGCGCTATTGTCAGCTATTGGTAGCTATTGTGGGGAATTTCCCCAAGCAAATACGCCGTATTTTTACTGCGCTAGGTGTGGTTTTGGCCTTTAGCGGCGCTCGGCCAAGGCATGGGCAATGGTGCCCAAATCAACATACTCCAGCTCGCTACCCACCGGCACGCCGCGCGCCAAGCGGGTTACGCACAAGCCGCGTGCTTTGAGCGCTTGGGCGATGACATAAGCGGTGGTTTCACCCTCAGCGGTGAAATTGGTGGCCAAGATGACTTCTTGTACCAAGCCATCGCTGGCACGCTCTAGCAGTTTTTGTAGGCCAATTTCTTTCGGGCCGATACCGTCGAGCGGGCTGATGCGCCCCATCAGCACAAAATACAAACCATTGAAAGCCCCGGTGCGCTCCATCGCCGCTTGGTCTGCGGGGGTTTCAACCACGCACAAGCGGCTAGTGTCGCGGGCAGTATCTAGGCAGGTGGCGCAAATAGGTGCTTCGGTGAAGGTGTAACAACGCTGGCAATGGCGCACTGTCTGCACCGCATGGGCCAAAGCTTGTGACAACTGCAAAGCCCCGGCATGGTCTCGTTGCAATAGATGAAAGGCCATGCGCGCCGCTGATTTGGCCCCCACGCCCGGCAGGCAGCGCAGGGCGTGGATAAGGGCATCTAAGCCGTGGCTGGGGGCAGTCATGCGCCAACAGGGGCGGTGTGCCGCTTAGAACGGGAACTTCATGCCACCGGGCAGACCGGGCATACCAGCGGTGATTTTGGCCATTTTTTCTTGCGAGGTTTCTTCGGCCTTGCGTACAGCGGCATTGAAAGCCGCCGCTACCAAATCTTCGAGCATGTCTTTGTCTTCGGCCAGCAAGCTGGGGTCTATGGTGACGCGCTTGACATCGTGTTTGCAAGTCATGGTCACTTTGACCAAACCTGCGCCCGATTCGCCCTGCACTTCGACAGAGCCTAACTCGTCTTGGGCTTTTTTCAGGTTGTCTTGCATGGCTTGGGCTTGTTTCATTAAGCCGGCCAGTTGTCCTTTGTTAAACATGTAAGTTCCTTTCAGTAGATGGTATCGAAAAAATAAAAGCGGTCTTTTAGCCGGGTTTGATGCTACCGGGCACGATATGGGCATCAAAATCGCGCATCCAAGTTTGCACGCGGGCATCGGCCAATACAGTGGCTTGGGCCTGTGCTTGCCGGGCTTGCTCGACAGCTATTTGGCGGCGTGCGGGGGTGTCATGCACTGGCCCTTGTTCTACCTGAAGGGTGGTCAGGGTATGGCCTGCTGCTTGTAAAGCCAAAGTAAGGCGTTCACGCGCCAAGGGCTGGTTGAGCGAGGCGCGTTCGGTACGCAAAAGCCAGCGCCCATCCGCGCAAGAAAGCAATTGTGACTGCAAAGCCAGCTCACGCGCCAAAGCGGTGATGGCCTCAGCAGCCACCAGCGCTTGCACCACGCTGGCCCAGTGGTCGTCCAAGGCGGTGGTGGTATCTGCGGGTGCTGTTGGCGGCGCTGGCAGGGCTGCTGGCGTGACCGGAGTGGCTTCTTGTGCCAAAGTTGGTGCAGCTACCGGGGCCGGTACAGGCATGGCGGGGGGGGCATCTTCCCAAGGCAGTGGGCCTGCTGGTGGCGCAATGGGCGCGGGCACGGCAAGCACTGGGGGAGATGGCGGTGGCACTGGAGATGGCAGAGGAGCAGGGGGCACAGGACTGGGCCGCGCCATTGGTGCTGCTGTCTGCACAGGGGTGGTGACGGGGGCAGGTGCGCTGGGAGTAGCCATAGCTGCCACCGGCGTGGCCGGTTTGAAGGCCAACAGGCGCAGCAGCACCATCGTCAGGGCGGCATATTCATCGGGGGCCAAACCCAATTCTGCACGGCCATGCAGACAGATGCTGTAGAGCAACTGGGTTTCATCAGCGGGCAACAAGGCGGCCAAACGGGCGGTTTCGGCTTCGTCGGGGTCTTGGCTTTCGATGGCGGCGCTGGCGCGCTCGGGCACGGCTTGCAGCACGGCCATGCGCTGCAAAATGGCCGACATATCTTCTAGCGTGGCCGCTGCCGACACCCCATGCAGGCGCAGTAGCTCGGCCATATCGACCACGGTTTTGCCATCGCCCAGCGCCAGTGCCTCTAGCAGGCGAAACACATGGCTACGGTCTACCGCCCCCAGCATCAAACGCACTGCCGCCTCTTGCAATTGACCGCTGCCAAAGGCAATGGCTTGGTCGGTGAGGGATAAGGCATCGCGCATCGAGCCACGCGCGGCGCGCGAAAGCAAGCGCAGGGCGGGCAACTCGGCGGGCACCTGTTCTGCGGCCAACACGCGGCCCAAATGCTCTAGCACCGTCTCGGGGGCCATGGGGCGCAGGTTAAATTGCAGGCAGCGCGATAGCACCGTGACGGGCACTTTTTGCGGGTCGGTGGTGGCCAGCACAAACTTGAGGTACTCGGGCGGCTCCTCCAAGGTTTTGAGCATGGCATTAAAGGCCGTGTTGGTCAGCATGTGTACTTCGTCAATCATGAAGACCTTGAAGCGCCCTTGCACCGGCTTATAGACTGCCTGCTCTAACAGTTGCTGCACCTCATCCACACCCCGGTTGGAGGCGGCATCCAACTCGGTGTAATCGACAAAACGGCCTGTGTCGATGTCTTGGCAGGCTTGGCAAACGCCGCAGGGCGTGGCCGTGATACCGCCTTGGCCGTCTGGCCCTTGGCAGTTGAGCGATTTGGCCAAAATGCGCGACACGGTGGTTTTACCCACGCCGCGCGTGCCAGTAAACAGGTAAGCATGGTGCAGGCGCTGTTGCGTCAGGGCATTGCTTAATGCCTGCACCACATGCTCTTGCCCCACCATTTCGGTGAAGTTACGCGGACGGTATTTGCGGGCGAGCACGATGTAAGACATAGGGGGCGATTCTATGTGCCCGCGCCTGCGGCTGGGGCGTTGGCGAATAGATTACAATCGCCGCTGACGGGCCTCCCCGCATGGGGAAGCGGCCAACCGGGTCAGGTGGGGAACCAAGCAGCCCTAACCGCAGATACAGTGCCGGGGGTAAGGCTCGTCAAACCTCTTTTATTAAGCCGCCTCAATGCCGCTTGCGGCTTTTTTTGCTACCTATAGGGTGCGGGTGGGCTACTGGTGCAGGCGCTGCTGGCGCTGTTTTGTCTTTGCCTTTGCCCAGTTTAGATTCTGTGCCACGCAACAAGCGCACCATGTTTTCTTGGTGTCGCCACACCAGCAAACCGGCCATGATGCCAATAGCGGCGGCTATGCGGTGGTCGGCATACCACAGCGGCCCCCCAGCCAGTAAAAAGAAGGTGGGCGCAAACACTGCCGCCGCCATCGACGACAACGACACATAGCGCGAAATCGATACCACCACCAGCCACGCTAGCAGCGTGGCCAAGCCCAACCAAACACTGACGCCCAGCAGCACCCCCAGCGCCGTAGCTACGCCTTTGCCGCCCTTAAAGCCAAAAAATACTGGCCACAGGTGGCCGACAAAAGCGGCCAAGGCCACCAGCGCTTGTGTGCCCTCTTCCATGCCATAGGGTGCGCCAAACCAGCGCACCAGCGCCACCGGCAGCCAGCCTTTGGCGGCATCGAGTACCAAGGTCAGAATAGCGGCAGCTTTGCTGCCTGAGCGCAATACGTTGGTGGCACCCGGATTTTTACTGCCAAAGGTGCGCGGGTCATTCAGGCCCATCAAGCGGCTGACAATCACCGCAAACGACAACGAGCCGAGCAAATAGGCTGCCAGTACCGCCAGCGCGGAATAAACGAGGGGCAAAATCAATCTCCAAAAAGGTTTGAGCGGTTCAGCGGGGCGCCATTGTGCCAGCGGCCAGCAGCTTTATTCTGCCAAGGCGCATTGCACTGGCGTTGCGCCCAGCAGGCGCACGCACACTTGCGGCTCAATCTGCACCAAAAAACCACGCCGTCCACCATTGATAGCAATGCGTGGCAAGTCCAAAATAGACGCTTCGATATACACCGGCATGGCCTTGCGTGTGCCAAACGGCGAGGTACCGCCCACCAAATAGCCGCTGTGGCGGTTGGCCACCTCGGGGGCGCAAGGCTCTACCGATTTGGCCCCTATCTGGCGTGCCAGCGCCTTGGTCGAGACTTTGCAATCGCCGTGCATCAGCACGATAAGGGGTTTGGCCTCTTGGTCTTGCATCACCAGCGTTTTGACCACGGTATGCTCATCTAGCCCCAAACTGGCGGCGCTGTGCGCTGTGCCGCCATGCTCTACATAATCGTAGGGCAGGCCGATAAAGGCCACGCCCTGCGCTTTGAGCAGTTGGGTGGCCGGGGTTTCGCTAACGTGGGTGGTTTTGTGGTCTTTTTTTGCCATGATGGCAAATTGAACCACAAACCAAGCCTCCAGCGCCCCGCTGCCCTACTGCGGATAATCGCAGTATGTACCAGAGCCTTCGCCCCTTTCAGACTGAATTTATCCCGCTACGTGGCCTACGCTACCATGTGCGCCACTGGGGCAGCCCCAGCCTTGGCCCTAGCCATCAGCAGCCTCCGTTGTTTTTGTTGCACGGTTGGATGGATGTCGGGGCGTCCTACCAGTTTGTCGTCGATGCCTTGAGTGAGGTTTTTTTCCAAGGGCGGCACATCATCGCCCCGGATTGGCGTGGTTTTGGCCTGACCGAGCCGCCCGCTGGCAACGACCACTACCAATTTGCCGACTATCTGGCCGACTTAGAGCGTCTGTTAGACCACTACGCGCCGGGCGACCAAGCCGTCGATGTGGTGGGCCACAGCATGGGCGGCAATATTGCCATGATGTATGCCGGGGTGCGGCCTGCACGCATTCGCCGCCTGATAAACCTAGAGGGCTTTGGGATGCCCGCCAACACCCCCGAGCAAGCCCCAGCCCGCTATGCCCAATGGCTAGACGAGCTGCAACAACACGAGCGCGGCACCCTGACGATGAAAGCTTACGCCAGCGCCGAGGCCGTGGCCCAGCGCCTAATCAAAACCAACCCACGCCTGCCGCAAGACAAGGCCGATTGGCTGGCACAACATTGGGCGCAAGCCAACGCCCAAGGCGAATGGCGCATTTTGGGCGATGCGGCGCACAAAATTATCAATGCCCAACTCTACCGCGTGGAAGAAGTGTTAGCCCTGTGGCGTGCCATCAGCGCACCCACCTTGGCCGTAGAGGCCACCGACAACCGCATGGCCCACTGGTGGCAAGGCCGCTACACGCTGGCGCAATACCACCAACGCCTGCAAGCGGTGCCAAACTGCCAACAGGCGGTGGTAGAAAACGCTGGCCACATGCTGCACCACGACCAACCCCAAGCCGTAGCCGCCCTGATAGAGGGCTTTTTGGCGTAGCGCTACGGCAAGGCACCGCCCGCCACCATCGCATCGACCACCTGCAAGAACTCTTTGTAGCGCAAGGGTTTGGCGATGTAAGCATCGCAGCCAGCAGCCAGGATTTTTTCGCGGTCACCGCCCATAGCCAGCGCCGTCAGGGCGACAATTTTGATGCCTTGGGTGGCTGCATCGGTCTTGAGCAGATGTGCAGCTGTCAGGCCATCCATGCCCGGCAGTTGGATGTCCATCAGAATCAGGTCTGGGCGTAGCGCGTGCGCCAAGCGGATGCCTTCTTCGGCGTCGGTGGCCTGCGTAACCTGATGCTGTGCGTTTTCCAGCAAAAAAACTGCCAGTTTCATGTTTGCTGGGTGGTCTTCCACCACCAGTACGTGGGCCACTTCAGTGCTCCTTCCAGGCAATCGCCCGTTTGACTTCGTCGATGAAGCGACCGTGGTTGAGCTGTGATTTTTCAATCAGCAAGTTCACATCGTCCGCCAGCTTGGCGCGGTCTTGGGCGGTGATTTGCTTGGCTGTGACCACAATCACGGGGATATTGGCGGTGTGCGGGTCAGCCTTGAGCGCAGCCACTACATCAAAACCGCTGACCTGCGGCATCATCAAATCGAGCACCAGCAAATCCGGGTGTTCGCGCTGGGCCATGTCGATGCCTTCTCGCCCGCTAAAGGCCATGAGCACCCGAAAATCTGCCGGATTGAGGTAAGTGCCCAGCAATTGCAGCGATTGCGGGTCATCGTCCACCAACAACACCGTATGCTTGCTGCCATCGGAGCGCAGCTTGAAACCAATGCCCGCCAGCGCTTGGGTTAGCTCTTCGCGGCCCACCGGCTTTTGTAGCACCCGGCTGGCCCCCAACGATAGGCCCAGCACCTTGTCGGCCACGATGGAGACAATCACCACCGGCACCCCCGAGAACTGCGGGTGCTGCTTGAATTTGTTCAAAAACTCCCAGCCATCCATGCCGGGCAAGTGGATGTCTAGGGTAATCAGGTCGGGGCACTCTTGCTCGGCCAGCGTCATGGCGGCTTCGGCACTGACGGCACGCACGGCGCGAAAGCCGGTGTGCTCCAGTTGCACGCGCAGCAGCTCGGCAGATTTGTCGTCGTCCTCCACCACCAGCGCCAGCGGTTGCCCGCCGCGCACCAGTGCGTTGACGGATGCAGGCACCTGCGCGGCCAGCACCACGGGGGGCAACACCAGCGCCGGTTCCGCCTCGGCTTGGGTGCGCCACGGCAACCAAACCGTGAAGGTGGAACCGCTGCCCGGCGCGCTATGCAAACTAACCTGCCCACCGTGCAACTCAGTCAGGCGCTTAACCATTGCCAGCCCCAGTCCGGTACCCTGAAAACGCCGCGCCAAGGTGCTGTCAATTTGCGTGAAAGGCTGAAACAGCCGGGCTTGGTCTGCTGGCAAGATGCCGATGCCGGTATCACTGACGGCAATCTCCAGATACTGGGCGTGCGTGCCTTGCGCCACCGCCTCTGGCCCCACGCGCCGCGCCGACAAGCCCACTGTGCCACCTTGGGGCGTGAACTTGACGGCGTTGGAGAGCAGGTTGTACAAAATTTGCTTGACCTTTCTGGCGTCCAACCAAATTTCGCCCAGATTTTCGGGCGGTGCAGCCTCGATATGCAGGCCGTGGGCCAAGGCTTGCTCGCGCACCACCTGCAAGCCTGCTTGCAGCAAAGGCTCGACCTGCAAAGGCTCCAACTCCAGCGCCATCTTGCCAGCCTCGACCTTGGACAAATCCAGAATATCGTTGATAAGCGAGAGCAGATGGGTGCCGCTGGTGGTGATGTCGTTGGCATACTCTTTTTGCTTGGGCTGTAGCTCGCCCAGCAGGCCATCGGCCAACACCTCCGAGAAACCGATGATGGCGTTGAGCGGCGTGCGTAGCTCGTGCGACATGTTGGCCAAAAACTCCGACTTCATGCGGCTAGCTTCTTCGAGTTGGCGGTTTTTAACGGCAATCTCTTCACTGCGGGTACGCAATTGCTCGGTCAGCAGGCGCAAATCGCTGTATTGGCGCATGTTGTCCAGCGCCACACCCAAGGTCACGGCCAGCCGCTCGACAAAGGCGCGCTCGCCATCGTCGAGGCGGCTGCTGGCCGCCAGCACCAGCACCGCCAAGCGGCGCTCTTGGTAACTCACCGGCAGCATCAGCACCTGCATGGGGGCAAAGTCCAGCAAGCCCGTTTGTAGCGTTAGCTCGGCGCAATCGAGTACCGCCGTGCGCCCAGTTTGCGCCGCCTGCCCTAGCAGGCCCTCGCCCAACGCAAACTGGCGCGGCCCGTCCAGCCCCATACCGTGCGCGGTTTCACAACGAAAGCGCCCGCTGGCTTCTTCAAAGCCATACAAGGCAGACACCGGAAACGGATGGCGCTGCGCCAGCAAGGCCAGCAACCCAACGAGGATTTTTTCGCGCTCGAAGGTGGTAGAAAACAGCGCCAGCGCCTGACTTTGCGTTTCGTCAAAATGGGCGGTGGCGCGCAATTGGCGCTCGGTGCGTTTGAAGCTTGTAACGTCAATGTTGACGGCGATGGCACTGACCACCGCGCCCGTTGCATTGCGAATCGGCATGGCGTAGCTGGCGATGGTTTTACGGCTGCCATCGCGGCAGTGGATGTCCACCAACTCGTCGCCGATGGTCTCGCCGGTGTGCAAAGCGCGTACCAGTGCCCAATCGTCCGGGGCCAAGCGTTTGCCCGATTCAGGCCAGAAACCCACGTATTCGCCATACTGCAACGGGTCGGCCAGTGGGTCTGAGACCCAGATGCTGCGCGCTGCTGGGTTGATGTGGGTGAGCGCGCCTTGGGCATCGGCCACGAAAACCCCCACCGGCAACAGATTGAGCACCTGCTTTAACAAATCGCTTTCTTGTGCCGAGGCCTCATCGACCACCCGGTTGCGCGCATCCACGCGCAGCCGCCACCACAGCAACAACATGCCAATCACCGTCAGCCCGACCAGCAAGGCACTGACCGACAGCGCCCACTCGCTGTTGGATTGGGCGCGTGCGGTGCGCTGTTGGAGCAACCCATGCTCCGTGGCGGTGAGCAGGTTGACCTCTTTGAGCAGCGCCTGCATGGTGCGCTCAGAAACGCCACTGCGAATCAGGTCACGCGCAGCCTCAAAGCCTTGGGCTTGGAACACGGCCACGTTCTTGTCGAGCAATTGCAGGCGTGCCTCGGTCAGTTGGGCAATCTGGCTACTGCGTATGCCCTGTGTGGGGTTGTCCGCCGTCAGGCGCTCTAGGCGCGCAAGCACGGCACGCACCGCATCGGCCTCGCGCGCACGCTGGGCCACGTAATGCGGGTCGCCGGTAATGATGTAACTGCGCTGGCGGCTTTCAATCTCGCGCACGCCCGACAGCACCTCGCCCAGCGCATCGAGCACTTGGTACGAATGCACCACCCAGTGCATGGTGTCTTTGTAACCATAGACCGAGCGCGCCATTTGGGCACCGGCCAGCAGCAGCGCGGCCATAGCCAAGCCCAAGCCCACTACCAAGCGCAACTCGACACGGCTGGCAGACTGTTTTGTACCAAGCGGAGGATTAGCCATGCGGATGCGCCTCGTAAATAGCGGCAAACCGTGGTGCCTGCGCCATAAAGCAGGCCAGCACAGCGGGGTCGAAGTGTTCGGGCTGGGTGCGCCCATCGCCCAGAGTAATAATTTCTACTGCCTGAGCGTGCTCTATGCTGGGCTTATAGGGCCGCCGACTTCGCAAGGCATCGTACACATCGCAAATTTGCATCAGGCGCGCGGCCATCGGGATGGCGGTGCCGCGCAGGCCAGACGGGTAACCACTGCCATCCCAGCGCTCATGGTGGCCCAGCGCAATCTCAGCCCCCATGCGGGTGTAGCGCGAGGTGCCGCTGGCCAAAATGCGTGCGCCCAGTTCGCAATGTGTCTGCATGGTGGCCCATTCGTCGGCGGTCAGTGGCCCCGGCTTGAGCAGCACATGGTCGGGGATACCAATTTTGCCGATGTCGTGCATCGGGCTGGCATGGAAGATGACATCGCTGCCCACCTCGGGCAAGGCCATAGCATCGGCCAGCACCACGCAGTAGTGGCTGATGCGGCGCACATGGTGCCCGGTTTCTTCGTCTTTGCGCTCGGCGGCGCGCACCAGCGTCAGCACGGTGTCGCGGTAGGCTTCTTCGAGTTGTGCGGTGCGCTCTTTGACCTGGGTTTCCAGCAACTGGTTGTGCTGGGCCAGCAAATCGCCATACTGCTTGAGGCGCAGCAGGTTACGCACGCGCACCGTTAAATCGGCACGCACAATGGGCTTGCTCAAAAACTCCTCGGCCCCGGCCAGCAAGGCGCGTTGCTTGGTGTCACGGTCGTCCAGCGCCGTGACCATGATGACCGGCACCTGCCGGGTGCGCGGGTCGGCCTTGAGTTGCGCCACGGTTTCAAAACCGTCCATGTCCGGCATCATGATGTCGAGCAA
The DNA here is from genome assembly GCA_964388325.1 of uncultured Simplicispira sp. Lineage (GTDB taxonomy): Bacteria > Pseudomonadota > Gammaproteobacteria > Burkholderiales > Burkholderiaceae_C > Simplicispira. The sequence goes on along the minus strand of CAYMAC010000007.1, from coordinate 84,413 downwards.
AATCAAGTCAGGGCAGGCCGATATGGCCGCTGCCAGTGCCGCGCGCCCATTGAGTGCAGTCACTGTGGCGTAGCCCTCGGCCTGCAACAGAACTTCGAGCAGCTTGACGTTGCGCTCTTCGTCGTCCACCACCAGTATGGTGGCAACAGGAGCAGTGGGGGCGGCGGGCAGGTACATGAAATGGAAAGGAACAAGATTTGTTCCTTCAGCGTAGGCCAGATGCGCTGCGCGGTCTGTGCGCTAGCGCACAAGCGCCAAGCAAGGCGCGGCGCGTGAGAAAATCCCCCGTTATCGCTTATTTCAACTATTACCCAGGACACCATCATGGAAGCAGAACGTATCAACCTCATCGGCAACACCTTACAAGACCTGTCCACCCGGACAGAAGAGTTGCGGAGGTATCTTTGACTACGATGCCAAATTTGAACGTCTGCGTACCGTCGATGCCTCATTAGAAGACCCTGCCGTCTGGAATGACCCCAAAAAAGCCCAAGAACTGGGGAAAGAAAAAAAATTGCTCGATGGTGTGGTACTGACGCTAGAAAAGCTCACCCGCGAGCTGGCCGACAACGCCGAACTGTTTGAGATGAGCAAAGAAGAAGGCGACGAAGCGGGCCTGCTGACCATCGAAGCAGAATCGGCCAAACTGCGCCCACTGATTGAAGAGCTAGAGTTCCGCCGCATGTTCCGCTACGAGGCTGACCCGCTCAACTGCTTTGTCGATATCCAATCCGGTGCCGGTGGCACCGAAGCCTGTGACTGGGCCAGCATCTTGCTGCGCCAGTACCTGAAATACGCCGAGCGCAAGGGCTTCAAAGCCACGGTGGAAGAAGAAACCCCCGGCGACGTGGCCGGTATTAAAAGCGCCACCATCCATATCGAAGGCGAATACGCCTATGGCCTACTACGCACCGAAACCGGTGTCCATCGCTTGGTGCGTAAATCACCGTTTGACAGCTCCGGTGGCCGCCACACCAGCTTTGCCAGCTTGTTTGTTTACCCGGAGATTGATGATTCGATTGAAATCAACATCAATCCCTCGGATGTGCGTACCGACACCTACCGCGCCAGCGGCGCAGGCGGCCAGCACATCAACAAGACCGACTCGGCGGTGCGCCTGACGCACATCCCCACTGGCATCGTGGTGCAATGCCAAGATGGCCGCAGCCAACACGGCAACCGCGACATCGCTTGGCAACGCCTGCGCTCTAAACTCTATGACTTTGAGATGCGTAAGCGCCAAGAAGAACAGCAAAAGCTAGAGGACACCAAAACCGATGTCGGCTGGGGCCACCAAATCCGCTCCTATGTGCTAGACAACAGCCGCATCAAAGATTTGCGTACCAATGTCGAAATCTCCGCCACGCAAAAAGTGCTGGACGGCGATTTAGACGCATTCATCGAAGCATCGCTCAAACAGGGCGTTTAAGGAAAACCATGTTGCTTATGCCTGACGGACAGGGCCAACCCAAGGCCACCCACCGCAGCGACTACCAGCCCCCGGCATGGTGGATTGACACGGTAGAACTGACTTTCGACCTCGACCCGGCCAAAACCCGCGTGCTCAATAAGATGCGCCTGCGCCGCAACCCCGATGTGGCGGCGCAAGCCCTGCGTCTGGAGGGCGAAGAGCTGAACCTCTCGCGGGTGCTGGTCAATGGGGCCGGAACGTCGTTCAAGATGGACGGTAGCCAGTTGGTGCTAGAAAATCTCCCCGAAGGGCCAGAGCCGTTCGATTTAGAGATTTTTACCACCTGCGCCCCCGACAAAAACACCCAGCTCATGGGCCTGTACGTCAGCCAAGGCACCTTCTTTACCCAGTGCGAGGCTGAAGGCTTTCGGCGCATCACCTACTTCTTAGACCGCCCCGATGTCATGGCCAGCTACACCGTGACGCTGCGTGCCGACAAGGCGACCTACCCGGTGTTGCTGTCCAACGGCAACTTGGTAGAGCAAGGCGACTTGGAAGGTGAGCGCCACTTTGCCAAGTGGCACGACCCGCACAAAAAACCCTGCTATCTGTTTGCCTTGGTGGCCGGTAAGCTGGTAGCCCGCCAGCAGCGCATTGTGTCGCGCTCGGGCACAGAGCATCTGCTAGAGGTGTATGTGCGCCCCGGCGACTTGGGCAAGACCGAACACGCCATGAACTCGCTCATGGCCAGCATAGCTTGGGACGAAGCCCGCTTTAACCTGCCGCTGGACTTAGAACGCTTCATGATTGTCGCCACCAGCGACTTCAACATGGGGGCGATGGAAAACAAGGGCCTGAACATCTTCAACACGAAGTATGTGCTGGCCAGCGAAGCCACCGCCACCGACACCGACTTTGCGAATATCGAAGCCGTCGTCGGGCATGAATACTTCCACAATTGGACAGGCAACCGCATCACCTGCCGCGATTGGTTCCAACTCTCGCTCAAAGAGGGCCTAACGGTCTTCCGTGACCAAGAGTTCAGCATGGACATGGCGGGCAGCCCCTCGGCCCGCGCCGTCAAGCGCATTGAAGATGTGCGCGTGCTGCGTAGCGCACAGTTTCCCGAAGACGCTGGCCCGATGGCGCACCCGGTGCGCCCCGACAGCTATATCGAAATCAACAACTTCTACACCGTTACCATCTACGAAAAAGGTGCAGAAGTCGTACGCATGATGCACCACTTGGTAGGCCGCGAGGGCTTTGCCAAGGGCATGGCGCTGTATTTTGCCCGCCACGACGGCCAAGCCGTGACCTGTGATGATTTTGCTCAAGCCATTGCCGACGCTAACCCTGGCAGCGCACTGGCCTTGCAGTTGGAACAGTTCAAGCGCTGGTACAGCCAAGCGGGCACACCACGGGTGCAAGCCAGCGGCCAGTATGAGCCCGAATCACAGCGTTACACCCTGACGCTGCGCCAAAGCTGCCCGGCCACACCGGGCCAGCCGGGCAAAGCGCCATTTGTCATTCCATTGGAATTGGGATTGCTCAACCACGACGGTCAGGCACTGGCTTTGCAACTGGAGGGCGAAGAAGCCGCCACCAATACCAACCGCACCGTGGTGCTGCACGAGGCCGAGCAGCAATGGACGTTCGTCAACGTGGCGCAAGCGCCGGTGCCCTCGCTGTTGCGCGGCTTTAGCGCCCCTGTCGTGCTAGAGGTGGATTACAGCGATGCCGAATTGCTCACCCTGCTGGCCCACGACCAGGATGCGTTTAACCGCTGGGAAGCCGGACAACGCTTGGTCTTGCGCCGTGCCCTGCAAGCCATCACCGCACCAGATGACAGCCAAGATGCCAGCATTTTGGACGAAGCCCTGTTGCAAGCACTACGCCAAGTGCTACACGACCCCCATCTCGATGCAGCGTTCAAAGAGTTGGTGCTAACGCTGCCCTCAGAGACATATATCGCCGAGCAACTGGCGGTCGTCAACCCGCAACGTATCCACGCTGTGCGCGAAGCCATGCGCCTGCAACTGGCCTTGGCCTTGCACGCCGATTGGCAATCGGCCTACGAAAACCACCAAGCCGGTGGCGCTTACCGCCCCGATGCGGCATCGGCAGGGCGGCGTGCCTTGGCTGGTTTGGCCTTGACCATGCTCTGCTTGGCAGCACAACACAGCGGCAACCCCGTCTGGCCGGGTAAAGCTCTGCAACGCTTTAAAGATGCGGGCAACATGACCGACCGCTTCAACGCTTTGGCTGCTTTGGTGGGTTGTGGTCATGCGCTCGCAGCGCCAGCATTAGAGCGTTTCCACGCACTGTTCAAAGACGACCCGCTGGTGCTGGACAAATGGTTTGCGCTACAAGCCGGGGCCAGCGACCGGGCTGGCCATGTGCTGCCGCTGGTGAAACAACTGATGGCACACCCAGATTTCACTATTAAAAACCCGAACCGCGCCCGCAGCTTGATTTTTAGCTATTGCAGCGCCAACCCCGGCGCCTTCCACCGCGCTGATGCTGCCGGTTATGTGTTTTGGAGTGAGCGCGTCTTGGAGTTGGATGCCATCAACCCCCAAGTAGCCGCACGCTTGGCCCGCGCCCTTGACCGTTGGAAGAAACTGGCCGAACCTTGGCGCAGCAGCGCACGCGAGGCCCTTGCCCGCGTAGCCGCCCGCCCGGATTTGAGCAACGATGTACGCGAGGTCATCACCCGCGCCTTGGCCGAAGAATAAGGAGAGAACCTATGGCAAAACGAATCAGCCTGACCCGCTATCTGGTCGAACAACAGCGTGTGGATGGCCTCATCCCCTCGCAACTGCGCCTGCTGCTCGAAGTGGTAGCCCGCGCTTGCAAGAGCATCAGCCAAGCCGTCAACAAAGGCGCACTCGGTGGCGTGCTGGGCAGCGCCGATAGCGAAAACGTACAAGGCGAGGTGCAGAAAAAGCTCGACATCATCGCCAACGAGGTACTGATTGAGGCCAATGAGTGGGGCGGCCATTTGGCCGCGATGGCCTCGGAAGAAATGGACGGCATCTACGTCGTGCCCAATCGCTACCCGCAAGGTGAATACCTGTTGCTGTTTGACCCCTTAGATGGTTCCAGCAACATTGATGTCAATGTCAGCATCGGTACGATTTTCAGCGTGCTGAAAAAGCCCGAAGGCGACCGGGGCGTAGAAGAAAAAGACTTCCTACAAGCTGGCTACCAGCAAGTGGCAGCGGGCTATTGCGTCTATGGCCCACAAACCACCTTGGTGCTGACTGTGGGTGATGGCGTGGCTATGTTCACCCTCGACCGTGAGCAAGGCTCGTTTGTGCTCACGCAAGAAAAAGTGCGTATCCCCGAGGACACGAAAGAATTTGCCATCAACATGAGCAATATGCGCCACTGGGACGAACCGGTGCGCCGCTACATTGACGAGTGCCTGCAAGGCAAAGAAGGCCCACGCGGCAAAGACTTTAATATGCGTTGGATTGCCAGCATGGTGGCCGACGTACACCGCATCATGACCCGTGGTGGCGTGTTCATGTACCCCTGGGACAAGCGTGAGCCGAACAAACCCGGCAAGCTGCGCCTGATGTACGAGGCCAATCCGATGGGCTGGCTGGTCGAGCAGGCCGGTGGTGCAGCCACCAATGGCCGCCAACGGATTTTAGACATCCAGCCCACGCAACTGCACGAGCGCGTCAGTGTCATTCTAGGCTCCAAGAACGAAGTCGAGCGCGTCACCAGCTACCACCAACCGGTATAATGCGCGCTTGGCCGGTGTAGCTCAGTCGGTAGAGCAGCTCATTCGTAATGAGAAGGTCGGGTGTTCGATTCATCTCTCCGGCACCAATGAAAACAACAAGTTAGCCACTCCTAGCTGGGGTGGCTTTTTTGTTGTCCGTTAGGATGTAAGAGGATTTTCTAACTTGAGGCCTTTTTGGGCCTACATTGCCAGCTCAGTGCAGCATTGACGGTGCTAATCTTTTGATAGTGCTGGCCGGTGGGTCGGGGTGATTTCCAAACTAGGCCACTTGCACTAGCGCCCCATGCCAAAGCGCAGCGGTGGTTTTTTTTCCACCTCTAGCGCTTCAATTTTGACAATCACCAAAGACAAGTTGTCGCCGCCGCCGCGCCCGCGCATACGCGCTTTTTCAATCAAAAATTCGGTAGCCTCACGCGGCGTGAGCGATTGCACCACCGTGGCCATTTCTTCGGCAGAAAAATAGTGCCAAACGCCATCGCTACAAGCCATGAGCACATCGCCGGGGCGCAATTGGTGAATACTGTGCGTGCCCATTGGCGGATCGACCTCAGCACCCAAGCACCCCAACAAAATGTTGGACTGGGGATGCACTTGGGCCTCGTCTTCGGTCAAATCACCCCTATCGACCAAAGCTTGCACATAAGAATGGTCTTTGGTGCGATGCACCATTTTGCCGTCTTGAAAATGGTAAATACGCGAATCACCTGCATGAACCCAATAACAATCGCCACGCGGATTGATTAAAAAAGCGGCAATGGTGCTGTGCGGCTCCTCTTCGGATGAAATGGCTGTAAGGCGAATCACGATATGCGCCTCTTCCACCATCGTCTTCAACATCGAGGGGCCATCGTCATAGTCGGGCGAGTAACGCTCAAACAGCTGGCGCGCGGTCATCATCACTTGGTCTGAAGCTTTGCGCCCACCGCTGCGCCCGCCCATGCCATCGGCTAGCACCCCCAGCAAACAGCCGTTGTAACGTGGGTGGGTTAGCAAGGCTACTTGGTCTTGCTGATAGCTGCGGTCACCCTTGTGGATGCCAGTGGAGGCGCTGATGCGAAATGCTTTAGACATGCCCAAGCCAAAAAAGGGATTGGCCCCGTGTTTTTACCAAGGCTTCCACCAAGAGGGTGAACGCTGCGTGATACCCTGCGCGAGGTACTTGCTTTGTGGATAACTGGCATCGAACACGCGGCGGGCATCGTCACGCAGTTGTGCCATACCCAAGGCATCGTAAGACTGAATCAAAATATAGAGCGCTTCTTCTTGGGCGGGCACGCCTTGGTAGTCAGACAGGGCAATTTGCGCCCGATTAATGGCCGCCACATAGGCACCGCGCTGAAAATAGTAACGCGCCACATGCACTTCATACTGTGCCAGCGCGTTGACGATATAGGTCATGCGCTGACGGGCATCGGGGGTGTATTTAGACTCTGGAAAGCGCGTACTCAGTTCGCGGAAGGACTCAAAAGAATCTTTGGCTGCTTTTTGGTCACGCTCAGACAAATCTTGGTTGGCTACCCAAGAAAACAAGCCCAGCTCATCATTAAAGTTGACCAAGCCTTTGAGGTAGAGGGCGTAATCTGCCGCTGGGCTGGCGGGGTGCAGTTTCAGAAAACGGTCTAGCGTGGCCAGTGCTTGCGCTTTGTCGCCACCCTTGTATTGGGCGTGGGCTTTGTCCAATTGGGCCTGTTGGGCCAATGGGGTGCCAGCGGCACGGCCTTCTAACTTTTCTAACAACACAACGGCTTTGTCAAAAGCACCGCTGCTGACTTCGTCGCGGGCCTCGGCATAGATGCGCTCGGGACTCCAACCGGCGGTTTTGTCTTCAGTGACAGTGGAGCAAGCAGCCAGCAAAGCGCTGGCAACCAGCAGGGCGGGAACAATCGCGACAGACACACGCGGCATGGTAAACAGCTTTCTGGCAAGAACGAGCAAACGGGTTGCCGATTGTACCGGTGGGCCAAGCCTGCCCCAGCCTTTCTACAATGGTGGCTATGTTTGTTCATTTGCGCCTACACACCGAGTTTTCCGTCGTTGACGGCACCAACCGTATCGACGAGGTGGTTCAAGCCGCCGCCGCCGATGGCCAGCCCGCGCTGGCGATTACGGATTTCAACAACCTGTTTGGGGCGGTAAAGTTTTACAAGCAAGCGCGCGGCAAGGGGGTCAAGCCCGTGTTAGGAGCAGAAATTTTGCTCGAAGGCCCCACCCCAGCAGACCCTAACACCCGCATGGTGTTACTGGTGCAAGATGCCCAAGGCTACCTGAACCTATCCGAGTTGCTGGCCCGGGCTTGGACGCGCCACCAAATTAAAGGGCAAGGGGTATGCACTTGGGCCTGGCTAGAAGAACTGCACGCCGGGCTGTTGGTGCTGGCCGGTGCCCAAGCTGGCCCCGTGGGCCAAGCCTTGGTGCGCGGCGATAGTGCTGGGGCCAGCGCACTGGCCCAGCGCTTGGCGGCCTTGTTTGCCCAACGTTTTTATTTGGAAATCCAACGTGCTGGCCGCCCCGACGATGAAAGCCATGTTGCCGCCACGGTGCAATTGGCAGCCCAGTTGCAACTGCCCGTGGTCGCCACCCATCCAGTGCAATTTGCCACCGAAGAAGACTACGAAGCCCACGAAGCGCGCGTGTGCATTGCCGAAGGCGAAATTTTGGGCAACCAGCGCCGCGTGCGCCGCTTTACGCGCGAGCAGTATTTCAAATCGTCAGCGCAAATGCAGGCGTTGTTTGCCGATGTGCCCTCGGCGCTGGCCAACACGCTAGAAATTGCCAAACGCTGCAACCTCACTTTGGTTTTGGGCAAACCACAACTGCCCAATTTTCCGATTCCGCCGGTCAATGGGCAGGTGCTGTCGGTAGAAGATTACTTTCGCCACGTCTCACACGAAGGCTTAGAGCAACGCCTGTTGCACCTCTACCCTGATAGCAAAGTACGCGAGGCACAGCGCCCGCGCTACGTCGAGCGCTTGGAGTTTGAACTCAACACCATCCTGAAAATGGGCTTTCCGGGCTATTTTTTGATTGTGGGCGACTTTATCCAGTGGGCCAAGGCCAACGGCTGCCCGGTAGGGCCGGGCCGGGGTTCAGGGGCGGGTTCTTTGGTGGCTTACGTGCTCAAAATTACCGACCTAGACCCGTTGGAATACAAACTGCTGTTCGAGCGCTTTCTCAACCCCGACCGGGTCTCTATGCCCGACTTTGATATTGACTTTTGCCAACTCAACCGCGACCGCGTGATTGACTATGTGAAAGACAAATATGGCAAAGATGCCGTCAGCCAAATTGCCACCTTCGGCACGATGGCGGCCCGCGCAGCCATCCGCGATGTGGGCCGGGTGCTAGACATGAGCTACACCTTTTGCGACAGCATCAGCAAGCTGATTCCGAACAAGCCGGGCCAACACATCACCATTGCGGGCGCGATTGAAGCCGAGCCACTGCTGGCCGAGCGCTTGGCCAAAGAAGACGAAGTAAAAACCCTGCTGGCGCTGGCGCAAAAGCTAGAGGGCCTGACGCGCAACATCGGTATGCACGCCGGGGGTGTGCTGATTGCACCGGGCAAGCTCACCGATTTTTGCCCACTCTACCAGCAGCCGGGCAGCGAATCTGCCGTCAGCCAATACGACAAAGACGATGTCGAAGCCATTGGCTTGGTGAAGTTTGACTTTTTGGGCTTGGCCACACTGACTATTTTGGAGCTAGCGCGCACATTTATCGTGCAGCGCCACCCCGATAAGGCCCATTTTGCCTTTGAAGACATCCCACTCAACGATAAAAAGACCTACGAACTGTTCTCCAATGGCCTGACCGAAGCCGTGTTCCAGTTTGAAAGCCGAGGGATGCAGGGCATGTTGAAAGAGGCCCGCCCCACGCGCCTAGAAGACCTCATCGCCCTGAACGCACTTTATCGCCCTGGGCCAATGGACCTCATCCCCAGCTTTGTCAATCGCAAACATGGCAAAGAGCCGGTCGAATACCCGCATCCGCTGGTGGCAGACATGCTGTCTGAAACCTACGGCATCATGGTCTATCAAGAGCAGGTGATGCAAACGGCGCAGATTCTGGGCGGCTACTCTCTCGGTGGCGCCGATTTGTTGCGCCGGGCGATGGGCAAAAAGAAAGCCGAAGAAATGGCCGAGCATCGGGCCATTTTCCGCGCGGGTGCCGCCAAGAATGACATCAGCCAAGAAAAGGCCGATGAAATTTTTGACTTGATGGAAAAGTTTGCCGGTTACGGTTTTAACAAATCGCACGCCGCTGCTTACTCTTTGCTGGCCTACCATACCGGCTGGCTGAAAGTGCATTTCACGGCAGAGTTTTTCTGCGCCAACATGACCATCGAAATGGACGACACCGACAAGCTCAAGGTGTTGCTCGATGATGCCCAGAAAAATTTTGGCCTCTCGTTTGAACCGCCCGATGTGAATCGGGGCGCTTACCGCTTTGAGCCGGTATCAGACAAGGTCATCCGCTACGGCTTAGGGGCCGTCAAAGGCACCGGCCAAGCAGCCATTGAGGCCATCATTGCCGCCCGCAACGGTCAAGGAGAAGGCCCGCATGGCAGCCAAAGTGGCCCCTTTAGCAGCCTGTTTGATTTCTGCCTGCGCGTCGAGCGCAGCAAACTGAACAAACGCACCGTCGATGCCCTGATTAAAGCCGGAGCCTTTGACAGCATCGAGCCAAACCGTGCTGCTTTATCGGCCTCGATAGAGCGGGCGTTTGACTTTGCCACCACCACGCTGGCCAATGCCAACCAAAGCGGCTTGTTTGACATGGACACCGATGCCCACGGCTCTAGCACGCAAGAACCGGAGCTGGTCGAGGTGGCCCCTTGGGGCGTGAAAGAGCGCCTGAGCTACGAAAAACCCGCCTTGGGCTTTTACCTGTCTGGCCATCTGTTTGACGAAGTAGCCCCCGAGGTACGCCGTTTTGTACGCACCCGTTTGGCCGAGTTGCGTGATACGCGCGACACGCAAACCGTGGCTGGGATTGTGGGTGGTTTTCGGGTGGTCAATGGAATGCGTGGCAAACAAGGCATTTTTGTGCTGGACGACACCTCGGCACAAATTGAAGCCTCGGCCAGTGAAGCCGTACTCAACAGCTACCGCGAGCTGCTGCAAGACGACGAGCTGGTGATAGTCTCAGGCCGCCTGCAACCGGGGCGCAACGGCTTTGAAGCCCGCTTTATTGTGCAGCAGGTACAAAATTTAGCCACCGCACGCTGCCGCTTTGGCAAATACCTGCAAGTCTTCGTGGGCGATACGGCTCCCGACTTGGCGCGTTTGTTGCACGACTATCCCTGCCACGTAGAAACCCCGGCCCAAGGCGAGTCACAAACCTACGGCCTGCCAGTGCGCCTGTCCATCACCTGCACTGGCCCCGAAGGCGCAACCAGTGCCGAAGTGCAACTGGGCGATGCCCACCGCACCTACCCCAGCGACGAAGCCTTGGCCGCTTGGACGCAGCAGGCCGCGCAGGGGCGCGTTACCATCATTTACGAATAGTTTACCCAGATGTATAACCACAGGACTTGAAAAGCAGGGCGGATAGATGCAAATTCCCCCATTCAGCGCCCATGCGCGCGCATCGTTAGAATGATTTTTATGGCAACAAAAATCCCCACCCCTGCTCGCACGCCTGCGGTGCATCGGCCTGCACCAGACGATGGCGATGCCGTTGTGCTGGAGCGTGTGCCGCAAAAAACCAAGCCGCCGCAGATGTACCGGGTCGTGATGCTCAATGACGACTACACACCAATGGAGTTTGTCATTGTGGTGTTACAAGAATTTTTTGGCAAAAACCGCGAAATGGCCACGCAAATCATGCTCAAAATCCATCTCGATGGCAAAGGCGTGTGTGGGGTTTACTCGCGCGATGTGGCCAACACTAAAGTCCATCAGGTGATGGAAGCAGCCCATCAGGCGGGCCATCCCTTGCAATGCCTCTGTGAGCCAGTTGAATAAACGGCTACCGTCCCCAAATACAGTCCCACTTTTTCGCAAGCACAAAGGAGTTCACATGATTGCCCAAGAACTGGAAGTCAGCTTGCACATGGCCTTTGTTGAGGCCCGCCAGCAACGCCACGAATTTATTACCGTGGAGCACCTGTTGCTCGCACTGCTCGATAACCCCAGCGCTGCCGAAGTATTGCGCGCCTGTTCGGCCAACATGACCGACCTGCGCGCCGCGCTGGCCCATTTCATTAAAGACAACACGCCCCAAGTGGCCGGTGTGGATGAGGTGGATACCCAACCCACACTGGGCTTTCAGCGCGTCATTCAGCGTGCCATCATGCACGTACAGTCCACCGGCAGTGGCAAAAAAGAGGTCAACGGTGCCAACGTGCTGGTGGCTATTTTTGGCGAGAAAGACTCGCACGCCGTCTATTACCTGCACCAGCAGGGTGTCACGCGCTTGGATGTGGTCAACTTTATTGCCCACGGCATCAAAAAGAGCGAGCCACCCGAGCCAGCCAAAGGCCCCGAAAGCAACGCCCCCGAGGGCGAAGAAGCAGCAGCCACCGCAGAGCGCAACGAAAAAGCCTCTCCCCTAGAGCTGTACACGCAAAACCTCAACCAGCTGGCCAAAGACGGCAAAATTGACCCCCTGATTGGCCGCCATTTTGAGGTAGAACGCACCATCCAAATTTTGTGCCGCCGCCGCAAAAACAACCCGCTGCTGGTGGGCGAGGCGGGCGTAGGCAAAACCGCCATCGCCGAGGGCTTGGCTTGGCGCATCACGCAACAAGATGTGCCCGAAATTTTGGCTGAAGCCACCGTTTATTCTCTGGACATGGGCGCCCTGTTGGCCGGCACCAAATACCGGGGCGATTTTGAGCAACGCCTCAAAGCGGTGCTCAAGGCACTGAAAGACAAGCCGCACGCGGTCTTGTTTATTGACGAAATCCACACCCTGATTGGTGCTGGTGCAGCCTCGGGTGGCACGATGGATGCCTCTAACCTGCTTAAACCGGCACTCAGTTCGGGCGTACTCAAGTGTATTGGGGCCACTACCTTTACCGAATACCGGGGTATCTTTGAAAAAGATGCCGCCCTGTCGCGACGCTTCCAAAAAGTCGATGTGGTCGAGCCTAGCGTGGCCGAGACGGTAGATATTCTCAAGGGCCTCAAATCGCGCTTTGAAGAACACCACAGCGTCAAGTATGCAGCGGCAGCCCTGCAAGCAGCGGCTGAACTCAGCGCCAAATACATCAATGACCGCCATCTGCCCGACAAGGCGATTGACGTGATTGACGAAGCCGGTGCCGCCCAGCGCATTTTGGTGGCCAGCAAGCGCAAAAAAACCATTGGAAAAACCGAGATTGAAGAAATCGTCGCCAAAATTGCGCGCATTCCCCCCGCCAATGTCTCCAATGACGACCGGGGCAAACTGCAAGTGCTAGAGCGCGACCTGAAAAGCGTGGTTTTTGGCCAAGACAAAGCCTTGGAAGTGCTGGCCTCTAGCGTCAAAATGGCGCGTTCGGGTTTGGGCAAGCCCGACAAGCCGATTGGTGCCTTCTTGTTCAGTGGCCCCACCGGTGTCGGCAAAACCGAAGCAGCGCGGCAATTGGCCTACATTTTGGGTATTGAGCTAATCCGCTTTGATATGTCCGAATACATGGAGCGCCATGCCGTTAGCCGCCTGATTGGCGCGCCTCCCGGCTATGTTGGGTTTGACCAAGGCGGATTGCTCACCGAAGCTATCACCAAAAAGCCGCACTCTGTGCTGCTGCTCGATGAAATCGAAAAGGCGCACCCCGACATCTTCAACGTGCTGTTGCAGGTGATGGACCACGGCACCCTGACCGACAACAATGGGCGCAAGGCCGATTTCCGCAATGTCATCATCGTGATGACCACCAACGCGGGGGCCGAAACCATGAACAAGGCTACCATCGGCTTTACCACCCAGCGCGAAGCCGGTGACGAGATGGCCGACATCAAGCGCCTGTTTACGCCAGAGTTTCGCAACCGGCTTGATGCCATCGTCGGCTTCAAGGCGCTCGATGAGCAGGTGATTTTGCGCGTGGTGGATAAATTCTTGCTACAACTCGAAACCCAACTGGCCGAGAAAAAGGTAGAAGTTACCTTTACCGATGCGCTACGCAAGCACTTGGCCAAGAAGGGCTTTGACCCACTGATGGGCGCACGCCCCATGCAGCGCCTCATCCAAGACACCATCCGCCGTGCTTTGGCCGATGAGCTGCTGTTTGGCCGCTTAACCGATGGTGGCCGCCTGACCGTGGATGTGGAACATAAGAAAGATGAAAAAGGTGTAGAAACTTCCGAAGTGAAGCTCGACATCCAACCGCTGTCCAAAAAAGAGCGCGCTGCCAAAGCCGAACCAGCAGAGCCAGAAGAAGCGACAGTGCGCTAAAGCCTAGCCCAAGCACCACAGCGCGAACAACTTGTAGCAGGCCAGCGCCCTTTGGGGTGGCTGGCCTTGTTTTTGGCTGCTACTGCTACACAATGGCCGTTATATCGCCAGTGTCCAAGGCCGCGCCGCGCAGTGGGCGCTCCATCGTGATGTGGCTGATACCGGCTTCTTCGTAGGGTGCCCCGCGTGGAATAAACCCAGCACGGGCATAAAACGACATAGCGCTGCATTGGGCGTGCAACTCTAGGCAGGTATCACCCCGGCTGCGTGCTTCTTCTATCAGGGTGTAAAGCAGCTCACGGCCCCAATCGGCACCGCGCAAAGACCGATGCACCGCCAAACGACCAATGCGCCCCATGCCATCTTGGGCCGGTAACAATCGCCCAGTGGCAATAGATTGGCCTAGGCGGTTGTAGAGTACCGCGTGCAAGGATTGCGGGTCGTATTCGTCCAGTTCTAGTGCTGGGTCTATGCCTTGTTCTTCTACAAACACGGCGTTACGCAGGGCGAAGGCATCTGAACTTAACACTGCCCAATCGCCGGTGCGTACTTCGGCCATGCGGTGGCGGGCCTCAAAACTCTCCATAATGGTACGCAGGGGGGTGGGCACTGGGCAAGCCTTATGGCTGGCCAAATTGACAAACACCGCCACCAACTCGCCCGAGGCCAACAGGCGCTGCCCACGAAAAATGCCCGCTTCTAATTGCACCGAGGTATTGCCCACGCGCACACAGCGAATGCCCACTTCTAGCACATCGTCTAGGCGCGCCGAGTCGTGGTATTCCAGCATCACCTTTCTGAGTACCAATTCACCACCCAGCAAGGCCATGCTCGATTCATAAGGCAGCGCCAGTGCGCGCCAATAAGCCATCATGGCGGTTTGGATATAGGCTAAATAATGCGGGCTAGAGAGAATTTTTTGGCTATCCACTTCAATCCAGCGCACGCGCATACGGTGCAGGCAACGAAAATCAGCAAGTTGGGACATGGGTGGTTTACTCCAAAGAAAAAGCTGGGCGCAGAGCGCGGGCGGCATCGGCATGGGCGGTGCGCGCTTCAGGGATGGCACGGCCCATTTTGATAAATTCGTGCGTTACGCCACGGTAAATTTCTAAATCTACGGCCACCCCGGCCAGGCGGAGTTTGTCGGCGTAATCAATGCCTTCGTCCACCAGCGGGTCGCATTCGGCCAGCCCCATCCACGCCGGGGCCACGCCTGTAACATCCGGGGCCAGCAGCGGCGCAAAGCGCCAGTCTTCGCGCTCTTGTCGGGTTTGCACATAATGGCCAAAGAACCAACTGATGGCAGGTGCCTCTAGCACCAGACCGCGCGCATAGGTGGCGTGCGAGGGGGTGTCTTGGTGCGCTACGCAGCCGGGGTAAAACAGCAATTGCAGCGCCAGTGGCAAGCCGGCATCACGCGCCAAAATAGCATTCACGGCGGCCAGTGTGCCGCCAGCGCTATCGCCACCCACCGCCAAACGGCTGGCATCAGCCCCCAAGGCACCAGCGTGCAGCGCCAGCCATTGCAGCGCATCCCAAGCATCGTGGCTGGCGGTAGGAAAGCGGTATTCTGGGGCCAAGCGGTACTCTAACGACACCACTATGCAATCGGCCAAGCGGGCCAGTTCACGGCACAAGGTATCGTGGGTGGCAATGCTGCCGATGGTAAAACCGCCGCCATGCAGATACAACAACAGGCCGGGCGCTGGGCCTGTGGTGTCTGTAGCGTACAGGCGGGCTGGCAGGGCGTAGCCGTCGCGGGCCGGGATGGTGAAGTCCTCTATCCGTGCCAAGGGGGCCTTGGGCACTTCTAAGACACCGGCACCCACTTCGTAAGCAGCGCGCGCTTGCAGCGGTGTCAGGGAGTGCAAGGGTGGCCCCCCGGCGCGGTGCATACGTTCTAGCACATTGAACATCGCCGGGGTTAGGCGGGTGCGGTGCAGATGCAGTTCAGGGTGAGCGGTCACAGTGGGATACAAGAGCCATCGAAGCCGCCATTATGCGGATGCCTTTGCCAACGGCCCGTAGGCCAGCCCAGAAGCCACACCGCCAAACAAGTCACCCTCGACCAAAGGCACGCCCGGAAAGCCTTGTGCCAGTACCTGTTGGAAGGCACGCAAAGCCGAGGAGCCACCCGTGAGGTAAATGGCACCCAATTGGGCAGGCGCAATACCCGCTTGGCGCACGCATTCTTGCGCGCACTGCACGACACGCTCTAGCAAGGTGGACAAGTGGCTGGCTACCTGCTCTGGGGTCAATGTGGCAATGAGCTGGGCTTGAACCTCGGACAAATCCAGCGTTTGCGGCTGCCCGCTGATGGAGCAAGCAATTTTGGCCTGTTCCATCGCATTCATTAAACGGTGCCCGAGTTGCTCGCGCAGCACCACCATCAGGCGCTGGTGCAGGCGTTCATCGCGGTAGTCTTCGCGCAGGGCTTGGGCTTCGCGCACCGCTTTGGGCGACGACAGCCAATGAATCATGTGCCAAGTGGCCAAATCGAAGAACACGCGGCTAGGCACCTCGCGTCCTTTGGGGCCGGTATGGCGGTAGCCTAACAACGGCATCACCTGCTCTAGGTGTAGTTTATGGTCGTAATCGGTGCCACCAATATGCACGCCGGTAGTGGCCAGAATATCGGCACTGCGGTCCGTTTGGGCGATGCGTTCTGGCCCCAAACGCACCACGGTAAAGTCGGAAGTGCCGCCACCAATATCCACCACCAGCACGGTGCTTTCTTGCGTCAGGCGGCGTTCGTAGTCCAGCGCGGCGGCAATCGGTTCTAACTGAAAGCCTACTTCGGCAAAACCACAGCGGGCAGCCGCTTGCAACAGTGAGGCTTGCGCCAGCTGGTCGCGCTCGGGGTTGTCATCGACAAAATGCACCGGACGCCCCAGCACCAGCCGCGCTGGCAGGCCACCCAGTTGCTGCCGGGCGCGCTGCACCAGCTCTAGCAGAAAGCGCTCAATGATGTCCTGAAAACTCACCATCTCATGGTGGATGGCGGTTTTTTCCTGTAACAGCGGACTACCCAGCAGGCTTTTGAGCGAGCGCATCAAGCGCCCCTCGGTGTGCGCCAGATAGTGCGTCATGGCATCACGGCCAAAATGCGTGCTGTGGGTTTCGTGGTTAAAAAACAGGGCGGTGGGTAGGGTGGTGGCTTGGCCCTCTAAGGGCAGCAGGCGGGCATTGCCTTGGCCATCGGCCCAAGCCACCGCAGAGTTGGAAGTGCCAAAGTCGATGCCCAGCGTACCGGGAAGAAAAGAAGTCATGCAGCACAAAGCAAAAAAGCGGGCGATTGTGGCATGGTGCCCCATCGTGGCTGCGCCGCTGTGTTGCTTTAGCGCTTTAAATCGCGGTAAAAATTTTCATGTGGCCCCAAGGCTTCCAAATAAATCAGGCGCACTTCGTCCTCGCGGGTGTAGCCCAACAAGTAAAGCTGGCCTTGACTGCGAAACTTGTGTACCCACAACTGGGCCAAGTCGCCTTTTTTGCGCTCGCCTACATCGGGGTTGCCCGCTACCGTGGCCACGGCGCTATCGGTGTCGGCAATCAGCGTGGTATTAGTCAGCTTTTTATAGGCCCGTGCAAAACGCCGGGTTTGCTGCACTTGCCAGCTCATGGCTGTGGGGTACTAGGGTGCCCGCTGCGCGGCACAAAGGGCGTGCTGTCCGTGCGTGGTTCGGCCAAGCTCGTCAGGCTTTCGGCAATAAAAGAAACTGGCAAATCGGGGTTATCTAGCGCGGCCCGGCCCACCTTGGCCCAATACTCAATCTGGCCTTGTACGGTACGAAACTCTGCTTTGGCACTGGCGCGGGCGGCTTGCACCAAGGTTTCATCGATGCGAACGGAGAGGGTGCTCATAGCGTTCCTTTTTATCAGTTTCCACAATTGTGGAAGCTTTAGTTTAAGCCTAAACTCTCCACACCGCAAACATCAATCCCAAGGTGCCCCATAGATGAAAACGCCCAAACAACTCCGGCGCGAAATTTACGATCTGTCTGAACACTTGGCACAGGTGCAGGCTGGACTGCAAAGCCGCGCCCCAATCAAGGTGGCCAGTATCGGCAAGGAATGCGAGCGCACCGCACAGGTATTAGGGCAGTTGCTCAAAAGCCAACAGGTACCCAGTGAATACAAAGTGGCAGTAGTGGGACGGTTCAAGGCAGGCAAGTCGTCATTTGTGAATGAATTGCTCAACAATCGGTTGGCCAGTGAAGGAACCTTGCCTGAAACGGCAGCGGTGACCACGTTCAAACATGGGGCGAATGTACAGGCCAGCATACGGTTTGTGAACCGTACAACGTGGCAAGAACTCAAAGCAATCTACGCAGACAACCCGAAGCATGTCGATGCTCACCGGATTCGCAGTTGGGAGGGGTTTAGAAATCCCAAAAAACCCAAGGAGGGTGAGCCGGAAAAAGTGTTTGACCTGGCTGGCTTAGAGCAGGAACATGTGCGTGAAGGCGGGCACACGGTGACACTGGAGTTACCAGCCGACGCTACCAAAAAGGCCACCACCGAATTCCGGCGCAGGCTCAAGGAATACACCTCCGCTGGCAGTCCTCTGCATTGTTTGGTCGATAGCATCGACATCACTGCCCCAGCAGAAATACTGGATCATGGCGTGTTGCTGATAGATACCCCTGGCCTAGACGATACCGAACGTTTCCGCGTGACGTTGACGGAGCGGGTAGTGGCTGATGTGGATGCGGTGCTGTTTTTAACCAAATCAGGTGCTTCCTACGGCCAGTCAGAAAAAGACTTCTTGTTATCGTTGTTGCGTAAGGGCACTGTCAAGCAGCTGATTGTGGTGGTGACGCAAATCGACGAAACCTATAACAAGGTGCTGGCTGAAGCAGACGATAACGACGAAGACCCTGAACCGATTGCCGTTTGCATTGCCCGTGAACGGGCAAAGATTAGCCGTGAAATTGCCGACACCTTAAACGACTTGGAGCAAGACGACACTCTACACCGCTACCAAGAGCAGTTGGGTGAAGTGCCGATTGCTTTCACGTCTGCGCGTTTGCACCGAGATTGGAAAGACAGCAAGACTTTGCCATTTGCTATTGGTGTCACAGACCCTGGTGGTGTGGAGCAACTGAAGACTCGGCTACTGAAGATGCTATCTACTGAGTCTCGCTTGGCACAAACAGCAGAAAACATTGTCAAGGGTGCCAGCAATTGCTTGCTGGATTTGCAGGCTGTGCTGCAAACCAAACTGCAAGCCCTTCACAATACACAGAATAAGGAGGTGGCTGAGAAAAAGCTGCACCTCTTTCGCGAAGAATTTGGGCAGGCTCGCCAAGGGTTTGCCCGGACTGTTGAGCAAGAGATCACACTCCTGACAGAACGCTTGAATGGTCAGCGACTGCGAGATGAAACTTTATTGGGTTACATCGGCGCATTGGCAGAGCAACCTTTGTCGGCTTTTGAGTCAGATGATATGGGTAAGCACTGGAAGACACGGCGTTACGGCGGCTGGGGTTATATGCACGGGCTACAAGCTGGCGTGGCCAATTTAGTATTCCCCAAAGTGCAGCAACTGCTGGAGGCACGTACCGTGCTATTTTCCGGGTTCGCCACACAGTTTGAACAGGCGTTGATACGACTGTCCAATGATAGTGAAGCTATCGCACATCAGTTAGAACTGGGTACCAGCGTACCGCTGGATGTATCGGGTAAGCTGAAAACGGTATTAAACCGCTCAATAGAACGTGCCCACGAACTTGTAGCTAAGGCCGAACAAGATGTGCTGCGATTGCTGGACGACTTTGTGACAGACGATGTGGCTGACCGCATTTCTGAAAAACGCCGTGTGGTAGAAAAAATCTGGGATGTAGGCACTACTGCCCGCCAAAATGCTGAAGTCAAAGCGTTTTATCGTGAGGTCAAGACCTTGCTCAAGGATGCCCTGAACGGTTATCTGCAAAAGAGTAGCCGTCAGTTTGGTGAATTTTTATTGGCCGAAGCCAAGACAGCCCCACACAATGCTCTCGGCGAGGCGCAGGTGCTGCTAGAGCAAGCAGCAGACAACATTCTGGCAGCAACTGCTGGGCATCTGGCTGGTCAAAAGCAAACTGCACTGACCTTGATTGATACTCTAGGTGGCGAATTGACCCAAACCCTAGAGCGCATGGAAGCGCTCCTGCCTCAGGATACCGACGACACTTCTTTGACATTAACATCCTGTGACAGCAGCGAGCGCACAGTAATAGAAGTTCCGGCAACATCCCAGCCACCCAAAGTAACAACCCCAGTGGATACTAGCGATGCTGCGGATTGGGCAGAAAAAATTCAGGCCCAAGCCACGGTCTGTATCGCACGTTTGCAGCTGAAGGAGGGTGCAAGCGGCTGGCCCTACGAAAAGTTGTTTCCAGCACAGTACCTACAAGGGGCGTTGAAGTTGTCGCTGATTGATCCGTATTTGTTGAATCCTACGCAGGTTCGCAACTTGAGGGAGTTTTTGTTGTACGTGGCAGAAACCATCAAACCCAAGGCGGTTGAGGTAATTACGTCTGCCGACAGTGCATCATTTGTTGAACGTGATCGCTTGATGAAAGACTTGGCCAAAGATTTATTCCAGCAATTCGGTATCGCACTGACACTGCGTCGTGAGGCGGGCTTGCATGACCGCTTTTTGCGCCTGAGTCATGGCGTGCTGTTCAAACTGGGGTGTGGACTGGGTGTGTACCAGTTTGCTAGTGGCTTAGCGGCCCATCGTCCAGCCAGCCGACGTGTGCGTGCAACGGAAATCGATATATTTGTCCAACCCGGCCATGTTTTGGCCTCTGCACAACAACGCATCCCGGCACCTAACAAGTAGGCACTGAAGAGGGGCAGGTTTGTGTGTCAGACATCCCAACCTAGCCCCTCTGTTTACAGTACCAAACCTTTCAAATACTCGCGGAACGAGGCCCCTACCTGCGGGTGCTGCAAAGCCAGCTCCACCGTGGCTTCTAAAAAGCCTTCTTTGCTGCCACAGTCATAGCGCTTGCCGGCGTATTGGTAGGCATAAACGGCTTCATGCTGCATCAAACGGGCGATGGCATCGGTGAGTTGGATTTCTCCGCCTGCGCCTTGGCCTTGTTGACGGATATGGCCAAAAATGGATGGCGTAAGGATGTAGCGCCCGGCCACGCCCATGCGTGAGGGGGCAGTTTCCGGGCTAGGTTTTTCTACAATGCGCTCAATGCGTAGCAGTGGCGAGGGGCCACCCGCTGGGTGCCCGGCCACAATGCCATAGCGGTTGACCTGCTCTAGCGGTACTTCTTGCACCGCCAACAAAGAGCGCCCTTGCTCGGCAAAGGTACGTGCCATTTGGGCCAACACCGGCAAGCCATCGGGCGGGCCAGTCATCAAATCATCGGCCAATAGCACCGCAAACGGTTCTTGCCCCACCAAAGGCTCGGCACACAACACGGCATGGCCTAGCCCCAAGGCACGCGGTTGGCGTACAAAGGCGCAGTCCATGTCTGGGGGTTGGATAGAGCGCACCAGCGCCAGCAGTTCTTGCTTGCCCGCTTGTTCTAGCTCGTTTTCTAGCTCGTAGGCGGTATCAAAATGGTCTTCAATGGCGCGCTTGCCGCGCCCAGTGACAAAAATCATATGCCGCACGCCAGCGGCATAGGCTTCTTCGACCGC
Source organism: uncultured Simplicispira sp. (assembly GCA_964388325.1). GTDB lineage: Bacteria > Pseudomonadota > Gammaproteobacteria > Burkholderiales > Burkholderiaceae_C > Simplicispira. The sequence continues at coordinate 63,222 of CAYMAC010000007.1, read as the reverse complement.
GTATTGAATCAGCGGTTTATCTACCACCGGCAGCATCTCTTTGGGCGAGGCTTTGGTGGCGGGCAGAAAGCGTGTTCCCAGCCCGGCGACGGGGAACACCGCTTTGCGGATAGCGCTGGGCAGGTGCAGGCTCATGGCGATTAACCGTGCGGTTTAGCCCAAACGGGCCAGTTGCTCTTGGATGCGCGCCAGCGTGGCACTGAAGTCGGCCACACGCTTTTGCTCTTGCGCCAGCACCGCAGGCGGGGCTTTGGCGACAAACGCCTCGTTGCCGAGTTTTCCTTGGGCCTTGGCAATCTCGCCTTGCAGGCGCGCAGCTTCTTTGCCCAAGCGGGCTTTTTCAGCCGCAACATCAATTTCCACAAACAAGGCCAGACGGGCTTCACCGACCACCGCCACCGGGGCGGTTTGGGCAGCGGCCTGCCAAGCGGCCTCGTCGTCAAACACCTTGACTTCACTGAGCTTGGCCAGCGCCTGCAACACTGGGGCCACGTCGCGCACAAAGCTGGCATCGCCCACCACCAGCAAGGGCAGGCGGCTGGCGGGCGAGACATTCATCTCGCCGCGCAGGGTGCGGCAAGTATCTACCAGCGCCTTCAGGCGGCCCATCTCGGCCACGGCAGCAGCATCTACCTGCTCGGGCTGTGCTTGCGGGTAATGGGCAATGCTGACTGAAGCACCTGCCAGTCCGGCCACTGGGGCCACGGTTTGCCACAGGGCTTCGGTGATAAACGGGATGATGGGGTGCGCTAAGCGCAAAATCGCTTCTAGGGTACGAATCAGCGTGTGGCGGGTGGCGCGTTGCTGGGCTTCGTTGCCGGTTTGGATTTGTACCTTGGCGATTTCCAAATACCAATCGCAAAACTCGTTCCAAACAAAATCGTAAATGGTGTTGGCAACGTTGTCGAGGCGGTATTCGGCAAAGCCCTTGGCTACTTCAGCGGCCACGGTTTGCAGTTGGGCTTGAATCCAGCGGTCGGCGGTGCTGAACTCTAGCGCGGCATCGGCCACCGTGCCGCAATCGTAGCCTTCGCAATTCATCAGCACAAAGCGGCTGGCATTCCAGAGTTTGTTGCAGAAGTTGCGATAGCCTTCGCAGCGCTTGCTGTCAAAGTTAATACTGCGGCCCAAGCTGGCCAGCGCGGCAAAGGTAAAGCGCAGGGCATCAGCACCGTAGGCGGGAATGCCGTCTGGGAACTCTTTTTGCGTGTCTTTACGCACACGGGGCGCGGTTTCGGGCTTACGCAAGCCAGTGGTGCGCTTGTCCAGCAGCGGCTCTAAGGCAATGCCGTCGATTAAGTCCACTGGGTCAAGCACATTGCCTTCCGACTTGCTCATCTTCTTGCCTTGGGCATCACGCACCAAGCCGTGGATATAGACGTGCTTGAACGGCACCCGACCCGTGAAGTGCGTGGTCATCATAATCATCCGGGCCACCCAGAAGAAAATGATGTCGTAGCCCGTTACCAGCACGCTGCTGGGCAGGTAGAGGTTGAAATCGTCGTTGGCGGCTTCGGACTGTTCCGGCCAGCCCATCGTGCTAAATGGCACCAGCGCGGAGGAATACCAAGTATCCAGCACGTCTTCGTCGCGGCGCAGTGTTTTGCCCGGCGCTTGGGCTTGGGCCTCGGCTTCGTTGCGGGCCACATAGACGTTACCCTCTTCGTCGTACCAAGCCGGGATTTGATGGCCCCACCACAGTTGGCGCGAGATACACCAGTCTTGGATGTTGTTCATCCACTGGTGGTAGGTGTTAATCCAGTTTTCGGGCACAAACTTCACCGCACCCGAATCGACGGCTTCAATGGCCTTTTGCGTGATGCTCTTGCCGGTAGCATCGCCTTCGCCCACCTTGTTCATGGCGACAAACCATTGGTCGGTGAGCATTTTCTCAATCATCTCGCCGGTGCGCGTACAGATGGGGGCCATCAGCTTGTGCTTTTTGGAATCCACCAAAGCACCCGATTCTTGCAAATCAGCCACGATTTTTTTACGCGCCACATAGCGGTCTAAGCCTTGGTAGGCCACGGGCACCAAACGGGCCACGGCCTCGGCAGTCGGCAACTGAGCCAGTTCATGCAGGAAGGCGGCGTGGGCGGCAGGGGCTGCGCGCTCTTCTTCCGCTTCGCTCAAACCATAGCTCCAGATTTGCGTATGGATGTCAGGAATGCGCTCTGCCGACAGGGTGCGCGCCTGCAAGTCAAAAATAATCAGCGCACTCAAGCGGTGGCGGCGGCCCACGGCGTAGTCGTTCTCGTCGTGCGCGGGCGTGACCTTGACCACGCCCGTACCAAAGTCTTTGTCCACATAGTCGTCGGCAATGACTGGGATTTGGCGGCCCACCAGTGGCAAGGTGACGGTTTTGCCGATAAAGGCTTGGTAGCGCTCATCGTCGGGATGCACCATCACGGCCACGTCGCCCAGCATGGTTTCGGGGCGGGTGGTGGCTACCGTCAGGCTACCGGAGCCATCGGTGAGCGGATAGACGATGTACCAGAGTGAGCCGTCTTTTTCTTCGTTTTCGACTTCGAGGTCAGAGACTGCCGATTGCAGCTTGGGGTCCCAATTGACCAAGCGTTTGCCCCGGTAAATCAAGCCTTGTTGGTACAGGCGCACAAAAGTCTCGCTGACCACTTTGGACAGCTTGTCGTCCATAGTGAAGTATTCACGGCTCCAGTCCACGCTGTCGCCCATGCGGCGCATTTGCGTGGTGATGGTGTTGCCGCTTTTTTCTTTCCACTCCCAGACTTTGGAGACAAAGTTCTTGCGCGCTTCAAAGGGTGTGGCGCCCATATCGTGGCGGCTGATGCCCTGCTCTTGCAGTTGGCGCTCCACCACAATTTGCGTGGCAATACCGGCGTGGTCGGTGCCCGGAATCCAAACCGTGTTGTGGCCCTTCATGCGGTGGTAGCGCGTCAAACTGTCCATGATAGTTTGGTTGAACGCATGGCCCATGTGCAGCGTGCCAGTTACATTGGGCGGTGGCAATTGGATAGAGAAGGCCGACTGCGTAGCATCTGCTTGGCCGCTGCCACGTACACCGGCAGCACCGTAGCCGCGCGCTTCCCACTCGGGGCCCCATTGGGCTTCTAAGGTGGCAGGTTCAAACGATTTGGACAGACTGGCAAGGCCGGGTTGGGAGAGGGTGTCGCTCATCGGGGGCAATCTTGGAAATGACAACGGCATCCAAAGAGGGTGCCGTCGGGTTGGCAGGTGACGGAATGGGAGCTGATTCTACCGGCCTGCTTTTATTTTCTGCGCTATCCTGTAACCATGAATACCATTGCCCAGAACCTTGAACAGCTCCATGCCCGGATTGCACGCGCTTGCGCTGCGGCGGGGCGGGATGTCGGCAGCGTGGCACTGCTGGCGGTATCTAAAACCTTTGGCCCCGAGGCGGTACGCGAGGCCGCAGCAGCCGGGCAATGCGCTTTTGGCGAAAACTACTTGCAAGAAGCGGTAGAAAAAATAGCCATCTTGCACGCCGATGCCAACATGCCACGAACGCTGCAATGGCACTGCATTGGCCCCGTGCAAAGCAACAAAACCCGACTGGTGGCCGAACATTTTGATTGGATGCACACCCTAGACCGGCTCAAAATTGCCCAGCGCCTATCTGAGCAGCGCCCAGCACATCTGCCGCCCTTGCAGGTGTGCATTCAGGTGAATGTGGATGGTGGCCTGAATAAATCTGGCGTAGCCTCCAATGAAGCGCTGGCGCTGGCGCAAGCGGTGGCCGCTTTACCGCGCTTGCAATTGCGTGGCTTGATGGCTATTCCAGAACCTGCGCCAGATTTTCATACCCAGTATGCGCTGCATCAAATGGCACAAAACCTGTTTGAGCAAATCAAGCACAGCGCCAGCCCCGGCCTAGAGGCTTGGGACACCCTGTCTTTGGGCATGACTGCCGATTTAGAAGCTGCTGTGTTGGCTGGCAGCACGATGGTGCGGGTGGGTAGCGGCATTTTTGGCCGCCGCCACTGACCCCGCACCCCGCTTTAATGCCCTTTTAGCGCTTGGGCGGCGCTTTAGGCATCAAACTGCCGCAATCGCTGCCCAACCAACGTGCATCCATGTCCATCGTGGTGCGGATGCGCTGACCGTTTTCTTGCACCGTGTTCTCTGAATGCACGCTGTAAGCCCGGTTGTTTTGGAAGGTGATGCGGCTTTCACCCTTCGTCACTGGCTGGCTGCATTCGTAACGCACCACCATCGTATTGCCCGAACGCTGTGGGGCAGACATTTTGCAATCGCCTTGCTGTGGTGGTGGCAGCACTTCGTCTTTTTGCGCCATTTCGGGGGTAATGCACATCTTGGTGCGAATCCCGCCACCACTGGCATCTATCGACATGCCTTGCTGCGCCAGCATGGCCTGCATTTGTTTGCGCTGCTCAGGTGGCATTTGGGCCATTTGCTTTTGCATTTCGGCCATGCCTTGCGCCATGCCCGCATCACCCGCGCCAGAACGGATGTGCATCTCCCACAAGCCGGGTTGCAGGTTTTGGGCGTAGGCAGGCAGGGCCGCAGAAGCCAGCAGTGCCAGCGTATAAAGAACAAGGTTCTTCATCGGTTTAGTCCAGCAGCGAGACATCACGCACCGCGCCTTTGTCGGCTGAAGTGACCAACTTGGCATAAGCTTTGAGAGCGGCAGACACTTTGCGCGGACGCGGCTGCACGGGCTTCCAGCCCTTGGCTTCTTGCGCGGCACGGCGTTGGGCCAGTTCTTCATCACTGAGCAGCACATCAATGCGCCGATTGGGGATGTCGATGCGAATGCGGTCGCCATTGCGTACCAAGCCAATCGCGCCACCTGCTGCCGCCTCTGGGGAGCAGTGACCAATGGACAAACCCGAGGTGCCGCCAGAGAAGCGCCCATCGGTAAGCAAAGCACAGGCTTTACCCAAGCCTTTGGACTTGATATAGCTGGTGGGGTAGAGCATCTCTTGCATACCGGGGCCGCCTTTGGGGCCTTCGTAGCGCACAATCACCACATCACCGGCCTTGACCTTATCGCCCAAGATATTGGCTACGGCTTCGTCTTGGCTTTCGGTGACATGGGCAGGGCCTTCAAATACCAGCAGTTCATCATCCACGCCAGCGGTTTTTACCACGCAGCCATCCAAGGCGATGTTGCCATGCAGCACGGCCAAGCCGCCTTCTTGCGAGAAGGCATGGTCAGCAGAGCGGATGCAGCCTTCGGCGCGGTCGGTATCCAAACTAGGCCAGCGCACCGATTGGCTAAAGGCCGTTTGCGTAGGCACGCCACCGGGGCCAGCCAAATAAAAGGTTTTCACAGCCTCATCGGTGGTTTGCACAATGTCCCACTGCTGGAGGGCATCGCCCAAGGTTTTGCTGTGGATGGTGGGCACATCGGTATGCAGCTTACCGGCGCGGGCTAACTCGCCCAAAATAGCCATGATGCCACCGGCGCGGTGAACATCTTCAATGTGGTATTTGTTGGTGTTGGGCGCTACTTTGCACAGCTGGGGCACTTGCAAGGAGAGGCGGTCAATATCCTTGAGGGTGAAAGCAATCTCGGCCTCTTGGGCAATGGCCAACAGGTGCAAGATGGTGTTGGTAGAGCCGCCCATGGCAATGTCTAGCGTGATGGCGTTTTCAAAGGCTTTAAAGCCAATGGCGCGTGGCAACACGGTTTCTTCGTTGCCTTCGTAGTAGCGTTTGGCCAATTCGACAATCAAATGCCCGGCGCGTTTGAACAATTGCTCGCGGTCGGCATGGGTGGCTACTACGGTGCCGTTGCCGGGCAAAGACAGGCCCAATGCTTCGGTCAGGCAGTTCATGGAGTTGGCGGTAAACATACCCGAGCAAGAGCCGCAAGTGGGGCAGGCCGAGCGTTCTACTTCGGCCACATCGGCATCGGACACCGTGTCATCGGCAGCCATCACCATCGCGTCAATCAAATCGAGTTTTTTGATTTCGATGGTTTTGCTGCCGGGCTTGCTCAGTTGCACTTTGCCCGCTTCCATCGGGCCACCCGAGACGAAGACCACCGGAATGTTCAGGCGCATGGCGGCCATCAACATGCCGGGGGTGATTTTGTCGCAGTTGGAGATACACACCATGGCATCGGCACAATGGGCGTTGACCATGTACTCTACCGAATCGGCAATGATGTCGCGGCTGGGCAGCGAGTACAACATGCCATCGTGGCCCATGGCGATGCCATCATCCACAGCAATGGTGTTGAACTCTTTGGCTACGCCACCAGCGGCTTCAATCTCGCGTGCTACCAGTTGGCCCAAATCTTTAAGATGCACATGGCCGGGCACAAACTGGGTGAAGGAATTGACCACCGCGATGATGGGTTTTTGGAAGTCGGCATCTTTCATGCCGGTGGCCCGCCACAGCGAGCGGGCACCAGCCATGTTGCGGCCAGCAGTGGAGGTTTTGGAGCGGTAAACAGGCATGGGATTTTTTCCGAAAAATGGGGCTGCATCTTGGTGCAAGATGCCAGCCAATTATGTCCCAGCCCCAGTAGCCACAACAGCCTTGTCGCTTAACGGGGGTTTTTGGGGCGCATACCCAAATTTTCTTTTTGCCGGTTTAAGCGGTCTTGTTTGCGCTGGTCCACTTTTTCCATCGCTTTGCGCTTGGTGTAGCCGCTAGAGTCCGCCCAGCCCCACCACAGCAGCGTTAGGCCAAACGGCGACAACACCCACCACCAAGACCATTGCGCTACCGGCCCCACTTCTAGGTACTTGAGCAAAGCCAGCACAATGCCTAACATTAATAGATACATGGTAAAAATCCTTGTCAGCCCATATCACTACAATCGCGTTAAAACACTGTAACCTAACCTGAAGAAAGCCCACCATGAAACGCTCTCTCACTATTCTCGCTTTGGCCCTGTCTGCTGCTGTGCCTGCTATGGCTGACCAAGCCTTGGCCACGGCCAAGAACTGCATGGCCTGCCATGCCGTAGATAAAAAGCTGGTTGGCCCCTCTTACAAAGACGTGGCCGCCAAGTACAAGGCCGATAAGGGCGCTGTCGATATGCTGGCCGCCAAAATTATCAAGGGCGGCTCTGGTGTATGGGGCCCCGTGCCCATGCCACCGAATGCACAAGTGAATGAAGCCGATGCTAAAAAGCTGGCCACTTGGGTGATGGCCCAAAAATAAGCCTACGCAGTTTTAGCGCTTTTTAGCGCTTTGGCACCACCGCCTCACCCGCAAGGGCAGGCGGTGTTTACTTTTCAGCGCTCTAGTTTGTAAAAATCACGAATCGTGGCCCAAGCGTCTTCGGCATCATCGGTGATGTGAAACAGCTTGAGGTCATGGGCAGAGATGGTGCCTTCTTCTACCATCAAGTCCCAGTTAATCAGGCGCTTCCAGTAGTTGCTGCCAAACAAAACAATCGGCACCGGCTTGGCTTTTTTGGTTTGCACCAGTGTTAGCACTTCAAACAACTCGTCTAAGGTACCAAAGCCGCCCGGAAAGGCCACCAAAGCCTTAGCCCGAATCATGAAGTGCATTTTACGCAGCGCAAAATAGTGAAACTTAAAGCACAAAGAGGGCGAGATGTAGCGGTTGCCGCCTTGCTCGTGCGGCAGGGCAATGCTTAAACCCACGTTGGGTGCATCGGCATCGTGCGCGCCACGGTTGGCGGCCTCCATGATGCCGGGGCCGCCGCCAGTGCAAATATACAAGCGGTTTTCGGGCTTTTGGCGTTTGCTGTGTTCGGCCACTAAACGGGCAAATTTACGCGCTTGGGCATAGTGTTCGGCATTGCGTACCGCCCGTTCGGCCACGGCTATTTGGTGCGCGTGGCCTTTTTCTTTGGCTTGGGCCAGTTGTTTGGCCGCTTGCTTGGGCGAGACAAAGCGCGCACTGCCATACACCACCACGGTGTTGTCAATGCCTTGCTCGGCTTGGCCCAAATCGGGCTTGAGCATTTCTAGCTGAAAGCGAATGCCCCGGGTTTCGCGCCGAAACATAAACTCGGGGTCGGCAAAAGCCATGCGGTAAGCGTCTGCATGTAAGGGGTTGCCTTGGTGGGCATCGGTGTGCAGCTCGGCCCAAGCATCGGCCAGGCGGCGTTGGTTCAGTCGGGTGTTGGCGTCCATAGTGTTTCAAAAAGAAGGGCAAAAATACTTGCCGGAACGGCGTCGCAAATCAACGCAGTCGCAACAACAAAACAACGGTCTGCAATCCGGCACCGGTCATCAATAAAGAGCCTAGCAGGTGCAGGGCACTCCAGCCTAACGCCATTAGATAACGCTGTTGTTGCAACAAGCCCACCACTTCAATAGAAAAGCTAGAAAAAGTGGTTAGGGCACCTAAAAAGCCGGTGATTAAAGCCAAGCGCCACACGGGGTCTAGTTGCGGCAGGGTTTGAAACCATCCTACCAACAAGCCAATCAGGTAACCACCCAGCAAATTGGCCGCCAAGGTACCCCAAGGCAGCACAGCACCGGCACTCAACCACAGGCCCAAGCGCCAGCGGGCCAAAGCGCCCACACTGGCCCCAAGGCAGATACTCAAGACCTGCAATGCGATGGGCATAGGCCACCGTGGGATTTAACGTTTATCGACACGGGATGGTTGGATACGGCTGAGGGTTGGGGGAACATCTTTGCGCCGCGCTTGGCGCGCCCGAAACAAACCTGCGCGCATCAAAAAAATAGTGGTAATAGGCACGGTGATGGCCAGAAAAATGGCAATCAGCAGCATGTGCCATGCCACGGCCCCCGATACGATAGAAAAATACAGCATGGCAGCAGCCAAAATGCACCAACAACCCAAGGTTGAAATCATGGCCGGTGCATGAACGCGCTCAAAAAAACTGGGCAGCCGCAATAAACCACTAGAGCCTAGCAAAGCAATGGCCGCACCCAACAGCAGCAGCGCCGCCACCACCACTTCAGCCCATAAGGGCAAAACAGGGGCGTTCATTCAATCACCTCGCCACGCAGCAAAAATTTGGCCATTGCGGTAGAACTGACAAAACCCAGCAGGGCCACCAACAAGGCTGCTTCAAAATAATGTGGACTGTTGTACTGTAGCCCCAGTGCCAACATGGCCAACAGGCCATTAAGGTACATGCAATCCAGGGCCAGCACCCGGTCTTGGGCTGTGGGGCCTAGCAGCGCACGCAGCAGCGTACAAGCCATAGCCAACACCAACATCAGCACCGCCAAAGGCACGGCCCACGACAAAATGGGCAGGGTGGTCATGGTTCAAAAATCTCCATCAAGGGGCGCTCGTAGTGTTGTTTGATGTAACTGGCAACGGCTTGGGCATCGTCCACTTCTAGCACATGCAGTAGCAGCATACTGCGGTCTAAGGCCAACTCGGCCCAAGCAGTGCCGGGTGTGATGCACACTATCATCGCCAGCACGGCCAAGGCGTTAGGGTCGCGTAAATCCAGTGGTATATGCACAAAACCCGGCGGATGGCGACGGCTACCGGGCAGCAGCAACAAACGCATTACCGCGATATTGGAATGGGCAGAATCTAGCAGCACCCGAAACAACAGGCGCACAATGGCACCGGGGCGGCGCACGCGCACCGGCAAAGGGCGTAGTTCTTGCGTTAGCAGTGGAATGCACAAGGCCAGCAACGCCCCCAACAACAAGTGCCCGACACTCAAGCTACGGTTAAGCAACAGCCACAACAACAACAAAGCCAGCGACAGCAAAGGCATGGGCAATAAGCGCTTCATGGCTGCTGCTCCTGCCCAGTGATAGGCTGCCCACTGGGCAAATAAGCTGGCGAGTCAATTGGCATAGCCGACATCACGGCACGCACATAGGTACCGGGCGAATGCAGGGCATCAGCGGTGGCTTGGGTATAGCGCAACACTGGTTCAGCTGCTACCGTAAGCCACACGCACACCAACAACAACCCCGCAATCGGCAAGCCCTCTACCAGCCGCAACTGGGGTGCAGGCCGGTTGTGCGCCGCCCAAAAATGCCGAATACCCGCACGGGTTAAGGCCAGCAGGGCCAGCAAGCCCGAGGCAATCAGCAGCGCCAGAAAACTCCAGCCCGGCCAACCCGGTTGGTGCCCCGCCGAGCCACCCAAACCCAAAGGATTGAGCACCGCAGTGAGCATGGCAAATTTACCCACAAAACTGGCCAAGGGCGGCAAGCCAGCCACCATCAGGGTACAGCCCAAAAAGGCCACCCCCATCAAGGCCGCTGCCGCTGGAATAATGCGCCCTACCAGCACCTCCTGCTGTTCATCGAGGTTCATGCCCACGGTGGGCACCAGTTCGGCATCTAAGAAAGGGGCTTCATCGGCCAAGGGTTCGTAGGGCAAACTCTCGCTGCCTTCAGAGCGCCAACGGTCAATCAAGTCACTGAGCAAAAACAAGGCACTGACGGCCAAGGTGGAGCCGGGCAGGTAATACAGCAAACTGCCCGTGAGCAAGTTGTGGCCAAAACCCATTGCTGCCAACAAAGTACCCGAAGACAACATCGCTGCATAACCGGCCAAATGGCCCAAGCGTTGCGAGCCCAACATGCCAACGGCCCCAAAAGCCATCGTCAACAGGCCACCACTGAGCAACCACAGGCTACCAAACCACGCCGAAGCGCCAGATTCGGTGCCAAACAGCAGCGTCCATAGGCGCAAAATGGCATAAATGCCCACTTTGGTCATCAACGCAAACAAGGCCCCTACCGGCGCAGTAGCCGCACTGTAAGCCGGCACCAACCAAAAGTTAAGCGGCCAAGCTGCCGCCTTGATAAGAAAAGCAGTGGCCAAAATAGCCGCTGCGGCGTGCAACAAACCACGGTCATGCGCGGCAATGCTGGGCATACTGCGCGCCAAATCGGCCATGTTCAGGGTGCCAGTCAGGCCATACAGCATCGACACACCCACCAAAAACAGCGCCGATGCAGCCAAATTGATAGCGATGTAATGCAGCCCAGCTTGCACCCGCGCCCGCCCTGAGCCATGCAGCAGCAGGCCATAGGAGGCAGCCAGCATGATTTCAAAAAAGACGAACAGGTTAAACAAGTCTGCGGTTAAAAAAGCACCACTCAAACCCATTAACTGGAACTGAAACAGCGGATGAAAATGCACTCCGGCCCGGTGCCAGCGGGCGCTGGCAAACAGCACCGAAGCCAGCGCCACGGTGCTGGTGAGTACCAGCATCAGGGCGGTTAAGCGGTCTAAAGCCAGCACAATGCCAAACGGCGCGGGCCAATTGCCCGGCAGGTACACGCCCAAGCTGGTAGGCAAGCCTTGTTGGTTGCTCCAGAGCAGCAGCACCACAGAAACCAATAGCCCCAAGGCGGTAGAGAATAAATTGAGTGTCAGCTTGAGGCGTTGCTGCTCTTCGCGCAATATCAGCATCAAAGCTGCCGTAACCAAGGGCAAGGCTATGGGGGCCAGCATCAAATGGGGCATGGCCGACTGCGCTAGTGATAGCAACAGCGCCGTCATGCGTTGTCCTCGGGGTGCTGGCTGGGGTCGCGGCCATCGACATGGTCATTGCCAGCCAAGCCACGCGAGGCCAGCAATACCACCAAAAACAGCGCTGTCATGGCAAAGCCAATCACAATGGCGGTCAGGACTAAGGCTTGGGGCAGTGGGTCAGCATAGTGGGCCAAATCTTGGGGCACACCGGGGCGCAGCACCGGCTCCATACCCGTGGCCAAACCCAAGCGGCCCATGCTAAAAATAAACAAATTGACCGCATAAGACAGCAAGGACAAGCCCATGATGACCTGAAAGGTGCGCGGGCGCAGCAGCAGCCACACGCCCGAGCCAGTCAAAACACCAATTGCCAAGGCCAAGGTTATTTCCATCAGTGGTCTTCTTTCGTGCTGTGGGTGGCTTCTTCCATCATGCGGGCATGGAAACGATGGCCACGCACCGATTGGTGGGCGATAGAAGTCAAAATCACCAGTGTGGTGCCCACTACCAAAGTAAACACGCCCAAGTCAAAAAACAAGGCACTGGCAATGTGCAAATCACCTACCACCGGCCAAGTTACATGCGCGGTGTGCGTAGTCAGGAACGGATAACCCCAATACAAAGCCCCCAAGCCGGTAGCCAAAGCAAACAACAGGCCAGTGGCCATCCAGCGCCGGGGAGTGAGGGGCATGTGGGCCTCTACCCACTGCGTGCCCGAGACAATATATTGCAACAACAAGCCCACCGAGAACACCAGCCCAGCGACAAAACCGCCACCGGGTTGGTTGTGGCCACGCATAAAAAAGTGTACCGCCACCAGCACGGTAAAAGGCAACAACAAACGCACCAACACTGCTGGCACCATCAGGTAGCCCACGGCGGTATCGGCGGCTTGGCGTGGGTTAATCAGGTCCGTGTGCAAATCGGCGGGCAAACTGCGTTGCTGTACCGGCAAATCCATTGTCTCGGGGGCGGGACGAAAGCGCCGTAGCAGCGCATAGACTGTCAGGGCGACGATGCACAGCACCACAATCTCGCCAAAGGTATCAAAGCCCCGAAAATCAACCAGCATCACATTGACCACGTTGGTACCACCGCCGCCAATCAAGGCGTTTTCTAAGAAAAAGGTGGAGGTGCTGTCGGGAAAAGGCCGGCTCATCATGGCCAGTGCCAACGCGGCCATGCCGCCCCCAGCGGCCAGTGCTATCAGCAAATCACGCAAACGCCGGACTTTGGTACGCATACGTTGGTTCTCACGCGGCGGAATATCTTGTTCACGCCGAGGCAACCAGCGCAGTCCGAGCAAAATCAACACCGTGGTCACAATCTCGACCATCAATTGCGTCAACCCTAAATCGGGGGCCGAGAACCATAAAAAAGTGATGCTGGTACATAAACCTGCCCCACCCATCAAAGTTAAGGCGGCCATACGATGGTATTTGGCTTGCCACGCGGCTCCCAAGGCGCAAACCATGCCCCCTATCCACAGCGCGACAAAAGCAGGTGACACTGGCATAGCAGAGCGGTTGCCAATGTGCAAGCCACGGCTCCACAACGGCACGGTAGCGACCAACAAAGTCACGCAGCACAACCAGAGCATCTGCCATTGCAGACGGTGCGTTCCGAGGGTACGCCGCCCTTGGCACCCCAGCAAAGACAAGCGCGCCAGCAGGTGCTCAAACCAACGCTGGCCATTCAGGCTGGCAGGCCAACCACGCAAGGCCCCAGTGCGCTGGCGCTGCCAGCGCAACAAACCATACAACAAGGTGCCGCCCAGCAAGGCGACCAAACTCATCACGAAGGGCGTATTAAAACCATGCCAGACCGCCAAACTGAACGCAGGCAAAATGCCGCCCACCACCGGCAAAGCAGCCGCATTCAGGTAGGGGCCAATAGCCCACGCGGGCAAGGTGCCCACCACCAGACAGGCACACACCAGCAACTCTACCGGCACGCGCATCCAATGGGGTGGTTCGTGTGGGGTATGGGGTAAATCAGTAGCTGCTGGCCCCCAAAACACATCCAGCGTAAAGCGCAGCGAATAAGCGACGCTAAACATGCCTGCCACGGTAGCGGCGATGGGTAAAAAATAATTGACCAACGTACTGCCATCCAAAAACACCGTCTCGGCAAAGAACATTTCTTTGGATAAAAAGCCATTGAGCAGCGGCACCCCGGCCATTGCCGCAGCCGCCACCGTGGCCAGTGTGGCGGTGACCGGCATCATGCTACGCAGCCCAGACAGGCGCCGAATATCGCGCGTGCCGGTTTCGTGGTCCACAATGCCCACCGCCATAAACAAAGAGGCTTTGAAGGTAGCGTGGTTCAAAATATGAAACACCGCCGCCACCGCTGCCAGTGGGCTATTGAGGCCCAGCAGCAAAGTAATTAAGCCCAAATGCGAGATAGTGGAATAGGCCAGTAAGCTCTTCAAATCGTTCTGGAACATGGCCAGATAGCCACCCAGCAGCAGGGTACACACCCCCGCCCCACCCACCAGCCAGAACCATTCTTCGGTGCCGCTGAGTACCGGCCACAGCCGCGCCAGCAAAAACACCCCCGCCTTGACCATGGTGGCAGAATGTAAATAGGCCGATACCGGAGTGGGCGCGGCCATGGCATGGGGCAGCCAAAAGTGGAACGGAAATTGCGCGCTTTTGCTCAAAGCGCCCAACAAAATCAGCACCAATGCTGTCAGGTAAAGTGGGTGGTCACGCACCAACTGCCCGGCCACCAGCACATGGTCTAAATCGTAACTGCCCACGATATGGCCCAGCACCAGCATACCGGCCAGCATACATAGGCCACCCGTGCCGGTGACAGTAAGCGCCATACGCGCACCCCGGCGGGCATCTTTGCGGTGGTGCCAATAGCCAATGAGCAAAAAAGAGAACAGGCTGGTCAGCTCCCAAAACAGCGCCAACTGAATCAGGTTACCCGACAGCACCACCCCCATCATGGCCCCCATAAAAGCCAAAAATAAGGCAAAAAAGCGCGGCACCGGGTCTGCCGGTGACATGTAGTAGCGCGCATACAGCACCACCAGCGCCCCAATGCCCAGCACCAACATGCAGAACATCCACGCAAAGCCATCCATGCGTAGCACCAGATTCAACCCCAAAGAGGGCAGCCAGCTGATTTCTTCGCGCACGACCCCGCCGTGGGCCACCTGCGGAAAGTAAAGCGCTGTTTGTACGCAACAAAACAGCGCCACCACCCCGGCCAGCGTGGACTCGGTATTGCGTGCGTTAGAGGGCAACACTGCCGCCAATGCACTGGCTAAAAATGGTAAAAAGATTAGGAGAATCAAAGACATGCCCTTGCCATTTTACGGGCTAGAAAAATCCATCTTCCATGTTAGCCACACCAGCAGGTAGGGATGGACAGAGTAATATCCAACCCATAGGCAGTGCTGGCCTACTGGAGTGTCAGTGCATTATTCTTTGCAGGAGCAGCACCGGATGCAGATACAAACGCTTTTTGGGCTAGAACTGCCCATCATCCAAGCCCCGATGGCTGGCGTACAAAACAGTGCCTTGGCCATTGCGGTGTCCAATGCGGGCGGCTTGGGTTCTTTACCTTGCGCTATGCTCAATGCAGAGGCATTGCGCGCGGAACTAGAAACTATCAAGGCCAAACTAGAGCCTGGCCGCTGCATAAATCTGAACTTTTTTTGCCACCCTATGCCCGCTGCCGATGCAGAGAAAGCAGCTGCATGGCAAGCCTTGTTTGCACCTTACTACGCTGAATGGGGCATTAGTCCGGCGCAAGTGCCTTGGGCCACCAGCCGAATGCCCTTTAACCACGAAATGGCGGCTTTGGTCTGTGCGTACCGGCCAGCAGTGGTTAGTTTTCATTTTGGCTTGCCTGCCCCCGAGTTACTAGATATGGTGCGTAGTGCTGGGGCCAAAATTATCTCGTCTGCCACCACGGTAGAAGAAGCGCTGTGGCTAGAAGAACGCGGCGTGGATGCCATCATCGCCCAAGGATTAGAAGCGGGTGGCCACCGAGGCATGTTTTTAAGCGAAGACCTGAGCAGCCAAATGGGTAGTTTGGCGCTGTGGCCACAAGTGGTCCAAGCCGTGAAAGTGCCCGTGATTGCCGCAGGTGGCATTGCCGATGCCGCAGGCGTGCGCGCTGCTTTGGCTTTAGGTGCTGCGGGGGTACAAGTGGGCACCGCCTACCTTTTATGCCCCGAGGCAACCACCAGCAGCATTCACCGGGCAGCCCTGAAAAGCCCTCTGGCACGCACTACAGCCCTGACCAATGTGTTTTCAGGTCGTCCGGCACGGGGCATGTTGAATCGTTTGGTGCGCGAGCTAGGCCCGATACATCCTTTAGCACCCGCCTTCCCACTGGCCACAGCCGCATCTGCGGCATTGCGCCTGAAGGCTGAATGTGGAGGCAACGGAGATTTTTCTCCTCTGTGGGCAGGCCAAAATATATCTGGTTGCCAAGAGATACCCGCCGCTGCACTAACCCGCACTTTAGCCAGCGGCCTTTGAGCAACAAAAAACCCTGCTACCAAAAAGCAGCAGGGTTTTGTTTATTTGGGGTGACTGATGGGGTTCGAACCCACGACAACAGGAATCACAATCCTGGACTCTACCAACTGAGCTACAGCCACCGTAGAACGTTATTATAACCAGAAAAATGGGGGTTAGAAAATTTTTAACTTTTTTCTGTGCTGCTGTCTGGGCGTGGTGCTTTGATTTGCACCTTGAAACGGTTTTTCAGGAACTCATAGTAGGCTTGGGCTTCGGCAGCGGCCACCCACTGCACATACTGTTGCTGGAGTTGCTCTTCTGCGTTGGCTGCACCGGGCTGGCGCGGCACGATGCGGTTGATGCGTGCCAGCGTATAACCTTGGCTGCCCAAATCTACCCCTACCCAAGTGGGCAATTGGGTTGTTTTGGCCGACAAAATGGCATCCAACAAAGCAGGCGCTTGGTTTTGGCGCTGCTCGCGCGAGACGACAATGGCTGCGCCCAAGCCGGTGGCGGCTTCGGGTTTGATTTGCCAAGCAGCTAAACGGGCTTCACCTTCCTTGCGTGCCAGTTCGGCAGATTTTTCGGCCACATAGAGTTTTTGCACTTGTTCGCGCACCGTGTCAAAAGGCAAGGTGGCAGCAGCTTGGTACGCGGTGATGCGCGCTGCCAGCAACTGGTTGTTGCCAAGCTCTAAGGCTTCGGTGTTGCGCTTATTGGCGATGGAGTCTTCAGAAAATAGCGCCGTTAAGAATTTTTCATTGGCTAACAGCGCAGGTGTGCTGGCTGTGGGTTTGCGCTGCACTTGGGTGGCGGTTTGTACCTTCAGGCCAAGTTTTTCGGCCACGGGTTGCAAACTTTCGGCCTGTTCATAAACGGTGTTGCTGAAGGTTTCGGCCACTTCGGCAAACTTGCGCTGTGCTTGTTGCTGGCGCAAATCGGCCTCTAGGCGTGGGCGCAGTTCTTCAAAGCTGGGCTGGCGCGGGGTTTTGATGTCGGTCAGTTGGATGATGTGGTAGCCAAACTCACTTTCTACCACCTCGCTAAGCTCCCCCTTTTTCAGGGCAAAGGCGGCATCTTCAAACGGTTTGACCATTGCGCCCTTGGCAAAGAAGCCCAAATCACCGCCTTGGATGGCCGAGCCAGTGTCTTGGGAATTTTTCTTGGCCAATTCAGCAAAGCTGCTGGGGGTTTTACGCAATTGCTCTAACAATTCTTGGGCACGTGCCTTGGCCTTGTCGCGTTCGGCAGCGGGGGCTTCTTTGGCCGCAGTGATAAGGATGTGGCTGGCGCGGCGCTCTTCTTTGCCGGCCAATTGCGCCAGATTTTCTTGGTAGTAAGTACGCAAGTCGGCTTCATTCAGGCTAATACTGGCAGCTACGCTGGCCAAATCCAGTACCACGTACTCGATGCTGGCTTGTTCGGGCTGCAAAAATTTGGCTGTATTGGCTTGGTAATACTGTTGCAGCAGCTCTGGGGTTTGTTCAACTTTGTTGATAAAGCTGGCAGGTTTGACTTCTACCAGTTGCACCTCGCGGCGTTGCAGCAAGGCATCTAAAGTAACTTTGGTTTGCGTGGGCGTGCCAAAAGCAGTGCTGCCTAAATGGCCCAATACTTGATTGATGGCCAAATCACGGCGCACGGCAGCTTCAAAACCTTCGGGGGTGAGGCCCTGCGTGGCTACCAAGGCTTTATAGCCTTCGATGTCTAAGGTGCCATCGGCGCGGCGCAAAGCGGCAATTTGTGGAATGTCATTGAGGTGACGCGCCAATTGGCCATCGCTGGTGACCAGATGGGATTTTTTGGCCGCTGCTTGCAGCACGCGCTCGCGCACCAGACGCTCTAGGGTGGCGTAGCGGGCTTCGGGGGTATCGAGCAGGGCGGCATTGAGCTGGGGCTGTTGGGCGCGCAGGCGATCAGATTCTTGCCGATGGGCGTTGTCCCATTCGTTTTGGGTGATTTCTTGGCCATCGACCAAGGCCACCACCGGACTGCTGCCTGAAAAATAGCTGGAGTCGATACCTACCAAAATAAAGGATGGAACGATCAGCAAGAACAGCAAGAGCATCGCAATCTTGGAGTGCTTGCGGATGGATTCAAACATGGTCAATCTTTCGGTGACAAAAAAAAAGCGAACTTGCGTTCGCCTTTGTATTCGGTGGTGGTGGGTGCTAACGGGGTCGAACCGCTGACCTACGCCTTGTAAGGGCGCCGCTCTACCAACTGAGCTAAGCACCCCACCGGAAAACGTTAGTTTACAGCATTTTTGAGCGTTTTGCCAGCTTTGAACTTAGGAATTTTTGCAGCTTTGATTTCAATCACGCTGCCAGTGCGTGGATTGCGCCCTTTGCGGGCAGCGCGGCTGTCCACAGAAAAGGTGCCAAAACCCACCAGTGAGACACTGCCGCCTTTTCTGAGAGTGTCCTTGATGGCATCCATAGTGCCTTGCAGCGCGCGGGCAGCTGCCGCTTTGGAGATGTCAGCATGGATGGCGATGTGCTGGATGAGTTCGGTTTTGTTCACAAGAAACCTCTGGGTAGCGGATGGATTGCAATAGCCGGGAGCCCCTGCCGCAAGGTGGCACGGGCAGCGATTCTAGTCGCAATTGGATGGCCGCTTTAGGGCTGGATAATGTTCTTGCAGACCGTGTAGAGGGCCTGCTGGGCTACGGGTGGCAGTACGCCCAGACGCACCCAACCGGGCAAGCCAAACGAGTGGCAGTCGCGCAATTGGATGTCTTGGGCGCGCAGTTGGGTCAGTAATTGCGCCACATCGCTGGTGGTAGGCTGGGCGACAAAATAATTGGCCAAGCTGTCCGCTTGCACCGGCCAGCCAAGTTGGGCGCACAGGGCCAGCTGCGCTTGCTTCCATTGTCGTAGGGCATTGAGGCTGCTGGCCAGCCAAGTTTGGCTGCTGGGTTGCACCCACGCTTGTAACAGCGCTACACCATGTGCGCCCAGCGGCCAAGAGGGGGCTAAGGCGATAAGCTCGGCCACCTCTGCTGCTGCATTGGGGCACGAGGGAGCTATGGCGTAAGCGGCGCGCACGCCGGTCAAGCCCAAGGCTTTATTGGGTGTCCACAGTTGCCAAACATGGGCCGGAATCGTGCTGTGCTGGCCCTCGAGTTGCAAGGGCCGATAGGCACAATCGAGTACCTGCCAGCGGTGGGGCACTGCACTGGTGGGCTGGACCAGCGCCGGTTCGGGCTGGCCCAAGGGGCTAGAGGGTTCACACAGCCAATGTAAATCGGCAGGGGCTGCATGGGGGCGACGGTAGAGTGGCAACCTCCAAGCCTGTGCGGCTTGGGCATAGTCACCATAACTGTGGCGCGGCAAGGAGACGGCCTTGGCCCCGTGGCGGGCCGCCAGCATGGTGATGCGTCCGATAAATTCACTGGCGCTGGCCGCCAGCACGATGCGTTCGGGGTTTACTTCATGAAACCTGGCCAATGCAGTGCGTAAAGCGGTGTAGCGGGGGTCAGGGTAGCGGCTGGCATCGGCTTGTTGCACCGCCGCCAATGCGTAGGGACAAGGGCCACAGGCGTTGCTGTTGGTTGAAAAATCCCACCGTGCTGCTCCACGGGCATCGGGGCCACCATGCAATACAGGTTCGGCCAAAAGGCAAGCAGACAAAAGAGCGTTCACAAACAAGACTCAGCAGTTAGAACAACGCCCACCAGCCACCGGCCAACAGCGCCAACAAGCACACCAAAGCCACGGCCCGCGCTGCCAAGCTGCAGGCTTGGGCGCTGTGGCGTGCGCTGGCCAAATACCCAGCTGGATGGAGTTGGTAAACCCCCGGCTTGCCCAAACGAATTTGCAGCGCCAAAGCCATAGCGGCCATAGGCCAACCACTATTAGGCGATGGCGTTTGCCGGGCTTGCTGGGCCAAACTGCGCCAAGGTAGCCCGGCAGCAGCCAAGCCCAAGAACAAGGCAGTGAGCCGTGCGGGCAACCAAGACAGCACATCATCGGCGCGCGCGGCCCATTTGCCCGCCCATTGCCAATAACGGGCATAGTCTCCGTGGCCGTGCCAACCGGGGTAGCCCCACATGGCATCAGCTGTGTTGGCCAGCCGGTAGAGCGCAGCACCGGGCAATCCCGCCAGCAAAAACCAAAACAGCGGCGCAATCACCGAGTCACTGAGGTTTTCGGCCAAAGATTCAATGGCTGATTCGCGCACCTGCACGGCATCCAAGGTCGTAACATCCCGACTGACCAGCCACGCCAAGCGGGCACGACCGGCCTCTAAGGATTGACCCAGTGCGGCCTCTACCGCCTGCACTTCAGAGCGCAACATGCGCCACGACAGCAAGGGTTTGAGCCACAGGCCCAAACACAGCCCTGCCAAACTGACAGATAGCCAAGTCTGGCCCACCTGTGCCGAAAAGTGCAGTGTGGCAATTTGCAAACCTGCAAACCCTGCACTGACCAGCGCCGCCAACAGACACCAAAACAGGGCAAAACGCCAAAAAGAGCGCCAATCTGGCCCCGTGCTGGCACTGGTAGGTGCCCAGCGTCGGCTGGCCCAAGCCAAAGCATGGCCCATCCACACCACTGGATGCCAGCGCACGGGCGGTTCACCCCAGCAGTGGTCGATGAGCAAAGCCACCAGTAGGGCCAACACAGCGATACTGCTGCCGCTGACATCATTGGCCCATAACGGCCCCCACAGCCCAGCCACTTCAAGCATGGGTATCTTTCAGGCCGGGCGAGAACAACGCTGACGGGGTGTTCCAATGGTCGTCAAACACCAACGATGCCAGCGGCGCACGCGCCGCCCAGCGTTCGCGCTGGAGCATGGGCTCTTGGTAAAACTCCTGCACTGGCCCCAAACACAGCAAGGCGATGGGTTCTGCCCCCGCAGGCAGGCCCAGTAATTGACCCAAGGCCACCGGGTCGAAGATAGAAACCCAGCCCATACCCAGCCCTTCGGCCCGTGCAGCCAGCCACAGGTTTTGGATGGCACAACTGGCCGAGGCCAAATCCATCTGCGGCATGGTGCGGCGGCCAAAAATATGCTGTTCTCGGCCATCGGCCAGTGCCACCACCAGCAGTTCGGCGGCCTCCAGAATACCTTGCACCTTCAGGCGCATAAATTCTTCTTGGCGCTGCCCCAAAGCTTGGGCAGTGCGTATCCGTTCTTGCTCGACCAAGGCGTGCAGGGCCGGGCGCAGGGCAGGCTGGGTGATACGGATAAAACGCCAAGGCTGCATAAAACCGACACTGGGGGCATGGTGGGCCGCTTGCAACA
Source organism: uncultured Simplicispira sp. (assembly GCA_964388325.1). Taxonomy (GTDB): domain Bacteria; phylum Pseudomonadota; class Gammaproteobacteria; order Burkholderiales; family Burkholderiaceae_C; genus Simplicispira. The sequence goes on along the minus strand of CAYMAC010000007.1, from coordinate 42,097 downwards.
GACGCAACAACACTTCGGGGGCGACGCTACCACCACTAAAGTGGCGCATGTCACGCCGCTCATCGATGGCACGGTACACGGCCAAGCGTTCGGCTTCGCTAAAAGCTTGGGCGTTGGCCTGTGGGTGGGTGCTGGTCTGCTGCAGCATCGCTCAGTCCTCAATACCGCGCTGGGCTGGAATGCCGGCCTGAAAGGCGTGTTTAATCAGCTTCATTTCGGTCACGGTGTCGGCCAGCTCGATGATTTCTGGTGGGCAGCGGCGGCCTGTGAGCACCACATGCACTTCTTTCGGGCGTTGGCGCAGGGTTTCCAATACGCCCTCCAAGGGCAACCAAGCATAAATGAGCGGGTAGGTGATTTCATCCAGCACCACCATAAAGTAATCGCCCGAGAGGATGGCCGCACGGGCTTTTTCCCAGCCGTCACGCGCCAATTGGGCCGAGTGCTCTAAGTCTTGGCTTTTCCAACTAAAGCCATCGCCCAAGCCTTCAATGGGCAAACCAATTTGCTCAAACATGCGGTGTTCACCAAACCGGGCACTGGGCACTTTCATGAACTGAAAAATCTTGACGGCCTTGCCCCGGCCGTGGGCGCGCAAGGCCAAGCCAAAAGCAGCCGTGCTTTTGCCTTTGCCGTCGCCGGTATGGACGATGGTCAGGCCACGGCGCTCGCCCGTGGGTTTGTCGTAGCGTTTTTCGGTGGGCGGGGTTTCGATGTGCATAAAGTGCTCCAATCCAAAAAATTTAAGGGTGAACTGGCCGCTGTTCTAAACAGGGCAGGGCTACCCACATACCCGCCGCTTGCTGGATGTGGATACGTTGGTCAAACACCTGTTCTAGGGCGCGGTGGGTGCTGCTGTCGCTGGCGCTGCCGTGGTGGTGCAGGCGGCCCTCGGCCAAAATGGCGATGTCGTCGGCTTGCAAGGCCAAAGAGACCTCGTGCAGCACACTGACCACGGTATGGCCTTGGGCCACCAGTGCGCGCACCAGTAGCAACCAATCGGCTTGGTGCGGTGGGTCTAAGTTGGCCAGTGGCTCATCCATCAACAGCACCGGGGCTTGCACCGCCAAAGCGCGCGCCAACAGCACCCGTTGGCGCTCGCCGCCGGAGAGTTGGCCCAAACTGCGCTGGCGCCAGTCCCAGGCTTGGGTAGCGCGCAGGGCTTGCTCTACAGCAGCATGGTCAGCGGCACTGGGGGCGGCCAGCCAGGCTTGGTGCGGCAGGCGGCCCAGCATGGCGACGTCATAAACGCTTAAATCATCGGCGCTGGCTTCGTTTTGGCCTAGCCAAGACAAGGTGCGGGCGCGTTCGCGCCGGGGCCAATCGTGCAATGGGCGGCCCAGCAGTTGCACTTGGCCGGTGCAGGGCAGCAAGCCTGCCAAGGCACGTAACAGGGTGGATTTTCCGGCACCGTTGGGGCCGACCATGCTCGTCCAACGCCCAGCGGGGATGGATAAATGCAAATTGTGCAAGATGGTGCGCTGCCCTATCTGCACGCCCATGCCTTGGGCTTGCAAGGCGGCGGTGGATGAGGGTAAGGCGCTCATGCCAGCCCTCCGGTGCGCCGGTGCATCAGCCACAGCAAATAGCCGCCACCCAGCACCGCCGTAAGTACGCCCACCGGCAGTTCTTGTGGGGCCAGCAGGCCACGCGCCAGCAAGTCGGCCCCAGCCAGCAAGACGGCCCCCATTGCACTGGCCAACACCATCAATTGGCTGTGCGGCACGGGGGCCACAGCGCGCACCAAATGCGGCGCGGCCAGCCCCACAAAAGCAATCAGCCCGGTTTGGGCTACCGCCGTGCCAGTAGCCAGCGCCAGCACACCGACCAAAGCGGCGCGCAATGGGGCCAGTGGTAAGCCCAAACTGTGCGCCGTGGCTTCGCCCAAAGCCAGACCATCTAACACGCGCGACAAGGCCCAAGCCGCCAACAGGCACAGACACCAAGTACCGGCCATGAGCCAACAGGCCGTCCAGCCAACAAAGCCGGTAGAACCCAACATAAAAGCCTGCATAGCCTGCATAGAATCGGGCGAGAGCAGCAAAATCAGCGACGTGAGTGCCCCCAGCACCACACCCACAATGACACCGGCCAGCAACAGGCGCAAGGTGTGTTGCACCCCGCGTGCCAACAGCAACGTAAGCAGTACCGCCAGCACCGCTCCGGCAAAAGCAGCGCCGGTTAGCCCCAAGCGCACCAGCCAATGCCCAGAAAACACCGACACACCCGCGCTGCCCATGCCGCTGCCCGCACCAGCCAAGCCGATGCCTGAACCCATCAAGGCCAGCGCCAAGGCCACCCCCAGCGAAGCCCCCGAAGCACTGCCCAGCAGGTAGGGGTCGGCCAGCGGGTTGCGAAACAAACCTTGCGCCACCGCCCCCGCCAAACCGAGTAAAGCCCCAGCACACCAAGCGCCCAAGGTGCGCGGCAGGCGAATTTCCCAAACAATTTGCCACGCCATCGCGCGGCTGGACTCCTGTGTCTCAGCACCCCAAAGGGCGGGCCAAAGGTTTTCTAAGCCCGCACTGCCCACCGCTGTACCCAGCGGCAATAGCAACAGGCTAGCGCACAGCAGCGTCAGCGCCAGCCAACGCCCGCGTTTGCAGGGCATGTTCATCGAGCGGTGGCCTTGTCGGTCAGGCAGCGCGCCATCAGGCGGGCACCTTCGGCCATGCGTGGGCCGGGGCGAATCAGCATGTCAAACTCTATTGGCGTAAAGACGCAAATGTTGTGGCGGCGCATGGCCTGCATAGACTGCCAACCGGGGCGCTCGTTCAGGCCCTCTACGCTGCGTGCGCCCACCATGATGAGGTCGGGGTTGGCACGCACCACATATTCTGGGTTGAGTTTGGGAAACGGCCCCAAGGTGGCAGGCAAAATATTGCGCGCACCCAAGCGGGTCAGAGTCTCGCCAATAAACGAAGCACTGCCCGCCCCATACGGCCCCCGGTTTACTTCAAAATAAACCCGTGCGTTACGGGCGCTGGCCGGTACGGATTGGGCTGCCGCTTGCACGCCCGCATCGATGAAACGCCACACGCGCTGGGCATCGGGCACGGCCAGCACTTGGCCGATTTTGTCCAACACGCGCTGCACATCGGCATGGCTTTTGGGTTCTAAGGCTACCACCGGTACGCCTAAGGATTCCAAACGGGCCGCGCCACGCGAGGAGGTGGCCATCAGCACCACATCGGGGCGCAGGGCCACAATGGCTTCGATGTTCGGGTCAAGGCCACCGCCCACTTTGGGCAATTTTTCTACGCTGGCGGGCCAATTGGAATAGCGGTCCACACCTACCAGCCGTTGGCATTGCTCTAAGGCACACACGGTTTCGGTGAGCGAGGGCAACAAACTAACGATGCGTTGCGGTGGCCGTGGCAAGTGCACGGCTTGGCCCCGGTCATCGGTCAATTGAATGGTTTGCGCTTGCGCGCTGAAGGCTGCTGCCGCACCCAGCAGCACAGCCATGCAGCAGCGCATTAGGCGTCGGGGGAGCCGTGGCATGGTATGTCCTTTAAGGTCAGGGGCAAACCGGCAGCCATCAGCGTGACGCGCTGGCAGGTTTGGGCTACCTGTTGATTGAGCTGGCCCAGCGCATCGACAAAAGCGCGTACTTCGCGCCCCAGCGGAATCACGCCCAAACCGATTTCATTGCCTACCAGCACCACCGGGCCGGGGACTTGGGCCAATGCGGCACAAAAAGCCGTGGCCTGTTCTTGCCAAGTCTCCAAGGGGACGACGGCATCCAAGGCTGTATCGGCAGGCATCAGCCAATGAGTCAGCCACAAGGTCAGGCAATCAATGACAATCAGCGTATCGGGGCGGCTGTGTGTTTGCAGGGCTTGTGCTAAGTAGCGCGGCTCCTCTAGGGTGCTCATGCCGGGCACGCGCAATGCCCGGTCTTGCTGGTGGCGTTGGATGCGCTGCTGCATTTCTTCGTCCCAGGCTTGGCCGGTGGCTATCAGCAAGGCACGTTGTTGGGGCGATTGCGCCAGCCAGTCACGGGCCAACAGCTCGGCGCGGCGTGATTTACCGCTTTTTTGCCCCCCCAAAATCAGCTCGCTCCGGGCGATGGACAAGCTCATGCGCCTACCCCACCCAACCAACTGGCAATGGTGCGCGGGCTAGAGGCAAACCACGCATGAAAATAACTGGCGTGCAAACTGCCGTGCTGGTAGAGGGCTTCACCTTTATCCACCTCGGGCGCTTGGCCGGGACGGCTGCTGCGCCCCAACACCGATGCCGGGCTATCTAGCCGCGAATAGTGGAAGGTGTGGCCACGCACCAGCCCAGTGTCGGTAGCCAGTTGCTGCATTCCCAAGCCTGCCAGCCGCTTTTGCAGCACCGCCTTGCCCGGCATCAGTCCCCACAAGGGGGCAAACTGGCCGTCGTGGCCGCTAATGCCTTCGCACAGGGCCACCATGCCGCCGCATTCGGCCCAAATGGGTTTGCCAGCCGCCCAGTGGGCGCGCAAACCGTCTTGCACCGCCTGATTGGCCATCAAGGCCGGGGCGTGCAGTTCGGGGTAGCCGCCGGGCAACCACACTGCATCACAGGGCGGCAAGCCCTCCCCAGCCAAGGGCGAGAAAAACACCAGTTGCGCCCCCATCGCCTGCAAACAATCCAGATTGGCCGGATAGATAAAGCTAAACGCGGCATCACGCGCCACCGCCACAATGCGGCCGTGCAGCCAAGGTTGGATGGCTTCTTGCGCTGGCTTGGCCGCTGGCGCTGCAAAATCTACCGCCCATTCTTGCCATTGTTCCCAACTGCGCTGGCCCAAGGGGGTTTGTGCCAGTGCATCGGCCACCGCATCGAGCCGTTGCAGCGCATCGCCCAGTTCATGCGCCGCTACCAAGCCCAAATGGCGTTCTGGTAGCAGCGATGTCTCCCCCGCCGGGATGACTTTTGGCAACGCCCCTTGCCATAGCACCGGGTCACGCAAACCCGCTTGCAGCAAATCTGCATGGTGTTCGGTAGCAACCCGGTTAGCCAGCACCCCGGCCCAGCGCAAGCCCGGCTGGTAATGCACCAAACCATAGACCAGCGCGCCAAAGGTGGTGGACATGGCCCCGGCATCTAGCACCGCCAACACCGGAATGTCCAAGCGCTGTGCCAGTTCCGCCGCGCTGGGGCTGCCATCAAACAGGCCCATCACGCCTTCAATCAGGATTAAATCGGCCTCTTGGGCGGCAGCGTGCAGCCGGGCGGCTACATCTTCGGGGCCGGTCATCCAACCATCCAATGAATGCACTGGGGCAGCGCTGGCCAGCTCGTGCCAGTGCGGGTCTAAAAAATCTGGCCCACACTTGAACACGCGCACTTTGCGCCCTTGGCGGCTGTGCCAGCGTGCCAAAGCTGCCGTCACGGTGGTTTTGCCTTGCCCCGAAGCTGGGGCGGCAATCAGCAACGCGGGGCAACGGGCGCTCATTGGGGTGTCCACTTCAGGCCAACATACAGACTGCGCCCGCCGGTGGCATAGGTGCGTGCCAGTTGGTAGTCTTTGTCGGCCAGATTGTCAATGCGTGCCAGCAGCGTAAAGTCGCGCGCTATGCGCTTGTTGGCATACAGGCTCCACAAGGCATAGCCACCCAGCCGATTGGTATTGGCGGCATTGTCAAAACGCTGGCCCGAGGCTTGCATTTCTGCGCCCACATTCCAGCCCGAAAGCAGCATTTCCGCCCCCAAGGTGGCATGGCGTTTGGCCCGGCGTGCCAATTGCTTGCCGGTGTCTAAATCGCGCGGATTTTGCCAATCGACCGAGCCGCGCCATTGCACACCAGCCCAGCGGTAAGAGCCTGCCAGCGTGATGCCTTGGTATTGGGCGCGGGCGGTGTTGGCATAGCAACCAAAATCGGAGGCACAGCTGCCAGCGCCAGCAAAGCTAATCAGGTTACGCACCCGGTTGCGGTAGGCCACGATGGAGAACGTGCTGCCCTTTTCTGCCCAGCGCAAGCCGATTTCGGCATTGCGGCTTTTTTCTGGTTGCAATGTGGCTACACCGTATTCACTAAAGCGGTGGTAGAGCGTCGGGGCACGAAACGCCGTGCCCACCGAGGCCGTAGCACGCCATTGCGGCGTGAGGGCATAGCCGTAGGCAACACTGCCCGTATTTTGGCCGCCAAATTCGCTATCGTCGTCGTAGCGGGCATTGATTTGCAAGCTGTGGCCGCCTGCGCTGTAACCATAACCTAGCGCCAAGCCATCTTGGCTGCGTTGGCTGTCCAGCGTCACGCTCCACGCATCCAAGGCCGGGTTGTGCAGTTGGTCTTCGCGGCGTTCTAAAGCGGCTGTAAAGCGGTGCGCGCCCGATTGGTAATCGTGCTGCCACAGGTAGCCGCGCAAGGTGGTTTCGGTCAGATAAGGCGATGGCGTGGTTTCGTAACGAGTCACCGCCTCGGTGATGGACAAGCGCGTGCGGTAAGCCTCGCTCCATTGCGCCTGCCAGCTCAGGCCCGCCGTGCGTAGGCGGTGCAGATTGCGGTCGTCTGTGGGCGCGCTGGCGTTATAGCTAAAGGCATCGTAGTCCGACTGCATTTGCTGGGCCAGCAGATTACCTTCCAAGCGGTGTTGGGCGTTGATACGCAAACCCAAGCGCGCATAGCCCGAGGTGTTGCGGTAGCCATCGCGGTCTGGGTGGTGGCTGCCGCTGTTTTTGGTGTCAAAGCCGTCGCTAAGGGTACGGCTCAAGCCCAAGGCGTAGTCCAAAGCGCCCTCGGTGCCGGTGCTACCGCTGATGCCTGCCTCGATTTTGCGCGTGCCTTGGCTGCCCACACCCACGCCCACCATAGGCTGTGCTGGCCCTTGGCCTTGGCGCGTAAACAGTTGAATCACCCCGGCAATGGCATCTGAGCCATACACCGCCGCAGCCGGGCCGCGCAGTACCTCGATGCGCTCAATTTGCGCTAGCGGAATTTGCTCCCATTGGGCGCCGCCTGTGGATTGTGAATCCACGCGCACGCCATCGATATAGACGGCCGTAAAGCGCGATTCAGCGCCGCGCACAAACACGCTGGCATTGCTACCCAGACCCCCATTGCGCGAAATTTCAATGCCCGGCAAGCGTGCCAGCACATCGGGCAAGGCCGTAGCACCGCTGGCTTCGATAGTCTCGCGGTCCACGATGGATACATCGGCCACCAAATCGGCCAAGGGTTGCGGCGTGCGTGTGGCCGTGACTACCACCTCATCCAGCGCTGGCGCGCGCAAATTTTGCGCTACCAGCCAAGACGGTTCTGGATTGGGGGCTTCGGCTTGTGCTTGTGCTTGGGCCGACAACGCCGACAACATCAGGCAGCAAGCTGCCACCACCGGACGCAAACCCAGCAAGGTGCTAGGGCAGGCTTGAAAAAAAACAGACTTCATGGGAAACAAACAACAAAGCAACCCGTGCTGGCCTCCCCGCCAGCATTGGGTGATACGGCAGCATCCAGCCGCTAGACTGTGACACCACCACCATGTTGGCCGGTATCCGGGCTGGCGGAACACCCTTTAGCGCCTTCCCAGTGCTTGTTCAAGGCATCCAGTGGCGTGTGGCTAAAGAGAGAGTCGTAAGCCGACTCGTCCGCTGACCGTTGCGGGGGCAGCGCAGGTTTGGTAGCCGCCTTGATAGGCCATTTCCTCCCTGCTTCCCGTTGAACTGCGGCATGTGAACCACACCGCAAGCACCAACGGCGGCGATTCTACGGCCCTTTGGCCTTGAGCAACCCTACAATTGCAAACATGGCCCCCTTGCAAACCCTCGACCTCATCACCGTGCGCGTAGAGCATCTGCTCCAGCGCCTAGCCCAGTCGCAACAAACCCAGGAGCAGCAAGCGCAGCAGCTCGCTGAGTTGGGCCGAGAGAGGCAGGCACTAGAAAAAATTCGCGAACAACAAGCACAGCAAATCGTGCGCCTGCTCGAAGAGCACGACATGCTGGTGCAAGCACACACCGCCTTGCAAGAAGATGGCCTGCGCCAAGAAGCCAAGGCTTTGCACCTAGAGCAAGAACGCGATGCCTTGCAAAAAGTCCATGCGGCGCAAACAGAGCAGTTGGTTAGCCTGACGCGCCAACACGAAGAGCTGCAACGCAACACCGCCCCCCATGCCGAAAAATTGGCTGCCTTGCAGCAAGAACACGCGGCCCTGAAAAAAAACCACACCGCTTTGCAACAAAGCAGCACCGAGCAGCTAGCGCAAAACGATGCGCTGTCCCAAGAATGCGAAGCGCTCAAACAACAAGCCCAAAGCCAAGCTACACAGCTTTCCACATTGACCCAAGAACGCGATGCTTTGCAACAGGCAAGCCAGGCACAACTTGAAAAAATTCATGCCCTCACGCACGAACATGAAACCCTCAAATCACGTCTGCAAACGGCCCGCTCGCGCATGGATGCCCTGATGGAAACCCTGCCCGCTAGTCCTGCTGAGAAAGCGGGGGGCGCGTTATGATGAAAAAAATCGAGGTGCAAATCATGCAGCAAAGTTTGCTGCTCAGTTGCCCAGAAGGGGGCGAAGATTACCTGCGCGAGGCCGCTGCCCGCGTTGACCGGGCCATGACACAAATCCGCGATGGTGGCAAAGTGCGCCTGCGCGAGCAAATTGCCGTGCAAGCGGCCATCAATCTGGCCTTTGAGATGGTCAAGGCTGCTGTGGCCGAAAAAGAAGCCGTGCAACGCGCCGAACGCGCCGAAGCCACTACCGCTCACGCTTTGGCGCAAGCCGAAGAAGCCAGACAATTGGCCCAAGCCGTAGGTGGCCCCGAGTTACAAGCCAAATGCCAAGCCTTGCTTGAGCGCTTAGATGCCAGCTTGCCAACGGGCCAGAGCGTCGCCTAAAAGACCGGGCTACAATCGCCGCGTCTGCGGTGCCGCTGGGCTTTATATTTCCTTGAACCAATGCTCATTGAGCCTGGGCTTGGTACATTGCCTGGCAAGCGTGATCGTCTCGCGTCAGATGAACCCAATGCTTGGCTGCCCTTGCCCCCCTGAACCCCCGGTTCAGGATGCCGGTTCGGTGGCACTTGCAGACACCCTCATCCCTCTTGGCCCCCAACCGGCCCCCGGCGCTGCGCTAAGCGGTGCCAGCTTCTCCCCGTGCTTATGTTAGACCCCCTGCTGATAGTTGAGTTGGCCCTATTGGGCCTGTGTGGTGGCTTTTTTGCCGGTTTGTTGGGCGTTGGTGGCGGCATGATGCTGGTGCCGTTTTTTACCTATTTTTTAACCCAGCGCGCTATCTCGCCCGATTTGGCCGTCAAAATGGCGATTGCCACCGCAATGGGGACGATTTTGTTCACCTCCATTTCTAGCGTGCGCGCCCACCATCGGCGCGGTGCAGTGCGCTGGGATTTGGTGCAGCGTTTGGCCCCTGGTGTCGCCTTGGGGGGCATAGCGGCCAGTTTGGGGGTGTTTGCTTTGCTCAAAGGCTCGTTCTTGGCCTTGTTCTTTGGGGTGTTTGTCGGCTTTTCGGCCTTGCAAATGTTCAGCAATCGCAAGCCTACCCCGTCACGGCAAATGCCCGGCACGGCAGGGCAGGTGGCCGCTGGCAGTGGCATCGGCTTTTTAGCTGGTTTGGTGGGGGCCGGTGGCGGCTTTATCAGTGTGCCGTTTATGACATGGTGCAATGTGCCCATCCACAATGCCGTGGCTACCAGTGCCGCCTTGGGCTTTCCGATTGCGGTGTTCAATGTGGCCGGTTATGTGTTGGGCGGCTGGTCAGTAGCGGGTTTGCCAGCGTATTCTTTGGGCTACGTTTGGCTGCCGGGCTTGGCCATTTGCGCCAGTTGCAGTGTTCTTACTGCCCCACTGGGGGCACGCGCTGCACACAGCCTGCCGGTAGCGCCACTCAAGCGCATTTTTGCCAGCCTTTTGCTGCTGCTGGCGCTGTATATGTTCTGGAAAGGTTTCACCAGTTTATGAACACCCCCGCAGGCAGTTTGCGTATCGACAAATGGTTGTGGTGCGCGCGTTTTTTCAAAACCCGTAGTTTGGCCGCCGAGGAAATCGCCAAAAACCGCGTTAGCATCAATGGACAGGTGGCCAAAGCTTCGCGTGAGGTGCGCCCCGGCGACATGGTGGCCTTGCGCCAAGGGCAGATACCGCGCACCGTGCAGGTGTTGGCCATCAGCCATACCCGTGGCTCGGCCCCGGTGGCGCAGCAGTTGTACCAAGAAACCGCCGACAGCCTCTTGGCACGCGAACAAGCCGCCGAGCAACGCCGCTTGGCACCAGAGCCTGCTGCCAGCCTGCACGAAGGCCGGCCCACCAAACGCAACCGGCGCGATTTGCAACAACTGCACGCTTGGGACGAGCGCTGGAGCGCCTCCAGCCAAAACTAAAAGCCACCCATGCAACACGCACATCTGCCGCTATCTGTGTAGAGTATGCCCATGCGTGCGCTCAAACCCTCTTCTTTTTTATCGGCAGCCAGTCTGTTGTGCAGCGTGGCCTTGTTAAGCGCTTGTACCGGCCCACGCACCAAGGTGCTGGGGCCGCAAGAGAGCTTTGCTTCCGTCACCACTTATTCACGCCTGTTTGATGCCACGCCAGCGCAAACCTGCGAGGCCGCGCGGCGTGCTTTGCTCAGCCAAGGCTACATCATCGAGACCAGCAACCCCGAGCTGATTGAGGGTAAAAAGAATTTTCAGCCCAACGGCGACACGCATTTGCAAATGCTGATTCGCGTGGTGTGCGTACCCGAAGGCAGCGCTGGCAACGTCAGCTTGGGCTTTGTCACGGCGGTGCAAGACAGCTACACCCTGAAAAAAATCAACAACTCGGCCAGCTTGGGGGTGGGCGGGGTAGGGTCAGTATCCTTGCCGTTTACTTCGGGCGGCGAATCTTTGGTCAAAGTAGGTAGCCAAACCATTGCCACCGATAGCTTTTACGATAGCTTTTTTGATTTGGTGAAACGCTATTTGCTCGACGGCACGCAGCCCGACTCTTAAAACTAAACCACCAATGGCTCTGGCTCTAAGCGGATACCAAAACGCTCATAGACGCTGGTTTGAATCGCTTTGGCCAGCGTCATAACTTCGCCGCCCGTCACGCTGTTGTCACCCTGGCCCCGATTGACCAGCACCAGCGCCTGTTTTTCATAAACCCCGGCCTTGCCCACGGTCTTACCCTTCCAGCCACAGGCATCAATCATCCAACCGGCGGCCAACTTGATGCTGCCATCGGGCATGGGGTAATGCACGATTTTCGGGTCGCGGGCGATGATGTCTTGGCATTGCTCCGGCGTGACGGTAGGGTTTTTAAAAAAGCTGCCCGCATTGCCGATGATGGCCGGGTCGGGCAACTTAGCGCGACGAATCTGGCACACCCAGTCAAAAATTTGTAGTGGCGTGGGGGGTATAGGGCACTCGGCAGCACGGCGCTCCAACTCCAAATAGCCCAATTCGGGCTTCCAAGGCTTGGGCAGGCGCAGGCGCACCTGAGTGATGATGGCGCGGCCTGCCAAACCCATGCCACGCGGTAAGCCACGGCTGTCACTGGCAGGCGGGTGTTTGAACACCGAATCGCGATAGCCAAAGGCACACTGCGCCGCATTCAGGGTAAAGGTTTCGCCGGTGCTCATGTCCAAGGCATCGAGCGATTCAAAACGGTCTTGCAGCTCTACCCCATAAGCTCCAATGTTTTGCACCGGCGCGGCACCCACGGTGCCCGGAATCAAGGCCATGTTCTCTAAGCCAGGCCAGCCTTGGGCCAAAGTCCACGCCACCAAGTCATGCCAAGACTCCCCGGCACCGGCTTGCACAATCCAAGCCTGCGCGGTTTCTTGCACTAGACGGCAGCCCCGGATTTCCATTTTTAGCACCACGGGTTCTACATCGCCCGTGAACACGATATTGCTACCGCCACCCAGCGCCAGCCACGGTTGCCGCCCCAGCAAAGGATGGGCGCGCAAGGCGTGCAAATCATCCACGCTACGCACGCGCAGCAAGGTTTGGGCACGGGCCATGATGCCAAAGGTGTTACAAGGCTGTAAGGAAACGTTTTTCTCGACTAACATCGCCCGGATTGTCGCATTGGCCTCACCGGGCCTTGCTACGCTGTGCGACAGCTGTTTTTTGAAAGACCCTGACCATGCCATCCTTTGATACCGTTTGTGAAGCCGATTTTGTCGAAGTTAAGAACGCCGTGGACAACGCCGCCAAAGAAATTGGCACCCGCTTTGACTTCAAAGGCACCTCTGCCGGCATTGAGCTGAAAGACAAAGAAATCACCCTGTTTGGCGATGCCGAGTTTCAATTGCAACAGGTAGAAGACCTGCTACGCAACAAACTGACCAAGCGCAATGTAGATGTGCGCTTTTTAGACATTGGCAAGCCGCAAAAAATAGGCGGCGATAAGGTCAAGCAAGTCATCAAGGTGCGTAACGGCATCGAGAGCGAGCTGGCCAAAAAGTTACAAAAGCTCATCAAAGAAAGCAAGCTCAAGCTGCAAGCGGCCATCCAAGACGACAAAGTGCGCGTCACGGGCACCAAACGCGATGATTTACAAGCCGCCATGGCTTTGATTCGCAAAGACATTGCCGATATGCCACTGTCGTTCAACAACTTCCGCGACTAAACCGCATCTTTTTGCTTTGTACGCCATGCCCTATCCAGCCGCTTCTCTGCTTATTGCCACACTGTTGGCGCTCACTTCCTCCTTGTCCAGTGCCCAAGCAGTGGCCCTGAGCGGGGTGCTGGGCAGCAAGGCACTGCTGGTAGTGGGTAGCAATGCACCACGGGCCGTGGCCGTGGGCGAAACGCACCAAGGCGTGCGCGTACTCTCGGTGGGCAAAGATGAGGCCGTGGTAGAGGTGCAAGGCCAGCGCAGTACCCTGCAACTAGGCCAAGCCCCCGTCAGTGTGCGCGGTAGCAGCAGCAGCGGCCAGCGTGTGGTGTTGATGGCCGATACCCGTGGGCATTTTGTGCAGCAGGGGCAAATCAACGGCCAGTCTATGTCATTCATGGTCGATACCGGAGCCTCTACCATTGCCATCGGCCAGCCCCAAGCCGAACGCTTAGGGTTGGACTACCGCAGTGGCCAGCCAGTACGCATGAACACCGCCAATGGTGTCACCCAAGGCTGGCGCTTGCGCCTAGACAGCGTGCGCTTGGGTGAAGTGCAAATTACGGGCCTTGAGGCCGTGATTACCCCCCAGCCCATGCCGCATGTATTGCTAGGCAACAATTTTTTGAATTATTTTCAGATGACCCGCACCCCAGACCAGATGGTGCTAGAAAAGCGCCGTTGAGCGCCTGCCCGCCATGACCTCCAGAGCCGTGCAGTACCGTCCAGCCCAAGATGAAGAATACGAAGATTTGCTGGGCCTGTGGGCCGATTTAGAGTCGGCCCTGTCGGTGTTACTGGCACATCCGCGGCAGGTACGCAATTTTGCTGCCAAGGTGCGCCAATGTGACCGCTGGTTGCAAGACTTGGTAGCGCACGACATCGATGCCGCGCTGTACCTGATGTTCCAGTTGGCCTCAACCTCCACCGTGGGCTACAGCACCTCACACGCGCTAGTTTGCGCCACCTTGTGCCATATCATGGCGGGCGAATTGGCCTTGTCGCAGCGCGAGCGCAATGCCTTGGTGCGCGCCGCCCTGACCATGAATATTGGCATGACGGCCCTGCAAGACCAGCTGGCCAACCAACACGAACGCCCCACTGCTGCCCAACAAGAAGCCATTCGCAAGCACCCCGAAGAAGGCCAAGCGATTTTGGAGCAGCTCTACATCACTGACCACCTTTGGCTTGATGTGGTGGGCCAACACCATGTCAACCTGCCACAACGCACACCGCTGGCCGCCCTCGAAGATGTAGACCGACTCACACGCATCCTCAATACCATTGACCGCTACGCCGCCATGATTAGCCCGCGCCACAGCCGCCCTGGGCGCAGCACCACCGACTCGGTGCGCGCCTTGGTAGGCCCCGGCATTGACCAGCGCGATGAGGTGGGTTATCTGTTGGTACGCACCATTGGCCTGTGCCCACCGGGCACCTTTGTGCGCTTAGACAACGGCGACACCGCCATCGTGCTACGGCGCAGCGACAAAGCCAACCTGCCCTTGGTTGCCAGCTTGGCCGACCGCAACGGCAAGCCTTACAGTCCGGCCAGACTGCACCAAACCGCCGATAGCAAACCCAATATCCAATCCTCTTTACCCCGTGCTGCTGTCACCATAGAACTCAACCACCGCACTATGGTGCGCGTTGGCTTGTATGCAGCCCAGCGCAGTATGGGCGTAGGCACTGGCAGCGTGGCGATACCTTGAACATGGAACGTCTTGCAGCACCACAAGAGCAGCAGCAAAAGCAACAAAAAAATAACACGGTAAATAGCGTCAAAAACTCCGTAAACGCCCCAGCGCAGCCCGTAGCGTCTCATCCCGCTTGGCAAAACAAAAACGCACCACGCGCTGGTCAAAGCCATCACCATAGAAGGCCGATAGCGGAATCGCTGCCACACCCACTTCGCGTACCAGCCATTGGCAAAATTCGGCTTCGTTCAGGTCGCTCACGGCAGAAATATCGACGCACTGAAAATAACTGCCTTCACTCGGTAACAGGCGCAAGCGCGAGCCTTGCAAACCTTGGCGGAACAAATCGCGCTTGGCTTGGTAGAAGGCGGGCAATTGCAGATACGGCGCAGCGTCGGCCAGATAGGCCGCTAAGCCATATTGCATCGGGGTATTCACGCTAAACACATTAAATTGGTGTACCTTGCGAAACTCGGCCATCAAGGCAGCCGGGGCGGCCACCGTACCGACTTTCCAGCCCGTGACATGGAAAGTCTTACCAAAGCTCGAAACCACCACGGCACGGTCGGCCAACCCAGCAAAACGGGCCACACTTTCATGCGCGGCCCCATCAAAAACCATGTGTTCATACACTTCGTCGCTGATGAGCAGCACATTGGTGGGAGCTAGCAGTTCTTGCAACTGCAACATCTCTGCACGGCTCCAAACGGTGGCGCTGGGGTTGTGTGGGCTGTTGATAATCAGCGCCCGGGTGCGTGGCGTGATGGCCGCGCTGATTTGGTCAAAATTGGGCCGGAAGGTGCCCGGCATTAACGGCACGCGCACCGCCACGCCACCCGCCAGCACGATATTGGGTACATAGCTGTCGTAGCAAGGGTCCAGCACAATCACTTCATCGCCCGGATGCACCAGTGCCAAAATGGCCGTCAAAATAGCTTGCGTGGCCCCGGCCGTGATGGTGATTTCTGTGTCGGGATGGTAATTGCGCCCATGCAAGGCGGCGATTTTGGCGGCCACGGCTTGGCGCAGCACCGGCACACCGGCCATCGGGGCGTATTGGTTGTGCCCAGCCTGCATGGCGTGGCTCACGGCATCCAGCAAACAGGGGTCGCAGTCAAAATCTGGAAAGCCTTGGCCCAAATTAACGGCTCCATACTCTGCTGCCAAGGCCGACATAACCGTGAAAATGGTCGTGCCTACTTGGGGCAGGCGGCTGCTAAGGGATGGGATGGGTGCAGCGGCTACCATACTGCGTTCTGGCTCATAATTCATAATCGTTCACATGCCCAGTCATGGCACGGGCCACCAAGTCACGGCTTAATCGGTCGCTAATGAGTTCGGCAAATTTATAGACAAAATTTCGCAAATAAGCCCCGCGCTTAAACGCTACCCGCGCCACACTCTGGCCGAACAGATGCCCCACTGGACGCACCAGCAAATCGCCCACCGGGTCATCGCGCATGGCCATTTCGGCCACAATGCCCACACCCAAGCCCAAACGCACATAGGTTTTAATCACGTCCGAGTCGATGGCTTCTAAAGCGATGCGCGGTTGCAAGCGCCGCGCTGCAAAGGCAGCGTCGATTTTGCCCCGTCCGGTAAAAGAGGGGTGGTAGGTAATCAGTGGCTCGTGGGCAATGTCTTCGATAGCGATGCGTTCTTTTTGCGCCAAGGCATGGCCGGGTGGCAGCACCAGCACATGTTGCCATTCGTAGCAGGGCAAGGTCACCAGCTCGGGGTAATCGGCCAAAGATTCGGTGGCCATGCCAATCTCAGCCACCTCGTCAATCACCATACGCGCCACTTGGTCGGGGGTGGTTTGATGCAAACTAACGTTGACCTTGGGATAAGCCTCGCGCAGGCGCGCCACGGGCAGCGGCAGCACATAACGCGCTTGGGTGTGGGTGGTGGCAATGCTGAGCGTGCCATTGTCTTGGGCACTAAATTGCTCGCCAATGCGTTTCAGGTTGCTCACCTCGCCCATGATGAGCTCAATACTACGCAGCACATGCTGGCCCGGCTCGGTGATGCGCTTGAGGCGCTTGCCGTGGCGGGCAAAAATTTCTACGCCCAGTTCTTCTTCCAGCTCAATAATGGCCTTAGACACCCCCGGTTGTGAGGTGTGCAGTGCTTTAGCAGCTTCCGTTAGGTTCAGGTTGCGGCGCGCAGCTTCTTGCACGAAGCGGAATTGATGCAAATTCATATCAAATTTCTTATAAAGAATTGCATCATTATGGACTATTGGTCTATAAAAAACCACGCAAGGGTTATGGCGCTGGGGGGGCGCAGGCAATCTCGGCCATCAGCGCGGTCAGGCGTGGTTGCTCGCCGATGGCGGGTTGCACTGTCAGGGCGATGTCTGGGTGGGCGGCGCGCAAAGCGGCTATCAGTTGCGGCAGGTCTTCGCGGGCATGTTTGCCGGTGCCCAAAAACATCGGCACCACGGTGATAGCGCGCAGGCCCTGTGCGTGCAGTTGCTGCACTGCTTGCGCCAAATCGGGCTGGCAACACTCTAAGTAAGCACAACAGGCCAGCACCTGCGGCTGGGTGGCGGCTATTTGGGCGCGCACTGCTTCAATCGGCAAACGCCACAGCGGGTCGCGCGAGCCGTGGGCAAACAAAATAACACCGTGGGACCAAGTAGCCATAAACACCAAAAAAAAAGCTGCACCTTCAACGGCGCAAGACTAACCAAGCAAAAGCTGCTAGCGACAGCAAGGAATACAGCACGCCCGGAATAGCCGCCGCTACCCACGGTGCCCAATGCTGCAAACTGCCCACAAAGCCAAACACATTGTTCAGCAAGAAAAAGCTGATGCCCGCCATCACACCGCCAAACACATAACTGGCAATGCCACCCGAACGGAAATGCAGGTAGGCAAACGGCAGCGCCAGCACCACCATGACCAAGCAACTCAAGGGGTAAAACACCTTGCGCCAGAATTCAATTTCGTAGCGCTGTGCTGCTTGGCCATTGGCCTCTAGGTGGCGAATGTACTGAAACAGGTCAATCGTGGCCATGCGGTCAGGCTTGAGCACCGCTGCCGCCACCATATCGGCACTGATTTGGGTATTCCAGTGCCATTGTGGTACTTGCAAATTTTCTACCCGTGCCGGGGTGCCTGGCGCTTCCCAGTGGTAAAAAGTGTGGTCAATTTGCTGCAACTGCCAACCACCTTCAGGGGCAAACTGTGCCCCAGCGGCATGGGTGCGCGAGACCATGCGTCCTTGGGCATCAAAGGCAAACACACGCAAACCCAGCATCTGCCCTTCTGGCCCAATGGCACGTACATTGACAACAAAAGAAGTCTTGTCTTGGGTTTCGCGCAGCCAAGCGCCAGTAGCCCCAGTGCTAACCACGCCCCGGTACTTTGCTTTAACCAACTGCGCTGTCCGGTCGGCCAGCGGTGCTAAATAATCGCCCACAGCAAAGGTCAGCAAGACAAAAAAGCCCCCCAAAGCCAGCAAGGTACGCAGAGCGCGCCACGGCCCCAAACCGCTGGTACGCATGATGGTGAACTCGGAGCTTTGTGCCAAACGCGCCATCACAAAGATGGTGCCAATAAGCACCGTGATAGGCAGCAGCTCGTACAAATGATTGGGCAGCGCCAAAGCGATATACAACAACGCATGGCTAAGTTGGTAACCGGGGCTACGGCCTACCCAGCGCAGCTCATCGACCAAATCAAAGAAGAAAAACAGCGCCAAAAAGCCCAGCGTGACAAACGCCACGGCAGCCAGCACCTCGCGGTAAATTAAACGGCGAATGGTTTTCATGCAGCCCCCCGACGCTGCCACCACTGGCGCGGACTCCAATGGTGGTGGCGTATGGTCAGCCACAGCCCCGCCAATGCCAGCGTACTACCGTGCAGCAGCAACAGAAACTGGGGCAAACTGACCCGGCCCACAGCCACCCAACTTTGGCCCAAATTAAGCAGGTTGTAATAAACAATAAAGGTAAACAGTGCCAGCATCAGGTTGCCACTGCGGCTGGCGCGTGGATTGACGCTGGCCAACGCCAGCGCCAGCAGCACAAAATTCAGGCCCGCTAAAGCCAGCCCCAAACGCCAACCCAGTTCGGCCAGATGCACCGGTGTAGGCTCGGCCCACAATTGGGCGGTGCTACGGGTTTTGAGCGGCTCTGCTCCAGCAGCACTATCTGCCGTGGTGGTGCCGATGCGGGTGCCATATTCAACAAACTGGCTGATTTTGGTGCCAGGCTGCTGGGTGAGGGTCTCGACACGCTGGCCGTGGCTCAAAATGACCATGCGCTCGCCCTCGCGCACCTCCACCTTGGCACTTTGGGCCGAAGTAATCGATTCGCCCTTGGCATCGGTGGTGGCAATAAACACCTTGCTGGCTACATCGCCAGCGGTGCTATCGCGGTCAATAAAAAAGACGCGGCGGCCATTGGCCGATTCTTGGAACTCGCCCGGCGCAATACGGTCAATGTCGCTGCGCTGCTCATACTGCACCCTGAGGGTTTGAATTTGCTGATTCGCCCAAGGCCAAACCAGCAAGGCCAACAAGGCAATAGCCAGCAGCACCGGCCAAGCAAAACGCAACAGCGGCCCCAAAAAGTTGAACAGGCCCCGGCCACTGGCAAACCAAATGACCATTTCGCTGTCGCGGTACATGCGCGACAAGGTACTGACAATAGCGACAAACAGGCACAAACTCAGCAGCGTGGGCAACTGCCCGAGTACGGTAAAGCCCATGACCAGCATCACATCCGAAGGACTGACATTGCCGCGTGCGGCCTGACCCAAGGTGCGAATCAGCATCATGGTCATCACCACCGTGACCAGCACCACTAAAGTAGCGCCAAAGCTGCGTGCCAGCTCTTTGCGGATGGATGAATCGAATAACATTGCTTGAAAACAAAAGGCGCATTATGAACTTCGACTTAAAAACCCTCACCCTGTCCACCGCTGCCAGCGAAAAATGCGATTTGCTCATCGTACTGGTAGCCGATGGTTTTATCCCCGGCAGCGATGCGCTGTCCACGCTGGTGGCGGGGGCCATCAAGGCGGGCGATTTGCAAACCAAAGCAGGCAAGATTTTGCCCTGCTACCAAGTGCCCACCGTAGCCGCACGCCGTGTCGTGCTGGCAGGCATTGGCAACGGCCAGCCAGCAGGTGTGCGCCAAGGGGTGCAGGCGCTCGCCAGCGCCCTTAGCGCTGGTACGCCCAAACGTGCGGTTGTCTGCTTTGCTGCTGGCCCCACCGAGGCCGGTGCGGTAGCCGCCGCCGTGGCTGCACTAGCGCAAGCCAGCTATGTCTATACCGCCACCAAACCCAAGGCCGAGGCGCGCAGTCTGCAACGGGTAGTGGTTGGCGTGCCAGACACTACGGCTGTGGCCGATGCTTTTCACCAAAGCGTGGCTGTGGCCACTGGGGTTGAGCTGGCGCGCGAATGGGGCAACCGCCCCGGTAACCACGCCACCCCTACTCTGCTGGCCCATGCCGCCAAAGAATTGGCCAAGCAACCCAATATCGATTGCAAGGTGCTTGGCCCCACCGAAGTGGCCAAGTTGGGCATGGGTGCATTCCAAGCCGTGGCCCAAGGCACCCACGAAGAATTGCGCTTTATCGAGTTGCGTTACCACGGCGCAGCCAAGTCGCAAGCGCCTATCGTGCTGGTGGGCAAAGGCGTGACCTTTGACAGCGGCGGCATATCGCTCAAGCCCGGTGCCGAAATGGACGAGATGAAGTTTGATATGTGCGGTGCCGCCAGCGTGTTGGGCGTGTTCCGTGCCTTGGCCGAGCTGCAACCAGCCATCAACGTGGTTGGCTTGATTCCAGCCTGCGAAAACCTGCCCAGTGGCCGGGCCATCAAGCCGGGCGATGTGGTTACCAGCATGAGCGGCCAAACCATCGAGATTTTAAACACCGATGCCGAAGGCCGCCTGATTTTGTGCGATGCCCTGACCTACGCCGCGCGCTTCAAACCCAGCGCCATCATCGACATTGCCACACTCACCGGCGCTTGTGTGATTGCCTTGGGTGGTGTCCGCAGTGGTCTGTTTGCCAGCGATGATGCCTTGGCCCAAGCCCTGCAAAACGCGGGTGAGGCGGCACAAGACCCCTGCTGGCGCTTGCCCTTAGACGAAGAATATGCCGAGGGCCTCAAGTCTAACTTTGCCGATTTGGCCAATGTGGCTGGTCGTCCCGGTGGCTCCATCACGGCGGCCAAGTTTTTACAAAAATTTGTCGGTAGCACCCCTTGGGCGCATTTAGACATCGCGGGCACGGCTTGGAAAAGCGGCGCAGCCAAAGGAGCCACAGGCCGCCCAGTGGCCTTGTTGGTGCAATACCTGCTACAAGCAGGCACCAGCAACAACCCCAGCAGCACAACCGCTACACCGACTACACCGGCCAAAGCCACCCGCGCACCGCGCACCAAGGCCAGTAACGCTACCAAAGCCTAAAGCCGAGCGCTGCCATGACAACGCAAATTGCCTTTCACTTTAATGCCCCCGACAAGCTTTACTACGCTTGCCGAGTAGCGCGCAAGGCACAGCGTCAGGGGCAGCGCTTGGTGATTACCGGCCCTGGCAAAACGCTGACGCTACTCGATGAAATGCTCTGGAACCTGACACCCCAAGATTTCATTGCCCATTGCAGCGCCGATGCCAGCGCCGAGCTATTGGAGGCATCGCCCATTTTGTTGGCCCCCGACCCACGCCACACCCCACACCACCGGCAAGTGCTGCTCAATCTGGGCAGCACCATACCGACCGGCTTTGAGCGCTTTGAGCGCCTGATTGAAGTGGTTAGCATGGATGAGCAAGACCGCCAACAGGCCCGCGCCCGCTGGCGCGATTACCAAACCAGCGGCTACACCATCGTGCGCCACGACTTGGCCCTGCCAGCCCGCTAACAGAGACACTACTGCATGAGCCGACACCCCAAGGCACCGCCACGTTTTATTCCTACCCTGACCGAGGTGGTGCCGCTGCCGCCGCCCAGCGCTATACCAGCAGCCGCACCAGAACCTGCCCCCGTTGCCACAGCAAGCCAGCCACCGCCGTGGTTGCTGGATATTCCTACTTTGGCCGATAGCATTGACGCACAGCTCAACGCGCCCACAGAAGCACCGGATACGCTGGCAGCGCCACCACTGCACCGCCCAGCCCCCACATCAGCACCCGCCTTGCCCGGTACCTTATCGGCAGCACAAGAAGCCCAGTTGGTGCAGCGCCTATTGCAACGGCTAGAAAGCACCTTAGAGCAACGTTTGCAACAAGCCGTTGACCACATCGTGCAAGAGCAAATCGCCCTGATGCTGCCGCGTTTGCGCCAAGAAGTGCGTAGCTTGGTGCAACAAAGCGTAGGCGAAGCGGTAGCGCAAGAATGGATAAATGCGCGCACGCCGGGCCGCCAAGACCTACCACCACCCCTGCATAGTGCTGCTGCCTTCAGCGGCGCATTTGCAAGGCACCAGGATTGACGATATTGGTGGGCGTGCCTTGTAGGTAGCGCAGCACATTGTCAAAGGCAGCACCAAAAGACTGCTCGTAGCTGTCTTGCTCTACATAGCCAATATGCGGCGTACAGACGCAGTTTTCTAGCCGCAACAGAGCATGGCCTTGCAAAATAGGCTCGCTTTCAAACACATCAATCGCGGCCATGCCAGGGCGACCCCGGTTCAGGGCGGCAATCAAGGCATCGGGGGCAATCAGCTCAGCGCGCGACGTATTGACCAGCAAGGCGCTAGGTTTCATGCTGGACAAATCATCCAAGGTGATGCTGCCTTGGGTTTCTGGGGTCAGTTGTAGATGCAAAGACAGCACATCGCATTCGGCAAAAAACGCCTCACGGCTGCTGGCTACCGCATAGCCATCTTGCTGCGCCCGGGCCAAAGAAGCCTCACGCCCCCAGACACACACCTGCATCCCGAAAGCGCGGCCATACCCGGCCACCAACTGGCCCACTTGGCCATAGCCCCAAATGCCCAGCGTTTTGCCGCGTAACACCGCACCCAGCCCAAAATTGGCCGGCATAGCGCCTGCCTTGAGGCCCGATTGCTGCCAAGCACCATGCTTGAGGTTGGCCACATACTGCGGCAAGCGGCGCATGGCAGCCATCAGCAGCGCCCAAGTCAATTCTGCTGGGGCCACGGGGGAGCTCAAGCCCTCGGCCACGGCCACACCGCGTCCGGTGCAGGCCTGCACATCGATATGGCTACCGACCCGTCCACCGGCTTGGGCAATCAGGCGCAAGCGCGGTAGTTTTTCTACCAATTGGCGGCTGATGGGGGTACGGTCACGCAGTAGCACGATGATGTCAGCATCTTTCAGGCGTACCGATAACTGCCCCAGACCTTTGACGTTGTTGGTATAAACCTTGACGTTATAACCATCAAGGCGAGAGGCACAGTGCAGTTTACGCACCGCATCTTGGTAGTCGTCCAAAATGACGATATTGACTGTCATGCAGATCCTTTTCTTGCACGGGGAACGGCAAACAAATCGATGCAGCGGCACAAGGCATGGCCGCTGCTAAAAAGCCGAAGTTTACGCAAGACGCAGGGCCTAGGTTTAAAGCTCCTCAATGCGCCGTGCTGGGTAGCTGTCCCAGCTTTGGCAGCCGGGGCATTGCCAAAAATGTTGACGCGCTTCAAAACCACAGGCAGCGCAGCGGTAGCGCATCAGGGGTTGGGCGGCACGCTCCACTGCCCGTTGTAGCCAAGGCTGCCATTGTGGGTGGCTTTGGGTTTCGTGGCGCAAACAGTGCGCTGCTGCTACCAAAGAAGCCTCTTTTTCCAGATGCTGGGCATAGCGTAGCGCCGCTGGTGCAGTGGTGCTTGAACTGCTCAAATTTTCTAGGACGACGATGCTGTCCAAAATATCCAAGGCCGGAGTTTGCTCATAATGTTGCAACAACAGCACCAGTGTGGACGACACCTGCCCGCAGGCTTGCGCTGCTTGGGCCAACAAAGCGGCAGCCAACGGCAGTGCTTGCGGTATATCGTTTGCCAACTGGCTGAGGATGCGTACTGCTGCATCGGCTTGGCCCTGTTGCAACTGTAGCCGGGCCAACTCTATGCGCGGGCGCGGGGCTTCGGGGGCCAGCTGCATAGCCTGCTCTAACAAGGCTGTGGCTTGGGGCCATTGGGCTTGTGCCATCAGTGCTTGCGCCTGCTCGCACACATAATGGGCTTGGCGCGTACTGAAATCACCCTGCCCTGCTTGCTGCATTTTTTGCGCGATGCTCATCGCTTGCGGCCAATCGCGTGAGCGCTCATGGATGGCCAACAGGGCCAATCGGCCTTCTTCTTCAAAAGCGGTACCTTCTAGGCGCAGCAAAGCAGCTTCTGCCCGGTCTAATAACCCGGCCTTGAGAAAATCCAAAGCCAAAGCATACTGCGCCCGGTCGCGGTCTTTGCGGTCTAAATCGCCACGCGACAGCAAATGCTCATGTACGCGCACTGCCCGGTCGTATTCGCCCCGGCGGCGAAACAAATTACCCAAAGCAAAATGCAGCTCCGAGGTGTCGGGGTCGTGCTGCACGGCTTCGATAAAGGCATCAATGGCTTGGTCTTGTTGCTCATTGAGCAAATAGTTCAGCCCTTTAAAATAAGCTTTGGGTGCAGTGCGGCTTTCGGCACGTAATTGGCGTAAATCAAAGCGCGAAGCCAGCCAACCCAGCATAAAGGCCAAGGGCAGGCCCAGCAAAATCCAAGACAAATCAAATTCCATGAGGATGCTCGGTGCTGGCTGCGGGTGCAGCTGCTGAAGGAGAGGCCGTTGCACCCGCAGCAACCGGCGGGGGCGTAGCAGCAGCGGCAGATTGCTGCCGCCGCGCAGCACAACGGTGCGTCCACCAGCGCGGCACCATGCCCAACACACCAGCCACCATGCCTAAAGCAAAGGCGCTTAATACCAACAACACCATCGGTGCGCGCCATTGCGTACCAAAGAAAAAATGCACCGTGGCATCTTGCTGGTTATTCAGGGCAAAAGCAAACAGCGTAAAAAAAATGGCTGCTTTGAGCAGCCACAGGAGATATTTCATGCAATGGCCCTCCCTTGGGTAAAGCGCCATTTTAAGGCGACGGTGGCGTACTGATAATGTATCATCGACAAAGCGTGCTTAATCAAGTTTGAAAGAGGCCACAATGTCTGAGAGTTTTTGGGCCTGGTGGCTTAGGCTTTGTGCAGCTGCCGAAGATTGTTCAACCAGAGCAGCATTTTGCTGGGTCATGTCATCAACGGTTTTAATAGATGTTGTCAATTGAAGCACTTCTTTGTTTTCGGTGGCTGCCGTAGTAGACACTTGGGCAATGGTACCTGAAACACTTTGTACCGCTGTCACTACCTCATCCATCGTGGCACCCGCCTGTGCCACCAGCACAGAGCCTGTAGCTACTCTGGCTACACTGGCCTCAATCAGGTGGCGAATTTCTTGTGATGCCACCGCCGAACGCCCAGCCAATGCGCGCACCTCAGAGGCTACTACCGCAAACCCTCGTCCTTGCTCACCTGCACGGGCGGCCTCTACAGCAGCATTTAAAGCCAAGATATTGGTTTGGAAGGCAATGCTATCGATGACACCAACAATATCAGCAATTTTGCGTGAACTGGTATTAATCTCATCCATTGTGGACACCACTTGGGCCACCACTGCACCACCACGCTGAGCCACTTCAGCTGCACTGGATGCCAGCTGGTCGGCCTTGCGGGCCTGCTCTGCTGAAGAGCGAATGTGTGCAAACATAATCTCCAGTGCCTGTGTTGTTTCTTGTAAACTGGTAGCGGTTTGTTCTGTGCGATGGCTCAAGTCAAGGTTGCCAGAAGCAATTTCTACCGAGGCAGTTTGAATCGATTCTGCCGATGTCCGCACCTCTAAAAACTGGTGGCGTAAACTGCCCATGAGTTGATTAAAAGACCGTGCAATACCACCAATTTCAGCAATAGCACTGACTGGCAGTTGGGCTGTCATGTCACTCTGGCCTTTAGCCATTTCTTCTAGTGCATGGGCCACCTCATTGATTGGAGTGACAATTTTTTGACGTACAAAAAGTACAATCGACATCGAAAACAATAAAAACACCACCACCATAACCGCCATAAAACCGCGGCTAAAAGCAAGCAGTTGCTCTAATGTTTGCACGCTTTGGGCACGGTGGTCAGCCACAGCCGCGCCAATAGCTTTTTGTAATTCTCGCACTTGGTTTAAGCGTTTTTCACCCTCTGTGGGTCGCTTTTCAAGATAAAGTGAATTAATCGACACCACCCCCGCATAAAAATCTTGAAATTGTTCTAATAATTCAGCGGCTTGGGGTTGAATGGCATCGGGCGCTACCAATTTTTTATGAATTTCATTGGCCAATTGAGCAGCCGCAATATTATGCTCATTTTGCAAGGTTAAAATACCACTCTGCACCCTGGATGTAATCTCATGAACACCGCTTTGTATTTCGGTTAAAGTCACTCTCCAACGCTCGGCTTTGGCCATGCGTGCTTCAATGGCCATTAAAGCAAAAAAAACCAACACTACAACCACACCTAAAAATAGATAAGGCGCTATAATTCTGGTGGTTAAATTAAATTTCATGGTGTATTTTAATTATTATTTTTTTGCATTGGGATAAAACCCATTGACTTTACGATAGACTGCCCTTGCTCACTCAATGCCAAAGCAATAAAATTATTTACTGGCGGCGATTCATTTTTATACACCAAATTAAGCTGACGAACAATCGGATAACTACCATTTACAAAGGCAGCATGGCTGGGCACAATATTATCCAATTTTAATATTTTGATTGGCATTCCAGCAGCTTTGAGTGTTTCTGCGCTGCCAAATGACACATAACCAATAGCATTAGGCATTCCTCCAACCAATGTAAGTGCCTCATTATTGGAGCCAATAACATAGGTTCTTTTGTGAATAAGAGGTTTACCATTAGACGATGGACGGTCTGGACTAACCAAGCCTGTATAGTGCTCAAATAATTCGAGTGTGCTACGTCCCACCTCTTTACTTACGCGCACCACCGGTTGATTTGGCCCACCAAGAACGCTCCAATTGTTTATTTTTCCTGCATACAAATCAATCAATTGATTTTTGCTTAAAGCATCCATCGGATTGCTTTGATGAACAATAATTACTAAAGCATCAATAGCAAGAGGAATAAATTTTAGAGCAGATTTTTCTTCGGCACTTAAATTGCGCGAAACCATGCCGATTTGTGATTTTTCAGACAAGGCATTCTTGACACCTAAACTGCTACCACCTGCTGATAATTGAATATTTTCTCCACCATTTTTTAAATATATTGGAATTAATTTTTCAACGATTGGCTCAATAGTGCTTGCACCAGAAATATCAAATGCGTGAACTGGATTGCTATAGCCAATATAAAAAAAACAGGCCAACAAAATAAAAAAATTAATTTTTATTTTTTGAATCAAAAGAGAATTAAAATTCAAAAAGATTTTTTTATAAAGATAATTCATTTTTATGGGGTGCTAAAATAATCGCTCCATGGTACCGCATCCTAGATGATGGTAAAAGCTCAAAGGCTTACCTTTACCAAGCCTTTATCGACTGCCTCTCGCAGGGCTTTGCCAGCCTTGAAATGCGGCACCTGCTTGGCTGGAATGGCCACCGCAGCACCACTGCGTGGATTGCGCCCCATGCGCGGTGGGCGCACATGGATAGAAAAACTGCCAAACCCCCGAATTTCAATGCGCCGCCCTTGCTCTAGGCTGTGGCTCATAGCATCCAACATCGTTTTAACCACTGCCTCGGTGTCGCGGTGGCTCAATTGGCCAAAACGTTCTTCTAGCGCCGCTACTAAATCGGATCGGGTCATAGATTCTTACCAGCTTGTGCCATCATGAAAAAAGCCGGGGCTGTGTTGGCACACAAACCCGGCCTTTGCTTAGCCTTTAAGCCAAAAAGCGATTATTTGTCCGAGTTATCCAACTTAGCGCGCAGCAGAGCACCCAAGCTGGTAGTACCAGCGCTTTCGCGGGCTGCTTGTTGGCTTAGCGATTGCATGGCTTCTTGCTGCTCGGCTTGGTCTTTGGCCTTGATAGACAACTGAATGTTGCGTGTCTTGCGGTCCACATTGACCACCACGGCAGTCACTTCATCGCCTTCTTTGAGCACGTTACGGGCATCTTCCACGCGGTCGCGCGAGATTTCGGAGGCACGCAGGTAGCCGATGATATCGTCGCCCAAATCAATTTCAGCGCCACGGGCATCCACGGTCTTGACCTTACCAGTGACGGTTTGGCCCTTGTCGTTGACGGTGACGAAGGTGGTGAACGGGTCGCCATCGAGCTGCTTGATGCCCAAAGAGATGCGTTCGCGGTCCACATCGACAGCCAACACGATGGCATCGACTTCTTGGCCCTTCTTGTAGTTACGCACAGCGGCTTCGCCCGCTTCATTCCAAGACAGGTCAGACAAGTGCACCAGACCGTCGATACCGGCAGCCAGACCGACGAACACGCCAAAGTCAGTGATGGACTTGATGGGGCCCTTAACGCGGTCGCCGCGCTTGGTATTTTGGGCAAATTCTTGCCAAGGATTGGCCTTGCATTGCTTCATGCCCAGGCTGATACGACGCTTGTCTTCGTCGATTTCCAAGACCATGACTTCGACTTCGTCGCCCAGCGTGACCAGCTTGGAAGGAGCGATGTTCTTGTTCGTCCAGTCCATTTCGGAAACGTGTACCAAGCCTTCGATGCCGGGTTCGAGTTCCACAAATGCGCCGTAGTCAGCGATGTTGGTGATTTTGCCGAACAGGCGGGTGCTTTGTGGGTAGCGGCGCGACACACCCATCCAAGGGTCATCACCCATTTGCTTGAGACCCAAGGAGACACGGTTTTTGTCGGTGTCAAACTTGAGAATCTTGGCGGTAATTTCTTGACCGGCGGTAACCACTTCGGAGGGATGACGGACACGGCGCCATGCCATGTCGGTGATGTGCAGCAGGCCGTCAATGCCACCCAAATCGACAAATGCGCCGTATTCGGTGATGTTCTTGACCACGCCTTGCACGATGGAGCCTTCTTTCAGGGTTTCCATCAGTTTGGCGCGTTCTTCGCCCATCGAGGCTTCGACCACAGCGCGGCGGCTGAGCACCACGTTGTTGCGCTTGCGGTCTAGCTTGATGACCTTGAACTCCATCGTTTTGTTTTCGTAGGGAGTCAGGTCTTTGATGGGGCGGGTGTCAATCAGGGAACCGGGCAGGAAGGCACGGATGCCATTGACCAACACGGTCAGGCCGCCCTTGACCTTGCCGCTGGTGGTGCCAGTGACGAACTCGCCCGATTCGAGCGCTTTTTCCAGCGCCAACCACGAGGCCAGACGCTTGGCGGTATCGCGCGACAGGATGGTGTCGCCGTAACCGTTTTCAATCGAGCCGATGGCCACAGAGACGAAATCGCCTACTTGGACTTCGACTTCGCCCTTGTCGTTCTTGAACTCTTCTAGCGGAACGTAGGATTCGGACTTCAGACCGGCATCCACCACAACAAAGTTGTGTTCTACACGCAACACTTCGGCAGGGATGACCTCGCCAGAACGCATTTCGGTACGCTGCAAAGATTCTTCAAAAAGGGCGGCAAAAGATTCAGACATGTATTTCCTTGCCACTGACAGGTTGACCACAGCCCTATTGCCGTGGTTTCTAAGGCCGCCAGTGGTGGTTTGCAATGTGGCTAAAAGCCACGGGTTAGGTAAATAAAAAACCACACCGCCTAGGCGCTAAAGCGCGGCGTGAGCTGGTGTGAACCGGAGTGGTTGAAAACAACCGACCGTCAACCTACTGCGTGGGACGCAAAAGGCTGGCGTTGCTGCCACCAAACCAGCACCTGCTGTACGGCCTGATGGGCGGTGCAGTGGGTGCTGTCGAGCAGCAGCGCATCTGGTGCTGCTTGCAGGGGTGCCACGCTGCGGGACATATCCCGCGCATCGCGCGCTTGCAAATCAGCGACAAGGCCGGACATATTAGCCGAATCGCCCTTGGTAAGCAACTGCTGATAACGTCTATCGGCGCGCGCTTGTGCGCTGGCAGTGAGAAAAACTTTGAGCTGCGCTTGCGGAAAAATGACCGTGCCCATATCGCGCCCATCGGCCACCAAACCGGGCAAGCGCCTAAAGCTGTGCTGCAAAGCCACCAAAGCGGCGCGCACCGCAGGCAAGCAAGAAACCTGCGAGGCGTTCATACCGGCTTCTTCGGTGCGAATGGCGGCGCTGATGTCTTCACCAGCCAGCCAGACTTGGTCGGCCTCAAAGCGAATATCCAGACGCTGGGCCAAAGCGGCAATCTCAGCTTGGGCGCTGGCATCCAAGGCCAAACCAGCACGCTGGGCGGCCAAGGCGGTAATGCGGTAGAGTGCCCCAGAATCTAAAAAGGCATAGCCCAATTGTTGCGCCAGCGCAGCGGCCACGGTGCCTTTACCCGAAGCAGTGGGGCCGTCTAAGCAAATCACGGGGGTGGCTTCTGGGCGCGCTTGCACCACTGAGAACAGAGCCTCGAAATAATCGGGGAAGGTTTTGGCTACGCATTTGGGGTCTTCAATGCGTACTGGCAAGCCAGCCGGATTGAAGGCAGCCAAAGAAAAGCACATGGCTACGCGGTGGTCATCGTAGGTGTGGATGCTGGCAGCGCGCCAATCAGCTGCCGCAGCTGGAGGCGTGACGCGGATAAAGTCTGCGCCTTCTTCTACCGTGGCACCCAGTTTGCGTAACTCGGCGGCCATCGCGGCGATGCGGTCGGTTTCTTTGACGCGCCAACTGGCAATGTTGCGTAGCGTGGTGGTGCCATTGGCGTACAGGGCCATGACGGCCAGCGTCATGGCAGCATCGGGGATGTGGTTGCAATCCAAATCAATCGCTTGGAGCGGCCATTGTCCACGCTCAATTTGCAAGCAGTTGGGGCCGCCGCTGATTTTTGCCCCCATTTGCCGGGCTGCTTCAACAAAGCGGATATCGCCTTGGATAGAGTCTAAGCCTACCCCCAGCACCTTCACGCCTTCTGCGCTGCCGGCAATGGCCCCGGCGGCAATGAAATAGCTGGCCGAAGATGCATCGGCCTCTACATGGATAGTTCCTGGTGACTGGTAGCGGCTGCCTGCCGGGATAGTAAAGCGCTGCCATTGCTCGTGGCGCACCGCAATGCCAAAACGGGCCAACAGTTCTAGTGTGATGTGGATATAGGGTTTAGAGATGAGTTCGCCCACTACCTCAATCACCACGTCTTGGGTGCTGGCCACCAAGGGCAAGGCCATCAGCAGGGCGGTTAAAAACTGGCTAGAAACATCGCCGCGCACCTGAATGGGCTGGTTTAGTGCCAAGGCGGGCACGCCAGCAGCTTGGGCAATACGCAAAGGCGGATAGCCATCTTGGCCCAAATAATCAATTTGGCAACCCAGTTGGCGCAGGGCATCGACCAAATCGCCAATCGGGCGCTCGTGCATCCGGGCAATACCGCTAAGTTCATATTCGCCGCCCAGCAGCGCCAGCGCGGCAGTGAGTGGGCGCATGGCGGTGCCTGCATTGCCCAAAAACAGCTTGGCGGGCGATTGAGCGACGCACCCACCCAAACCAGTAATACGCGCTTGGCTACCGCTTTCTTCGACACCACAGCCCAATTGGCGCAGAGCATCGAGCATCACGCGGGTGTCATCGGAGGCCAGCAAATCTTGCACTACGGTGGTGCCTTGGCTGAGAGCGGCCAACAACAACACGCGGTTAGAAATACTTTTAGAGCCGGGCAGGCGCACGCTGCCGCCAGCGCTGACCAAGGGGGGAATATCAAGAAAAGGAATGGCAAACATGCTAATGGTGGCCCTTGCTGCGCTGTGCGCCCATGCGCCAATGGCTGCGCGTGGCACTGGCCAAAGTAATGAGGTCTTCTAGTCCTTGCCGGTTGCCACTGCGAATCAGTTGTTCTAATTGCGTGAGCGCTTGGCGGAACAATTCCGATTGGGCCAAAACATCGTGCCGGTTGGCCAACAAAATATCGCGCCAAATTTTGGAATCGCCAGCGGCAATGCGGCTGAAATCACGAAACCCCGGCCCGGCCAGTGAGAAGAAATTTTCAGCCTGCTGTTGCCCCGCCAAGCCATTGATAAAGGCAAAGGCGAGCAAATGCGGCAGATGGCTAACGGCGGCAAAAGCCTCGTCGTGCGATTCGGGCGACATGCTGGTAACGCGGCAGCCCAGTGCCTTCCAGACTTCTTCGGCCTGTTTTATTTGTAGCGTCAGGGTGCGCTCAATCGGGGTCAAAATCACTTGGCGACCCACATACAAATCAGCATCCGCATGTTCTACCCCGGCCACTTCACGCCCGGTAATAGGGTGTGCAGGTACAAAGGGCCCGACTTTTTCGCCCAAGGCACTGCGCGCCGCTTGCACCACATCGGCTTTGGTAGAGCCTACATCCATAATCAGCATATTGGGCGTGACCAAATGCCGAATCGCCTTGAGCGAGGCTTCGGTGGCCGATACGGGTACGGCCAGCAACACAATATCGGCCCCTGCCACGGCCAGCAGCGCCGAAGGGGCTTCGACATCAATCACGCCCATTTGACGCGCACGGTCGGTGGTAGAGGGCGACTTGCTGTAACCCACTACGCGCTTGACCAACCCGGCGCGCTTGAGCGCCAGTGCAAACGATCCGCCCATCAGGCCGCAGCCGATGAGGCCCAGTTGTTCAAACATACCGTTTCCTTAGGAGGCCACAGGGTAGGTACCCAGCACCTTGTAAAAAGCGCACAAACCACGCAAAGCGGCCAAAGCAGCAGCTACATGTGGCTGGCTGGGGTGGCCATCAATGTCGATGTAAAAATAATATTCCCATTGGCCAGTGCGCGCCGGACGCGACTCAAAGCGCGTCATGGAGACGCCATGCTGCTTGAGTGGCACCAGCAAATCATGCACCGCCCCCGGCTGGTTGGGCACCGAGACAATCAGGCTGGTGCAATCTTTGCCCGAGGGTGGCGGCGTTTGCAGGGTGTGCGGCAGGCAAATGATGGCAAAGCGGGTGCGGTTGTAGGCATCATCTTGGATGGCATGGGCCACGATGTGCAGGCCAAACTGTTGCGCGGCGCGCTCACTTGATAGTGCGGCCCAAGTGGGGTTGGTGGCCGCCAGACGCGCGCCTTCGGCATTGCTCGACACCGGGCGGCGCTCGGCGTGGGGCAGGTGCTTAGACAGCCAAGCTTGGCATTGGGCCAAGGCTTGTGGGTGCGCCAGCACGGCCTCAATGCCATCCAAAGCATCGGTTTGGCGCAGCAGGTTGTGCCGAATGAGCAAACTGACCTCGCCCACCACATGGCAGGGGGTGTGCAAAAACATATCCAAAGAGCGCGTCACCACGCCTTCGGTAGAGTTTTCTACACCCACCACGCCATATTGGGCGCTGCCCGCCGCCGTAGCGTGGAACACCTCGTCAAAATTGGCGCAGTACATCAAATCGGCAGCGCCGCCAAAATACTCGACCGCCGCTTGCTCGCAAAAGGTGCCTTCTGGCCCCAATACCGCCACGCGCTGGGGCGACTCTAAGGCCAAGCAGGCCGACATAATCTCGCGCCAGATGGCTGCAACATGGGCGCTTTTCAGCGGGCCGGGGTTGGCGGTGGTGATTTTGTCAATCACTTGGGCCACGCGGTCAGGGCGGAAAAATGGCGTGCCTTCGCGCTTTTTCACTTCGCCCACCTGCTCGGCCACCAGGGCACGCTGGTTAAGCAGGGTGAGCAATTGCCGGTCAAGGCTGTCAATTTGTACCCGCAAATCGGCCAAATCAGGCGAGGCTTGCGGAATAGGAGGAGAAGAAGCAGAGCTCATGCGGATTGCTGTTCAAATTCTTGTAGATAGGCCACCAGCGTTTGCACGCCCTCTAGTGGCATCGCGTTGTACAAGCTGGCGCGCATCCCGCCCACCGACTTGTGGCCCTTGAGTTGCAACAGGCCGCGCGCTTTGGCACCGGCCAAAAAGGCATCGTTGCGCGACTCATCGCGCAAGAAGAACGGCACGTTCATGCGCGAGCGGCAATGGGGGGCTACTTTGTTGACGTACAGCTGAGATTGGTCAATCGTGTCGTACAGCAACTGGGCTTTGGCAATATTGCGTTGCTCGATAGCGGCAATGCCGGTTAAATCACCTTCGCGTTGGTGCTTGAGCCATTGGAACATCAGGCCAGCGACGTAAATGCCCCAAGTAGGCGGCGTGTTGTACATGGATTGGTGGTCGGCCACCACTTGGTAATTGAAAGCACTGGGGCAACTGGCCAGCGCTTGGCCGAGCAGGTCTTCACGCACCACCACCACTGTCAGGCCCGCTGGCCCCAAATTCTTTTGCGCCCCGGCAAAAGCCAACCCGACCCGCGACCAATCTACCGGGCGCGAGGCTACATGCGAAGAAAAATCTACCACCAACGGCGCATCGCTGCCCAAGGCTTTCAAATCAGGCAGTTCTTGAAACTCTACCCCGTGGATGGTTTCGTTGCTGCACAGGTGCAAATAGCCGGCACCACGGCTCAGTTGCCAGCTGGCTGGGTCAGGAATGGTGGTGAACTCGCTGTCTTGCCCTGTGGCTGCCAAATGGGCATCAGCGGCATATTTTTCGGCTTCGTGGTGCGACTTTTGGCTCCATGCGCCGGTAACGACAAAATCTACCGTGCCACCGTGCGACAAATTAAGCGGCACGATGGCGTTTTGCGCCAAGCCGCCCCCCTGCATGAACAAAATCTCAAAGTCCATCGGGATGGCCAGCAGCTCACGAAAATCTTCTTCGGCCTGTTCGTAGATGGAAATGAACTCTTTGCCCCGGTGGCTCATTTCCATCACCCCCATGCCGCTGCCTTGCCAGTCGAGCATATCGGCGGCAGCTTGTTCTAGCACTTCTACCGGGATGGTGGCAGGGCCGGCAGAGAAGTTATAAGGGCGTTGTTTCATGGTGAATTTTCCAAAATTCAGTCTTGTACTGTGGCGGGCGATGGGTTTAAATCAGTGTCTTCTTCTGTGTCATTGGCCCCAGTGGGGTTGGCATCGTTTTCTACAATGCGCTGCAAACCTGTCAATTTGGCACCTTCATCCAAGGCAATCAAGGTAACGCCTTGGGTGGCACGGCCCAACTCGCGGATTTCGGCCACACGGGTACGCACCAACACGCCAGTGTCGGTAATCAGCATGATTTCGTCATCGGGGCGCACCAGCGTAGCGGCTACTACCTTGCCATTGCGCGCCGATTGTTGGATGGCAATCATGCCTTTGGTGCCGCGTCCGTGGCGCGTGTGTTCGGCAATGCTGGTGCGCTTGCCGTAGCCATTTTCGGTGGCGGTGAGTACCGATTGACTTTCGTCTTCGGCCACCAGCATGGCAATCACGCTTTGGCCTGCTTCCAAATTCATGCCGCGCACGCCACGGGTGTCGCGGCCCAAAGCGCGCACATCATCCTCGTCAAAGCGTACCGCCTTGCCACCATCAGAGAACAGCATCACGTCATGTTGACCATCAGTGACGGCCGCGCCAATCAATTGGTCGCCCTCGTCGAGTTTGATGGCAATGATGCCGCTCTTGCGTGGGTTGCTAAATTCTTGCAGGGCGGTTTTTTTCACCGTGCCAGCAGCCGTGGCCATAAAGACATAGTGGTCTGCTGGGAAGCTACGCATCTCGCCCGTCAAAGCCAAGACAACATTGATTTTTTCGCCCTCTTGCAGCGGGAACATGTTGACGATGGGCCGCCCGCGCGAGCCGCGCGAACCGGCGGGTACTTCCCAGACTTTGAGCCAATACAAGCGCCCCCGGTTCGAGAAGCACAGGATGTAGTCGTGCGTATTGGCAATAAACAGCTGGTCAATCCAGTCATCTTCTTTGGTGGCGGTGGCCAATTTGCCACGCCCACCACGCCGCTGCGCCCGGTATTCGGACAGGGGCTGGCTCTTAATATAGCCCGAGTGGCTGAGCGTGACCACCATATCGGTGGGCGTAATCAGGTCTTCGGTGGACAGGTCTTGGGCGCTGTGTTCGATTTGGCTGCGGCGTGCGCCCAACTTGCTTTGGCCAAACTCCGCCTTGATGCTTTTGAGCTCATCGCCAATGATGCTGGAGACGCGCGCTGGCGTAGCCAGAATGTGCAGCAGGTCGTCAATGTGCGCCATCACCTCTTTGTATTCGGCGACGATTTTGTCTTGCTCTAGCCCAGTTAGGCGTTGCAGGCGCATTTGCAAAATTTCTTGGGTTTGCGTCTCAGACAAGCGGTACAGCGCATCGGGCTGCATACCAAACTCGGCCTCTAGGCCCTCGGGGCGGTAATCTGCGGCTTGAACCAACGCACCATCGGTGCGCGTGCGTGTCAACATGCCACGCACCAGAGCGCTGTCCCAAGTGCGTGCCATCAGGGCTGCCTTGGCTACTGGCGGGGTGGGGGCATTGCGGATGATGGCAATAAACTCGTCCACATTAGCCAGCGCCACCGCCAGCCCCTCTAGCACATGGCCGCGTTCACGCGCTTTACGCAGTTCAAACACCGTGCGGCGTGTGACCACTTCGCGCCGATGCTGCAAGAACACGCTAATCAAGTCTTTAAGGTTGCACAGGCGCGGCTGCCCATTGATGAGCGCCACCATGTTCATGCCAAAGGTGTCTTGCAACTGCGTTTGCTTGTACAAGTTATTTAGCACCACCTCGGGCACTTCGCCGCGTTTTAGCTCAATCACCAAGCGCATCCCGGATTTGTCGGATTCATCTTGGATGTGGCTGATGCCCTCGATTTTTTTCTCGTGGACTAGCTCGGCCATGCGCTCTTGCAGCGTCTTTTTGTTGACTTGGTAGGGCAGCTCATCGACGATGATGGCTTGGCGCTGGCCCCGGTCAATGTCTTCAAAATGGCATTTGGCGCGCATAACGATGCGGCCCCGGCCGGTACGGTAGCCATCTTTTACCCCATTGATGCCGTAGATGATGCCCGCCGTGGGAAAGTCAGGGGCTGGGATGATTTCCATTAGTTCGTCTATCGAGGCTTGCGGGTGCGCCAGCAGGTGCAGACAACCGTCCACCACCTCATTGAGGTTGTGCGGCGGAATGTTGGTGGCCATGCCCACGGCAATGCCTGACGAGCCGTTGACCAGCAAATTGGGCAGCTTGCTAGGCAACACCAGCGGCTCTTGCTCGCTGCCGTCGTAGTTGGGGCCAAAATCCACCGTTTCGCGGTCAATATCACCCAGCATTTCGTGGGCAATTTTGGACAGGCGAATTTCGGTGTAGCGCATGGCCGCTGCGCTGTCACCATCGACGGAGCCGAAGTTACCCTGCCCATCGACCAACATGTGGCGCAAAGAAAAATCTTGCGCCATACGCACGATGGTGTCATAGACCGCACTGTCGCCGTGCGGGTGGTACTTACCAATCACATCACCCACAATACGGGCCGACTTTTTGTAGGGCCGGTTCCAATCGTTATTGAGCTCGTGCATGGCAAACAACACGCGCCGGTGTACAGGCTTGAGGCCATCGCGTGCGTCCGGCAAGGCACGCCCCACAATCACGCTCATGGCGTAATCGAGATAACTGCGCCGCATCTCTTCTTCTAGGCTGATGGGCAAGGTTTCTTTGGCAAACTGGGTCATGACAGGGACAAGGACAGCAATGGACACCCATTTTAGGCCCAAGCGGTTGTAGCAACTGCACAACACATGCGTTCAAATGCAGGCCCATACGGCGCTCACTGGCCTGCTGGGGCTATTCTGTCCGGTTGCGTATGGCACAATCAAAATAACGTTTTTGGTGGTGGTCACCGACGACGTCATTGATACGCAGCGCGGCTGCGGCTTTTTCCCCAAGAGGAGAACCCATGAAAAAATTGAACAAAGTGGCGATGTTGTTTGCCTCCGCAGTGCTTGCAACCGCCGCTGGCGCACAAACCGTAGACAACTGGAAAAACGGTTCCGGCGATTTGGTCTGGAAAAACGGCACCAATGAACTGTGCTGGCGCGATGCCAACTGGACACCTGCTACCGCTGCCGCTAACTGCGATGGCGCTTTGGCTGCTCCAGCACCTGCACCTACTCCCATTGCTGCACCTGCACCCGCACCTGCACCTGCTCCAGTAGCACAACCTGCTCCTGCCGTAGCCAGCAAGGTTACCTACGCTGCTGACGCCTTCTTTGATTTTGACAAGGCTGTACTCAAGCCCGCTGGCAAAGCCAAGCTGGACGATTTGATTGCCAAGGTCAAGGGCGTGAATTTGGAAGTCATCATTGCTGTGGGTCACACCGACTCCGTTGGCTCTGATGCTTACAACCAAAAGCTGTCTATCCGCCGCTCCGAAGCCGTCAAGGCTTATTTGGTGTCTAAGGGCATCGAAAAGAACCGCGTTTACACTGAAGGCAAGGGCGAGAAGCAACCCGTGGCCGATAACCGCACCAAAGATGGTCGCGCCAAGAACCGTCGCGTAGAAATCGAAGTGGTCGGTACCCGTGCCGCTCAGTAATCTTTACTGATTGCTGTCAAAAAGCCCCGGCAACGGGGCTTTTTTTATGCACGATAGCATCGTACTGTCGCGCTTTGCTAGAAAATCAAGCCATGCACCATACCGACAATGTTGATCTGGCCGAATTGGCCAAGTTTTCTGATTTGGCCCACCGCTGGTGGGACCCAGAAAGCGAGTTCCGCCCACTGCACCAAATCAATCCCTTGCGCCTGGATTGGATTAATGGCTTGGCCCCGCTGCACAACCAGCGCGTGTTGGATGTAGGCTGTGGTGGTGGCATTTTGGCCGAGGCAATGGCCCACAAGGGGGCCGACGTGCTAGGCATTGATTTGGCCACCAAATCGCTACGGGTAGCGCAGCTGCACGCCTTAGAAGCCAACACCGCCAACGTTCGTTACCAAGAAATCAGCGCTGAGGCCTTGGCCCAAGAACAAGCAGAGTCTTTTGATGTGGTCACTTGCATGGAAATGATGGAGCATGTACCAGACCCCAGCTCTATCGTGCGCGCCTGTGCCCAACTGGTCAAGCCGGGCGGCTGGGTGTTCTTTTCTACCATCAACCGCAATGCCAAGTCTTTTTTATTTGCTATTGTGGGCGCAGAGTATGTGCTCAACATGCTGCCCAAAGGCACGCACGAATACGCCAAATTTATCCGCCCCAGCGAGTTGGCCGCCCACTGCCGTGCTGCCCAACTAGAGGTGCTGCACAGTCGGGGGTTGCAATACAACCCCTTAACGCGCAGATACTGGCTAAGCCAAGATACCAGCGTGAATTATTTGTTTGCTACCCGCCGCGTGGGCTGAAACGCTGGAGTGGTTCATGTTCCAGCATATTCGTGCGGTTTTATTTGATTTAGACGGTACGCTGGTCGATAGCGCCCCAGACTTGGGGGCCGCTGCCGACAAAATGCGTACCGACCGAGGTTTGCCCTCGCTGCCTGCGGCACGTTACCGGCCTATGGCGGGTGCTGGGGCGCGTGGTTTATTGGCCGAGGCTTTTGGCATCACCCCAGAACATGCCGATTTTCCTGCCCTGCGCGAGGAGTTCTTTCAGAACTACGCTGCACGCCTGACGCACAGCACCACGGTGTTTGCTGGCGTGCCAGAGTTGATTGCCCAATTACAGGCCCAGCCACTGCCTTGGGGGGTAGTGACCAATAAAATGGCGCGCTTTACCGAACCGCTGGTGCAAGCCCTGCCCTTGTTTGCCTCTGCCGCCACCGTGGTCAGTGGCGACACCACGCCCCACGCCAAACCACACCCAGCCCCTTTGCTCTATGCCGCGCAGCAGCTCAAGGTGCCTGCCTGCGATTGTCTCTATGTCGGTGATGATGAGCGTGACATTGTGGCTGGGCTGGCCGCTGGCATGGTCACCGTAGCCGCTACCTATGGCTACTTGGGCGCACATGCCGATGCCAAGCAATGGGGAGCCCATGCCGTGGTTAATTCTCCACAGGCCCTGTTGCAATACCTCAATCTGGCCTAAAATGGGAAGTTAGGGGCTGCCCTGGTTTCGACGTGGGTTCGGAATTGGTGTGGTGCATGTCGAGCTTGATTGGCGCTCGTAAATCTGCATTCAACAAACTAACTGCAAACGACGAACGTTTCGCACTCGCCGCTTAAATCCGGTGAGCCTTGCAACAGCACGCTGATGGGCTGGGCAAGGGGGTCGCAAGACTTCCAGGCTGCAAGGTAATTTACATTAGCTGGTTCTGCATCGGGTACCTTGGTGCAGAACAAGATTTTAGGGTGCTGGCATCCAGTGCAGCGTGCGACTGCGCGGCACTGGGCGTAAGATTCAAAACAGACCGCTAAACATGTAGATCTGCCCAAAGAAGGCTTGCGGACGCGGGTTCAATTCCCGCCAGCTCCACCACACAAGATACCGCCACATACTGAAAAAACCAGCATGTGGCGGTTTTTTTTGGGTTTTTGGTGTTCTGTAGTGTTGTAAATGAGAATTAACTGGGGAAGCAACAAAAAACCCTGCTACCGTTTTGATAGCAGGGTTTCATTGCGCCACTAGGCTAAATACTTGGTGGGACGTGCGGGGGTCGAACCCACGACAAACGGATTAAAAGTCCGCTGCTCTACCAACTGAGCTAACGTCCCACATTTGCTGAGAACGAAATTGTAGCACGAAAAAATCAGCTGCACCAAAAATTTTTGCATCAAGTGGTGCCAGCACCATACGGCCCTGAGATGCTAGTTAGCAGCACCACCAAACACCAGCATCCTCCCCTATGATGCCCGCCTGTCAGACCATTGTCATAAAAATACTATCGAGACCAGCGATGTCATGAGTAATTCTAGTTTTTACCCCACAGCTACCCCGTCTATGCAGCGCCCCGATGCCTCGGGATTTTTTGAGCACCACGGCATTTGGGCACCCGGTGTGCGCGCCTTTCGCAACCTGCGCTTTGCTACCAAGGCGCTGATTATTTCCTTGGCTTTTATGTTGCCGATGCTGGTGCTGGTCGGATGGATGCTCAAAAATGAGTTTGATACCACCATGCAAGCGCGCATGGATACCACGCGCCAGCATGTCGAAATTGCCTATGGCTTTCTGGAGTGGGCGCACAGCCAAGAAACCTCTGGGCAACTTACCCAAGCCCAAGCACAAACTTTAGCCCAAACAGTGATTGGCAAATTGCGCTATGACCAGCAAGAATACTTTTGGATCAACGATGTGCAACAGCGCATGATCATGCACCCCATCTTGCCCGATTTGAACGGTAAAGATATGCGTGCTCACAAAGACCCCAATGGCTTTGCCCTGTTCCAAGCTTTTGCCGATACCGGGCGCAATGGTGGCAAAGGTTCTGTTTCCTACCAATGGCCGCGTCCCGGTAAGCAGCAGGCCGTGGACAAGGTGGCCTATGTGCAAGGTTTCCAGCCTTGGGGCTGGGTGCTGGGGTCGGGCATCTATATCGATGACCTTTACCAAATTTTTTTACAGAAATTGACCATTGCAGGCGTTGGAATTCTTATCAGCGTGGCAGTGGCCGGTTATCTATTTTTAAGTTTTTACCGCGTGATGGATGGGGGCCTCAAAGAAACCCGCCGCCACTTGCGCGCTATGACCAGTGGTGACTTAACCACCTCGCCCTCACCTTGGGGCAAAGACGAGGCAGCGCAACTAATGACTGAACTGCACGCCATGCAAGACGCTTTGCGTACGATGGTGCTGCGCGTGCGCCGTTCTAGCGATGACATCGTGCATTCAGCCAGCGAAATTGCCAGCGGAGCCTTGGACTTGTCGCGACGCACCGAACACACCGCCAGCAATTTAGAAGAATCGGCGGCTTCAATGGAACAAATTGCGGCCACCGTCAGCAATACCACCCAGCACACCCAAGAAGCCTCGCAAGTAGCGCAACACAATGCCCAAGTGGCCAGCGCGGGTGGCCAAGTCATGCGTGAAGTGGTGCATACGATGGAAGCTATTCGGCAATCGTCAGCGCAAATTTCTGACATCATCAGCACGATTGACGGCATTGCTTTTCAAACCAACATTTTGGCGCTGAATGCTGCCGTAGAAGCAGCCCGCGCCGGTGAGCAGGGCCGAGGCTTTGCCGTGGTGGCATCTGAAGTACGTAATTTGGCCGGGCGCAGTGCCGCAGCAGCCAAAGAAATCAAAGCCCTTATCGACAGCAGCGTTAGCCAAGTGAGCACCGGAACCGACATTGTGCGTAAGGCAGGCAGCACTATCGAAGATATTGTGCATTCATCCCAGCATGTCAACAGCCTACTCAGTGAAGTAGCCACTGGGGCGCATGAACAAAACCAAGGCATCGGCCAAATTGGCCAAGCAGTGCAAGAATTGGACCGCATGACACAGCAAAACGCCGCGCTGGTCGAAGAGACCGCTGCTGCCGCTACCGCCATGCAAAACCAAGCACAAACACTGGCCAGCGAAGTGGCCCGCTTTATTTTGCCAGCGATGGCTCAACTATCAGAAGAAGACAGCGTTGGATACAACACCACAGTGGCGAACTTTGATTTTGACAGCGCCATAGAAGCGCACCGCCAGTGGAAGGTCAAACTGCGCTCGGCCATTGCAAAGCACGATAAGCTCGATGCCGACACCATCTGCCGCGATGACCAATGCCCCTTGGGGCGCTGGATTCATGGCCCCGGTGGCGCACAATGGGGCAGCCGTCCGCTGTTCTCACAATTACTCAATAAGCACGCCGATTTCCACCAAACCGCTGGGGAAGTAGCGCGCAAAATCAATGCCGGACAATACCAAGATGCGGAAAAACTCATCGGGGCTGGTTCACATTTTTCAGACATTTCGTTAGAAGTGACTACCTTGTTGAGTACCGCCAAACGTGGCTTATAATTGACATCCTCTCCGGGCTAAACCCCGGAGATTCCTACTGCTAGACGACGATGGC